>JALHRR010000015.1 GCA_022841345.1 Saprospiraceae bacterium
ATCCTGGAGTCAGAAGGAATTAACCCTAAAATCCCTTGGTTATATGATTTTAAACTCGACTTCAGATTTAAATAAATGTAAGGCGAATAGACCTGAAAAAATCTTTGAAGCTTTGGGGACGCGCCAAAACTGTGTACTTTTATTTCCCTCACCCGGGGCTGCACCCCGGGTTACAAAGATTTTGCCACTCTGTGGCAATAATTTCCTCCAATTCAGATGTAGAAATTGACAGCCGAACTGTCATTAACTAAACACCTCAACATCTAAACTTCTCTCCTCATCAGCTGTTCGCCCTAAACGCCTAAACGCCTAAACGCCTAAACGCCTAAACGCCTAAACGCCTAAACGCCTAAACGCCTAAACGCCTAAACGCCTAAACGCCTAAACGCCTAAACGCCTAAACGCCTAAACGCCATTGGAATTCGCAACATTGAAGTTTCCGCTTACATCTGATCTAAATGTTTTCTTCTTATTGCTCTTCCATTCTTGAATTGAGTAGGAGTGAGGCCGGTAACCTTTTTAAATTGATTGCTCAGATAAGCCACACTGGAATAATTCAACTGATCAGCAATTTGACTCAATGTCAATTCATCATAAACGAGCAATTCCTTGACTTTTTCGATTTTTTGAGCGATGTAGTATTTTTCAATTGTAATTCCTTCCACCTCCGAAAAGAGGCTGCTGAGAGAATTATAATCCTGATGCAATTTTTCTACTATCAAATCTGATAGATTAGATTGGATCGGCTCATTATTCACGTGGACAATTTCAACAATGAGGGATTTTATCTGCTCAATAAGTTTACTTTTTTTGTCATCAATTAATTCAAAACCCAGCATTTCCAATTCATTTGCCAGCTTTGATTTTGTCTCCTGATCAGGCGAATTAACGAGTGCCACTTCTCCCAGCTGAATGGAATGAAATTCAAGTCCCATTTTATGCAAGACGTTTTCTACTGCCATGATACAGCGTCTGCATACCATGTTTTTAATGAACAATCTTTCAGTGGACATAAGAGAATAGTAAATCTTTAATGATTCACTATATCAAAAGTAAAGAAAACTATGAAAAGTTTACATGTGGCTCTAAATGGATTGTTGTCTTCACGGAATTTGAAATCAAACAATTCTTCTCACTCATTTCAATAATGCGCAGTGCTTTTTCCTGATTTCCGCCCTCAGGAATGGTAACCACAGGCTTGAGGGTAATTTCAGTAACCTGATATTTGCCATCCACTTTATCCACTTTACCGCTGGCATGAGAACTGAAATGCGTGTATTCCAATTTGGAGTTTTCAGCGATTGCCAGGAAAGTAGTCATAAGACAACTATTGATTGCGGCTATGAAAAGATGTTCAGGTGACCAGATACCCGGCATTCCTTTTGGAAAGTCAGGAGGAGTGGCAACTTCTATTTGTATAGGCAGTTCAGCGGATACTAATGTGCCTTTACGATCGTGATTCCATTCCAGATCCAATTCATACTCATGCAGAGATTCCATATTGATTATTGTTTTTATTTACTTTAAATTTTTAGATATCAGTTTGAAATCCGGGCCAGCTCTTCGAATAGTTTTTTTTGCTGTTCGTTTAGTTTGGTGGGAATTTTTACCTGATATGTGATATACAGGTCTCCAAATTGTCCGTCTTTTTTATACACTGGAAACCCTTTTCCCTTCAATCTAACTTTGGATCCATTCTGCGTTCCGGCTGCAATTTTGAGTTTTATTTTGCCATTCATTGTATCAATTGTTACATCCGAACCCAGCACAGCGGAATAAAGATCAATTTCTTTATTAATATATAAATCATCGCCCTCCCGGTTGAATGGTGTATTGTTAATGATTTGAAATGTAATCAGCAGATCACCTGCAGGGCCACCATTGAGCCCCTTTCCTCCCTGCCCTTTTAGTCTGATGGTTTGTCCGTCGGATATCCCTGCCGGAATGGTAATTCTGATCGCTTTACCATCCAGATTGAAGGTTTGCTGATGTGTCCTGTAAGCTTCTTCCAGGGTCAATTTCAAGCCGCTATTATAATCTCTGCCTTTGAGCTTCACCTCACTTCGGCGTCCGGATTGACGTCCAAACATGGATTCAAAAAAGTCCGAAAAATCGTATTCACCGAAAGTATCTGATTGTGTTTGCCTGCCAGCTCCTGAGCCATATTGTTGTTTGGTTCTCTGATACTGCTCATATTCCTCTCCGCGCTCCCAGTCCTTACCGTATTTGTCATATTTTTTACGTTTAACGGGATCGCTCAAGACCTCATTGGCTTCATTAATACGTTGAAATTTTGCACCCGCCTCTTTATCGTCGGGATTGAGATCTGGATGATGTGTTCGGGCCAGTTTTCTATAAGCTTTTTTGATATCTTCGGCACTGGCCGTTTTGTTTAATCCCAACACTTTATAATAATCTATAAACTCCATCGTGCTATTGAATATGAATGTGTTAGTTCAATTGTTTTATCCCCGGTATTCCAGGAGTCCTCATCAATAAGCCCAGTATGACCAACAATATTCCAATGATTCCCATGGTAAACTGAAGGACACTGAATGTTTGAATAATGATCACCTGGACGATCAACCAGACTAACAAAATACTTCCTTCTATTGTTACCAAAATCTTTGAATACCGGGCGTTAAATACCAGCAGGATTGCAATCAGAAGGCTTAATTGTCCAATGACATTGAAAAGTAACAGGCCGGGGATTAGAAAATCTTTAAAAGGACCCGCCTTCAATAATGCTGTGTGCATACCTATACTTTCCCCTGATGGGTCCAGAATGAGTGAGAGCCCACCATACACGGCAGTGAATCCGTTGATGAGCAGTAAAAAAAGGGTTAATTTTTTTAAAGCCAGGTTTAGTTTTCGGCTCATAGTTTCAGGCTATGGTATTTACTTCCGATAATGTTCTATTTCTAATGTGAATGTAGTCTGATTTTATGTTGGGATGGATGATATTGATCAGGAAGGAAGATGAGGTTTGTCAATATTGGTGAGGGTGGTGACAATCGTGGAGCAGCCGTTTTCATTCCTGCTTGCATTAGCCATGCGAAAATATGTATATCGCGTATTATTAGATATTGCCTCAATTTCCTGATCTTCCTCAAAATAAGCGCATTTAATCTCCTTATCTTTTTTTCCGACTCACATTGTTTTGCTTTCAATTTTATTGTGTAAGAATACTTACAAGTCTGATCTATGATAGTGTAACAATATACATATTTGGCCTTGATAACTTTGAGCTATATTATTATAATATACCTTAACCACCTGAATAATGCAGCAAATTTTACCATGTGATTTGAATTTCAACATTCAAAAACAGAATTCTCATTCTGAGATGCTTAAGATAGAATACCCCGCTTCCAATCCCAATATCCTATATCCGCCTGTGATGATATCCAGATTACTGATATTAATACTAGCCGGACTATTAGTCTTCCTCCACCCATTAACAACAAATGCACAGTTGCCGAATCTGGGCACTGCAGAGCGCTTTGTCTTGTTTACCTCTGCAGGGGCAGTGGAAAATACCGGAATATCGGTTTTTAACGGGGATATTGGCACACATGTGGGTGCTATAACAGGATTTGGACCGCCAACAGTGGTTAACGGAAGTATAGAGCAGGCAAATGGTATAACGGCACAAGTAGCATTGGATTTGGAGAATGCTTATAATCAGCTCGCTTCTCTTACTTGCGGTGCAGTCATCGATGTCACGCTGGGCAATGGGCAAATACTTACTCCCGGCATTTACTGTACCGGAGCTGCTTCAACCCTGATTGGCAATCTGATTATTGATGGTGAAGGGGATAATAGTGCTATTTTTATCATTCAAATCGATGGTGCTTTCGCTTCTGCTGATTTGTCCACAATTACCCTGATTAATGGAGCATCTATATGTAATGTATACTGGCAAATAAATGGAGCCGTAGAATTGGGTGCACTTTCTGTCTTCAGAGGAAATATAATAGCTGCCGGAGCCATAAGTCTTTATTCGGGGGCAGCCTTATCAGGCAGAGCCTTGACTACTGCCGGAGCTATATCACTTGCGAGTAATGTAGTTTCCTTATGTGATGAAGGTTTTACCATTATATGTCCACCTAATTTATCTGTGACCTGTAATGATAATGTGCCGGTTCCTGATTTTTCAAATCTTACAGTCCTTGGACATTGTGGCCCCGAGCCCATTTTTACAGTAGATCCGGATGTCATTCTTAATTTTGTTTGCGAAGGCAATTACATTATTTCCAGAGTTTATCGCGCTGTTAATGAATGTGGAGATGTGGCTACCTGCGAACAGATTATTACTCTGCTGGATGCAATTTCACCTGTATTGACTTGTTTTCCTGATGTTACGGTTTCTTGTGAATCAGATGTTCCTGCTGCAAATCCGGCAGGAATTCTTACAACAGATAATTGTGGATTGACGGCGATAGTAACCGTTTTGGATGATACATTCTCTAATATTATCTGTAACGACCAATTTACAATATCAAGAGTTTATACTGCTACAGATGCATGTGGAAATGCCGGTACATGTGTACAAACGATTACCGTATTTGATGACGGATTACCGATAATAAATTGTCCGGCTAATCTCCAGTTAACATGTGTTGCTGAAGTTCCTGTTCTCGATATTTCCAGTGTAGTTGTCACTGATGCTTGTGATCCTGCTGTGACTGTGACACTTGCTCCGGATGTAATAAGTAATATTACTTGTGAAAGCGGTTTTACCATAAACCGATTATTCACTGCTACAGATGCCTGTGGCAATGAAGCCAGCTGTATTCAAACTATCATTGTGAATGACGAGGTCGTTCCAGTTATCATATTTTGCCCTTCAGCCATTACCGTAGCATGTGACGCAGATTTACCGGCAAACGATATTGAGCTTTTAGTTGCCACTGATAATTGCACAGCATCAGGAGATCTGCTGGTGTTCAGTACCGATGTTTTCAATGGAGGAACCGGATGCGGGTCAAGCCCTGCTATTACCAGCAGGATATATACAGTTCAGGATGCCTGCGGAAATGAGGCTACTTGCGTTCAGTCAATCACAATGATTGATAATGAAGCTCCTGTAATTACGAGCTGCCCGGCAGAAGTCAATATTGCGTGTGAGGCTGATCTGATTGCAGGTGATATTCAACTGATTGTTGCAAGCGACAATTGCACAGAAACTGAAAATCTGCTGATCAGCTTCGAAGAAATCAGTAATGGAGGCTCAGGATGTGGCTTAGATCCGCTCATTATTCAAAGAACTTATATGGTGAGTGATGCTTGTGGAAATATTTCAACTTGTGAACAAATTCTTAACATCATAGATGATGAAGCACCTGTAATAGGAAATTGCCCGGCTGATTTGCTTTTAACATGTATTGATGATGTCCCGCCCGCAGAAGAACTAATTGCTTCAATGGATTGCAGCGAAGTTGTTGTCAGTTGGGCAGAAACAAATAATGGCGGAACAGCTTGTCTTTCTGATCCATTAATTATTAGCAGAACCTACACTGCTACTGATGATTGCGGAAATGCAAGTACATGTTTACAAATTATAACTGTTATTAATGAATCAGTTCCGGTAATTGAAAATTGCCCCTCCGATATTCAAATAGACTGCCTGGATAATCTTCCTGCAGTATCCTTTGTTACTGCTACCGGCATTTGTGGTATCGCAACTGTAAGTATGCTGGAAAGTAATAATAATGGGACTGGTTGTGGAAATAATCCATTGATCATTACCAGAACATTTACAGCCACAGATATATGCGGAAACGCAAGTTCTTGCGAACAAACCATTACGATTGTTGATGATATTTCTCCGCTCATTCAAAATTGCCCGGCTGATCAGCAATTAGATTGCATTGAGGATGTGTCGGTTGCAGACCCGGGTCTTATTCAGGCAACTGATAATTGCAGTGCTGTGAATGTGAGTTTCGCAGAAAGTAATAATGGCGGTAATGCTTGTGTTTCTGATCCTCTTATCATTACCAGGATTTATATAGTTTCAGATGCATGTGGAAATACTACAAGCTGTGATCAGATATTTACGATCATAGATGATGTAGCTCCGGTCATAACAGTGCTGCATCCAACTTTAGGAGTGTTGACTGATGGAGAAACCATCAGCATTCAATGCGAAAGCAATACTGCCGGATGGAATGTAGATGCACTTTTGGAAGGAATGGCAGTCGTCACTGATAATTGCTCTCAGGATGCAATTATTGAATTTAATACGACCTCAAATGTCAGTAATGAATGCGAAGCAGATGGATATCTGTTGCAATTGACTTATCAATGGATAGCATCTGATAATTGTGGAAATACATCTTCATTTTCAGTTGTGATACAAGTAGTTGATACCATAGCACCTGTTCTGACAGGTGTTCCGGATGATATCACAGTTAGTTGCAATGCTATTCCAGCGACTACAAGTGCTTTACCATGCGGAACTATCGCACAAGCATGGAGTGATCACATCATTGTTTTAGATGAATGCGAATGTGCAGAAGTAACATTTGAAGAAATCCTCATTGAAGGAAATTGCAATACTGCCAATCTTATCTTAAGAATTTGGACAGGTATTGATAATTGCGGTAATACAGTCCGTGACACTCAAAGAGTGAGCGTGATCAATGATTCGGCACCGGACTTTTTCTGGAATACAGACATTACCGGAAATATTGCCAATGGAGAAATCCTGGAAGTAGAATGTTTTCAAGGTGGTTTGCCTGCATGGGTATATGATCTGGATTTCAGAAGTATGCTGGCATTCGATGCATGTCAGTTTAATTCTGATCTGCGTGTTTCATTCAGTTATGAATTCCTGGGGTTTGGCGATTGTATCGCAGATGGCTATGTACAGGCTTATGAATTTGTGTGGACAGCTACCAGCTCTTGTGGTGTTGAGGGAACGTTTAAATTTCAGATACATCTTACAGATACAACTGCACCTGTTATTGAAAACTGGAAGGAATTTGATTGTGCAGGACCTTTTGTTGAAAATAAATGGATTATAGCAGAATCTTGTACCGGAGTAACTTTTGACCTGACGGAGAATAACGTACCCAGCATCTGCTTGCCGGGCCAGGTGGATGTCCTCAGAACGCTGATTGTGACAGATGGATGCAACAATTCTTCAGTATATCAGCAAATTGTAGCTAGTGCTGATGCAGGCCCGGTTTTCGAATGGAGGTCTGATTCATTGAATAATGTGCTAAGTGGGGATACCATCCAATTGGAATGTAGTTTGGTATCTGGTAATATAAGTGGAATCAATAAACATGACCTGCTGGTAAGTTCGGTTTGCAGTAACATTCTGAATGTTGATTTCAGAGAAGAACTGATGTATGAAGGAGATTGTGATGAAAATGAATTTTTAAAAACTGTCAGGCTGACCTGGACTGCAACTGATGAATGTCTTCAAACCAGTGTATTCGTTTTGATGGTTAATCTTGTGGATAATACAGCCCCGGTGATTCATGCTCCAAGCCACATTACGGTGATTTGTGGACAAGCAATTCCTGCTCCATTTGTAACAGATTGTTCTGAACTGAGTGTCAGAATGGAAGAGGTTTCCCGTACCGCTTCAGAATGTCCCGATTACATAACTATTCTAAGAAATATCATCGCTTCTGATGAATGTGGAAATTCAACCATGGTGGTGCAGGAAATAACAATGACGAATACGGGAATGGACATGTTTGCAGGGATAGCCGCTGTTATTTGTGTAACCGGGATGCCGGTACCGGCATTGCCTTTAATTACAGATCCCTGTTCAGGAGAGATCTTAGTCCCGGAAGTAACCATTGAAGGCATACATTCTGACTGCGGATTACCGGGTACCATGCGTCGTAGGATCAGGTTGACAAATGATTGTGGAATTGTTTCTGAAATGGATCAAACTATCCTTATCAGGTCACAATTGACACCTGAGCTTGTGATTGCTCATCCCATTTATGGCATAATTGAAAATAATGCACAGTTTGATCTGGAATGTGGTGATCATGAAATTAATTTTAATCTGAGACAAGCCCTCCTGATCAACGCTTGTCCCGGAGATGAAATCCGGTTTGAAATGAATGAAGTAGTATCTGCTGATTGTAAAAAAGATGGATTTATTAGCAGGATGGAATACAGATGGACTGCAGATGATGTCTGTGGAAATGAAACAGTATTTAGCATATTTGTAAATTTCACAGATACTCAAGCTCCTGTATTCACAAACATACCTCTTAATCTGGAAATCATTTGCGGAGTGGCTCCTGATATAAATGCACCTGAGGTTTCAGACCTGTGTTCTGAGGTAGTTGTTACTTTTTCAGAAGCGCGTGTTGAGCAGGATGGAGAAGTATTTATGATCAGAACCTGGATTGCAGAAGACGAATGTGGAAATACGTCGGAGGTATCTCAGGATATCACGATGAGAAGTAATTCTGAGTTTGATTGCAACATTGAGCTTCCGGATTCAATTCTGTGCAATGGCGACAGTATTAGAATCACTACAAATATAACCGGACCTTATACTTACATCTGGGAAGTAGAAGGTGGGGCCTGCATTATTACAGGAGGACAAGGAACTTCCACTATAACTATCAATATTGGCTTTTCAGATGTCACCGTCAGGCTTATAGTGATTGATGATAATGGTTGTCTGATAGAATGTGAGCAAACATTTAGTTGTGCGTCTGATCAATCATTTTCCGGGCTGAAAAATGGTACCGGCAACCTGCAGGTGACAGCGTTATTTCCTAATCCGGCTGATGATGAAATCAATCTTGGGTACACTTCAGTCGTTGAGACTACGGGAAGAATCCGTGTTTTCGACTTATTAGGTAACACTCATTTTATGACAAATGTGGATATCCACAAAGGATTGAATCAATTACAGATTGCATTGGATCAGCTTTCATTACCAGGATTTTATTTTATAGAGCTGGAATCTGAAAATGTAATGAAGACATATCGTTTTATTAAAAACTAGTAAGAGAACTTTGTTGAAGGCAAGTGAGATAGTGGGATATTTCAACTTGTTTTGAGTTAGGCATCCGGTGTGTTTTCATGCCGGATGTTTTTTGTATAGGAGTATTGTTGCTTTTTGTATATATTTTTAAATTGCTCAAGTGTGGAGTACTTTCAGGTCTGAGTTGAGCCCCGGAATTTGAAATCATGATTATATTGTAACTACCATCTCCCCCATTGTTTTCACAGAGAATAAACATATAACAATGCTTTTTCATTATTCCGGCTCCTTTAGTTTTGCTTTCAATTATATCGCATAGAAAAACTTACAACTCTTATCAATAATTGTATAACAATATACGCACGTGGACTCTGTACTTTTGAGTTGTATTTTAATAATATACCTTAAAAACCTTAATAATGCAACAAATATTACAAAGTGATATGAATTTGAAAATTCAGAAAATGAATATTCATCCAATTTCCACTCCTACCATTTTATTAACTCCGAAACTGACAGCCAAATTATTGCTCTTAATGCTGGCGGCAATTATCGCTTCCTTTTTACCCTTAACAAGTCATGCCCAATTACCGAATCTGGGTACAGCTGAGAACTTTGTGCTGTTTACCTCCGCAGGGGCGCTGGGTAATACCGGAACTTCGATGCTAACTGGTGATATTGGTACGAATGTGGGCGCTATATCAGGATTTGAAGAACCTACCATGGTTGATGGAAATATCGAGCAGGCAAATAGTGTAACAGCGCAGTGCTCCACTGATGTGCAGGCCGCATACAATGAAATTTTTGCAAGGACTCCAACAGAAACAGGGCACGCACCTGCATATGGAGGTGGGGAAACACTTACTCCCGGAGTCTATTATCAGGGTGGGGCGGGATCAATAGGCGGAATATTGAACCTGGATGCTCAGGGAGATGCAAACGCAATTTTTATTTTCCAGTTCGGAGGGGCCTTTACCACTGGAGCTTCTGCCACTGTGAATTTGCTCAACAGAGCATCTGCCTGTAATATATACTGGATAGCAGAGGGTGCAATAGCAATGGCTGCTTTAACTAATATGAAAGGAACCCTTATTGCCAGCAATGGTGCCATTTCAATGGGGGCAGGCGGTCTATTAGAAGGAAGAATGCTTTCAACTGTCGGAGAAGCAACCGTGTACCAGGTTATAGCTAGTGTACCTGATTGTGCAGCACTTCCTATCAGTCTTCTGTCATTTACAGGTCATTGTGACAATCAGAATAATGTCCTTAGTTGGAGCACAGCAACAGAAATTAACAATGATTATTTTACAATTGAACGCAGTCCCAACGGGAGAGATTGGTCAGTAGCCGGAATGGTTGATGGTGCAGGTAATTCATCCACTCTTAACAATTATACCTTAACAGACAAAACCCAGGACGACGAAACAACTTATTATCGTTTAAAGCAAACTGACTACAACGGAAGTTATCATTATGAGTCTGTCATTGGGATTAATCAATGTGACAAAAATGGGTCAGATCAATTGATTGTTTTCCCAAACCCGTCGAAAGGAAAATTCGAATTGCGTTTTAATGGCAATCCTGACGAAATAAAGTCAATCAACATTTTCAACTCCATGGGCCAAAACATTTTTAGCTCAGACTACTATCAACCCCGATTTGATATATCCAGTCAAGTTCCCGGTCTTTATTTTATACATGTGCAGCAAAATGAAAAGCTGATCAGTATGAAGTATTTGTTGAGTAATTGATAACCGGAAAAAATGATTAATTTAGTCTCAGTAAACTATTTGCCTTAGATTTACAGGGTTGAGTATTTCCTGGAAAATCTGTTTCCCTGACAATACTCAGCAGGACGACACTGCTGTAATGATTATTGGAGGAATAAATGGGTAAAAAATATGGTAACTGTTGCTCAATACGGACTATTAATCATACTGTCCCTCTTTTTAATTTTACATATCTGCATATTACTGAAAATCATTCCTTACACAGTTGTTTGGGGAGGTAGATTGAAGTCTGACAAGGAAATGTATCGCTTTGAAATGATTTCAATTGTAGTAAATCTTTTTTTCCTGTTGATCGTATTAATACAATCCGGTATTTTGTCTCTTGAGTTTCCGGAGCAAATAATGACCATCATATTATGGATAATGGCTGCATTATTTTTCTTCAACACTTTCGGGAATATATTTTCAAAAAATAAAATTGAAAGAGTAGCTTTTGCACCCATGACAATTATTCTAACTGTATTTTCTGTTATATTGGCATTGGCAAACTGAAGAAATGTATCATCCTTGTATTCTGCATTGAAGCTAAGGGATTGACAGAGGACTATTACTGTGAATTTCAGAATTAAATAAAAATCAAGCCATGACTGACAATGAAAAATTGATGAAATATTATCTCAAAGTACGCGAAAAAGGGAGAATCAGATACAGTATAGAGCAAGGTTTGATTTTTGGATTCATTGTATTTATAGTAAGTAATTTGATTAATCTGGTTGATCAGCCGTTTAGTGAAGTATACTTTTCATGGGGTGGACTGCTAAACTTAGGAATGTATCTGATCATAGGCATATTTTTTTACGGATCATTTATGTGGTGGGTGAGTGGGCAGACTATCAAAAAAAATAGCAAAATAGAAGAAAAGTCTAATTGAAATTGAAAAGATAATATTCAGGTTCCACTTTACTTTAAAGTGTGAAAAACTTATCTGAGCAATGTTTATGATAGATTCCGTAAAAGAATGAATCACAGGAATGAACATTAACAATCAAAATGCTTATTGGGATGAAGTGGCTGAATCGAAGACATTCACTCATCCCATAGACATATCAATTCTGGAAAAACACATCACCAGACAGAGTAAAATTCTCGACTTTGGTTGCGGCTATGGCAGAATTGTGAAAGAATTGATGGACTTGGGATTTGAAGATGTTGTTGGCTTCGACACCTCGAAGGAGTTAATTAACAGAGGAAAACGCGAATTTGATTTACCTATTTTTCATATTGACAATCCTTCGGAATTACCCGTAGAGGAAGATTCTATTGACTGCATTCTATTATTTGCGGTATTGACATGCATTCCTTCAAATGAAGGACAATCTGATCTCATTAGAATGCTCTGTTCAAAGCTGAGACCAGGTGGAATCATTTATATAAGTGATTACTATCTACAGGATAATGCTCTTGATAATGGCAGGTATCAACATTTGAATGACGATAAAAATAACTTTGGTGTTTTTAGTTTACCGGAAGGCGTGATGCTCCGGCATCATACCAAAGAGTGGATTTCTGAACTGACCAAAGATTTTGAGTTGCTCACTGAAAAATCTATGGATGTGCTTACCATGAATGGAAACAAAGCGAAGGGATTCCAACTGCTTGGAATGAAATGAATGATAGGTTACAAATTGGTTTTGCTTCCGGCAATTATTCGTTGAATGTAAAAGCCAGACTATTCAAAGACCAATAACGGCTCAAGTTGTTGTTAGGCCGGATATTGTACAATTAAGAGAATTGATGTGCGGGATAATATGGTAATCTATGATTGAGAAAATGAAGGTATTACTTCAATGCTGTTGACTCCATTGCCAAGATAAAAAGGAAAAATTATTTCTACATTTATGATTCCAGAAAAACAGTAGTATTTCTGATAACTTGCCCCGACTTACATTATTTACCACTTTCCAAAATGTGTGGAATTTTAACATGGATGAGACAATGATATATAGAAATGCTATAATTACTGATTCAAAAAAATTATCTGTATTATTTAAGCAAGTCTATATTCAAACTTATGGAACAGAAGGTGTTTCGGATGAATTCGCCAATTTTATTACAATACAATTTTCTGTAGAAAGACTAGAAAAATTAATTGAGGAACACCCTGAAAATTTAATTGTAGCTGAGTATAAAGGCAATTTAGTAGGAGTGGTCGAACTTGAATTTGATAAAAAATGCCCGGTAAACGACATCATTGGACCCGAGCTTAATAAACTGTATATTCTGGAATGGTTCTGTAATAGAGGAATTGGTAATGAATTGATGAATCAAGCGGAAAGACTTTTGAAGCAAAAAAATCAGAAACTTTTTTGGCTTTGGGTTTTGGAGTCCAACGAGCGCGCAATCAGATTTTATGAGAAGCAAAACTTTCATTGGATCGGCAATGCACCGTTTCAAATGGAAAAAAATGTTTACCAGAATAAAGTAATGGTGAAATACCTTTAATGCAATAGATCTCTCCGCTAAACAACATCAGATTACATCACGGGAGGAATATTTAGCCCGTACAATTACCTGAGTTCAACGTCTGAATCTTTTTTCATGTTTGAGAAGGCTAAGTGATTAAAATCATATTTACACATGATAGATTTCATAATCTTAAAAATGTAGATAGCATACATTTGTTTCCAGTTCCCGGGACTCCGGTCTGACCGATTGCAGTGACTTTTTTTGAAAGTAATCAGTTTCTGAAAATCATGGAATATGAAACATGTAATTATTTTTTTCATCTTAATTTCCCTTCAATTTCTAATCTCTATAACTGCTACAGCACAGGATGCTGATACAGTGGACGTAAAACATTCTATTGCATTGCAGTTTGGGGTTAACAAAATAAAGGACGAAAACCTGCATCCGAAACTGAGCACAGGAACCATTACTGAACTCAGCTATGGATTTGAAAAAAGAAAGGAGAACCTGCAACTATTGAATTTTACCATTGCTTACAGCAGATTCAAAACAAAATACGAAGACCTTTCAAAGAGTATTAATCTCGGCTTAAGCCTGAGCTACAGCTACAATTTTCAAATTAGCAAAAAAAGTAAGTTTACTTATTGGCTTGGCCCGGAAGCAAATTTGGAATATAATGCATGTTACTTCCCCAATTGGGATGACAGCCATCTTTATTGGGCAAATTATTTGTCACTTGGGGTGAAAAATGTATTTTCTTTCGATTTAAAGAATGACAAAAGATGGATTTCTTCTTTGTCGTTTCCGCTCTTTTCAGTTTTCAGCCGCCCCGATCTTTACCGCTTATACAAAATTGACGAAACTGATTTTGCAGGTATAGTGGACAACCTTCACAGCAATATCACTGCGGCTCATCTGGTCAATGTATTTTATGTAAAGTTTCAAACCGAGATCCGTTTCCCCGTTTTTAAAACCAAACAGGAAGCCTTGTTTTATTCATTTGAGTGGATAAGAGTAAAACATGATGAAGGAAATCCCTTTCAGCAACTTAGCCATCAAATCGGGATAAAATTTCTATTATGAAAAATTTAAATTATTTCCTGCTGTTTGGGTATGCTTTACTGCTCAGTTCATGCCTGAAGGACAAGCCATTTAAATTGCCTTACGAGGGTTTTGAACCGTTAAACAGAAATGACGGATGGATGATTTCTACCCCTGAAAATGAGCATATGGACAGGGAATTATTAGATGAAGCTTATCGCCTGGTCTATAAAGACAACAGGTTTCTGATGGCAAGAAGTTTACTGATTATCAGGAATGGGAAGCTGGTGGCAGAAGCTTATCCCCATGATAGAGCAGATATTGACCGTATTGCCAATATTCAATCCATGACCAAGTCATTTACTTCTATTCTCACAGGAATGGCGCTGGAGCAGCATTTAATTGATTCGGTGAATCAAACGTTCTACAGCATTTATCCGGATGCTTTTAATGATAATCCTGAGAAAAAAGCCGTTACTCTAAAGCATGCTTTAACCATGACAACAGGCATCGCTTTTGATAACTCAAAAGACACAAGAACCTTATATGAGACTGAAACTAATTCGCTGGAATTTATTCTATCCTTACCTCAGGAGTATGATCCGGGAATTATCTTTCGATACCATGACGGAGCGCCACATTTAGTTTCTGCTGCTATTCAGAAAAGATACGGAAAGCCGTTTTCTGATTTTGCTGACACATATTTATTTAAGCCTTTGGGGATCACAGATTACAAATGGGAAACGGCTAATGATGGAATTAATTTCGGGGCCTTCAGTCTGTTTATCAAACCCAGAGATGCTGCAAAATTTGGTCAGCTGCTGGCTCAGAATGGTACATGGGAAAGCCGGCAACTTGTTGACAGCACCTGGATTTTAGATGCTACTCAACCGATTGTAAACTCCAGTTCTTTGGGAAGTCCCTATGGGTATTATTTTTGGATATATCCTGCATTTGGAGCTTACGCTGCGGATGGCCACGGGGGGCAGCGTATCATGGTTTTTCCTCAAAAAAATTTAGTAATAGTCTATACAGCCTGGGGCTATACAAGTGGAGATTTCTTTGATCATTTTAATGAAGTTGCCGATTTAATATCAAATAGCTGCAAATAAATAAATGAAATACTATGAAACTATTTTTGAAATTACTGGCTTCAGCGCTTTTACTTTTCAATGGAATCGGTGCAATTTATGGAGGATGGCATCTTATGATGCATCCTGATGGGAGCAGTATTCAGCTGTCAATGGACTGGTTGGAGCACACTCCATTTAAGGATTATTTAATTCCGGGAATTGTGCTTTTTATTGCAAATGGATTGTTCAGCATGGTGGTGCTATGCGCGTTGATTTTTAAATTCCGGCATTATGCCTGGTATATAATGGTTCAGGGAGCAATACTTACCGGCTGGATTGTCATTCAGGTATTGATGGTTCAAACAATCTATTTTCTCCATATCATTCTGGGAATAGTTGGCCTGTTACTTATCATTATCGGAGCACTGCTACTAAATATGAAACAATAATATTTTAACTGAATGACTGATAAATATATGACTCCCGGTTTTCTGAAATTATACGGCAGGATGTTTTTCAAACCTGAAAGCACCTTTAGATTAATATTTGAAAGTAAAAATAGCCTGAAATATGGTTTTTTCGCTCTGCTGGTTCCTGCCCTTGGATACACGATTTTTTATATTATGGCATATTATGCCGGTGGTTCTCCATCAACATTCAAGCCCTGGCTAGCCTTACCGATTGAGAACTATTTTAAGTATGATATTGTGTTAACATTTCCGGGCTATTATTTAAGCTGGATTGGAGCCGCCGGAACAGTATATTTGATTTCAAAATTATTCAATGGTCAGGCTAAATTCGATAATATTTTAGCAATTATTGGTTTTGGAATTGGCATTGCTACATGGAGTACTTTATTTCATGACTTATCAGATGCCTTTTTAAGTATTATCGGTATTATCGAAATGAGAGAATACGAACTCCTTTTAAACCAACCAACTTTCTGGCGCGGACTTTTGCTTACCCTTTATGCGATTTACTTTTTCTGGTTTTTAACATTGTTTACTATAGGGATTAAAATAGCTCAGGGTTTTGGTATTATCAGATCGCTGATAATTGCACTGATCGGGCTAATTACATTTCAATTGATTCTCTTAATTTTTATAAGATGATCGTTACGTAAATACACATCGATTTAACAAGAGTTGAAATCATCAACTCATAAAATAACAGTCCTAATGAAATCAGAAAATAAAATATGCCAAAGCTGCGGTTTTCCATTAAAGAAAGATAAGAAGGGTGGAGGCACAGAAAAGGATGGCTCCATCAGCAAAAAGTATTGCTCTATGTGCTATGAAAATGGGGAATTTTTAACGCCTCCTGAAATAGACACAGCTCAAAAAATGCAGCAGTTTTGCATCCGGGAAATGAAGAAAGACGGGATCAGTAGTTTCTTTGCCTGGCTGGCTACCAGAGCGATTCCCAGGCTCGAAAGATGGAAATCGTAAAGTGTAAGCACTTTATTGACTGAGATAAATATCTGCCTTAAATTTTATAATACATTGAACTACCAACAAATCATAGACTGGTTACTGAAAGGTGATGTTGCCATACAATATCAGACCTGGCGTGATCTGTTGGGAGTAGAAAAAGTGGACCTTCAGGACCTCATATCAAAAGTGGGATGGGGACAAATGTTCTTGTCCAAACGAAATCCTGATGGGCACTGGGGCTTGAGATTTTATCAGCCCAAATGGATTTCTACACATTATACCTTGCTTGATCTTCGCAATTTGAATCTGCCTTCAAACAATGAGATCGTACAGGAAACAATAGAATTAGTGCTGCAAAACAGCAAATCAGCAGATGGTGGTATTCGATTGGGACCTTCTACTTCTGAGCACAGTGATATTTGCGTCAATGGGATGTTTTTGAATTATGCTTCTTACTTTAAAACTTCAGAGGAAAAGATACATTCCATTATCGACAGTATTCTGAATGAGATCATGCCTGATGGGGGATTCAACTGTGTAATGGAAAGGAATGGAGCGAAGCACAGTTCTTTCCACACTACAATCTCTGTATTGGAAGGATTAACAGAATTTCTCAAAGCAGGATATACCTACAGAAAGGCGGAAATTCTTAGCGTAAAAAAAAGTGCTGTTGAATTTATTTTGATACACCAGTTGTACCTGTCAGATCATACAGGTCACATCATTAATAAAGACTTTTTGAAGTTAACTTACCCTTGCAGATGGAAATATGATATTCTTCGTGCGTTGGATTATTTTCAATACGCCGGAGTAGAATGGGACAACAGAATGACATCTGCCCTGGATATTCTGAGAGCTAAGCGAAACCGCGACGGAACCTGGCAACAGCCCGCTGCCCATGCCGGTCAGGTTCACTTCCTCATGGAGAAGACTGGTGAGCCTGGAAGATGGAATACGCTCAGAGCTTTAAGAGTATTGAAATATTTTGAAAGGTATCAATAAATAGTTATCATGGAATGCATTTAAATCTTCGCGTAAATCTGTTTGAATAAACCTGGCATTCCGGGACAATATTTGAGCGGGTAGCTAATGCCGGTTTTCCTTTCTCTATACAAATTGAAGAACTCTGAATTTAAATATTTGAAATGACTTTAGAGGATTTAGGATATAATGAGAGATTTGAGAAGTTCATCATTGAACATCACCTGAACCATTTCGGGGTTGGGAGAGTAATTTCGGAACACAGAGAGCGATATGTTGTCAGGACAACAGGTGGAGAATTTCAGGCTGAGATCACAGGAAATATGCGTTTTTCTGCAAAAAGTCGGGAAGATTTTCCGGCAGTCGGTGATTGGGTTGCTCTGAAAACCTACGATTATGAATCAGCCATAATACATCATATACTTCCGAGGTTTTCAATCATTAAGCGTCAGGCAGTTGGGCAATTTGGAGAGGTCCAAATCATCGCAACAAATATTGATTATGCATTTATAGTGCAAGCTGCTGACAGAGATTTCAACCTCAACAGAATGGAAAGATATCTGACTATTTGCAACTCCTCCAATGTTAAGGCTATAATTGTACTTACTAAAACTGATGTAGCACATGAAGTTCATTTAAATGAAATATTGAATAGTATAAATATGAGAATTAACAATGTTCCTGTTTTTCCCATAAGTAATGCTACTAAACAGGGCTATCAGGAATTTAATGCAATCATCGAAAAAGGAAAGACCTACTGTATGCTCGGATCTTCAGGTGTAGGAAAATCCTCTCTAATGAATAATCTTTCAGGTAAAACATTGATGAGAACTGATATTATCAGTGAAAGTACGAACAAAGGAAAACACATAACCACTCACAGAGAATTAATTGTGCTTGAAAACGGGGGAATTTTAATTGATAGTCCGGGTATGAGGGAAGTGGGTATTACAGACACTGCAAAAGGATTAGATACCACCTTTAACAAAATCTCTTCGCTTTCTAAGAATTGTAAATTTAAAGATTGTACTCATACTATGGAGATTGGATGTTGTGTTATTGAAGCCGTTGAAAAGGGCGGA
The DNA here is from genome assembly GCA_022841345.1 of Saprospiraceae bacterium. GTDB lineage: Bacteria > Bacteroidota > Bacteroidia > Chitinophagales > Saprospiraceae > SLDF01. The sequence goes on from JALHRR010000015.1 coordinate 18,778, forward strand.
ATAGACAAAGTTTCTTACGAAAACTATCTGAAAATGGAAAAGGAGAAAAAGCATTTTGAATCGACTGTGGCTGAAAAACGAAAAAAGGAAAAACAGTTCGGCAAGTTGATGAAGAACTATAAAAAGGACATGAATAAGAAAATTGATTAGCAAATCCTTCTGTTGCAAGTTTGAGATAAATGAAAAAAAGCGGATAGCAATGTGGGGATTGGTGATTCACATGAAGACAAAATTACTGGAATATAAAGTGGATAGTTTCCCGCTTGAGCTTAGAATTATTTAAGGGCTCTTTTAATTTAAAAACAAAAAAACTATGTCCAGACCAACTAACAAAAATGAACTCCTGAACTTGAGCCAACAGAACTTTAAGCAATTAAATGATTTTGTCGATTCCTTCTCTGAGAATGATCAGCACAAGGAATTCCCGGCAGGAACGATGAATCGCAATATCCGGGATGTTCTTGCTCATTTGCACAAATGGCATTTGATGATGTCGGAGTGGTATACAATCGGTATGAATGGCGATAAACCCGAAATACCTGCTAAAGGCTATACCTGGGCTACCACACCGGAATTGAATAGAAAAATTTGGGAAGAATTCAGTAAGGTGGACCTGAAAGATGTCAGGGAAATGCTGGAAAAATCTTTTAATGATATTCAGAACATAATTAATCGACACTCTAATGAAGAGCTGTTTGAAAAGAAAAAATACAAATGGACCGGAACAACATCATTAGGGGCATATTTGGTTTCATGCACTTCAAGCCATTATGACTGGGCATTAAAATTGATAAAAAAGGGTATGAAATAAATACTCCTGTGTTTACTTCACACATTCGAAAAACCCTTCTGGCTGTTTAAAAAATACCGGAATAAAAATGTAAAAACCCATTCCACGGGATCACTTGAATTCGGTCTTAATTACTAAAAAAAATCATTCATCATGGGATACTATATTGACCTTGAGAAAATTTCAATGGATGAATATCGGGCAAAATTAGAAACAGCATATTTGCCGCCAAGCAGAATCCTTCTAAAAGAAAAATTGAATGAGAGATTTGCTTATTTTAAGAGTTTAGGGATTAGCAATGTCAAAGAATTGCAGCAGCTTCTGAAAAATAAGGACATGATCGTGGAACTGACGAAAATGGCTGACTTGTCGGCGGATTATTTAAGCATTTTGCTTCGGGAAATAAATAGTACACTACCAAAGCCTAATAAATTAGCCGATTTCAACGGAATACAAAGCGATGCAATTAGTAAATTAGAAGAGATTGGAATCACGAATACAGAGAAACTATTTATTAGAGTAAAAACAAAGTCAGACAGGCAGAATCTTTCAGATATTACCGGTATAGTTGAGGCAGATATCTTGAAATTGACCAAATTAACAGATTTGTCCAGAATTAAGTGGGTTGGAGTGACGTATGCGCAGATGCTGTATGACTTAGGCATTGATTCAGTGCAGAAAGTTTCAAAATCTGATCCTGATGATTTGCATTCAAGAATAAATCAATTGATTCAGGAGAAAAAAGTTTTCAGAGGAGCGATTGGATTGAATGATGTGAAAATACTTGTAGCGTCGGCGTCTGAAATTCCACAGGAAATTGAATATTGAATCTATAAAATGACTCGCAAAAAAAGAAAAATAGAAGAGATGTCTGTGCAGGAATTGGGTAAATTATTCCCCATTGTGATTGTGCCTTACGACCCTAATTGGGTAGGGTTATTTAGGTCCGAAAGTGAGCTTATAAAAAATACATTGGGTGACCAAATTGCCTTGAGAATTGAGCATTTCGGTAGTACTGCAATTGAAGGACTTTCAGCAAAACCAACTATTGACATATTAGTAGAGATTCCGGTATTGACTGCAAGGCTGAAAGAAAACATCATTCAAAGAATGGCAGAAATAGGTTATACTTTTATTTGGAGGACAGATGACAATGTGCCCTATATGCATTTTGTAAAAGGTTATACTTCAAAAGGTTTTAGCAATGAAGTTTTTCATGTCCACATAGGAGACAATACACACGCTTTATGGGACAGAATATACTTCCGGGATTATCTGAGAAAAAATCCGGCAATAGCAAAGGAATACGAATTACTAAAAAAATCATTGGCAGTCACATTCAAATTTGACATAGAAGCATATACAAATGCAAAAGCAGACTTTGTAAAAAAGATAACTGAAATGGCAAAAAAGGAAAGCGGAGCCTGATATTTCTTTATGCTAAGTACCATGTTCAGAATAGATCTGTAAATTGTTCTACCTCCGACATGTTTAGTAAGAAACATATGTATAAATTCAACAACTTACAATTGATAAAGTGATGAAATTGATTGCTTTACTTTTTAGTCGTATGCTTCTATTTGCTCTGTTTCAGGGGCTTATAGCATTTATATTTGGTTCATGGTTGGAGTCTGTTAAGTACTGGATACTAACAGCCACCCTTACCAATATCATTTCCATTATTCTTCTCAGGATATTGTTGAATAAAGAAGGAGTAAATTTTCTGTCCTTATTTAAATTTGACATTCATCTGTGGAAAAAAGATCTGCTGATATTTTTAGGACTCGCTGTAATGATCATACCACTTGTTCTCCTCCCCAATTTTTATTTGAACCAATGGATTTATGGGAGTTCAAATCATTATGCGGAGATCATGTTTCAACCTCTTCCTAAATTTCTGATATTTATCCTGCTTATAACTTTTCCGTTAACTATTGCCTTTGCTGAACTCGCAACCTATTTTGCATACGTAATGCCCAGGCTTAAAATGAAATTGAACTCTCAGGTCTTAACTGTCCTTATTCCGGCTATTTTTCTATCCATTCAGCATTGCACACTACCTCTTGTTTTTGAACTGGATTTTATTTTATTCAGAGGACTTGTTTTTCTGCCATTTGCCATATTTATCGGTATTTCTCTTTATGTAAGAACCTCATTGCTTCCCTATTTTGCAATTTTTCATGGACTTCTTGATGCAATGACAGTTGTAATGCTGTTAAACGAAATTAATTAAAAGAGAGCCTTCATATGGGAGTTATCTTAAATAAAAACAAACAAGCTTGCCAATCAAATAATAAACAATGACCCGGGAATGGATTTTAAAATCATCGCAAAAAGAATTATTGACCTGAAGAATGAAGACCTCGATCTCCGGGACAAGCTAGCCCAATCCGGGCAATTGGGGGGCGGTTATAATGTTGAAATGGAGCAACTGCACATTAAAAATGCGATGATATTAAGTGGCATAATTGATATGATTGGTTATCCCACCATTGACAAAGTAGGTGAAGAGGCGAGTGCTGCTGCCTGGTTAGTGATACAGCATTCTATCGGGAATCCCGACTTTATGAAAAAGTGCGCAGAACTATTGGAAGTTGCTGTGAGTGAAAATAAAGCTAAACCTGGAAACTTTGCTTATCTGAGTGACCGGATAGCTGTTTTAGAAGGGAAAACTCAACTGTACGGAACTCAATTTGATTGGGATGAAAAGGGCGAATTAAGTCCAAACAAATATGACGTATTGTCAAAAGTCAACCAAAGAAGAAAATCTATTGGCCTTAATTCACTTGAAGAGCAGACTGAAATGATCCGAAGACAAGCAGAAGCTGAGAATCATTTTCCACCCGTGGATTTTGCAAAAAGGAAAAAGGAAATTGAAGAGTGGAGAATGAAAACAGGTTGGTTGAAATGAAAACTTCCACGAAAAATAGCGGAATTGATTTAATCCTGAAGTATCATTTCTGCAATTTCGTAAAATTCTTTCTCTATGGCCATGTCATAAGGAGTTTTGCCATTATCCATTTTAGCAGTACATTCTGCACCATTTAGAATTAATAATTGAACCAATTCTTTTTGACCATTGTGAGCAGCAGAATGAAGAGGTGTTACCCCTTGTTGTTGTCGTGCATTGACATCTGCACCGTTTTGGATCAAAAGGCTGGCAATATCTAAGTTGGATATGGCACAAGCGGAGTGGAGTGGAGCTACTTTGAATGCATTATTGGAAGCCAAATTAGCTGATGCATTTTTTGATAAAAGATACTCTACCACAGAATAATGTCCAAAAAAACAAGCCAGTCCTAATGCTGTGAATCCATCGGAAGAATAGTCATTGATCAGCGAGGAATTCTGATTCAGAATGGATTCAATTTTGTCCAGGTCACCCAAACTGCTTGATTCAAAAATATTAAGATCGCTTTGATATTTTTTAAGCAAATCGATTGCTTTTTGATTCCTGCAATAAGCTGCAAATTGGAGCAAAGAAATTCCCTGATCTGTTATTTTATCAGCAAGCTCAGGTGATTTTTTCAATTGTTTTTCCAGCTCATCATTTTGAGCGGATTGGATGAAGGATGTGAGAGTTGAGATGTTTGTCATGTTAAAATAGATGATAAGAATTCATGAGCCTGGACCGGTTATTAATTTTCATATAGAATATTTCATTGAAGAGGTAATATCAAAGATAAAGTTATTTAGTTTGATTGGAGTTGCAGAAATGGGTTTTGGATATGAGGAACTCCTTTATCTCCTTTCAATTTTCCAGCTATTCATGCTTGTCGTGGCAGCTATCCTTCCGGATAATTCGTTCTCTTTGTAACAAACCCGCTCCTATGCTCCGATATCTGCTACCTTGGCTTGCCCTCCTCATTCCAGCTTTTCTTTTTGCCGGTGGAGATGCCCCTATCAGTTATCGTTCTGATTGTAAATTGCCATTAGCTGAAATCAATCTGGAAATCAACAATGTGAGAGCCAGATTGAGCTCAGCCGGGGTTATGTGGCGTAATAAAAATAATGCCGGTTATGCAGTTCCAAAAGTAAATGATACCAGTATCAAAGATGAAGTGCATGCTTTTTTTGCCGGCGCATTCTGGATTAGTGGTTATGATGAATATGACAATTTAAAAGTAGCAGCTAATACTTATCGCAGTCAAACAAGTATTGATTTCTGGCCCGGACCTATTGATGAATCGAGTGGAAGTACAAATTCTGAGAACTGTCAAAACTGGGACAGGCTTTTTGCAGTAAAAGGGGATGAAATACGGAGTTTCAAATATCTTTTTCAAAAAAGCTATAATTCAGGGACTCCACTTTCAATTTCAGAAATTCCACATTCCCTGAAGGCATGGCCTGGAAATGGCAACCCGCATTTTGCTGCAATTCATGGCTTTGAGTTGGATGACTCAGGCAACGCTTACGCTCCTTATTTTGACTTTAATGGAGATGGCGTTTATGATCCTGTTAGCGGGGATTTTCCTGTTTTGGATTTTGGTCCCTGTGGATATGATGTGTATGCTGATCAAATGATTTATTCAGTATTCAATGATGCAGGCAATATTCATACTTCGAGCAGGGGATTTCCAATAGGGGCTGAAGTACATTTGATGGATTATGCTTTTAGCAGTGATGATGTTCTGAATAATGTTACTTTTAAAAAGTACAAAATGATACTTCGCAGCAGTGATGCGATGGTCAGATCCTATGCCTCTCTCTGGGTTGATCCTGATTTAGGTTGTCCCAATGATGATTATTTGGGGAGTGACAGCACCCGCTCATTGATGTTTGTGTACAATTCAGATGAATTAGATGGTTATCCGGATGGCTGTTCAGGAATTAATACATATGGTGATGAAATTCCAATGATTGGGATAGATTTTCTGGCTGGTCCGGAAGCAGGAATATCTGAGCATCCAATGTCTTCTTTTATTACCGCGACAAATGCTTCGTTTGTTCCGCATCCGGAAGGGACTCCTGCAATTATAATTTATCGGATTGCCTCAGGTATATTCAGTGACGGTACACCTGTTACTAAAGGTGGTTCAGGCTACAACCCTACCAGTACTGATGTTACTAAGTTTATGTATTCAGGGAGGCCTGATAATAGAATGGAGTGGAGTATGTGTCAGATTGGAGCTGAATCCAGAGATTACAGAGCTGTGATGTCCAGCGGTCCCTTTAGCTGGCAACCCGGGGAAATCAAAGTGTTGGATGCAGGAATCGTGTATGTTCCAAATATTGAACATCCTTGCCCTGATATTGGTCCCTTATTGCGAGCCGATGACAAGATGCAGGCTGCTTTTGATGGATGTTTTAAACTGGAATCAGAGGGTCCCGTAGCACCGGTTGCAAAGATCAAATCCGGTAGCAGGAATTTAATCATCAACTGGAATTATGACGATCTTCCCGGATATGAAGATAATCTGAGCGTGAAAATTCAGGGATCTGAGCCGGCGTCAGATGAAAGACATTTATATAAATGGGAAGGAGTAAAAATATTTCAGATACTAGATGCAAATGTGAGCCGTGCACAATTGAATGATACTTCATTTGCAAAATTATTGTTTCAATGTGATTTGCAAAATGACGTGGACTCCATTTATAATTGGATAAAAGATGAAAATTCTGCTGATTATATTTCCCGCTTAATGGTCACAGGGCAAAATCAGGGATTGCAGCATGAGATCCATTTTTCTAATGATCTGTTTGATCAGGGGAAACCGCTGCTGAGAAGAAAAGATTATCACTTTGCTATTATAGCATATTCTCATAATGATTTTAATCCTTATGATCCGGATAGGGTAGGACCTGATCGGAAGTCATATATAGAAAGCGCAGTTTTTCGCTATGTCAGTGGAAAGCTTCCGGCTTTTGGCTGGGATGAAGGTGTAGAAGAAGATATTAAGGATGATATCAGAACTCCTTTTGCTGGAAATACTGATATAAATGAAAGATCAAATTCAGGCTTCGAAATTCATTCTGCGGAAATAAAAGTCTTTGATTTCACAGGCAAAATTTTGCAAGTAATTAAGGATTTACCTTTTTCATTTTCTGCTGATAAGTTAAAGGAGGAATCTTCCTGGCAGAATGTGCATCAGTGTTTGATGGAATCAGGTAATAGAGGAACTTATTTTGTAGAGGTCAGGGGTATCAATGGGGAGAGACGCATTAGGAAGTTTATTACATTTTAGTTATTGTAATGTATAAAAACTTTAATTCCTGATGCAATTCATGTGCGCTGTCAAATTCTCCCGGGAAAAATTGACAAGATTAGCTGATCATTATTTATCCATCATCCAAATGACAAACTTTCTCAAAAACTTAGGTGGATATTTATAGCCTCTGTTGGCCATTCTTTTCCCCATTTCCAGATATTCATCAGGTTTGGCGAGGCGAGTTCCGAGTCCATCTACATATCTGTTAAACATACAAAATGCGGCAGAAATAAGCACGGTATCATGAATTTCTTCATCATTTGCACCCCGGGATTTAGCATGTTCAATGTCCGTGGGAAGAACTTCTTTTCCACTGACCTGAACTTTGGCAGCGATTTTCAGTAAGCTTTTCATTTTGTCAGAGATTGGGGCAGTATCCAAGTCAGCCAAAATCTTCTTCATAATTCTGCCATCATCATTGAGATGAACATTTGCTGTGGCTGTATGAGATAAATGACAGAATTCACAATCATTTAAATTAGAGACATACCCGGCTATTAATTCTCTTTCACCTTTGCTGAGAGGAGAGGGGTCATGCAAAATTGTATGGGCCAGGTGAGATAAAGCCTCACCGGAAGCACCTTTGTAAAACAATAATTCAACTATTCCTGGTTGATTCACACCGGTTTCGATGTATGCCATAATACGAGTAATTTTTATCGAATTTCTATACGATATAAGAATCGTACAAATTGTTATCACTCAAATATACAGTTCGGGGTCTGCTTATTGCATACAGTTATTCAATTAGTAACAGAGAATGCCAATTTGCTTTACTTTGATGTACTAAAAAGCTTTAATTTGGCATGCAATAATCAATCAAGCCAAAATCAACATTCACCAACAAAGCCCAAATACTCCATGATCAGAAGAAAAGCCCTGTGCTGGCAATATGTTCAGGAAACAATGAAACTGAACTTCATTGTTATCATATTAATTTTCGCTTGCAACAATCTTTTTTCACAATCATTCCAGGTAGGCCATACATCAATAACTTTTATTGATTCAAGTCGGAACAACCGGAGTATTCCTGCTGAAATTTATTATCCGGGTGATATTGCAGGAAATGACGTGCCCATAACGACTGCAAACAATCATACATTTCCTGTGCTGAGTTTTGGACATGGGTTTTTAATGACCTGGGACGCTTATCAGAATATTTGGGATGCAGTTGTTCCTGAAGGATTTATTATTGTGTTTCCGAAAACCGAAACAGGTTTTACTCCCTCACATAGTGAATTTGGTAAAGACATTGCATTTCTGCTATCCGCAATGGCTGCACTTGGTGAAGATAATTCTTCTTTTTTATTTAACCGTGTCGATTCAATGAATTGCGCAATGGGCCATAGTATGGGTGGTGGCGCTGCATTCCTTGCTGCTCAATTCAGCGCTTCCGTAAAAACGCTCGTCACTTTTGCACCTGCAGAGACAAATCCGTCTGCTATTCAGGCTGCCGGAGGTCTTCATATTCCTTCACTGATAATTGCCGGTGGTAATGACTGCGTGACGCCCCCTGTTACCAATCAAATACCTATGTATGACGCTTTGCAAAGCGCCTGTAAATCTTACATCAGCATTAATGGGGGCAGCCATTGCCAGATGGCCGATAATAATTTCCTCTGTAGCTTTGGCGAAGGAACTTGTTCTCCTCCTCCCACTATTACACGTTCAGAACAACACACAATCATTAATCGATATTTGCTCCCATGGTTAAATTTTCAACTGAAAGGTGATTGTTTTTCAGGTGCGCAATTTGATTCCCTCATAGTCAGGGATTCCGTTATTGCATTTCAGAAATCTTGTGAACTTTGTAATACCACTTCAATAAATGAAAATAATTCACTTATCAGGGTGGATATTTTTCCTAATCCATTTCACGATTCCATATATATTCAATGTAGCATTTTTGCAAACAGCGAAGTCGGGATCGACCTGTATTTACTGGATGGGACTAAGATCGATACGCAAACCTTTTCAAATGTACAGCCTGATGAAAAGCTAAAGCTGTCAGTGAATCAACATTTAACTGCAGGAGTGTATTTGCTTAAAATGAACATAGATGGACAAAAGATTGTGCGGAAAATAGTGAAGGAATGAAATATTTTATTTTCAGATTTTAAGAGGTGATTCAGGAATTTCTTTTGCTGGCATGGTTTCTTTCTCCTTCAAATGCAAGAAAAAACTGCTTTGAATTAAGTGCCTTTCCCAATGGGTTTATAAAAATAAGTAGCGTGGAATTGAAGACAATAGAAAAGTACAAATCTAATTTATTTGCATTTGTATTGTTATGAGATTCAATTGTCTTTTGTTGATAAAAATATAAAAAATCACCTTGCTTTCGTGGTTAAGTTCCGTATTAGGAAATTCACCTGCTAATCATTTTAATGCGTAAGACTTCAAGTTGCATAGTTTCGATTCTGTTATTATTAATATGCACATACTCATTTGCACAGAAGCAAAACCATCAGTGGCGATTTGGCAATGAAGGAGGAATCAATTTCAATACTAATGTTCCTTCTAATGTCTCAGGACCAGCCATCTCAACGGGCGAAGGAAGTGCATCTATTGCTGATAGAAATACAGGGAATTTGCTTTTTTATACAAATGGAGTGACAGTGTGGAATGCTTTAGATCAGATAATGCCGAATGGAAATGGGTTATTGGGAGGTACACAGGATTTACTGTCCTCTACTACTGCCGCTGTTATTATTCCCAGGCCCGGAACCAACAATTTGTACTATATCGTCACGATTGATGAGCAGACTTCCAATAATGGAATCAGATATAACGTAGTGGACATGACTTTAAATGGAGGCTTGGGCGATATTGTTTCAGGTCAGAAAAATATATTTTTGTTCGACACGAAATCAGAAAAATTGCAAGTAGTTCCATCCTCGGATGGCCTGGGATATTGGGTTGTTACCCATAATAACCCCGGGAATAGTTTTTTTTCTTTTAAAGTAACAAATGCAGGTATTCAGAGTATTCCGGTCGTTTCAAGTGTTGGAGGGATTCAGGGAAATGGGGCAGGTCATATGAAAATTAACAGGCAATTTACTAAAATTGCTTTGGGTAATATTTTTGATTCAAGTGTTGAGATTTTTGATTTTGATAATTCAACCGGCTTAGTTTTTAACCCGGTCATCTTTGAGTTTAATTTCCCAAATCCTCTGATATATGGAGTAGAGTTCTCTCCCAATGGCAAAGTGCTATATATTAGTAATATCGAGCGGCTTATCCAATATGACCTTTCTCAGGCAACTTCTGCAAGCATCGGGAACTCTGCTTATCAAGTTTCTTCCGGAATCTATCAGGCAGGATCTCTGCAGCTTGGTCCGGATAACAAGATTTACATTAATGCAGGGAGAGTAGATGCCATTGTTTGTCCGGACAACTTAGGTAGTGCTTGTGATTTTCAGAGGAATGTTATTGCAAATCAATCAGGGGGAGGAGGATATGGCTTGCCTCAATGGATTTATTATTTGGATGAAGAACCAGTACTGAGCTCTAATGCAATTCTTTATTCTGATTCTTGTTTCAGCAATTCAACTCAATTTTCCATACAGGATACATCAGGGATAACTTCTGTTGAATGGTCATTTGGAGATCCGAACGCCGGTATCAATAATGCCACAACAGGATTGAAAGTCACTCATACCTTTACAGCGATTGGAGTTTATGATATAAGGGCTATCGTTTTCAATAATTGTAAAACTGATACATTGTTTTTGCGCAATTTACAAATCATTGATTGTAGCGATCCGGAGACAGGTATTAACGGAATAAAAATCAGTGGGGATACTTGTAATAGTTTGACACTTGATCTTCAAGTGACAGGAACAAGCAATTCTTCTTATTTCTTTTGGGATTTTGGAGATCCGGATAGTGGTGTCAATGATACAATAACAATTACCGGCTTAAGCCCGGCAGCTTTCCCCACTCACACATTTACCTTACCCGGACGCTACAATGTTTGTGTAAGTTTTCAGGAACCTGGATTCCAGGTCTCCACGATTTGCAGATTGATTTCTGTCGGATTATGCTGCAGGGGATTTATTTCGGTAAACGACTCCTGTTCTCAAGATAATATTCAGTTTTCAATCATTTCAAATGAAAATATAATAAGTGCTAGCTGGAACTTTGGCAACTCTTTGGGTGGTGCCGACAATATTTCTTCGGCTATAAGCCCAACGCATTTATTTTCTGCCACCGGTACCTACATCATCAGTGCTATTGTAAACTTTGCCTGTGGTGCAGATACTATATTTAGAACACTGAGAATTAATAATTGTGATACCACCTCAAACACCTGTAAATTCTTTGTACCGTCTGCATTTAGTCCAAATGCAAATGGAATCAATGATGATATCTTCCCTTACACAAATTGCGTATTCGAACAATTTTATTTTTCAATATTTGACAGATGGGGAGGGCTTATGTACGAATCTTCAGATCCATCTGGCGTATGGGATGGAAAATTCAAAGAAACTGAATGTCCTGCAGGCGAATATGTTTACCTTATTACCTATAAATTTCCTTTACAAGAAGCTGGAAAAGTTGCAGGGTCCTTCACTCTGATGCGATGATATTGGACCTTTAGATAAAAAACTTAAAAAGCTGGTCATAATCAATTCTGATGCATATGGCGTAATTTTTTTTACATATTCTGTTGCCCAGTTTAGCTCAGTAACTATCGAAGATTTTTCTTTTTCCGCATCCTGTTCTTGATCCATTTTTCGAGTTCTACTGCATGAAATACCACTAAGGATAATGCAATACAAATCCCCAGATCTTCCCAGCTAAGCATTTGTGTTTTAAAAAGATCGTTTAAATACGGAATATAAATAATCGCTAATTGTAAAACTATGGTAAGTCCAATTGCTCCGATAAGGGGTTTGTTGGAAAAAATTCCTTGTCTGTACAGTGAACGCACCTCACTTTTAATTCCGAGAACATGTCCGAGTTGTGAGAAAGCAAGCACTGTAAATACCATCGTTTGCCAGTTTTCTTTTCCGGTGTGAATGGCCCAGGCCTCAGTGCCCAGTGTTACGCCTGCCATGAGAATTCCTACCCAAATGATATGTATGCCTACTCCATGGGCGAATAGACTTTCGCTGCCCGGTCGCGGCGGTTTTTCCATGATATTGGGTTCCGCTTTTTCATTGGCCAGTGCCAATGCCGGCAATCCGTCAGTCACCAGATTTATCCATAAAATATGTATTGGTAAGAGTGGTATAGGCAATCCAAATAAAGGGGCCAATGAGATCGCCCATATTTCTGCGGTATTGCAAGTCAGGATGTACTTTATGAATTTCCGGATATTATCAAAAATTCTCCTTCCTTCTTTGACAGCATGTACAATTGTGGCAAAATTGTCATCCAGCAAAATCATGTGGGAAGCTTCCTTGCTCACATCTGTACCATTGATACCCATAGCTACTCCTATATTAGCAGCTTTAAGGGCCGGTGCATCGTTGACTCCATCTCCGGTCATGGCCACGAAATTTCCCTTCTCCTGCAAAGTTTTTACGATCCTCAATTTCTGACTCGGAGAAACCCGTGCATAGACGGTGGTTGACTCTACTTGCTCCAGATAGGCAGATTCCTCCATTTTTTCGAATTCTGTTCCTGTCAATACCTTATCTCCTTCTTCCAGAATTCCGATATCTTTAGCAATTGCCTGTGCTGTTTCGGGGTGATCACCGGTGATCATGACCGGTTGAATGCCCGCTGTTTTGCATTCCTGAATGGCCACTTTTACCTCTTCACGCGGAGGATCCATCAGTCCTGCCAAACCCAGTAATTTCAAATCTTTTTCCACATTTTCATAATCAAACGGCTCAGGTAATTTGCCCAGAATATTATAGGCATAGGCTAATACTCTTATCCCTTTTTTCGCCCATTCATCTGAAAGTGATTGTAGTTTTTCTTTTTCCGACTTTTCATTGAGTGTTTCAGCAATAGATTCACTGGCTCCCTTTGTTAGGATGAGTATTTTACCATCATAATGATGAACTGTAGTCATAGCTTTTCGGTCAGAATCAAAAGGAATTTCCTCCTGGCGGGCATACTTCTTCACTAATGATTTATAGGTTTCAATGGACAGGTTTTCAATGGATTTTTGAACTAAAGCCAGTTCTGTAGATTCTCCGGCAGGTTGGTCCTTTTCATCAAATTTGATATCATGATTCAAAGACATACCAAGCATAAATAAAGAGGTATCTCCATCTGATTTTGTGTCTTTTTTATCCTGGAGATGATCGTATAATTCAACAACATTCATTTTATTTTGAGTCAGAGTCCCGGTTTTATCTGTGCAAATAAAGGATACTGAGCCAAGTGTTTCTACTGCAGGTAATTTCCTGATCAGGGCTTTATTTTTAGCAAGTCTTGAAGCACCGCGGGACAATGCAATTGTGATCAGCGTTGGAAGCGCTTCAGGAATGGCAGCTACCGCAAGACTGACAGACAGGAGCAAAACGGTGTGAATTTCTTCTCCTCTCATCAGTCCGGTAGTGAACAGTATGATACAAATGGCGAATATGATGTAGGATAAATTCTTACTGAATTTGTACATCCTGATTTGAAGGGGTGTAGATGCGCCTTTTTCCTGAAGCATTTTAGCAATACTGCCCATTTCAGTTTTCATTCCGGTGGACACTACAAGGCCTTTACCCCGACCTCCTGTCACCATTGTACCTTTAAATCCCATATTTAACTGATCGCCTGTAGGAACATCTTTTTCGGCAATTTCCTTAATGTCCTTATCAATTGCCACAGATTCTCCTGTTAGAGAGGATTCATCAATCTTTAGAGTATGAATTTCAAACCATCTGACATCTGCCGGTACGACATTGCCCGCTTCAATTTCAATGATATCCCCGGGTACAAGATCCAGTGAAGAGATAGTTTCTTTATTTTTATCACGAATTACCTGCGTTTCGGAAGTAGTCATTTTTTTCAATGCTTCCATTGCTTTTTCTGCCCGGTATTCCTGGATAAAACCAACTACTGCATTTATAATAATGATAATGAAAATAATGATGGCATCGGTAAGCTCCCCCATCACTCCTGAAAGGATAGCTGCTGCCAGCAGTATGATAATCATGAAATCATAGAATTGCTTAAGGAAGAGTACCCAGACCGGTACTTTCTTTTTTTCTTCCAGCTCATTCGGACCGAATTCTTGCAGACGCTTTGTGGCTTCGGCCTTACTAAGACCGGATTCAGATGATTTTAATTCCTTCAGAATAGTCGTTACATCTTGATTATAGTACTTCATTTACATTATTAATTTTTTTCGCAGATCACGCAACCTGATCCATATCACGTCTTTTAAAACAGATCATTTTCACTCTTCCCGGCGTTCTCCCATTGATTTAGATTTTGAATAGTTTTCGCAGCTATTTCATGAATTGCTTCTTGTGTTAAGAAAGCCTGATGACCTGTCATAACTACATTCGGGAAAGAGCTTAAATGGCTGAATGTCTCATCTTTCAGGATATCGTTTCTATGATCATGAAAATACAATCCTTTTTCATGTTCATAAACATCCAGGCATGCACCCGCGATTTTTCCATTTTCCAGATACTTAATCAATGCTTTTGTGTCAACAATAGGACCACGGGCAGCATTGATCAGAATAGCACCTTCTTTCATGTGTTCAAACTGAGGATGGGAGATCATATACCTGGTTTCTTCATTTAATGGAGCATAAATGGAAACAATATCACTTTGTTCCAATAAAGTATTCAGGTCAGTGTATTCAATATGAAATTCATCCGTCTCAGGTTGTTGAACAGGGTCATGCGCAATTAAACGACATCCGAATCCATTCATAATTCTGGCAAAAACGTAACCGATTTTTCCGGTGCCAATAATTCCTGTGGTTTTGCCATGCAGATTGATGCCTACCAATTCATCCAACCTGAAGTCCTGCAACTGCATTAATAGTCTTGAATGGTGTAATTTCCGGACAAGTGCAAGGAGAAGAGCAACACTATGCTCAGCAATGGCATGAGGTGAATAACCCGGGACATTAGCTACTTTAAGTTGAAGATCCTCAGCAGCTTTCAGATCCACATGATCATAACCCACAGAGCGAAGTGCAATGTATTTTACGTTTATACCTGAAAGCTTTTCCAGGATGGTCCGATCAGCTTTATCATTTGAAAAGATGGCAATAGCATCAAATCCGTCTGCCATTTTCACCGTTTCTACATTTAGCTGAAATTCAGTAAACTCAAGATCATGCTTGCCTTCAGCCGCTTTTTCAAGTGAGAACTTGTCAAATCCATGGATACTATATGCGAGAACTTTCATGATTCAATTCTATTGTTTTAAGTTGATTCTATAATATAGTAAAATTCCGGGCCGACTATTTTATATTAAAAAAAAGGTGTCAGGGGTGACACCTTATATGGTAAATACGAATTCTAAAAAAATGCCGGCTTGAAAAACAAAAATCATTCAGGTTGCCCCTGAGAATTGCAAGAAAGGCTGCCCGAAACAAGTTCGAAGCAGCCTGCATTACTCACCAATTTACATCATTAATACTGCTCCAACATATAGGAAATTACGTCTGTAGTCGTTACAATTCCTTTAAGGATTCCTTCATCTATGACAGGGAGTGCATGATATTCTTCTTTAGCAAATATTTCAGCGACATCTTTGATACTGTCATGTGAATTTACTGATCGGGGTTTGGAGGTCATGACCTGTGGGATGCTTAACATTTCCAACACAGCTTCATCTGCTCCTTCCTGATTTTCAAATAAAGCTCCAAATGTCAATCTGTTAATATCTGTTCGACTTATTATTCCACTCAATTGATTACCGTGCATCACAGGTAAATGTCTGATTTTGTGTTTTCTCAAAATGTCTACAGCATCTTGTAATTTGTCAGTTTCCTGCACCAGATATACATCCGTGGTCATGATTTTACTGACTGGTTCCCGTTTTTTCATTTTTATTGATTTTGTACAGCATAAAGGTAAAGCCCCGATAAATGAAAATTTGTGACATTTATTAACTCAGGTAATGACTTTTGTCATTTACTATTATCTGTACGTTTTGAAAATTGCCCCCGGTTTAATTTGAGACTGTGGAGGTCTCCAAATTTGGATCCAATCTTAACAGCCTCTTATTGCGATTTTACTTTCTTCATTATTTCTCTGACTTCATCCATGCGCCCATTAATAACCATATTTAATTTGCTATGATCCAGCATATTATTTTCAGATCTGAGAACACCATTGAAATGAAGACTGAAGGGGGCATCTTTCCCTATGAGCAACTCCCACCCGGTTTTGATAAGTTTACTATCCTGAATATTGGCATTAACAGTTATATATTCAGATGAACCGGGAGGAAGTAAAATGTCAGGATCAAGGATTCCCTGTACAGCAAAATATTCGTCGATGTAAAAATTGAACCGTCCATCATGGAGGTGTATTTCAAATTCATTCGGATTCTCTATCAGAAGCACGATGTCGACTCCTTTTTTTCTCAATTGAAGCAGATTTAGATCGAGCTCTTCCAATTTCACCCCGGGCACTTTCAAAGCAGGTAGCCGTCTTGAAAAATTCATTTTGATTTGTTTCTCTCCGGCAATAGGTACATCAATATCCATCATTGCATGGACTGCATATTCCGCCGAGTCTGTTTTATTTATTTCAAAGTGTTTTAAAACCTTTGAAAGTGCTTCAGCATCCAAAGCAAGCTGTAATTCTACAAATGAAGTGTCTCCGGATCGGATGATGAGAGGTTCATTGTATTCACTATTAAGTATTTGCACGGAATCAACGAGTACTCTGTAACTAATTCTTGTAGTATTAATATTGACGAGTAATGGATTGTCAAAGGCTATTCTACAGTCCATTTTGACCAGATCTTTATTGATTTCAGTGATAGTTACTGAGGTGACGCTGAGGTTCGGTAAAATTTTATCTGCTGCATTCTGACGTGAATCAGCGGTTTGTGGTGCGTTGCACCACCAAATTGTTCCAATGATCAAAAGCAAAAATATTATTAAAATCCAGATTCGGCTTTTCATATTGAGCCGTATTTAGGTTTTGAATAAAAGTGCAGTACAGACCTAAGAAAGGATCTGTACTGCTGAACTGTTTTATTGGGAATAAAAAAACAGTTTTTTAAACCCAATCACGGGGGGATTTGGGAGGAAGTTGGTTTATTTTTAAAATCAGGATCAATTACACTGACCCAATAACATGTATATAATGACAAATACTACTATTGTACCAAGACAGCCACCGCCTAGTTTTTTGGCGCCATAGCCGGCTATTAGTACCTTGAAAAAATTGTTCATGGTTTTTCTGTTTTTAAATTTTATGAATGTGTATTCGATTCAAAATGAATCATGGTATGAATTATTTTATTCCTTTACCTTTTTTGTTTTTTCTCTCTCCCAAAATCGATGTTTACCAATGGCTTTGACAAATGCTTCCGGTGATGTATTAATTTCAATTCCCATTTTTGATCCGGTAGATGAATTTGTGAGATCAATTAAATGTCCTGCTTTGATTTTTTTCAGGATCTCAGCTCCAAGCCCATCTGCGGCAATTGGTTTGCAATGCTTAAATGCTTCGTTAATAAAATTTTCTATAAGATCCTGCTCCAAATAGTTTTTGGTTTTAATATCACCATTTGGAACATATATTGCATCAAACAATACTGAAGCAACAGTCACAAGGCTATGATCTACGGCGATCTCTTTGCCATTGGAGCCTTTAATTGTGCCGGGTTTTTGTGCAATTATTTTTGCCTGAGCTCCTGCTATTTCAAGAGCTTTTAACATTGCATTCAATGATCCTTCGTCTACACCATTGTCTGTAAGAACTGCTATACATCGGGATTCTATAGAACCGTTTATATTTTTAAGCATGCTGAGCGCTTTTGAATCAGCAATACTTTGTTTTTTCCGGGTGGGTTCGTATTTATTCTGATCTGCATCCGCCGGTACTCCGTGATTCAAGGGACGCTCAGGCTCAGTAACCTGTATACCAAGATTAGCGGCCACTGATGCTTCCAGGTTTTTATCTACCCGGGATAGAATCCCTACCATTCGTTCTCTGATATAATGGCGCTCTACTTTACCCAGTTCAAAAGTGAAGGCATTGATGATATGATTCTGTTCAGGTTCTGTCTGACTATTATAAAAAAGAGTGGCCTGGCTAAAATGATCGGAGAAACTTTCGCTTCGGTCTCTTATTTTTTTTGCATCGATTCTTTCCTGATAACTCGAAAAACCACCTTCTGAAATTTTGGCTTGAAACGGGCATCCTCCACTGATGGAATTTGGATGATAGCTTGTCTTTTCACTATTAATCGTTTGCCTCATATGCCCATCTCTTTGATTGTTCATGACTGGAACAATGGGGCGATTGATCGGAATTTCATGAAAATTAGGGCTGCCCAGTCTGGACAATTGTGTGTCAGTATAGGAAAACAACCTTCCTTGTAATAGAGGATCATTTGTAAAATCAATCCCGGGCACCAAATGACCGGGGTGGAAAGCAATTTGCTCGGTTTCTGCAAAAAAATTGTCAGGATTACGATTCAAAGTCATTTTTCCTATTCTTTGTACCGGTACAATTTCTTCCGGAATTAACTTTGTAGGATCCAGAAGATCAAAATCAAATTTATGTTCATCCGCTTCCGGAATCACCTGGATTCCTAAATCCCATTCAGGGAAATGTCCTGTCTCAATTGCTTCCCACAAATCTCTGCGATGAAAATCAGGATCTTTGCCCGAAATTTGCTGCGCTTCCTCCCAGGCAACTGCATGAGTTCCCAATTTAGGTTTCCAGTGAAATTTCACGAAGTGCGATTCGCCTTTTTCATTTAAAAATCTGAAAGTGTTGACACCAAATCCCTCCATCATTCTATAACTTCGTGGAATAGCCCGATCGCTCATGGTCCACATAATCATATGCATACTTTCAGGCATGAGGGAAATAAAATCCCAAAAGGTATCATGAGCTGATGCAGCTTGAGGCATTTCATGATGCGGTTCAGGTTTTACAGCATGAACAAGATCAGGAAACTTCATTGCATCTTGTATAAAAAAGACAGGAATATTATTACCCACAAGGTCATAATTCCCTTCCTCAGTATAAAATTTTACTGCGAATCCTCTGACATCTCTGGCCAAATCTGTAGAACCTCTGTTACCTGCCACAGTAGAAAATCGAACAAATACCGGCGTTTTTCTGGATGTATCATTAAGGAATTTTGCTTTGGTATATTTTCCGATGGGTTCATACAATTCAAAGACTCCATGAGCACCAGACCCTCTTGCGTGGACAATCCTTTCGGGTATTCTCTCATGATCAAAATGCGTAATCTTTTCCCGCAGTATAAAGTCTTCCAGTAATGTTGCTCCTCTTTCACCGGCTTTTAGTGAATTTTGATTGTCATTAATTAACAATCCCTGATTGGTGCTGAGAAATTGGCCATCACCATTCTGAGTATTGGTCTGCAGATCACTTACTTTTTTGTTTTCCTTCGGTTGAGGATTCTGTTTTTTTGCCATGTTGATATTTTTTGAGACAACAATCTGATGGGCACCTGTTCAAAAACAATTCAATCAAGCGGTGGTGCACTTTCCCGCGAGCTTAATCAATACAAAAGTTAATGAAATGATTATTTCCTTCTGGAAAATCTGAATATCAGATACAGCACCAGGGCTATAATAGCAATTACGATAAACACACCCACTCCAACACCCGCTTGAAAGATACCTTCAATTACTTCGCAGCTTGAAAATGATAATAATATTACAGTTAAAGCCAGTATTGGCATTGCTTGATTTTTCATGTTTTCTGTTTTTGTTATGAACTTATTTCGATGCTTTTTTAGGACCTGCAGAGCCCGGTTTTTTTGTTGCTGATCCTGCTGTTTTTCTGGTGCCATTGGATGACATTTTTGATGCAGCTTTTTTAGTTGAGCTTACATTTTTCGCAGGTTTGGTGGTGGAGCTATCATTATCTTTGGCTTGATGGTTGATACTCTGTGAAACTTCTGTCAGTTTTTTATCAGCATCATACTCCTGATCCAGGATAGTTTGTAAGATTTTTGCTGCCTCAGTTTCACCAAGGGATTTTGCAAACGAACATAAAGTACCATAAGAAGCGATCTCATAATGTTCTACCTTTTGTGAAGCTGAAATAATTGCGGCGTCTCTTACATCTCCTTCTTTAGCAGATTTCATTATTTCTTCGCCTTCTTTAATCAGGCCTTCCATAGCGACGCATTTCTTAGCCTGCGCCTTCTTGCCAATTGCCTGGAACACTTTCTCAACACTGGTCACCTGACGTTCTGTGACTTTAAGATGAGCAGTGATTGCAGCTACAAGTTTTTTGGATGTGGCGTTCTGGGCCATTTTGGGAAGCGCTTTTACCAGCGCTTTTTCAGCTCCGTAAATGTCTTTTAGTTCATCTACGAAAAGATCCCGTAAATCTTTGGCTGCATCTGTTTTGGCTTTTACTGGTTTTTTAGCAGCCGGCTTTTTTATATTATTCTGTTGAGATTTTGTTGTCTTTTCCATTATATATGATTTTAAGTGGTTATTTGAACTTTTGCAAAGATGCCGGGAATGAAGGTTTGTGGTATTACACCTTCCTAATTAATAGTTACAATATTCCTGCAATGGATCCAAAGTAGATCCCGAATATTGAATAAATAAAGCAGCCGGCAGATGTCGTTACAAGTACCGGCTGGAAGAACAAGATGTGAGAAGTATAATCTTTAATAAATTGGAATAGACCAATTTTTAATTTTCTATTTTGAAGGATAAGGAGAAAGGATTTCTAAGCACTTTCTGCCCCTTGATTTAAGCGGTCATTATTGTCCGAATTTGGTTGAATTTGGTTTTGATCTTCCGGGCTATGTGAACCAATGATTTTGTCCACTATATAAGGATCACTCAGTGACTTAAAATATGTAGGCGTCAATCCTGTGACTTTTTTAAATTGTGTACAAAAATGCGCAACGCTGCTGTAGTGAAGAATATAGGAGATTTCTTTCAAGCTTACATTTTCAATAATTAATTCTTTAGCTCGTTCAGTTTTCTGAAGAATAATATATTGCTGAATAGTTGTTCCGGTTTCTTTTGAGAAGACATTGGAGATAAATGAATATTCATGCTCCAGTTTTTGGCTAATGAATTCCGAATAGTTGGATTCAGGTTTTTCATCAAGATTGTAAACTGCTTCCCGGATTGCATCTTTGATTTTATGAATGAGCACCGTGGTCTTGTCCTCCAATACTTCAAATCCTATTTCAGCAAGGCTTGCTTTTACCTCCTCCAGCTGTTCAGTACTTAAAATTTTATCAATTTGAACCTCTCCTAAAGCCACATTTTTAGGCTTCAGACCTATTGTAATCAATTTCTCCTGCACCATTAATATGCAGCAGTGGCTAACCATATTCTTAATATATAACTTCATATGTATATAATCCTTTCAATACGATAAAGGTATGGAAGTACACATTACAGTCATTATATTTATTTTGAATAATATTACATTATTCTTGCTTTGGAGGCAGGCGATTTCTTTGCCTTCAAATTAAGTTGAAAAACGATTTTCTATGGGTGTTAACTCAAGTGCAGAAATCAGCCCCGTCATAATAATGACATTGAAGAGAATGAAATCCATCCTGAAATGATTTATAGATGGATGGCTATGATGAGCTTAATTCTCACATTTAAGAGGTCATTTCTGAATTAAGAGTTTGGAGCTGTAAATTCTTGTATCACCAAATAATTTAATCAAGTACATCCCGGCAGGGAATAAGGAAAGATCCATCTCATGTATTACTCCTGTATTCAGTCTCTGTCTCATATAAATTTTATTTCCACCGGCGTCGAAAATTTCAATATCCAAACTTTTAACAAACTCAAGTTCATCCATTTTCAGTTGAAATATTCCATTTTGACTGGGGTTAGGAAAGATTGAAATACTGGGTGGTAATGGGGAAGCTTCAGTGGCTGTAGTTTGAGTTACTATTATAATTCCTTTCATGCCGCCTCCTGCATGCGGTTGACAGACATAAAAATGAGTCCCTGCACTCAGGTTCGCCGGCAACACAGTGCCTCCACCAAAAGAGAGCGCAAATCCACCTGAAAGCGGACTCGTTCCATTTGCATTATATGTAGCCTGAGAAACTTCCACGGCATTATGAATTCCTTCTAAATCGAATACCACAGTATCGCCCTGTGCAATTGTTAAATTCATTGGTGAAAAACCAAATCCTGCACTTGTTATTGTCCATGTAGTAGCCCGTGCAGACATTCCAATTGTCAGAATTAGCACACAAATTGTAAACTTTTTCATAATCATCTTTTTAGGTTGCGGATTAATTTAATTGACATTTTGATTATTTGATTCAAATAATTCTTTCCGGCTCTTCGCATTCAGTGACTATTCCGGAAGGGTATTAATAATGATATTTTCCAATGCAGATGATGCACTCAGAACGTTAATACGTTGTTAAGCAACTCAGGTCAAGTAAGTAGAAAGAAAATATTTATAAAAAGGAAAATTATTATTTCAAAACCAGCATGGAGTCCATTATTTCCGGATGTATCGGTAGATTAAAAATATGATCACACCTATCCCCATAGTTAACAGGACATCTATAAAATCTGAACCTTTCGAAGTAAAGAGCAAACAAATACAAATGATCATTCCGAGGATAGCTGAAGCATATCCATACCTTAATTTGAAAACAGGTTCAAATTGTTTAGTAGCGCGTCTGAATTTGATGAGTGCTGCTGAGACTATAAGAAAAATTACTACTTTACTGATCACACTTATAGATAGAGCGTATACAAATGTTCCGCTTATTGAAACCAGGATAGTGACAGCTGTGAAAGCAATAAGACTTATGTATGGAACGCCTGTCCCCGGGTGCTCCTTTGAAAAAGCAACAGGAAAATGACCGTCTTCACTGAATGCGAAAGGTAATCGGGATCCTGCCAGCAAAATAGCATTAAGTGTACCTCCAATAGAAATTACAGCGCCGACCGTGATTATTAAGCCTCCTCCGGACCCTAGAAAATGATGTGCTGCATCTGCAATTGGTTTAGAAGAATTTCCTAGCTGAGGAAAAGTACCAATACATACTATTTGAATCAAAGTATAAAAAATGGCAATAAAGACAGTAGCACTGATGAGTGCAAATGGGATATCCTTTCCGGGATTTTTCATCTCACCGGAGTTGATTATTATGCTCTCAAATCCGGTAAACGCAAATACCAGAACTAAAATTACTGCTGCAAAATTATCGAAGTCAGGCATTTCACTTCTGAAATTAAGAAGTTTGATATCCAGAAAGAACAATCCTGCCACGATGAAAAAGATAAGGGGAATTAATTTTGCAACAGCAAGGAAATTATTGAGTTTAGAACTGTATTGGACTCCCCGATAATTGATTAAAAACAGAAAAAATATGAATGTTGAAATTGTAATTGATCTTAAAATTCGATTACTGAATACCTCATTCAGATATGTTAAGTAGTCTGCCATGATGTTAATCAATGCGGCAAAAGTTGCAATTCTGGACACTAATGCCAACCAACCTAACAGGTATCCCGGGATTTTTCCAAAAGCCTCAGTCGCATATAAATACGGTCCTCCTGTTTTGTTGAATATACTCGCAACTTCAGAAAAATTCAGAATGATGATGGCTATTAGTGCCGCACAAATTAAAATAGCAGGAATACTGAATACTCCGGCCTGATTGTAAATAATTGCCGGTAGACCAAATATTCCTGCTCCTATGATTGAATTTATCATTAAAAAAAACAAATCCCATCTTGTGATTGCACGTTTGAGCATGAGTCAATTTTGGGTCAAGCTAATGATTATTGCTAAAAACCCTGCTGCTATATTGAAGTATAATTTGAAAGGTGAACTGAATTTCTTTAGAAATCAATCTGGAAACTCAATATAGGAGTAAGCCCTGATTGTTCTCTGTAAATCCAGGTATTCAGGTCAGGGTCATATACCCTGTTCAGTGCATCTATATTCCGGCGATTAGTGACATTCTGAATATCAAGGGCAATCCACCATGCAGACCCTGCATTATTTTTTCTGAATGCAAGCCTGAGATCCGTTCTGAAATATGCCTGAACCTGTTCACTGAATGCACGCGATTCATCAAGGATAGGGTCAGGGGAATACCTGGAAACCTGTGCTCCCTCAAGCACCGGAGTCAATCTTTGTCCACCGTTGAATAGTCCTTTTAAGCTCACCGAAAACTGATTGCCATTTTTCAAATTCCATTCTTTTCCCCCCATTCCTGTAGCTGAAAATCCACTGTCGAAAACAGTAGGAAAGACGCGTCCTGATGCATCCGTATATTCTGAATCAAATACTGATCCTGAAAGCAGAAGAAACATTCCTCTGTTAAATGATTTCTCAATGGTTAAGTCGAGCCCAATATTCTGTCCGCTTCCTTCATTGACCAATTCATGTCTGGCAAACCCGTCTATTGTATTGAGGATACTCCATGAACTACCCGGGGTGGCGGCTACCGGTACATCATACAAAGACTGATGATATGCTTCCAGACGTATTTTCCAATCGAATCCCGGTAAAAACTCATATCCAAGTACACTGTGAACAGACCGAAGGAAATTAGCATCCCTATTCGCTTCTATGCCATTAATCCTCGTGAAATAGTTGCCTATAGGCAATACTTTTGAATGCATCCCCCATGCTGCCATTATTGAATGACTTTCAGAAATTTGATATTTAATTCCCAATCTGGGTTCGATCGCAGTGATATTATTCAAATCAAAATAAGTAAGATGACCACCGGCATTGATAGTCAATTTTTCAGCAGGCCTGTATCTGAATTGCAGATATGCCTGTGCTGTGTGTGCACTTCCTTCTGCATCGACAGGCGTATTTTCCTGGAGGGTCATTCGGAAAAGATCATAGTTGATCCTTGTAAAAATGCCACCGATTTTAAGGCCAACTTTTGAGTTTATTTTTTTATTCCACACGGATGAAAGAACTATCCTGCACTCTTTATACCGCTCATCATTGAGTAAGTAATCCCGCAGCTCTGAGTCCAATGTATCATTTTGGAAAAGGATATCCTGACCCATATAAGCGATATTCGTCTTCAGAAACGCATCTTTTCCGGCGGGTAAAAGATACGTGGCACCTACTGCACCCATGTTTGAGTTGAAGTCCCTTGTGTAATAGTCAGAATAAGATCGCCAATTTTCAATGCCTTCGACTGCATCTTCTCTTTCACGACTCAGACCGCCCATGCCCCATACAGTCAGATAACGCTTTTTATCTTTGGAAGGAAAATTAAGATTGAAAGATAAATCCTGAAATGTATTATCCACCCTTGGGCCTACAAGATGTAAACCCAGTTGATTCAAAATTCCAAGCGTTGAATATCTGTAATTAAGCAAATAGCTGGAACCTTTTTCCTTGTCTATTGGTCCTTCTGTGCTATAGTCCAGACCGAGTAAACCGGCTCTGAAAGTATGCTGTCTTTCAGATGAGTTTCCTTTTCTGAATTTTATATCAAAAACTCCACTCGTTGCATTGCCATATTCTGCCGGAAAAGCTGCAGTTGAAAAATCAGAATTGGAGAGCATGCTCACACTGAATATTGTGATGCCCCCTCCGGAATTTCCTCTTCTGGCAAAGTGATTGGGATTGGGTATATCGATTCCTTCTAATCGCCATAGCATTCCAATTCCGGAGTTTCCTCTGATAATGATATCACTTCGACTGTCTCTTGATGGTTGCACACCGGGGAAGCCCATGACCATGCGACCCGGGTCATTCGCACTTGCAGCGTAACGCTGGGTTTCTTCTACAGAAAATGAACGGGCAGAAAGAATCGACAATTCATTGAGGGGCTCATTTCCAAACTTTTTTGCACTTACCACGACTTCTCCTGTGGCAATTACCGATTCAACGAGTTCAATATTTAAATCAAAAGCCCTTGCAGAATTGAGTATAAATGGGTCTGACAGAAAACTCCCGTAGCCAATATAAGTACATTCAATTTGAACCCTGCCCACCGGAACACCGGAAATCTCAAATTTTCCATCCAAATCAGTAGTTCCGCCCAGTTCAGGATCGCTGTTGACAATGATTACGCTCGCTCCAATGAGAGGATCTCTTGTGTCCTTGTCAAATACTACACCTCTGATAATCTGTGTGGGAACTTGTGCCCGGAGAATTCCTGTAATGGAAAGAAGTAAAATAAGGCAGTTTAAAGTCAATACTTGTCTTTTCATGATTGACAAAATTTGAAGTGATTAAAAATGACTTCTTTAGTACTTCTTACTGCGATGCTAATGTAACTATTTAATTAATATGCGAAGTTGTTGCAAAGTATATTTTTTCCAACACACTTCAGGCTCTGAATTATCAATGATGCTGGAGACTTATTTCAGTTAATATACCTCTGCTTGAAATTTGAATTAATTTGAAACTTAAAAATTGCAATCTGATTTTTCAATAAATGCTTTTAATTAACAATATGTGATAGCATTTTCTTTATTGATTAAACAGCAACAGCAGCCTTGAAACAAAGCTGCTGTTGTTTAGAACCAAAAATCCAGTTTTTTTATCTGTTTATTACAATTCTTTTTGTGGCGTCAATCATTTTGTCAGAGACCACTCTGATGAGATACAAACCTGCAGGCAAATGCTGCAAATTCAGAGTTTCAGACATAGTATCTACTGAACCGAGCACAATTTTATCAACAGTATTCCCCTGAATATCATGTACAAAAATGGAGATATTATGAGTTTGATAATTTCCAAGATTTACTGTTAAATTTCCGGAGCTCGGATTTGGAAAAATCACTAATTCATGCACATTTTTTGTAGCTAATATATCAGTAGATGATTCAACCGGAAGGGCCCCGGTGATGGAAACATTATCAAAAATTGCTGTAGTTGTAATGCCAGGGCTGATACTTTCGGTAAAAAAGCCAGCCTGAATACAATTTGGCAGAACCATGTTGACTGATCCCTTAGCTTGCCATAATATTCCATTAATGGAAGAATAAAGTTGGAATTGGTTACCTGTACGGGTTATTCTTAACCATTGTTCATTCGGAGCGGGTAACTGTTGATTTTGAACTATTCCATTTGCTACACTTCTCACCACACGATGGACAAAATTATTCAATTGAGTTTTTAGTCCAACTTTTCGGCTTCCGGGAGTCAAATTTTCTCTGATTTGAACACCTGCAAATCCTCCATTGGCAATAGAGGCCACCCTGATGGTGATACTACCATTTCCACACATCGAAGCATGTACGGAATGATGAATATCAGCACCTCCGGAAAATCCTTTTGCTGTTAATGTAAACTGACCATTTGAAGTACATGGCTTATAAATAGAACTACCCGCACTACTTCCTATATTGGCTCCTGTCCATGGGGCAGGAAGACCAGTACTTTGCTGAACATTAACACTAGCTGAACACGTCGCTGTGTTCCCGTTGCCATCATTGACCATCACAGCCACGGGGACTGTCAGCCCTGCATGAACACATCCCAGATTTGAAGGAATTGTACTCACAAAATTTACTGTTCCACAATTATCAAAGGATGTTGCCAGATTAAGCACATCTCCGGCACTTAATGAATAATTGCCGGTAGCATCTAAAGTAACGGGTGTTGCGATCCGGCAAACCGGAACCGGGGGTAAGATATCCACTCCGGCAAGTATGACAACTGTTGTTGAAGTTGTGCAATCCATTAAGCCCTCATCTGTAACAGTAATATTATACATACCATCCGGCAAATTTGTAAAAATACCTGTGGCATTATTCTGATTACTTGGGCCTGAAATCGCATAATTCAATGGACCATTACTGGTACTTGCATTGATGGTCATGCTGCCGTCATTGGCATTAGGACAAGTTTCAGGATTCAAAAGAATAACTCCTACAGCAACATCACAAGGCTCACATGTTGAATTAAGACATGCAGCATTGGCAACTGTATTTCTGATTACATTGCCTGGTTGAGGACCAAATCCTAATGCGAAATTCACACCTACAGGATCATTGTGACAATAACTCATAATTGTGCCACCACCTGCCGGGCTCCCGGGAACACTGCAAAATGCAACATCAGTTTCTACGAAACCGGAGCAACCGTCTATGGCTGTATTATTTCCATTCCAAACACAGGCGTGGGTGTGACGGGAACCTATTAAGTGCCCCATTTCATGCGCAAGAATCATTACTGTAAAGGAAAACACAGGAACATTTTCGAAAAAATTCAGTATACCGCTGTAGCATAAACTTTCGTCCGTATCAGGATTACAAATTCCACTGAATCCGGCAGCGATTCCGCCATTATTTACCATAGCTACCAGATGACCAAGATCTCCGTCAAAAGCTCCGGTATTCGCTTGAAATTGTGATAAATAGCTTCCTGCAGAAGGCCCGGAATATGGATCAGG
Source organism: Saprospiraceae bacterium (assembly GCA_022841345.1). GTDB lineage: Bacteria > Bacteroidota > Bacteroidia > Chitinophagales > Saprospiraceae > SLDF01. Next base: position 47,263 of record JALHRR010000015.1, read on the forward strand.
AGTATCCCAAATAAACATGGTTGAAATAGTCATGTTGATCATTTCAGCATTATATAGCAGGACATTTTGATTAAAAGCCCCGGTAACATAATTGGCAGCTGCCATTACGCTTCCCTTGCTGGTGACTACAGATTGATCCACTTCCAAATAAACTCTGATACAATCCCCGGCAGCTCTTGGTGAATAAGTTAAATCTTCAGCCAAATATTCAGGATTATCGTCCTGCACCTGACATGTAAAAGCTGGTTTGTTTATCAAATCCTGCTCCAAATACAGGATATGATCTTCCATTTCATTTCTTAACCTTCCAAGATTATATGTGCCTTCACTTGTAATGATCAAACCCATCACTTCGTCCCCAAAAATACTGATTGCAACTTGTGAGTGGGGATCATTTTTTACAATACCGTGGTAATGCAACCCTCCTTCGTAATTAAAGGGTGTATTTGGGTCACTACTCACATTTATCCTGAAATTAGGATCAAAAATATTTGACCTCTTCATTTGCAGGCTCATGTTTTCATTTCTGTTTTCTGTCGGGAGATCTAAAGAAAAACTCATTGGTTTTTGCTTCATAAAGTTGTTCCTTTTCTGAGGAGAAAACTTTAAAATGATACCTCCTGTTACTTCTGACTGATACCTTGATTTTGCTGATTTCCATTCTGCATCAAATAATTCCATTTTGGGAAATTCTTTGACTGATGGCGCTTCATTCTGGCCCGTTTGGGCGTTTACTTGTAAAACAAAAATGGGCAGAAAAAGCAATAGCATCATCTGCACCATTCGGTGGTAGAACATTTCTTTCATTAGGTTGATCGTTTTGTTTAATAAAATCAAGCTAATATAAACAAGGTAGTTTTATAAGGAAAATTCTACTGGAAATATTTCAATCTTTTATATAATATTTTTTTCATGTGTAAGTAAAAAGACTGTTATGGTCCGGTACCTGCGGTAAATTAGACTAAACTTGAATTCATACTGGCATGCATGCTGCGATGAACCGCATTGACTTGTGCGTATTTGAGCTTGTTAAAACCTGCATTTTACTTCAGGTTTTTTTAATGGCGTTTGAGCTTTTATGAGCTATTCTCCCTGCTACTCATATCCGACTCTCATCAACACTGAATAGCTTGTTTCTTACAGGTAGAATCTTCCTCCTGCAGCCAGGCCTCCATAAAAATTCGTTCCGGGAACAAGTGACAAGGTAGGAACAAGCTCCAGGAATAAATCCATTGGAAAATTGCCAAAATGCAGAGCAATACCAAATGGTATCCTGAGCCCTAAAACAGGATCGTCATTTCTCATGACTGTATATCCTCCCACTCCAATGTAAAGTGGTATCTGCATAGAAGAACCGGATGAAGTCAGGTAAATATGCTTCAAGTAATCAAGATGGAAATAGAAAAATCCTCTGTCTGATCCTGTGAATGGTGGTTGCCTGTTTTGGCGATGAAAAGACCATGCAACTCCGGCCTGAAAAGCATTTGTGCGGTTGACAAATTTCTTAAATGACAATCCGGTCGGTTCTCCTGCCACAATTCCAACTCCGAACCCATTTCTCTGGGCATGTAATTGTTGGGGAACAGCAAAGGAAATGATCGCAATGCATGCAATTAAAGCTGAATTAAAGAAGCTTAACCGTGTCTTGGTTTCTATTTGGCGTAGCATGATGAAAAGCGTTTTGGTTGGTAATTTTCTATCCTGTCAATTGATTTCCAATGAATAAATTCTGTGGATATTGACATATCACATTATTGTTAATTACGCCTTTCACACGAAAAAAAGATTTTTTTTACATAAGAATAGACCCGGTCAATCTTAAATTATTTGGTCTTACTGTAATTCATTTACCGGGAATATGTGTCGGGAAAAACACAAAAGCCTGAGTTATTGTAATGCTCTTTTACCTGCTCATCCGGAACAGAGAATTCAAATAATACCTCACTGAATCTATGCGCAGAAATTAACGCATTGCTTTGCATTTCCAAAATGGGCACTCAAGGTCTTATTATCTCTTACGTTCTACATTCTTCCTTCTTCCTTCTAATTTCTAATTTCTCAGTTTTAATACCCCGGAATATTAAGCCCTAAAACTATTTTGTGTGCTGCAATTTGTATCTCACCTTCCTTTTTAACAGTTACAATTCCACTTCCTCCCCGATTGTTGAAACGACGTCTCTTCATTGAATTTTCAAGTAGCGGATCATCAGCAAAAACAATATCATCTATGTAATATTCATTTGCAATGTCAGGCTCCCTGACCAGGAAATGTATATGCTCCGGCTCACCTCCGTCAGGATATGCTGCAGGACGAATAGTATATAGGGTATATTCCCCTTGTGAATTTGTCTTAACCCAACCCCTGATATGTCCATGTCTCATGTCTGCAGAATTCGTGTTTTCATCAGGAGTGTACCTCCCTGTATTGTCAGTCTGCCAATAATAAAGTACCACATCAGAAGCAGGACTTACTCCGTCAATTTTGAAAACCTTCCCATGGATTATCAATTTTCTACCCTCCTCAAACCAGCCTGCGCTGGTGTCAACCGAATTGATTTCTGCCGGCATTCCTGCATACATTAACTCGCAGGTTTCACAACCACCCCCCACAGGTGAGGATTGAGCAGACATTTGACCAGAAGCATTTTCCGGCTTCGGAGCAGAAGTTTGGCAGGATATCATCAATGTTAGACCAGGAATGAGCAAGAATAACCCTTGAAAAATGAGTTTTTTCATTTTGTAATTTTTTATAAAAGTGCATTTAATACTCAAACCGGATAAGTTAAATATGCTATCCTGCTGATTATTTATGTTAAAGCGACATTGAAAATCTCTTAACTCCCGGCACTTTTCTCCATTTGCTCTTTAAATCCTTTCAGATAATTTCTGCTCAGTCTGAGAAGTTCTCCGTTTTTCAAATGGATATCATAATCTCCATTGAGACGGGAGCGAAAAGAGCTTACTTTATCAAGCTGAATAATACTTGATTTATGAATTCTGACAAATTGGTCTTTGTCAAGTTTTTCCTGAATGGATTTTAATGTATCAGAATGAAGATATTTTTTATCATTGGTCTGAATAGCAATGTAAGGACTGCAGGAGACAATAGAAACAATGTCTTTTGTTTCGATGGCTATGCTGTCCCTTCCTTTTTGAATCATTATTTTGTCCGGGACTTTATTTTCGGCGAACGAAATATGATCGTTATCTACTAAAGTTTTCACCCTGGATTTTTGAAACAGGAAAAACACAATTGCGCCGTATACTAAGGGATATTTATAAAGATCATTTGCCAGTGAATAATTAAGATTATTCAGAAATAAATACTCCTGCTGGAAAAACAACGCTGATACTGTATTTAATATCAGACTGTACAGGAGAATATGTGAGACTGAAGCTGCTATAACTAATACAGACAACTTTACATAGACCGAAGTATTTTTAAAATTGAATCGCTCTGAATGGGTGCATTTATAAAGCACATAAGCAAGAGGGAAAAATAAGATCCAGAAGCTGTTAAACAACAAGGATTCTGAGAGATAAAAGGAATAATCATTTCTTATGGAATGCAGAAGATCCTGTATTGTGGCAAGAGCCAAAGCCAGCAAGAGTAGTTGCAATAGAATTAATGTCTGTTTGCTGTGAAATCTGCTCACCGCCTGTAATATTATCTGTCCCATATCGCTTTTATCCTAATTCAAAACTTGTTACGCCAAACACTTTATTCAAATCTATATTTGGTGCCTGTTCTGTGTACATTCTCGCAGTCCTGAAAACCTCCAGCATGCCATATTTTTTTGTCATATTCATCGCTGCGATATTTACTTCGGGCACATCAAGGTATATAATAGAATCCTGACCTGCAAAATTGCACACTGCCTGAAATAATTGTTCTGCAATGATGGAATCATCCGCAAACAATGGGGCGATTTTGTAACCGTTCCGGCATTTTCTGAGCACTGTATAACCCTTCAGCTCATCATTCTTCACATATGCAAGTGCAGTGCCTGATGGAAGACTGATCCATTTTTCCAGGAAAGTCTCTCTCCCGGCTGGAAAACATTGCCGGTCATAAGCAGTAAGCTTTTCAAAGGGAATTAGATTCAGGGGAACCACTGATTGGGGAATGTCTGCTGAATATTCTGCCTTACCTTCAAATCTGATATTACTATATTGAAAGTGAAAGCCGGACTTTTCATAATTAGCTTGCTGGTCCGGTACTCCGTCAAGTCCAATATTTTGATCGGTAAGGGATTTCAAGGCTGTATTCCACAAACTCAAACCATATCCTTTTCCCCTGTATTGTTGCCGGACGATATAAAATCCCAGAAATGCAAAGTCTTCACTGTACTTCACGATAGAAATGCAGGCAATCGGCTTGCCCTCCAGTGTTCCCACAAAGAATCCATTTTGATCCGCCGCATAAAATGCACTGGCATCATATAATCCCGGATTCCAGCCCTCACCTGCGGCCATTTCAATGGCTATATCGCTGAGTTCTTCCCGACTCATTTGTCTCACTTCTAAAGCAGGATTTACACTCATTAAACTTTACTTGTTAGCAGGAAATTTTTACATGCACCAACAAGATAATTCCAATCGGGAAAATTTCAAATTAAAGCTTAACGAACTTCAGTATACGATTATTCACTTTCAGAAAATAAACTCCGGATCGCAGTTGACCTACCTCGATACTTCCGGCTTCTAAGTTTACTATCTGAATTAACTGGCCATAAGTATTATAAATATATGCTTCCAAATGAGCTGAATTTTGAATGTTATGCCTGATATACAATGTTTCCTTTACAGGATTTGGAAAAATAGAAATGAGCATATCGTCTTCAAGCTCTTTTGTTGCAATCAGCAGATCATTGTTGCCATTAAAAGTTGCTCCCTGAATGACAAAATCACCCGTTCCATTGGGCACTCTGGCCAAACCCATATTCGTTACCTGAGCACCGAATATCACCTGATCTACAAGAGCTCTTTGCGGATTGGATAGTGTCACTGACTCACCATCCACTGAAATCTTCCAGGAAGCATGTAATGGTCCTTCATCTTCTTCATCATCAGCCCAAATCATCAGGTATTCATTAGCTGCAATGATAGTTCCTTCGGGAAACTGCCATTTTGTAACATTATTGGCATTATCACTCAGATAAAAACCGCTCAGATCCACCTCGAAATCATTGTTGTTATAAAGCTCCACCCAATCTTCATAATCTCCGGCTTCATCTTTTTGCCCGTTTGTATTTTGGGCCAGTACTTCATTGATCACCACACCATTTGCCGCGGTTGTTCTGGCTACTGTGTACACAAAAATATCGTGCTCTGCACCTGCGGGAAGGTAAGAAGCAGATTTTGCAGCATTGTCTGCGATGGCTTCTACATAGTAACGCACTAGTGTGTTTCCCGGGTATCCCGGTATTGTAGCTCCGTAAATGCCATCACCGGCAGCATCATCATTGTGAAGTCCGTCATCCTGCATTTCTACTTTGCTGAAATTCCCCACCACACCAGTTGCATAATATAGGTTGACTTTGCTAATTCCATTTGTTGACTCTATTTCGGCCTTCACGTTTACCCGCTCACTCTCTACCGGATCAGCATATTCAATTAGATCTGAATTATAGAATTTCGCCGATGATATTACCGGTGCAATCTGAGCCACTTCTGCATTGGACAAAAGAAAATTTCTTCTGGTATTTACAAAGTTTTTCAGAGCCGGAATGCTGTTTGTGTACTGTGTAGTGGAATATAATTTTTTAGTATCAGATGCTACATGACTGCTGATTTGAGTATTTAGGGCGTCAATAAGTTCGTTGGCATTTGCGGTTGTGAATGTTTCATTCAGAATAGTCCTGTAATGAGCAAGATATCTTTGTCTCCATTCAGGAATATTCAGCAATTTATTCAGCAAAGGATAATTGGCATTGCTTACATTTTTAAATGGTCCCCAGTTATTGCTGCTTGCAGCATTACCTACAAATGTGGAGTTTCCGTCATATTCAAGGGGAATAGTCCTTCCTGTCTCCGGTTCATAATACAGCATGTAGTCCATTTTTCCCTTCATCAGATAGCTGTCATCATCCGTAAAGATATTTTCGCAGGCAAGAAACCAAAGCGCTTTATCCACATCGATTGCAGCTTGAACCTCATCAGTATTATCCGCATTAGCCTTGCTGAGGGTTTCGAATGCATCTATCAGCTTTTGCCATGGATTTTCTACCACATCATTAGACTTGAGGTCATAATATTTCTGATATTCGAGTGTATCCTGGCCCAGATAATTCATTCCCGCTGTACCATCACCCCATCCTCCAAATGGCAGACCGGTATTCTCCACGGTGGCCCGATAGCGCGCGCCATCGTTGCTCAGAAACCACTCATCCAGAAAAGTTTTATCTACAGATTGAATGTTGGCATAGATTCCCCAGTCTTCGCCATTTAAATATAATCTGACATAATTTGCTTTAGCAATGGGAGTATATTTCCTCGCCATATGCCCGTATAGTACCTCTCGCATAAAACTGGCATCCTGATGAGCATTATTGAATTTCAGATTTTTATATCCTGCCACCACCTGATCCTCTTCTATAAAGTCCATCTCCACAGCAAATGACTTTTTCTGAGAATTACCGATCTGAGTATAGGAGGTATTTCCTCTGAATCGAACCCCGACATTTTTATAAGCAGAACCTTCATAAGTAAAGGACGCAGGAATATTGGTTTCCGAGGCATAATTGGCAGTCAACAAAGCCCAGTAATTTGCTTGCTCAAAATCAAGTCTCACCTCTCTGATAGTTTCCAGTTGATAAAATCCTTCAGTAGCTGCACCCCCTGTAAACAGAATTCTCTTATCTGCAGAGTAATACATTTCTGAAGGCAAACTTTGACCGGATACGACAGTAATACCTGGCAAAAAAAGAATAAACAAGAACAGCAGAGCAGATGTAAAATTATTCATTGTGATTTGGATTTCAGATATGAGTCAAAAGTAATTCTATTATGAATACGCCTGTAACGTAATTTTTGTTGGATGCTATTCTGAGAAAATAGTTTAATCAATAAAAGTAATTTGGGCTGCCCTCGTGGAAATTGCAGAGACTTCCGTTTTGGACGTCTCTGCAATTTCCACGAGGTCGGGCTCTCCATTTTACTTCGCTGATGCAGAAGACTGGAATGGGGTAGAAATAAATTTGTCAAGGATCATTGCTCTGACGAGTAAGCTATTATCCACCATCAGCTCGTGCTCATTGCGATCCCTCATGCAGTGTGGGTGAAGAGAACCGGGTGTGAAATAACTACTGTCGCAATCAGCCTTTCATTTGTCGTTTTTGCACAACACTCACTTACTAATGCAGGCGTAAGTTTGCATTATCAAATATGATCAGACAATGGAAACACTATTTTTAGAAAATGATATTCTTGTACATTATGTTGAAGCAAGTTCATTCCCTGATGGTGTTTTGGAGGCTCACCAGCAATTACACAAATTGGTGCCGTATAATGCTCAGCGAAAATATTTCGGTATTTCCTGGATGGACCAAAATGGAGAAATAGTATATAAGGCAGCTGCAGAAGAATTACAACCCGGAGAATTTTCTCAACATTTGTTACCAACCTTTACAATTAAACAAGGATCTTACATCTTTGTAGATATACATGATTTTATGCAGAATGCAGGTGGTATTGGAGAGGCTTTCCAGACTTTACTTCAGGAAAAAAATATTGATCCACAGGGAGCCTGTGTCGAATGGTATCTGGAAGATGATACCACCTGCAGATGTATGATCAGAATAGTATAATTTATTCAATTCAAATAACCCATTCAAAACCAATATTATGTCAACGACTGAAAAAACAATGATCACAGTATCAGCAACTGTCAATGCTCCGCTTGAAAAAGTATGGAGATTCTGGACCTCACCGGAACACATTATGCAATGGAACAATGCCTCTCCGGATTGGTGGACACCCAGAGCAGAAAATGATTTGCGCACAGGAGGAAAATTTAACTCCAGAATGGAAGCCAGGGACGGATCATTTGGTTTCGATTTCTTCGGAACTTATACTTTAGTGGAACCACATAAGACAATTGAATATGAGCTGGGAGATGGACGAGTAGTTTCCATTTCATTCGAGGAAGTAGGCAATGAGACATTAGTGACAGAAGTTTTCGAAGCGGAGAGTACTAATAGTATCGAAATGCAGCAATTCGGCTGGCAGGCTATCATGGATAATTTCAAGAAGCATGTGGAAGAGTCCGCTATTTTGGAGAAAATTCATTTTGAGATTTATATTGACGCACCGGTGGGAAAAGTATATGAAACCATGCTGGATCCTGTGCAGTACACAGCCTGGACTGCTGCATTTAATCCGGGTTCCTATTTTGAAGGAAGCTGGGAGACAGGTGCGGACATTCATTTCATAGGAGCTGATGAGCAGGGTAATCTGGGAGGTATGGTCAGTAGAATAAAAGAAAACACTCCCAACAAAAAAGTAGTAATAGAGCACCTGGGAGTTCTGGTAGACGGTCAGCCCAAAACCACTGGCCCTGAGGTAGAAGGATGGGCTGGTTCTCAGGAAGAATATACTTTCGTTGATATGGGAGACACAACCAAAGTCGAAGTGTCCATGGATACTAATAAAGAGTTCAAATCCTACTTCACTCAAACATGGCCGGAAGCGCTGAAGCTGTTGAAGTCCATTTGCGAGGCGTAAGATTGATGTGTGGGTGAGTGTTTTGGGTAGGTGTGTGGGAAGATTGATAGGATTGATAAGATTGATTGTGTGAGTGTGGGGTGTAGAGTGAGCGAGTGGGTAAGATTGATAAGATTGATGGGATTGATAAGATTGTGAACGCACACACAATGCTTCCCGTAGCATTCTGTTACGGAACGCGCACTCACACAATATTAGCAGGAATGAACTTCTAAGGTCGTAGCTGAAAGCTACTCTGAGCAACAAGGAACGCACACACAATGCTTCCCGTAGCATTCTGCTACGGAACGCGCACTCACACATTATTGGGCAGGAATGAACTTCTAAGGTCGTAGCTGAAAGCTACTCTGAGCAACTAAGTAACTAAGAGACGGATGGCTGTTTAATTCGTAATTCGTAATTCTCAATTCATATTAACCCATTTAACCCATTAAACATGAAAGTCCTTAAAATCATCGGGATCGTCATTCTCACATTGATAGCGCTGCCTTTAATCGTAGCCATCTTTGTCCCGAAATCTTACACAGTTAGTGTTTCTAAAACAATCAATGTTCCCAAGCAACAAGTTTATGATTATGTCCGAATCCTGGATAATCAAAAGGATTATAGCGTCTGGGTCATGGAAGACCCAAATCTGGTTCCGGTAATCACAGGAACTGATGGCACTATTGGAGCTACTCAAAGCTGGAACTCTGAGGTCGATGGAGTAGGAGAGGGAGAGCAGGAAATAGTTGCTCTAACTCCTGATAGAATGGATGTTGAACTTCGTTTCAAAAGGCCATTTGAAGGTACAGCCAAAGCAGCCAATATTTTTGAAGAACTTAATTCTAATCAGACTAAACTGACCACTGAGTTCTATAGCAATGATAAATATCCTGTGAACCTCATGTCTTATTTTTTTGGCAGAAAATATATTACAGAAGCATCTGTCAAAAATCTGCAAAACATTAAAAAAAATCTGGAAACCTTATCCACCAATTAGTCTGAGCAAAAAATCATATTCAATCAAATAAATCAATTACTATGGCCAGCGTAAACACATATCTCAATTTCGCAAGAAAAACAGAAGAAGCATTTAACTTTTACAAATCAGTGTTTGGAACCGAATTTCAAACCCCCATTGGCAGATTCAGTGATGCGCCTTCAATGGAAGGTATGCCAACATTACCTGAAGCAGATCTCGATCTTGTTATGCATGTTTCACTTCCTATTTTAGGCGGACATCTGCTCATGGGAACTGATGCTCCTGAATCTATGGGTTTTAAGGTCAATATGGGCAACAATATGTTCATTCATCTTAATCCTGATACCAGAAAAGAGACCAGAGAATTATTTGATAAGCTATCCTTCGGGGGCAGTGTCTTAATGGAACTGCAGGACATGTTTTGGGGAGATTATTACGGTACCTGTGCCGATAAATTTGGAGTACAATGGATGTTCTCCTGCACAGAACCGGCATAAAGATTTCCATTTTTATGCTACTTCATGACACTGATTTTCGTTGTTATATAAAAAGCCGATGGTCTAAGTCTATGACTTAGATCCCATATTTCATGAATTTATAATTCATCTTCGACATATCCACGTCATTAATCAAAACGACTGATATATGGCTGTTCCAAATCTGATCCCCAAAGCTTTGGGGACTGAAAACTGAAAACTGAAATCTACAGGCCCGCACTGTTATTTATCATCGAAGGGCACCGCTTATTTGTGGGGACTGTAACCTGATTCTAAATTTACTAATTCACTCAAAACATTATCATCATGACCCACCCCATCTATCCCTGCATCTGGTTTGACAACCAGGCAAAAGAAGCTGCTGAATTTTATTGTTCAGTATTTAATAACAGCAAGATCCTGGAAGATAACCCCATGGTTACAAGATTCGAATCTTCCGGTCAGAAGTTCATGTGTCTCAATGGTGGACCTCAATTTACTCCTAATGCCTCTATTTCATTTTTCGTTGTTTGTGATGATGATGCTGAATGCGATTCCGCCTGGGAGAAATTGTCAGAGGGAGGGAATATATTAATGCCACTGGACAAATACGACTGGAGTGACAAGTATGGCTGGATTCAGGATAAATTTGGAGTTAGCTGGCAGCTGTCAGTGGGTAAGATCGAAGATGTGGGCCAGAAATTCACCGCTTCTTTTCTTTTTGTTAACGAACAAAATGGAAATGCTGAGAAGGCTATTGAGACATACACCTCCATCTTTAAAGGTTCCTCGGTTGTTGGCATTATGCGATATGGACAAGGAAAAAACGAACCTGAAAATAACATTGCGCACGCTCAGTTTCATCTGGGTGAAAATGTTTTTATGGCTATGGATAGCTCATTGGATCACCAGTTCAGTTTCAATGAAGGTATTTCTCTCGTAGTTGAGTGTGATACTCAGGAAGAAATAGATTATTACTGGAATAAACTGACAGAAGGTGGTGAAGAAAGTATGTGCGGATGGTTGAAAGATCGCTATGGTGTATCCTGGCAAATTGTGCCTGTAATCCTGGGAAAATTGATGAAAGATCCGGAAAAATCACAATCTGTTATTCAAGCTTTCATGCAAATGCGTAAGTTTGACATCGAAAAGCTATTACACGCCCATGAATCATGACCCTTCTGATCCAGGTTCCATACCGCCACCTTTAAATGAAAAGCTATCTATCTGGCAGCAGCTAAAGGAAGCCATTAAAGGTACTGAATCGGACTATACCAAAATCGACCTCAAGAAAGCTATTTTCCTGCTTGCCATTCCAATGATTTTGGAACTGGTAATGGAGTCCACTTTTGCCGTTGTCGACATTTATTTTGTGGGAAAATTGGGCCCTTCTGCTGTGGCATCTGTTGGATTGACTGAGACCTATTTATTTCTCCTGTATTCTCTGGCGATGGGTTTGGCTACTGCTATTACTGCCATCATAGCGAGGAGGATTGGTGAAAAGAAAATGACCGATGCGGGTGTAACCGCAGTCCAGGCAATTTTTCTGGGGATTCTGGCTTCTATTCCTTTTGCCATTGCCGGGATATTTTATGCGAAGGATTTGCTGGCTCTGATGGGCGCAGATCCATGGACCATTGCCGAAGGTTACAAGTACACACAGTGGATGCTGGGAGGCAATGCGGTGATTGTTTTATTGTTCGTGATCAATGCCATTTATAGGGGAGCAGGAGACGCTGCAATTGCAATGAGAATCCTGTGGATAGCCAATGGTATTAATATCATTTTGGATCCAATTTTGATCTTTGGTTGGGGATTCATACCTGCAATGGGAATCGAAGGCGCGGCCATAGCTACAACTATTGGAAGAGGCGTTGGTGTTCTGATTCAGCTTTGGCTCTTGTTTAAAGGTGGTAAACACATACAGGTATTCATGTCACAATTGTATTGGGATGCAAAAATCATCATTAAAATTCTCAAAACTTCTATAGGCGGAATAGCCCAAATGCTGATCGGTATGACCTCCTGGATTTTTATCATAAGGATACTGGCTGATCTCGGAAGTGAAGCAGTAGCAGGTGCAACGATTGCATTGAGAATCATGATGTTTACGCTGATGCCTGCATGGGGTTTTTCCAATGCTGCGGCGACACTTGTGGGTCAAAATCTGGGTGCAGGGGATCCCAAAAGGGCAGAATCTGCTGTCTGGAAAATTGGTTTATACAATATGATTTTTCTGGTTGCCGTTTCCATCGTCTATTTTTTCTGGAATGTGCAGTTGATGGAGATTTTCACGGACGATCCGAAGGTCATAGAAATCGGTGCCTATTGGATAGAAATCTTATCTTATTCTTATTTTGTGTACGGATGGTGGATGGTTTCTTCACAAGCATTCAATGGTGCCGGAGATACCAGGACACCTACCTATATCAATTTTGTTTTCTTTTGGCTGATCCAGATTCCACTAAGCTATTATCTGGCCATTGAGATGGGATTTGAGCATGCCGGTGTTTTCTGGGCCGTATTCATTTCAGAGACTTCCGTAGGAATATTTACACTTTGGTTATTCACTAGAGGAAGCTGGAAGAAGATGGTGGTGTGAGGGGTTTGGTGCTGCCAATTTGTTGGTAGTTTTAGTAGGAAGTTGGTTTGGTACTGCCAGTTTATTGGCAGTCTTTGAAGGAGACTTTCCGTTTTTGCAGAGTAAAGCTGTCAAAAGCTTGCTAATAAAATAGCAAGACCGATTGGTAGTTACCACTTTACCTCTGCTATGGCTGTTCCTCCTTCTGAATTCTAACTTCTAATTTTTCCCATCCCAATTCAACATCACATCCGCCACACTGGAATGTACTTTTTCTTTGAGCATATTTGCGAATTCAGCATCGCTTAATGACTCTCTTTCAGTTTTCAATGCGTTCCATAATTTTACAAATCCTTTCACTTTGCTTGATTCATAAATATTATCCGAAGCCATATGCCAGCGACACTGATACCAGCCATAATTTCGTGGATATTTTTGTCCTAACTCATTGTAGTGGGTATCCTGGTCCTGAAGAGAAGTGTACTTTAGTTCTGCCGGATTTGTAGTGTAAACAACCATTTTTGGGAATATAGTCAGTGCCGGTAATAGCTCAGGCTCATTTTCAGCAATGTACACGTGGAGAAATATATTGACAAATAATTCAGCCATCCATTGACGCTGCATTTTCAAATCTGCCTGCATATGATAAGCATGCCCCAATTCATGAATGGCCAATAAATCAAAGAAGGGCTCCATACTTAATTGACCATCTTTGTTGGTATATGTTTCTCTAATTTGATTTGCAAACTCAGAAGGTAATTGATCAGGTGGCGGGACAAAACTTTTCCAAAAATCATTGTTTTCAGAAGCTACGACCAGTGTTTTGTTACTTAAATAATGGGGCATTCCATATACGGGAAATCCGGTGTGATTACTCCAATCTCCCGGTGATAGTATCAGCAGCGTTACCTCAGGCGTAAACTTGACACGACTTTTATAATATGCGTGGACCTGATCGAACTGCTTTGCTATTCTTTCTGCTTTTTCTTCCGCACCTGAACTGTAATAAGTTGTGGTCCGATAACCTGTGAGCTTTTTTAAATCTTCATAGGATTGTGCAGAGGAGTAGTTTATTGCAAAGCATATAATCAATGAAATTAGATACTTTAATGAGGATGTATTGAACACATTATTCATGATAATTATTTTCAACAAAAGTATGTTGAATGCTTAGTCAGTACATAGTACAAAATGGACAATTTATCAGAAGAGGTCCTTTTGCATTCTAAGTGGAGTCGACTGAAGCTGATGTTCGATAACTGAGGGATTTACACCTGCAAATACTTTAAAGTCCCTGATCATATGCATCTGATCATAATATCCGGCCTCATAAGCAATATTGGTCCAGCTGAGTGCAGGTGTAGCTTCATGCAAGCGGTATGCAGTGGAAAACTTTAAAATTCGGGCATACATTTTTGGATTCATGCCAATTCTTTCTTTGCACTTTCTCTCGAATTGTTTCAGGCTCAGACAGGATAGGGAAGCAGTTTTTTCAATGGACATATTGCCATTGTTTTTCAGCATGATCCGGACTGCGGAATCAAATGGCAGAATCTCTTTGAGCGCAGTCACTTTGTTCAGGAGAAATTTTTCGACCAGCTTTTTACCTTCATACAAGTCATTGATTTCCTGCAATTGATCATTTAAATCCTTCATTTCAGAACCAAAAAAATCAATCGCATCGAAACCTCCATCAAATAATTCATTCATAGGAATTCCTAATAAACGATACATTCCACCCGGCAAAAAATCAACCCGAATAGCTGTGAGCTTTTGATGAACTTTAATGTTCACCCGGGAATACTGAGGCCCAATAAGTACTATTGAAGCTTGCCTCTCAAAGCCGCCACTATCCAGGCGACCCATGGATACCGGATGATTACAGTAAAACATCAATGACTGGAAAGGAGTGGGGGGGTAAGGTGTTACAACATCCTCTATTCCATCAGGTAAGGATACATGTACAGTAGAAATCTTCCACACATATTCCTGTAAAGCGACAGCCGGAGTGTATATTTTTACTTCCATTGTGACTCAATCTTATCCCTAAGATATGAGAAATCGGGGAAAAGCTCCTGGAAAATGTACTATTGAAGTCTGTTAGCCTGGATAATAATCAGTCAAAAGGTAATAACTCTGATTCCAGGAATGTGCTTTTTGCTATTGCTGAATTAAAAATATCAATCTCATGTTGTTGACCCTTCTGTAGTATATCCCTATTGGGGATTTTGTTGCAATTACAAATATACACTCTGCCCAAAGGTCAGCAAATTATTATCAGGATCGAGTAATGAAAACTCCTTTTGTCCCCATGGTTTGACTTGCAAAGGACTATTAGTATGAATCTGCACATTATTGTCCAGCATTTCCTGATAAAAGCCTTCAATATTATCCGTCCGAATGTACACCTGACCATAATTTTCAGCAGGATCAAGATCTTTGAATTCAAAAAAATGGATTTCTATGTTGTCCTTTTGCAGCATCAGGTATCCATCATAATCCTGATTTCCGATATCTCTGAATTTTAATTTATGGATATAGTAATCTCTCGTAATGGTTTTATCCCGCATCGGGATTTTGGGGTGAATGTTTGTAAGCATAGGTCTAATATGTCTTTGGTTTAAAGATATTCAATGTGTTCAGCTAAGATTTTTTAATGGTTGTGTAAGGTACAAATTGATTTTCTGCGGAATGTATTTGTATAAATGAAATATCTGATTAACTTTGTAAAACAAAGTACTTTTCAATTATTTAATACATACACTGCACATATGAGAATGGCTGCCAGACTTGACCGCGTTCATAAAATTGTAAAGCAAAACAGATGGCTGAAATATTTTTCAATTTTCAACCGTATTGCTCTTGCGGCAGGCTTCATTCCATCCGGGATGGTAAAAATTATGGGAGAGAGATTTACATCCCTGTCAGTCAACCATCCCATGGGAAATTATTTGGAAGCTATACACAGGACTGGATATTATTACACTTTCATAGGTATCATGCAGGTATCAGCAGCCATTCTGCTTCTCATTCCCCGGACAGTTACGCTGGGTGCACTCATATACTTTCCAATCATTCTGAATATTTGGATATTGTCATGGGCTGTCAGATTTGACGGTTCCTTTTTCTCCTCACCATTGATGGTACTTGCCAACATTTATTTGCTTTGCTGGAATTTTGACAAATTGAAATTCATTTTTCCATTTTATAATCCGGACTTGAAAGCTTGACTTACGGAATCACTCGTCAATTAAAACCTGGCTCATGAAAAACTTATATGTATTTTTAATTTCTGCCATTCTGCTTTTTTCTGCATGCGAGATATACCCCCACAACACAATGAAGGATTGTACTTCAAAATGTCTTAAGAAAAGCAAGCCGGAAGCATGTATGGAATTTTGCAGATGTATTCATGAAAGAGGCGAAGTGTTGGACACATGTCTTTATAAATATGATAAGGCTCCGGTGGAGAAACTGAATTAATGGACAGACAACCGACAGCTTGATTTTTACCTTCAATAATATTTGTCCGGAACAAAGTCATATTCAGACCTTTTGTAATGTCAATCTGCTTAACTTTGAAATAATATAATTCGTTTAATCTCAGTGGATCATCATAGTATTATTACTGTAAGAAATACTTGCAATATAATTTCTTGTTTGGCTTTTGTCTTAAATATGATGTTATGTCATCCAAGTAGATTATCATTTTTTTCGTCATCTTCTACATGTAAAATATGCAAAAGCCTGTGAATGATAGGTGCAAAGAAAACTGCTGTAATACTCAGGAAAGCTACCCCACTATACAAGGCATACAATGCTGAAAAGATTTTTGCTTCAGGTGTAATCATTTCCACAACGGGCCCCATCCCGGTTAATATCATGCAAGCCATATGGAAACTATCCAACCATGAAGTTTGTCCAAAATAATGGTAACCTAAAGTACCAATTAGCACAGAAAACAATATTAAGCCAAGTGCAAAAAGACCATACCTCCAAAGCCTGAGTAAAAACTGAGGTAATTTAGGCACCTTTTGACTGCGATGTTCTAGTTTCATTTTTTCCTGATTTCTTTCATTAAATCTTCCAGATAATCAGTTTGAATTTCCTGGATTTCCAGTAGTTTTTTGTTTTGATGAACCAAAAGATGGTCCATTTTTTCATTCAGCAATTTTATTTCAAGTTCGGCTTTCAGGTTGATTTTGTAATCATGTTCGCTTCTTTGCCTGTCTTTCTGCTCTTGTCTGTTTTGGCTCATCATTATGATAGGAGCTTGAATTGCAGCCAGACAGGATAATATGAGATTTAGCAGAATAAAAGGAAAAGGATCAAATGGCTTTGTTGCTAAGATCCAGATATTGATCATCATCCATATGAGGATGAATGAAAAAAAAGAAATAATAAATGTCCAGCTCCCCCCAAAAGTAGCAACTTTATCAGCAATCCTCTGACCAATATTGATTTCAGTTACTTTATCTTCCTGAATGTTTTCAGATAGAATAGAATTATTTTTGATGGCATTCATGACATCTCTGTCGATCTCATCCAGCTCTCCTTTTTCCTGTGTAATCAATGAGGTCAGATAGAATCGTCTGTACAGATTTAATTCAGCTATACTAATAAAGTCATCTCTGTCAAAGGCCGGATGATTGGATTTTATTAAGTTAAAAAGCCCTTCTCTTAAATATTTTACATCTACCTCTTCTCCTCTTGGGATTTCTGTTTGGCTGATAGCACTTATTTTCATAAATATGATGATTTATTGTAATCTGTTTATGAAGAAAGTAAAGTTCTCTCTTTAAATATGATTATTACCATTTTGAGCTTAATAAATACAAACCTGCCCCTGCCCGATGGGCAACACAGAAGCTATAACATCCTCTTTTACTTTCTCATCATAAAGCTTTTCAAGAGCCCAGCCTATCAGATCTACAGCTGCCAGACAACCCGCAGCTGTTCCAATATTTCCTTGTGTCACCAAATGTTTATCTTCCAAAACTTCCACTCCTAAATTTCTCAACTCCTCAAATGCAGTCGGATATGTAGTAGCAGAAAGTCCTTTTAAGTGTCCAAGGGAAGCAATAATCAATACACCTGAACACATGGAGCAAATAATCTGTTTCTCAGGATTCAGCTGAAAGCGTTCCAAATAGGATGCATCTTTTATGATATTTCTTGTTCCCGGACCGCTTCCAAAAAATACCAAATCTGCATCATTGCACTCTTCAATAAATCCATGAGTTGACAAATCTAGTCCACAAACAGACCTGTGAATCTTTTCTGTCCCCACAATTTTTACCTGAAATTCTCTATCCCGAAACTTAACCCTGTTCAGTAAATCCCATGCCAGGAAAATGTCAATGTCTGTGAATTTGTCAAATGTGACGATGGTTGCTTTTTTCATTTTCAAATTGACTTTTAAGTGATGTAATAAAGTTACAAATTTGAATCTGCTGGGATGATTACTTATGATTATTTATCAACCAATCAATGGCAGCTTTGATTTTTAAATCTGCCTTTAAGTTTTCAAAATGATCTCCACGATAAATGTTAATATCCGGCTGAACATTAGTTTTGTAAATATTCATTTCACGGTCAGCCACTAAATTGGTAGCAAAATTCAAACTCAGATTGGATGCAAATTGGAAATACCCGTTAGAGGTGGTGTATCCTTCTGCTGTAGGCTCTCCGATGAAAATAGTATTTGGCCTCTTTTTCAAAGCTATGGCAACCATACTTCCTGCACTTTTGGTTACAGGACCCATCAAAACCACCACGGGAATAGTCTCCAATTTTAATCTTCGCTCCATAGAAATCTCAGTAGCTTTATAATCACCGATGATGAAGTTTCCATTTTCTATTTTCCACATTCTTACCACCTGATTATCGGCATCCGTTTCAAAGGCAATTGTCTTATCTCCCAGAATGGCACTGATACCTGCCAGCATTGGATAAATATTGCCACCTCCATTCAGACGCAAATCGATGATTATTCCCTTCAGTTTTTTTCGAACTAATTTGCTTAAACTATCATATATTTTTTGAGCATATGAGTTGATTTCTTGTTGGGAATTTACCTGAATGGATGGGATGGCCACATATCCTATTTTCTTATTTAAGATCTCTGCTCTGACCTGATTGGTGGATTGAATAGCCTTATCATTTAGTGGTTTGAGCCAATCTAATGTTTCGTTATCAAATGCCGGATAATGCCCATAATATTGATTATCCAAAAAGATTTGTGAGTGAACATCATTCAGCATTTCCAGAATGTGCACAAAACTCTTCATTGTATCCTGAAGTGTTTTTGCCTCCGATATTTTCTCCCGGAATAATTGATCTGCTTCTTCCCAATCTACAGAGTGGCGGGATACTGAATTATATTTTATAAAAGTGTACAAGCTATCTACCGGTATTGGAAATTGTCCGGATGCGATTTGGCTTAAACCTATGACAAGAAAAATAGCAACAACTTTTCTCAATGTTGATTCTTATTTCATTATGACCTCTAAAATAAAATTAAATAGCTCAATTACGATTTGGTAATAAATACCAGGTCATTATTTTTAATGATTTTAGCTGCCTGATATTTTTGACACTTATTAATTTTCAGGATGCAGGCACCGGTATCAGGCTCTCCATTGAAATATTGAAATTTGTCAGACCAAGCTTCCATTCGGAATTGTAGTTTAATTCAGCTTTCTCATTTTTGTATTTAGAAGGTGAATTTCTTAGTAAATTTAATGCACTCCTGTTTTTCATGAAGTGAAGCATTATCTTTGTTTTTTGGGGAATTAATTTGTTTTAGTATTTATTTCAATACATTTTTCATTAAAATCAGTCCAATGAGTTTCAGAATATTACTTTTTTCCTGGATGCTGACATTATTGCTGCTATCGGCAACCTCATGTGGCAATAATCCCAAACCTGAAGAGAATCTGCAAACAGAGCATTTGGATGATACCATAGCTGTTTCTCAATCTTCTGCGGATACAAGCGTTAATTCAAGTCCTGATGACAGCACCGGCATTCAGGCAGATACCAAAAAGGATAGAATCCCTGATGCTCCACCTCCCAACTATAGTTCACTTCCCGGTCCCGTAGGTTTCGTCAATGAAGACAATTTGGTAATGAGAGATAAGCCCAATTCAAAATCTAATAAAATTGCAACACTCAAAATGAAGGAAGCAATTTATATTATAGAAACCAGCATGATTGGGGATGATGACAAACAGACCGAGTATCCTACCTGGTACAGGATACAAAGGCAGAATAAAGAAAGAGGATGGGTGAAAGCTTCTGCTATCAGCTCCGGACATTGACAATGCTTCCCTTAGCGGAAACAGCCGGGAGAACAGCCTCGTCGAAGCGTTGAAGCGTTGAATCGGAAACAGCCGGAACAGCCCAGGTTAGGGCCGTCTCCTCAGACAGCGAAGCTGTCGGGGATGCTAGAATTTAAAGCAGATAAAGATTGAGGCCGTCACCTTTGACAGCGCAGCTGTCAAAGGTGTCACCATTTGCCGAAGGCAAAGGATGTCACCTTGCAAGCGGAGCGCAGTAAGATGTCACCGTGCCATGACTAATCTTCTTAGGCGGACCAGTTTTGTGCTTTAAAGCCGTGAATCGCTTTAGCTTTGAGGCATACTCGCATGCTTTTCATTTTCCACCAGCATTTGTGTCTGCTCTTTCAACCACTCTTTCATTCCTCCTGCATAGTTTCTGACATTATTAAAGCCATTTCTTGCGAGCAGAGAATATGCAATGGATGATCTGTCTCCGCTCTGGCAATGTATCACGACAGGTTGTTCTTTGCTGATTTTATCAAGATTTCTGCTTAGATGACCTACAAAAATATTTTCTGCTCCGGGGATGTGGCCATCATTATATTCTGTTGCATTTCTGACATCAATGATTTGTACTTCCTCCATGACATCTTTGAAAGTATTCATATCAATGAGGGAAACTTGGTCGAGTGAACCACCATCCCCGGTCCAACTCTCAGTATCAGGTATATATCCCATCACATTATCCAGACCTATTCTCATTAGTTTTCTGCTGATATCGTCCAAATTCGCAGGATCAGCCAGTAAGATAAATTGCTCTTCATAATTTAAGATCCAGCCCGCCCAGGTACCCAGTGAATTATTATTTTGAATATTAATACTGCCCGGAATAAATCCTTTAGCAAACGCTTTTTTATGTCTGGTATCGATGAGTTTAACCCCCTTGCTAATTGCTTTTTTCAATTCATCCCCACTCAACAAAGTTGGTATTTTTACTTCTGTCAACAATGGTCGGTCAACCTTATTCAGTTTTTTCATCATTGCAAAATAATACGGAGGCTCCGGCTGATCTTCCAGCAAATATTTTACAAAATCTGCTCTGTTGGTATCAAATTTTAAGAAGGGATTTTGAAGTTTTTCATATCCCACAGTAGACCCGGGAACTGCTCCCAGTGATTTACCGCAGGCTGATCCGGCTCCATGCCCCGGCCAAACCTGAATGTAATCCTGCAATGTTTTAAATTTTTCAATTGAATCATGCATTTGATGAGCTCCGATTTCTGCAGTTCCTGAAAACCCGGCTGCTTTTTCAAGCAAATCCGGTCTGCCTACATCTCCCACAAAAACAAAATCCCCTGTAAAAAGCATGACGGGTTTATTACTGGCAGGGTGGTCGGTCAGCAGAAAACTGATACTTTCAGGAGTATGTCCGGGGGTATGTATAACTTCAAAAGAGAGATTTCCCAATTTAACAATATCTCCGTGCTTCAATTTATGGTGAGGAAATTCATATTCCCAGCCTTCTCCGCCTTCTGCGGACAGATACATTTCTGCTCCTGTCAATGCCGCTAGTTCTCTGGATCCTGCAAGAAAATCAGCATGAATATGTGTTTCAAAAATATGGGTAATCTTCAACTGATTTGCTTTGGCAATTTGAAGATAAGTGTCAACATCCCTTTTGGCATCAATGACTGCTGCTACACCCATTTTTTGGCAACCTATCACATAGCTTGCCTGAGCAAGACTTTTATCATATACACGTTCGAAAAACATAGTATTATAGTTTTATAAGTGAATCAACGTAACAAAATTGCAGCTTCTGTTACTTGAATTCAGCAACTTTTGTTACACTGGATTACTGCCCCTGAAAATCAGATAATTAAACTTGCAATAACATGTTTTATAACAGAATTAAATCAGGTTATGTTGCTTTAAGGCTAATTCCTCATCTCCTGTGATATATGAGAAAATTGTGAATGCATTATTCATCTTTTGTAAAAAGTAGATGACATCAAATTCAATTGCTCCGCTCACATCTTCCTGTTTTTTGTACAACATTTTCCATCTGATTTTGACCATGGTATGCAAGCTGTCAAGGGAGCTGACTTCTTTTGAAATTATCTTCATAGCAGTTACGCCTATATTCCTGTAAAATGCATATCCATTAGGGATTGCTTTTTTAAAGTTTTCATCATTTTCGCCACAAATTATACCTTTCGGACTAGCTTCTACAAAGCAAGTGGCAAAACAAGAAGTTATCATATCAACATCAGGCTCTCCCTGCAGAGAATGATTGAATATGGCTTCGTAATGATCAAAAAAGCTTTGAATATCATCAGCTGAATTATTCATAATCTTTTAGTTACTGATGATCAGGCTGCCATTTGGCGACAAATCTTTGCACACTCAAGACAAGCATCTGCACATTCCCGGCAATGTTCCATGTCGTGCTGACTGCATTCAGTACCACAATCTTCACAAATATCAGCACATATTTTGCAGATATCAGTCGCATACTCTGAGCCTAAACTCATCACCTGAGCAGCAGCATAACAAATGGCAGCGCACTCCATATCCAGTTGTATACACCGTGCCATCATAGCAATATCATCTTCCTGAGAACAGGAACTGGCACAATGGTTACATATGGCAGCACATTTCAAACATGCTTCAATGCATTTTTCGAATTCATGATAAGCTTTCATAAGTCAAATATTTTTGTTGAATAGTATTTACAAAGTTATTGAATGAACAAAAAATAGAATTACATCTATTTGAAGCAGTCTTGTAAGAATATTGGAAGCAGTTGAATTTTCTGCGGACTCCTTCTTGTGATTATCCGACATTCGCTTATCTTGCCAGACTGATTTATTTTTCGGGACCGGACCAAATCAAAAAAAGCTATTCATATGCGCAGGATTTTAACGTTGATATTGCTGGTATGCTCTTTTTTTCAAACCCTGATGTACGCTCAGGAAAATGCATTACTGTTTTATTACTTGCCTGACGAACCGGTAAATCCAGCCATTTCTACTCCGGCATCATTTCTTGGATATGATCCCGGAGAATGGCACCTGACACATGATCAGCTTTTATTTTACATGAAGAAAATTGCAGAAGAATCCGACCGGGTTTTGTTTCAGGAATATGCGAGATCTCATGAGGGCAGACCTTTATTTCAGCTGGTTATTTCAAGCCCGGAAAATATTAGAAAGATAGAGCAAATCAGGACTGATCACCTTCGTCTGGCAGACCCGGCATTATCATCCAAAGTTGAGATTAAAAGTCTGCCATCCGTAGTTTCGTTAAACTATACCATACACGGAAATGAGCCCAGCGGAGTAAATGCTTCAGTGTATGTAGCTTATTATCTGGCGGCTTCTTCAGGAAAATACGTTGATAGCCTGCTGAAAGATGTGGTTGTGCTGATTGATCCTTGTTTGAATCCGGATGGTATGCATCGTTTTGCCAATTGGGTTAATGCTCATAAAGGTCAGCAACTAGTCTCAGATCCGGCATCCCGTGAATTGAATGAGCCCTGGCCGGGAAGCAGGAGTAATCATTATTGGTTTGATTTAAACCGCGATTACCTTCCGCTGGTACATCCTGAAAGCCGTGGCAGGGTGCGCAGATTCCATGAGTGGCTTCCTAATATTTATTGTGATTATCATGAAATGGGCACCAATGCCACTTATTTCTTTCAGCCTGGAGTACCGGACAGAACTAACCCGCTTACCCCGCTAAAAAATCAGGAACTGACTGAAAAAATAGCAACTTATCACGCTTCATTTTTGGATAAAATTGGTTCACTTTATTATAGCAGAGAGGACTTTGATGACTTCTATTATGGTAAAGGCTCAACTTATCCTGATATTCATGGGAGTATTGGGATATTGTTTGAACAGGCCAGCTCAAGAGGACATCTTCAGGATAGCCGGAATGGTAAAGTGAGTTTTCCTTTCACAATCCGAAATCAGATTACAACCTCTCTTTCATCTTTGAGAGCAGGATTCGACCTGAGAGAAGAATTACTGGAATGGAAACGCAGTTATTTTAAAGAGGCAATGGAGGAAGCAGCCCGCCATCCGGTGAAGGCCTATGTCTTTAAGCCGGATAATGATGAAAGCCGTTCTGCCATGTTTCTGGATTTGTTGGTCAATCATCAGATCAATGTCTATCAGTTGGCATCAAATGTACGCTCAGGTAGCAAAACTTTCTCCGGCGAAAGTTATATCGTTCCGATGGATCAGAGACAACATCGCTTGATTCGTACCTTGTTTGACACCACCACAGTTTTCAAAGACAGTTTATTCTACGATATTTCCACATGGACATTTTCTCTGGGAATGAATGTTGATTTTGCACCGCTCAACAGTTCTCAATATATAGCATCCCTGAAAGGAGCGCTCCTGGACATGAGTGAGGTTCAACGCAGGCCGGAAAAAGTACTCCCGGCTAAGTATGCCTATTTTATTGAAAATGAAGATATGTTCAGTGCATCAGCCTTCTACTATTTATTGCATAAAGGGATGAGTTTGAGATTAATGACAGAGCCGATAACAGTCCAGACGCAACAGGGCAAAAAGAGATTTTCTGCAGGTTCCGTTATCATTTCGGCTGCTCATGCAAACACGGACAAGCCGACTTTGGATCATTTGCAATATGTAGTCAATAAATGGGGTATCAGAGTCTGGTCTGCAGATTCGGGTAAAGCAATGGAGGGCGTTGATTTGGGAAGTCCTTCAGTCCAAAATCTGCGTCTGCCGAAAATGGTAATTTTAACAGGGTCAGGTGCATCAGCGCAGGAGGCAGGTGAAATCTGGCACACACTGGACAAAAGACTGGGAATGCAGGTGACCCTGCTCGATGTGCAGCAGTTTGACAGAATGGACTGGAATGCCTATACCCATGTATTCATTACGGGCGCTCCAGCCTTAAGCGAATCGCAGGTTCAGAGTTTAAAAACATGGATTCAGTCCGGCGGAATTGTTATCGCGACTGGTCGGGCAAATAATTGGCTCAAGTCGCAGAAGCTGGCGTTTCTGGAAGATCCTGCACCTGAAAAAGAAGAAGCTGTCACACGAATTCAATATGCAGATTACGCTTCATCACAGGGAGCAAGCCGCTTAAGTGGCGCCATTTTGGAAATGGAAATTGATACTACACATCCTTTATTTTATGGGTACAAGCAAAAGACGATTCCAGTTTTCCATTCAGGATCTCAGCTGTTTGAGGCTACCAGAAATCCATTGGCTACTCCCGGGTATTATAGTAAAAAAGCAATTTTGAGCGGGTATGTTCCGAAACAGTTAAGAGATAAAATGGCCGGCAAGGCAGTGGTCGTTGTAAGTGGGCATGGATCAGGGAAAGT
Organism: Saprospiraceae bacterium; assembly: GCA_022841345.1. GTDB lineage: Bacteria > Bacteroidota > Bacteroidia > Chitinophagales > Saprospiraceae > SLDF01. The sequence goes on from JALHRR010000015.1 coordinate 72,662, forward strand.
TATTAGTTTGCTGGATAATCCGGTTTTCAGAGGTTACTGGACAGCTACATTCAGGCTATTCACGAATTCCATTTTTAATGCTTCAGCAATAATGAATTCTGCTACAGAACGAAGCTTCAGAAAGACTGAAGATTAGCCGGATCCAGATTTTTGTATCATTAAATGGATTTGCCGGGTGTAACATATTAAATACGATCGGCTGATATAGGAAGCTTATTACCCGTTGATTGTTATTGGTAGTGCAGCAAACATCATTTTTATCATTTGAAAACTTGATGTTGAAATAAAAGAAAATAGATTTTTTGAAGGAAATAATTCAAACCCATCAGTGAATACGTAGTGTTATTATAAAAGAAATCGAATGAAGTTCTCTTACACTATATTTTTTTCTGTTTTTGCTTCAGTATTTTTTCTGAACGGACAGGATCAATCACGGAATGGTGCTCAATTAATGATGGAGGGAATTATCCAGCAACGCAAAGCAAAGGAAGCCTGTGAAAGGCAGGATTATATCATGGCAAATAAGTGGTTTGACGAGGCACTTACTAATTTTGTCAATGCAAAAAAGGCATTTGAAAAGGACAAAACCGGCAGAGAAAAAGCAAAGGAACAAATAGCCTTGATCCGCAAAGAAAAAGAGGACTGCAGACCCGGAAATAAAAATTTTAATACTCACGAAATTGGGGCCAGAAAATTAAAAATTTCGGGAATTGTTCTTCAGAAATCAACGGGTACAGGAGGTATTGCAGGTCATATCGCTAATATGACTGTGAGCAATTTTAGCGATAAGGAAATGAAATTATGTTTTTCAAATCAAAAATCATGTCCTGATAATTCAGTTCCCATAGGAATGTTGTATATCCCAAATGAAGAATTTCAGGATTATGTAGTATTCGGTCCTTTAGACTTTATTATTCCCCCAAACAGTACTTTTATCATTCCGGTTACAGGTGTATGCGTGCAGCCGGATAAGGACCCTGTGCCGGATGCAGCCCGATTCTCTAAGCCGGATACCTGGATTTTAGAAAGTGAGCCTTCTGCACCATTTTCACTAAAAGGCGTTCGCTCACAAAACAAAGCATCCGGAATATATATTGCTAATGCTCTTCAGGTTTGGCCGGAAATGCCCGGTTCAGATGAGGCAATCATTGTTGAGTCAGGAAAAAACCGGCCATTAACAGCAGCTTTGGTTTTTGATGCCATTCAGAAAATAGACTCGACTATAATGATAATGAACCAAAACGGAAGCCTGCAAAGAAGCCTATTCGAAAGTCAATCAGTGATTTCAAAACCTTTCATCAAATTGTATTGTGCCTGGTATTATGTGGGTGTACTCACTGGTAAACCATATACGTATGATGATTTTGAACAGGGAATTTTTGCTCAAATAGACCCGAATATTACTGCTGATCCTAATAACAGAATGTCTCTCGTTAGCGAAACTAAAAAGTTTTGGGAGCAGGTTATCGCGACAATCCGGGATTCAGGTGTTCTGAAAGGCAATTTGTATACTAATCCTTCAAATTCTCAGGAGACAAAGCTGGATTAATATATAAACATCATAAGCCTGGTTGGGAAATGCGGGCTCATGAGGTTAGTGAAGGTTTAGTAATAAATTGAAAAGTCGATAATGAAATGAGTGTGATAGATATACATTTGAATGTCATGAAAATAAATGTTTTATTTTTTTTTAATATTTTAAGTATTATATCAGGTTATTCCCAGAATAATATACCTCTCTCATATTCCAACACAGAGATCAACAATAATATTAAGCCTCTGCAGCCAAATGTTTTACCTGACACAAAATTTCTCCCGCTTGAAGCGGTAAAGGAGGGATTATTACCTGAATCAAATCCAGTAAAGACTACTGACATTCCTACCATTGGAGATACATTACCCTGGCACAAAATTGATCTGGGTTCTCCGCTCATGAAACAGAAGTCTTCGAAGCCATTTCCCTGGTGGATTCCGATTACGGCAGGCGGAGCAGCAGTTGCCGCAACAGGAGTTGTTTTATTGTTAAAAGATGATGATCCTGATGAACCATCAATTCCCATTGCCATAAATGATCAGTTTACAGTGCCTTGTAAGATGAACTCAGCTATTTCTCCGCTCTCAAACGACAGTGGAGAAGGACTCAGAATTATTGCTTTTTCAGGAGCACCTCCGGGATGGGTCACATTCACCGATCAAACAATTAATATCCTGGAGACGGCTTCGCAAAATTTTACTTTTACTTACACAATCATGGATACTAATGGTGCCCAGGCGAATGCGACAATCACAATAACAATTGAGTTTACCCCGATTCAATTGCAAAGTCCGGCGTTTCAGGGAGGCCCCGGAGATATCATTACACACCAAATCTTTACAAATGCTGTCTGCGCCGGATGCACCGTTACAAATGCAAATTCTGCACCTCAGTCGACTTTTACATGGACACCTGCCGGCGCTTTTAGTTTTGAAATACCTGATCTTGCCCAGCCACAAACAATCCTGTTTACATTTAATGTCACTGATCAATGTATGCAGACCGGGACAGCACAAATAAGTGTGACAGTGAGGCCGGAATGTGATATAGAACCATCCTTTATTGTCAGCAATGAAGAATGTGACTTTACCAACGGAAGTATTGAAGTGGATATTGACCCCATAACTGACTACCAATTTCAATGGAGCAATGGCAGGACCACAGCTTTGATCAATGGCTTATCTGAGGGTATTTATCAGGTAACAATAACGCTCATATCCAACCCTGTATGTGCAGAAGTATTTAATGTGGAAGTATCCGCATCCTCTCCAGCATTGACCTTAGTGGATGACCGTTATCAGACTGTATCCAATGTTTTATTGACCGGAAATGTACTGAATAATGATATCGGTTCTCAACTCAGGGTTACAGCTTTTGATGATTTGAATGTGGTGGAATTTTCAATTCTGGCGGATGGATCATTTCGGTTTTTAGCGGATGAGAATGCTCAGGATCAATATACCTCAGTCTATACAGTTACTGATATTTGTGGTGCTACTTCTACGGCAATTGTTCAATTTGATGTCGCAAAATTACCCTGTGATTTTTCAGCAGCTATTTCTACTGTTGCGGCAGATTGTGGGAGGTCAAATGGAAATGCATCTGTAATCATAAATCCCGCCGGTGCACCCTATGAAATCAGGTGGCCAAATGGTACTTTCGGCCCTTCAGCGTCAGGATTTTCTGCGGGTTCTTATAATCTGGTAATTACAAATACATCTAATAACTGTGTTTTAAATTTTAGTTTCAATATAACAGAGAATCCGGTACCAAATTATATTCAAACTTTAGAAACTTCAGCTGCAACATGTATCGGAGGAGCACAGGTCGATCTGCTCTTAAACGACCCTGCCGGTGCAGCGATGCAAATAATAGTAAGCAAAGGGAATGTGCCCATTTTTTCATTGAATGTGAATTCAGGTTTAATCAAACTGGGTGAAATTGTGAACTTTTTGCCGGGAGACTATCAGATTGCCGTCTCTTGTGCGGGTTGCCCTGCACGATGTGCTCAAATCATTAATATAACCATAACTCAGGAATTTCCTCTTCTTGAAATTACAGATGATACTGGCAGCACACCATCCAATACTGTATGGAGTGGAAATGTTCTGCTGAATGATTTCGGAACCGGTATGAATGTTATTGGGTTCACACAACCTTCCGCAGGAATATCATCCGTAAATGCTAATGGTTTAGCTCTCTATAATCCCCCTGATGGTTTTTCAGGAACAGTTACATTTAATTATACCGTGAGAGACACATGTGGCCAGGAAAAAAGTGCTGTTGTAACTATAAATGTTGTAGCAATTCCTTGTGATTTTACCGTACAATTTTCAAACATTCCGGCGGACTGTGGTCAGATGAACGGTAGCTCAACAATATCTTTTTTCCCTTCAGGTAATTCATATCAGGTTAGCTGGCCTGATGGTACTCAAGGATTCACTAATTCAATGTTGCTGCCCGGGAACTATACAGTTACTATTACAGATGCAAGTGCAGGATGTACCAAAATGTTCTCCACAATTATTTCTGAACTACCTCCCCTAAATTTAATTCAGGAAGTCACCGCTCAGAATGGTACTTGCCTTGAAGCAGGCTCAGTGAGTTATACTATATCAAATCCCGGACCCGTAGATATTTTGGTAGAGATCTATTTGAATAATCAATTCATTTTTTCAACATCCATTAATTCATTGGGTACCTTCTCGGATGAGATAAGTCCTCTTTCACCCGGGCCCTATTTACTGCAAGCCCTGATATCGGGATCTCCCCGGCGATGTGCAGATGCTGTGGTGTTTGAAATAGTATTGGAGGAACTGCCCATGACGCTTGTAGATGATAATTATACGATTCCATTTGGGACCGTATGGATTGGAAATGTTTTAATGAATGATACAGGGACAGGCCTTCAGGTGAGCGGCAATACTACAACTCCTAATGGAATCGTTCAAATTCTTCCAAATGGCACAGGTACATTTGTTCCCCTTGCTGGTTTTTCAGGAACAGCAACATTTCAATATTTTGCCCTGGATGTTTGTAATCAGGAAAAAATGGCAAATGTAAATATTACAGTTTTACCTTTTTTAGGAGGGCTCAACTCTGAGAATACTTCCTTCTCAGTCCAGTTTGAGTTTTTCCAAAAGCCCCTACCAATGACGAATTATTCGTTTTTTAATTCAATTCCTGAAGGTGTTTCCACTCAAAATTTTAGCAATTTCCCTGCTTTCCAAAACGGATTGCGATATAGCATGTCTATGAAAAATTGGCTATTCCTAACTGAAGTTTCGTATGGTGAATCTACAGCATTGGATCCGTTTGGGCACATGATTTACCAAAATAGTTTTCAAAGCAAAGCAGGTATAGGCTGGTTGCATGATTTTAATAGAAACAGGATCATTGCTGAAGCTGGCGTTGCGACATTGTTCGAAAAGTCTGTTAATTCCAGTTCTTTCAGTTCAAATGTATCCAGGCAATCTTTACAGGCATTATATTTTAAAACTGAATATCAAATCAATCTTAAGGCTGGATATTGCATTTTCTGGGAACCGCAAATATTTTATTTCCCATCACAAAGACAATTGAGCGGACTGCTATCTACCGGTATTAAATTAGTTTTGGAATAATTATTTTATATTTCAATAATAAAGGCATGTCTTAACTTATAACTTATTACTCATAACTCATTTCTCATTTCTCATCTCTCATTTCTCATCTCTCATTTCTCATCTCTCATCTCTCATCTCTTATATCTCATACCTTATATTTCAAGGCTGTTCATCGCAAGATCAGTTCTTTATAGTTAGGATCCTTTGTCACTCACTATCTGTGACTGCGTGACCTGCGGCTCATAATTCATCGCGAGTCGTGTCGCTTCGCTCTACTGCGCGATCCTTCTGATAACTCCTAAATCTCACAGCTGTTAACCTGGCTGTTTCACTCATAATTCATAACTCATAACTCATAACTGGCTGCTCATCTCTTTCATCTCATCTCTTATATCTTATATCTCCTTGACAGGTCTCTTTATCCCAAACCATTTCATAAATAGCACAATGAAGCCGGGGAATTTATACCCATGTTTTGCAAGCATACCTGCTCCTTCTTTAAATATACCCGGATATCCGGTGATACCATGCCCATCCATCAATCTGTTATAATAATTGAACAAAGCGGCTATACAAATCGTATCCTCTGCAGCGGATTCTGACCATCCTTTGTTTCCAATTGCTTCAATATCGGACTTCTGAACTTTGCTGGGGCTGAGTGTAAGCTTTTTTACCAAAGCTAAAACTGGACGCATCTTTTCTTCAACCGGAGCGGCATCCTCATTTTCTATAAGTTTTTGAATCAAATCCTCCTGCATTCCGAAATTGACAGCGACCTGAGTATGAATTCCGCTACAAAATGAACATGCATTCAATGCAGAAACATATGCAGCAATTAATTCTCTTTGTTGTACACTCAATTCAGATGGTCCGCGCAGCACATTTTGGGTGAAGGCATCCATATGTTTATACCTGCTGCGCTTTCTGAAAATCACATCACGCATATCTGAATAGTCGTCCAGGTAAGAAAAGTGTGCCATATTTTTTTACTGAAAAATATATCTTAAGTCCAACATTTTAGCGAGGCTCGGGTAGTTTTATTGTTTATTTTTTACAAATGTCCTGTAATATATTGGTTTACAAAGAATTAAATATTATATAATTATTGTAAACATACTTAGCTTATTTTTTGTAAATTTATTACCATAATTATGAGACATTACCAATTATAGTTATTGGGATTGGGAAGAAGAAAAGAGGGTTTTAACATTTCAAATGACCCCACTGATGAGAAGTAAACCATATGATTTCAAATTATTATGTGATAGCAGATGGGCAATGCTTTCATCCAAATTGTATTGTAATATCTCCAATTACAAACTCAGAAAATTCAGGCCACAAAGGGCCAGAAAAAGGCAGTGATTTATGTAGGTCCTATTTGATTTATCCTTCTGTACTGAATCTGCTTCAGTTCCACAAAATCACTGTAAAATGTCAATATTCTACACTCACTCTTCCAATTATGGATTTTTAATTTGTCTGATACTCATAGCATTCGGAATTTCTCATGTCAATGGTCAAATAAGACCATGGATGCCTGATACTTACCCTGATGATTTAGTTTTTACTGCTAAGGGCACAGGTAGGACTACCGGACATATAGCTACACTCAGCATTCAGAATCCATCTTCTAATGATCTGGTGCTGAAAATTCCAGCACTATTCATTCCCTCTTCAGGTCAATATCAGCCTTACATAGTGCCTTCTCCAAAGGTAGTTGAAGTTCCCGCCAGATCTACAACCAAAGTCGATGTCGAAGGTTATTGTGTTGATATTCATACTCCTCCTGTTCCGGAAGGCAGAGCAATGCCTCCTGTTGATGAATGGATTGGAAAAGATCCTGAGCTATTTACCAATACAGGAATTGATCCCGGTAAATTAATGGAATATTGGGGCGTGACTAAGCCAAATGAACCCGGTGATCCACCAAGACACTCAAGCATCATTTTTTTTCCTGTTGACACCACATTAAATAGTCCAGTTGTAAGTAATCATGTGCCAGTTGAAATGATTACCGGTAATGGAAGTACCCACACAACAGCAATACAACAAACCTTTTGGTATATTTCAATTGGAAATGATGAAATTCCAAAAATAAAAGGTACTAGTCCTGATTCTTCTATAGTAGATGAATCTGGTACAAATGTTGACATCTACAAAGATGAGAATACGCAGATAAATTCTTCTGAAAATTCGCCGGATACTGCTGATTATGTAATAGAACAACAAACGGTTTGGAACTATTCAGTGCACACCCCAAAGGATAGTGCAATGCTTTCAATCCCATTATATTTTGACGCTATTGATAAAATAATCAAAACCACTGACAGTTTGACTTCAAATGGTCTGATCAACACTCCATTTAGTAATAATAGAGAAAAAGAAAGAGAAGCTGTCATTCAACAAACATTTTGGTCTTACTCAGGAGCATTGCATGATGAACCATATACAAAAGAAGATTTCAGTATCAAACTGGAAGAGCAATTTGAAGAAGCTACAGGGCAATCAGTTTCAACCGCGCCGACCCAGGTACAAGAGCAACTACGAAAAGGAGTGGAGGATTTCTGGAATACATTTCAACTTGTTGGCACTGAAGCAAAGGTACTGCAACAGCCTCCATCCGGAAGTGATCCAAACACTCTGCCTCACAGAAAAGAGATGGAAGATATTTTAGGGAAAAAGGATATTAGCGACGTCAGGATTCATGATAAATCTTCGGCTGATAAAGCATCTGAAACAGTTGGGGCTGAGGCTTATGAACCTGGCAACTCAATTCCTAAAGTTGGCAATCCTTCAAAGGATGATGCAGCGCATGAATTGGTGCACACCAAACATAACAACCGCTCAACTCAACAACCAACAAGTACTCAGGTTCCGGCACAATCTCAAAATCTACCAAAGATTGAAGGTCAAAAAAATAGTGGACTTCCCGGAAATAATTCCTCCCAGCCATCAGATGTGATGAATCCCAAAATTGATAATCCATTTGAAAAGCCTGATAAAATATTTGGTTCGGGTACGGATTCAACTCAAGTACCTGCTCCAAAAGAAAACTGTTTGTGTCAAAGTTTGAACTTCAGTTTATCCGTAGAAAGATATTTAAAGGGCGATGGAAATAAAGTAAAAGAACAAAGAGAAGTCATAAAACATCAACGTATTACCAGTCAATTTCAAGTAGCTGATAATTCGAATCAGCTTGATATTGATAAAGTTTTAGATGTTGAATTGAGGGAAAATGAATATTTCGTCATTAGTTTTTTTGACCCTGAGGTAAGATGTGTTTGCCAGAGTGAAGGAAGCAATGGGACTCCTTGTATTTCTTATGAAGATTCCCGACAAAAAAATAGTGGGGCCAAACAAGGAGTTAGGGTGGATTTTAATAAGGTGAGTTCAGCAAATGTCAAAAGCGCAAATAAGGCTGGAGGCGCAAAATCTATGAAATTTACCATAGTTCCAAATAACAAATCTGAAGTTATTGTTCTGTTTGATTTTGCTTCTTTTTGTTCTTCAAATAGATGTTTCCCTAATAATCAAATGGAAACCAGTTGTAAAAAATCATTTGCAATTAAGTTAAGCAGCCCGAAAAAGTGAACTATTCATTTACCTGTAAACAAAGCATCATGGTAAATAAAGCATTCTATCTACTGATTTTAACATTCTTCACACTGCTGGCATCTGCTCAGGAAAACAAGAAACCCGCCGGAGATTTTGTAAAGGAGGCAGCAGAAATTCTTCAGCGTGCACAGGCAGCTTGTGCCAAAAAGGAGTATGATTCTGCCATTAAAGAATATGATAAAACACTGGCTGCATACAAAAATGCTTTGAAAGCTTACGGAAAGGATGACGAAAAGAGTAAAGAATCTGTGCAGACGCAAATTGATAAAATCAAAAAAGAAAAGGATGTTTGCAAGATGCGGGGAGAAGTGCAAAAATTGATCACTTCTGCCAGACAAAAATGTTTGGATCGCCAGTATAGCCAGGGTCAGCAAGATTTCGGGGATGCTATAAAACTTTTGAAGACTTATGAGAAGGAGTTAAAAGCTGCAAAATCGAAGCTTGAGAAAGAAAAGAAAAAAGATGCCTTTCTGGATAAGGAGCTGGAGAATGTTAAAAATGAAATTGAAGAATTAACTAAAGAAAAAGACAAATGTATTCAACCCAGGGAAGGGAGATTACCTCCTGACCAGGGATCACGCAGGATAAAGGATACCAGAATCGTGATCCAAAGAGCAATCGGAACAGGTAATACGACCGGGCATATTGCCAACATTACAATAAGTAATACTGGCAATGAGCCTGTTAAGCTATGTTTTTCATCACAAAATTCTTGTCCTGAAGATGCGGTCTACATTGGGATGATTTATACCCCCAATAAGAAATATCAGGATTACGTGATAACCGGTCCGGTCGACTTTGTGATTCCACCCACTACTACTTTTATTATACCGGCCACAGGTGTTTGTGTTGAACCAGATAAAAAACCAGTACCGGATGGATCTCCGTTTTCTAACCCGGATACCTGGATAATCCAAAGCGATCCTCCTTCATCTTTTACATACGATGGGGTGAAAATTGACGATGAATTGCCGGAATTGTATGTTACAAATATTTCTGATGTTTGGCCCGGGATAAATGTTTCTACTGACAAAGGTTTTACTGTTGATCCTGCTGAGAATCCTGATTTAACTGCCTCCCTGATCTTCGATGCAATGGAGAAAATTGATTCCACTATAAAGGATCTTAATAATCAGGGTTATTATTATGCAGGACCATTTGTAAGAGAGTCAGATTATACCTCATCTATCATAAGGCTTTACACTACCTGGAATTACATTGGAGCTGTGACCGGCAATGAATATACATTTGATGACTTTGAATCCGGAATCCTGGATCTGGTGGATGAAATTGCTTCAGAGACAAAAATTGATACTACTAAACTAAAGAACGAAACCATTCTGGTTTGGGACATGATTACTCTGACCGGAGTAGAAGCAAAGATAATATCTGATAAGCCTGACAGAAGAACTTCCTCATCCAGAGAAATTGACTTACCTATTCCGGGTATTCCGAATGGCTGCGACACTATTCGGCAAAAGGCTTCCGCGATGGTGGATTTAATGGCAAAAATGATCTGCAACGACGTCTCTGGTATCATGGCTGAGCTGGAAAATTTAATGAAGGATTATACTGCTTTATTGAATGATTTGGCCAATCTCAAAGGGAAAAAAGATGCAGCTCAAAAGTTTAAAGATCAATTAGAAAGCATGAAAGAAATGGCCCTGAAAAATTTGAATGCAGAAATTGATGGTATTCAAAATATGGAGGCTGATGATGCAGGATGTGCAGGGGATTGGCAAAATCAAATGCTGTCCAGGCTTGGAAATACTCCGGCTAACAGAAGTCGTGTGAAGCGGGCTGAAAGAGCATTTAATAATCGCAAATCAAGCACAGTAAAAAATTTAAAAGCTCGTCTAGACAGGCAGCAGAAACAATGGGATTCTAAAATTTCAAATATTGATAATCAAATTCAGGAGCTGAATAATAATATTGATGAAAAGCAAAAACAAGCCGATAACATCAAAAACAGATTGAATGAATTGGCAGAAAGGCTCAAAAATCAGGCTTGCGATTTTAAAATTAAATGGGACGAGTTAATAAGTTTCATGGATGCAAATTATAAATGTTTGGACTGTCCACAGGAGTTATTTCAAATGCCTGATAAAATTATTAGACTGGATGATTGCTTGAGAGACTTGCTTAGAAATTTAGCAGCATTGAAAAATTTAATTCCAGCTCCTGATGATGAAGATTTAAAAAGAGCAGAAGCTAATGCCAAATTTAATCCCGGAGAGGCACAGGATATTTTTGACGCGGTTCAAAAAGCGATAGATGCTTATAAAGATCATACTCAAAATGGTGCCGGAGGCAGTGTGTCAGCAACATCTGCCATTTGTAAGGGCTTGTTGCAATGGGCTTCCGGGTACCAATTCTTCAGCAGTATTGTAAGCCCGCGAAGCTTTGGTTCAGACAGAGGAAGTACTTATGGCTCTCCCGGATCCGGGACTGTTGCAGGACCATCAGATCCGGGGTCTTTACAAACCAGAGCTGCACGAAATGAATATCGAAAAGAAAGAAATGAATTTAGAAAAAAGGCCTCAGATCTTGCAAGGGATATTTCAAAAGCAGCAGGGACTGCCAATAGAGGATATAACGGAGCGCCTATTGAAAATGGATTTACTGAACCGGAAAATGTGGATGCTCATGGCGCTGCAGAAGCTGTAAAGCATCAAAAAAACAATCAGGATCAGCTGAATGATATGATCAATGATTGGATCGCCGGTGTTCTGAATTGCTACAATAAAAAATTACAGCAACAGAATCAGAAGAAATATGTAGAACTTATTACCAAGTGTCTGATTTTCAGACAGTGTGGTTTGGCGTTAGCTACTTCTTATGGTGAATACAGGGACATGCTGGACGATATGGTTGAAGAAAATGAAGCAAGAATAAAAGAAATTGAAGACCAAATGAATCGTCTGGGAAATTCCCTCAAGGCCCTGGATAATCAGATTGCTGAAATGGATAATAATATCAAAGAAGCTGAAAAAGTAATTGATGGCCTGAGCAGCGGACTCAGTGGCGCTGCCGGAAGGGCGGCAATCGCAAAGCAAGCAGAACTCAAATCCCGTTTGTCAAAATTGAAATCTGATCTAAACCATCTTAGAAATCAGAGGAATAAAATTCAATCTCAGTTAGAAGATGCTGCCAAGGCTTTGAAACGTGCGACATCCGAAACTAATCGATTGAAAGAGCCACAAAATCTCAATGATATTTCTGATGCAGAATCCTGTAAAAGAGAAATTCAACGGATAGAAAATCTTGTGCGGAGGGCAAAAGATGCGCAGGAGGGTCCCATTGCTGATAATTTGGATGATGCAGGATCAAATTTAGATGACGCGAAATCAGATTTGGAAGACGGATTTGCAGGAGCTGATGATTTAAAGGGAGGCATTAGCGGTTTGAGTTCAGATTCAGAAGATGCAAAAGAAGAATTGGATGAATTGGATCGCACTATCAAAGACGCCATTGCAGCACGGAGACGGATTAATTGTGAACGGATATTGGCTGAGCATTATAATAAAGTAAAACATAAAGACAGCACAGAAATAGACCTTGAATCCCTTAAGGAAGCTGCTGACGAATTGGATGAATTATTGGAAGAAATTGACGAATTAAGGGAAATTTTGGATAGTGAAAATGAGGAGCTTGAAAAGCGAATAGCCCGGGCAAGAGGGGCAGCAGGAAAGGTCAAAAATACCATAGATAATATTCAGTATATCCGTGAATTGTTTGACCGGATAGCCACTTTATGGAAAGGTCTGCAATCTGACAGGGCCCTGGATAAAGGAGAGGCAATGAAAGCCATTCTGGATTCAGCAGCTGAACTGGCAGATTTAGTGCCAGGATATGGACATATGATTGCTTATTATGCAGAGGCATTCTCTGCAGCTTTAGAAGGCATAAGAAGAATTCAGGATAAAATTGTAAAACCATTCGAAGGTGCTGCAGATGATTATTTGAAACGCTCTTCTATTTGCGATTACTGGCTTGATAAAGCTTCTGACCATACAATGGATTCCCTCATTGAGGAAATGTGGAAAACTTTTACGAAGAATAATAGCATCGTTTTAAGTGGACTGAATTCTGAAAATACCGCCAGATTGAAGGACTATTTTAAAGCCCAGGCTTCTATGAGGATTATTGAATGTTGTTTGTTTTAAATTGCTATTAGAGGAGGATTTTTATAAGGTCAAACCTTTGGTTACAACATAAACTTTCAGGTATGAAAATTTTCAATTTACTCTTATGCTTTCTACTCATATTTCCCATGGTATCTAATGCCCAGAACAGAACCTTCAAAGAGAAATTTGAGGAATTGAATAAGACACTGCAGGAAGCCCGGGAATTGTGTAACAAAGGGGATATTAATACCGCCGGAACTAAGTTTGATGAAGCAATCAGATTGCAGCGTGAGCTTAATGATATGGCATACGTATTTAGAGAACAGGAATCTAAAATCTCAACAGCTCAAAAATCTGAGGATAAGGATAATAATTCCGGTCCTAAAAAGGAAACTGAACAAAAAAATCAAAGAGCAAGAGGGGATAGTCTAATTGCAGAAATAAAAAAGGAAAAGGAAGAATGTTTAAATCCCTCAATACCTGTTAGTCCAATTGCAAGTCAGAACAGTCTAATCCAAAAGGATGATGCTTCTGTCCCCTGGAATAAAATTGATCTCACTTCCCCGCGGATGAAAAAAAGTTCTCCAAAACCTTTTCCATGGTGGATTCCTGCAATTGTCGGTGGTGCAGCAGTCGTGACGGCAGTGGTAGTTTTAATTTTAAAGGAGGATGACCCTGTAGATCCATTGACTCCCATTGCAAGAAATGATCAATTTACTGTGCCTTGTAAAATGAATACTCCTGTTTCTCCTCTGGCAAACGACTCTGGTGAAGGACTTAGAATATCGGCAGTTTCCGGAGCTCCAGTTGGTTGGGTTACATTCACTAATCAGAGCATCAATATACTTGAGCCTGCTTTACAAAATTTTACTTTTACATATTCAATCACTGACAATAGCGGCAATCAGGCCACAGCCAGCATATCCATCATTATTGAATATCCGCCTATTCAGCTCCAGAACCAGACTTTCCAAGGAAATCCCGGAGAAATAATTACACATCAAATTTTTACAAATGCTGTGTGTACCGAATGTGTTGTGACAAGTGCAAGCGCTATCCCCGCTTCAAATTTCACCTGGACTCCGGAAGGTAATTTTAGTTTTCAACTACCTGATGTTGCTCAGACTCAAACTGTTGTTTTTACTTTTCAGGTAATGGATTGTTGTTTGCAAACAGCTAGCGTTCAGATCAGTGTTACTATCAGGACGGAATGTGATATTCCTGCATCTTTTGTTGTCGTTGACGAAGAATGTGATTTTGGCGATGGTAGTATTGAAATTGTCATTGATCCGATAAGTAATTATCAATTTGAATGGAGCAATGGAAACAACTCATCACTGATAAGTGGATTGACCAAAGGTATTTACCAGGTGACGATTACACTCATTTCAAATCCATCCTGCTCTGAAGTATTTAATATAGAAGTAATGTCATCAGTTCCAACAATAGAGCTGTCAGATGATCTATATCAGGCTGTTTCGAACACATTGTTGACTGGAAATGTACTGAATAATGATACGGGATCAGGTTTGCAAATCACAGATTTTGAAGATCTGGATGTAATGGAATTTGCGATTCAGGCAGACGGGTCATTCCGGTTTTTAGCAGATGAGAATGCTGAGGATCAATATTCTTCTGTTTACACAGTAACAGATATATGTGGAAACACCTCAACTGCAATTGTTCAGTTTGATGTCGCAAAATTACCTTGTGACTTTACGGCAACTATCACAACTGTTCCGGCAGATTGTGGCAAAGCAAATGGCTCTGCCGTTGTGGTTTTGGAACCGGCAGGATCATTTTATGAAATTATGTGGCCAAACGGAAATACTGGTAATGCAGCTTCCGGATTTGAAGCCGGTTCCTATAATTTGATTGTCACTCAAACCGAAAATGATTGTGTGATGAATTTCAATTTCAACATTGCAGAAAACCCGGTACCTACCTATATACAGTCCCTTGTAGCTTCTCCGGCTACATGTATAGGCGGCGGGCAGGCAGACCTGGTTCTCACAGATCCGATGGGTGGCATGATGGAATTAAATGTGACCCTTAACAATAATCCAGTTATTTCTTTAATAGTGGCATCAGGGGCTATCAATCTGGGTGAAATCACAAATTTGCTACCGGGAAATTATCAGATTTCTGTAGTAGGCGCAGGCTGCCCGCCAAGATGTACTCAGATAATAGATTTTTCCATCAGCGAGGAAAATTTAGAGTTTGAAGTTATTGATGATTTGGCAGACATTCCTTCCAATTCTGTTTGGAATGGAAATGTTCTGACGAATGATAACGGGATTGGTATGAATGTAATCGGATATACCCAGCCTGATTCTGGAACAGCAATTGTTGATTCTGACGGGTCAGCCACATATACTCCGCCAGCAGGGTTTTCCGGCACGGTTACATTTTTCTACACAGTTAGGGACACATGCGGGCAGGAAAAAAGTGCCATTGTAACAATAAATGTAGCATCTGCTCCCTGTGATTTTACTGCCCAATTCACTAACATTCCTGCGGATTGTGGAAAAATGAACGGAGCGTCCTCCGTCCTTATTATCCCTCAGGGAGATGCATACATAGTAAATTGGCCGGATGGGACTCAGGGCCTAAGTAATGCAATGCTTTTCGCAGGAACTTATACAGTGTCTGTTTCTGATCCTGTCACGAACTGTACACAAAATTTCAGCACAACTATAACGGAGCTACCACCTGTTGATTTAATTCAGCAGATCAGTACTAATCCCGGTACCTGTCTCGGCGGTGGTTCCATGAATTTCACTCTATTTAATCCAAAACCGATGGATATTATGGTTGAAATTTATCTTGATAATCAAATCTTTTTATCGGCATCAATATCTGCTCAATCTGCTTTTTCCGGAGAAATGGAATCCATTGCAGCAGGAACTTACATTCTACAGGTGGTGGAATCAGGGTGTCCGCTTCGCTGCGCAGATACTGAAACTTTCGGAGTTGGATCAACAGATCTGCCAATGACCCTGACAGATGACAGTTATTTTATTTCATTCGGTGATACCTGGCAGGGTAATATTTTGACGAATGACACAGGGACTGGCTTGAGAATTATAGATAATACAGATCCCGTATCCGGAACACTTACTCTGAATGCAGGTGGATTCGGCACCTGGATTCCCGATGCCGGATTTTCAGGTCTTGTAAGCTTTACGTATACAGCGCAGGATACATGCGGTCAGCAAAAAACCGCCACTGTAATAATAGAAGTAGGAATGACAGCTTGCGAATTTACCGCCAGTTTAATGAGTACACCGGCACAATGTGGTATTTCTAATGGCACGGCCCAAATCATGCTATTTCCTGCGGATGGGGTTTATACGATTTCCTGGCAAGGGGGACAAACTTCAGAGGTCATTAGCAATTTAAGTTCAGGTATTTATCTGGTTTCAGTTACTGATCAGATCAATGCCTGCACTAAAGTATTTAGTATAGAAATTGAAGAAATACCAATTGACATGATCCAATCAGTCAATTCTCAAGCAGGGAATTGTTTGGGTGGAGGAGAGATAATTCTTGATATTAGTAATGGATTTTTAACAAACCTGATGGTCAATATTACTGAACCGGATTTAGCAGTAGATATTGATCTCAATCTTTCAGAAGGTATTCATTTATTGTCATCTTCCTTTAACATATTTCCAGGCACTTATACTATTACTGTAAACGGTCCCGGCTTCCCGTCTCAATGTGCAGAATCTGTAGAAATTATTGTTGGGGATAATCCTTTGCTGATGGATCTGAATGACGATCCGGCCTCTATTCCATTCGGCTCTGTCTGGAATGGAAATGTGCTTACAAATGACATTGGTACCGGGCTGGAAGTAAACGAATTCACTGAGTCTCCGCATGGAGTGGTCCAGATTTTATCCAATGGGATGGCAACATTCTTACCCAATATAGGATTTGCAGGTACAGCGACATTTCAGTATATTGCCATAGATGCTTGTAATCAGGAGCAAACAGCAACAGTGACAATCACCGTTTTGCCACCACCATGTGATTTTACAGCCTCAATATCTGTCACTCCGGCTGCTTGCGGGCACTCAAATGGGACAGCCACTATAAATATGAGTCCTACAGATATCATGTACACATTCGTTTGGCCGGATGGAAGTTCAGGAAATTCAAATTCCCAGCTAGCCGGTGGATCACATGTGGTTTCTGTCTCAGCATTTGGAGGGCTTTGTGAGGAAACGTATGAAATTATTGTACCCGAACAAAACACGACTTATCTGACAGGTACAGTCATTACTCCTGCGACATGTGAGGGAAATGGAAATATTCAAATTACAATAGTAAATCCGTTCGGAGGTCCGCTTGTGATTGTACTTACCAACCTTGAAACGAATATGATGAATACATTTGATTTTAATCCGGGAACTCATAATCTGGGAAGTATGATCAATTTATTGCCCGGAGCTTATTCGATAGTCATTAACGAACCCGGAAACCCTGGAAACTGTGCTCAAACCGTCAATGTTACTATACCGGAGACAGAGCTTCCATTTCAGTTGCAGGATGATCAGGCTACTATTTCCTCCGGTGAAACCTGGAGTGGTAATGTCCTTGATAATGATATAGGAACGGGCATGATTGTAATTGAATTTACCCAATCTACAAATGGAACCGTGACAATTTCTCCGGAAGGCAATGCTATTTTTATTCCTGCAAATAATTTTAGCGGCGTGGCTACTTTCACATATACAGTAACTGATGTTTGTAACAGAATTGAAACTGCAAATGTCAGTATTACCGTAGAATCAACTTTCTGTGATTATATAGTTACTTTCAATGTTCAGGCTGCCGGTTGTGGTCTTGAAAATGGTTCTGTTACTGTCGCTCATGAACCTGCTGATCCGGTAATATTTACCTGGAGTAACGGGGTAATGGGATCTGTTAATAATAATATTGCTGCCGGGCTGTATATGCTTACTCTTAATAATCAGGAGACTGGCTGTGTGCAGGACTTTTCAGTAGAAATACCGGAATTGGCACCATCATATATTGAAAGTATTACGGTTTCCGGGCCGGACTGCGATGGTAATGTAGTGGCAATTTTAAATTTGTCTCCAAATAATGTGAGCTTTTCTGGTACTCTGGTTCATCAGGATGGTAACACAGCTCCATTTATGTCTATCGGTGGAACCTTGGTTTTGAGTGATATTATAGATTTAATTCCAGGCAACTGGACCGTCTCGGTTATGCCGGTGGATGTTGGTCCGGATTGTGTTGAGATAGCCAACTTTTCTGTAGCTCCAGATCCTTTTATTTTTGTTGAAGTAATAGAAATCACTCAACCTTCAGGACCCACTGCTATGGATGGTGGATTCATACTTTTGCTGGAAGGATCTCATCCCCCATATACAATTTTGGTCAATGCTCTGATTTTTGGACCGTTTGGAAATGGACCTGCGGTGATCACCGGATTAGGAGTGGGAATGTATGAAGTAAGTGCAGTGGATATCAATGGCTGTCAATCAGCTCAGTTCATTATTCCATTGATGGGGGGATTTCAATCAGATACAGAACAGAGTGGCGTTTGGGCTGAATTTTTTCAACAACCCTCAAGCATCCTGAATCTCTCTTCAATGAGCTCAATTCCGGAAGGGATACCTGCTCAGGATTTGATTAGTCAACCCGGATTTCTAAACGGTTTTAGGTACGGCATATTCCATAAGCGATGGCAATTTCGAACTGAAGTATCATTCGGAGAGTCAAGTGCTTCAGATGGGCTTGGGCAAAAGATATATCAAAATAGTTTTCAAACCAGAGCGGGAGTGGGGTGGTTTCATGATTTCTCAGGAAACAGAATTACTACTGAAACGGGCGTGATGGCAACAACTTCGAAGACTATATTTTCAAATAACAGCATTTCATCACATTCACGCCAGACTTTGCAATCATTATATTTCAGAGCTGAATACCGGATCAGGTTGAAGTCCGGATATAGTCTCTTCTGGGAACCACAAATATTTTATTTTCCACCCAATGGGCAATTCACAGGTATGCTTTCTACAGGCTTTAAATTTATTTTTGAATGATGGAAAATTGATTATCTTAGAGTGTATTTTAATAAAAGATAAACTTTATGCGTGTTAGTTTTCCTCACTATATTTTTTTAATCTTCCTCTTCATTTGCCTGACAGCATGTGTAAGAGAGGAAATGAATGACCCGGATGAACCGAAAGAAGATGTTGCCCCTTTAAGTCAGCCCGGAAAAAACGAAGTCAGTTTCATTGTAAATGGCGATCAGTGGCTTCCCAGAATTGGTGGATCAAGCGTAGAATCCAAAGAATTTGTCATGGATACCCTGAGCAATACCTTCTATGTAATGGCTTATTATGATTCCAATGATTCACCTAAAAGAAGAGATTTTAGTTTGACTTTGCGATGGAGACCTTTCACCAAACTAGGCGAACCGGGAAGTCTTAATCGCTCACAATTTGAAAACATGACCATTGCATTCGACCATACTGTCCCTAATAATTGCAGTGCATACAGAAACATTAAAAACTATTCTGTAGAAGTCATTGACTGCAATTATTCTTCCCACAAAATTGTCGGCAACTTTGAAATTGAAGTGGAGAATGAATGTGGTGATATTATCGAAATCACGCAGGGATATTTTAATGGGCAGTTTAGGTATGCGAAGAACTAACTTTCTGACCTATTATTTAAGAGAATTGTCATTGCCTATTAATAGTTCTAACAAGCTATGATCCGATTATTTACATTTATTATTCTCAGCTTTGGTTTCAATACTTTGATTGCTCAAAAGCATGATTATACATGGTATCTAGGGTTTGGAGATCTTTCAAACAATAGTTTAGATTCAGTTTGGGGGAGGTCCGTTATTGATTATAATTTTTCTCTATCAGATGAATCCATACAATATAATGGTTTTAGCTTCATGGATTTTGATTTGACAAATGCAACAATTTCGGGAGACCAGGGAAATTTCCTGTTCTCATATAATGGTTTATATATTGAAGATGCTTCTCACAAGCCAATGATTAATGGAACAGCCATGAGTGATTCGGGAGATGAAGGTGGAGATGTTTTAATTCAAGGTGGATTGATACTTCCGCTTCCTAATTCAGATAGTAAGTATGTTCTTTTTCATCAGTCCTTTAAATATATTGGTACTTTCGGTACAGCTGGCTACACATTGTACTTTTCAATTATTGATATGACAGAAAACCAAGGATTAGGAGCAGTGATTGAAAAAAGGCATTTATTGATAACAGACACATTAGATTATGGAAAGTTGACTGCCACTCGTCATGCAAACGGAAGAGACTGGTGGATACTTCAGCCACGATTTAATAGTTACGAGTACCATCGGATACTTTTAACTTCTACTGGTCCAGAAATTTTACCAACTCAACGTACTAATCAATTGCACCGTTCTGGATTAGGGCAAGCCTTTTTTTCGCCGAATGGATCAAAGTATGCTATGTTTTCAGCAATTAGTCAAAATCAAGGTAATTATCTGCATATATATGACTTTGACCGTTGTACTGGGATGTTAAGTAATGATGTGGTACATAATTACCAAATTGGACCAGATGATGTTGGTGGAATTTGTTTCTCACCTAACAGTAATATACTTTACCTAATGGCATATCATTGGATATTCCAGTTTGACCTTAATGCTGAGGATGTTATCGGCTCCAAAAGGCTTGTAGCCAACAGAGATGCTTATGTAGATAATATACCTGGTACAGGAGCATTGATTCCTCATTCTTTCTTTTGTGGGCAATTGAGTCCGAATGGCAAGATATACATTAGTTCAATTGGTAGCGTGAGGGTATTGAGTACTATTGACTACCCTGATAAATGGGGAGCCCAATGTAAGGTAAACCAACATAGTGTTCACCTTCCAACTGTTAATAGGTCTTTACCCAATTTCCCTAACTATAGATTGGGACCTTTGGATGGTAGTGAGTGTGATACGCTTGGAATAGATAATTTCCCATTGTCAAGGTTTAGGTCCGATCAGGATACAGGAGATCACTTAAAGTTTAGATTTGTTGATCTCTCATCTTATGAGCCGGAAGTTTGGTATTGGGAATTTGGAGATGGGGGGATTAGTGGTATGCAACATCCGGAGCATAAATATTCAGACCGCGGAGTTTATGAAGTCTGTCTAAGAGTGAGTAATATCAATGGAAGTGATACTTTTTGTGAGACGATACATATAGGAACTACTTCAACAAGAGAAAAAGAAAGTGGGATTCAAGTTCAGGCATATCCCAATCCTTTCCATGATTATCTTACCATTCAATTACCAAATCACTACTATCCTGTCGGTGCAAAAATGGTGCTGTATGATAGTCAGGGTCAAAAAATAATGCATGGAGATATTAAGCACGGGAGTAATACTTTTCAATTAACTCAAATTCCTTCGGGCATCTACTTCTTTACTCTGGTCCAAAATGGGAAATTATTATCATCAGGAAGAGTCGTAAAACAATAGTAATTGTTGCTTTTTACGGTTTCCCTGGCTGTTTCTCACACCCTCACACTCCACTATTCAGGGATGAACTTCTAAGGTCGTAGCTGAAAGCTACTCTGAGCAACATGGGTCGAAATTGGTTGTTAACGATTAAGCTCCTAAACTTCTCGACTCCTAAAATCTGTGGCTGTTCAGCCATAAGCTAGAGGCCAGCAGCCAATAGCGGCTGTTTGGCTGTTCACTTATGCCTTACTCCTTACAACTTACTCCTTCTACCCGGCTGTTCCCCGGCTGTTTACGCTTCAACGCTTCACCGCTTTAACGAGGCTGTTAACGCTTCATCTCAGCCCCTCTACCATCCGCTTCATCCTGCTAATCGCCTCAATCAACTGCGCATCTGATGCAGCATAAGATAATCTGAAGCAATCCGGAGCACCAAATGCCGATCCTGCCACCAATCCCACATATGCTTTTGACATCAGCAAGTCGCAAAAATCATCTGCCGTTTTAATGACTGTGCCTTCACTGGATTTACCATACAAAGCAGAGACATCAGGGAATACATAAAAAGCCCCTTCCGGATGATTCACTTTGATTCCCGGAATTTCCTCCAATAACCTGATTACCAAATCTCTTCTCCTTGCAAATGCATCCCTCATGACCAGTGCTTCAGCCTTTCCGTGCTGGATAGCATAGACTCCTGCTTTCTGAGAAAATGAATTAGCTCCTGATGTGAATTGACCCTGTATTTTGATACATGCTTTGGCAATGAAATCAGGTGCTGCCATATACCCTAACCTCCATCCAGTCATGGAATAGCTTTTTGAAAAACCATTTACAGTTATTGTCTGATCAATCATTCCTTCCAAAGATCCGATGCTGATATGCTCTTCTCCAAAAACTATGTATTCATAAATTTCATCCGAAATGATATAAATGTCGGGATGCTTGCGGAGCACTTCTGCATAGGATTCCAAATCTTCTCTGTTGAAAACAGTTCCCGTAGGATTACATGGACTGGAAAAAAGAACCAGTTTGGTTTTATCAGTGATGGCATTTTTTAATTGCCGGGCAGTGACTTTATATTCAGTCTCAATATCACCCGAAATGATCACAGGAGTTCCTCCTGCCAGCTTGATGATCTCAAAATAAGAAACCCAGTAGGGAGCAAATACAATCACCTCATCTCCAGGATTCAGCATGGCCTGACAGATATTGGATATCGATTGTTTCGCGCCATTAGAAACCACTATCTGAGAAGAGACATAATTGAGCTTATTTTCTTCTCTCAGTTTCTGAGCAATCGCCTCTCTCAATTCAGGCAAACCCGGTACAGGAGTATACTTTGTAATCCCAGCCTTCAACGCTTCCCACGCCGCAGCTTTGATGGATTCAGGGGTGTCAAAATCCGGCTCACCCAGGCTCAAACTGATCACATCATGTCCAAGAGCCTTCAGATCTCTTGCCATTTGAGCCATTTTTAAAGTCTCTGATTCCGCCATGTTGACTACTCTGTCCGAAAGCAAGTGTTTCATATTCTCTCTCAATTTTGTTGGGTGGGTTTATCTTTCGTTATAGACTGATTCAGTTTAATACTGATTTTCGAAGGGCAAAGATATTCATCTGAAATCATCATATATGATTAAGACAAAAAATTCAACTTACTTTTTTAATTAAAATTTGATCCCTAACACAATCCAGAAACTCAAAATCATGGCAGCACTCTTGAATATTTTATTGTTCAAGTCTTAATTTCAAACGATATAGATGAATAATTCCTGGCTCGAAAGTATATCTAAAACCCCTAAAAAAGGGTTTACCAATGGTTAGCCCCAGATTTTAATCCGGGGTCAAAGTAAAATAAACTACCGTTTTGGCGGCATTTTTGCTCTTAAAAAGCAAAAATGGTGACAAAACGAAAAGCAGGGAATGTTTCGAACTCATGTTAATACCTTATTTTGCAGTCTTTAAATCTTGAACCGAATGAAAGAAAAAATAAAAATCCTGCATGACAAACAATCAGAAGCCAGATTGGGTGGGGGGCAGGCAAGGATCGATAGCCAGCACAAAAAAGGTAAACTATCAGCAAGAGAGCGGGTGGATTTGCTCATGGACAAGGGTTCTTTCCAGGAAATCGGAATGCTGGTAGCCCACCGTTCGCATGATTTTGATATGCAATCTCAGATCTTTTTAGGAGATGGCGTCATTACCGGGTTTGGAACTATAGGAGGGAGACTGGTGTATGTTTTTTCTCAGGATTTTACAGTCTTTGGAGGATCATTGTCTGAGACGCATGCTGAGAAAATATGCAAAATCATGGATCTCGCTGTGAAAAATGGAGCGCCTGTGATTGGTTTAAATGATTCTGGTGGAGCCAGAATTCAG
Source organism: Saprospiraceae bacterium (assembly GCA_022841345.1). GTDB lineage: Bacteria > Bacteroidota > Bacteroidia > Chitinophagales > Saprospiraceae > SLDF01. Next base: position 96,422 of record JALHRR010000015.1, read on the forward strand.
GAAGGTGTGAGCTCACTGGGCGGGTATGCTGATATATTCTACAGGAATACACTGGCATCCGGCGTGATTCCTCAAATTTCGGCTATCATGGGCCCCTGCGCCGGAGGGGCTGTTTATTCACCTGCCATTACAGACTTTACTCTGATGGTCGAGCAAACTTCTTACATGTTTGTTACGGGTCCCAATGTTGTTAAGACTGTTACGAACGAAGAAGTTACATCTGAAGAATTGGGAGGCGCATTCACACATGCTACTAAGTCCGGTGTGACTCATTTTACAGCAGCCAACGATCTGGATGCTATTGCAAAAATCAAAAGACTATTGAGCTATATTCCTCAGAATTGCGAGGATAAAGTTCCTGATTTGCCATATCATCTGACAGATGAAAGCCGCCCCGGTCTTCAGCCCATCATTCCTGAAAATGCTAATCAGCCATATGACATGAGGGATGTGATTCATGGAATGATGGATCATGATTCTTTTTTCGAGGTACATGAATTGTATGCAGAAAATATCATTGTCGGTTTTGCCAGGCTGGCGGGAAAATCAATAGGTATAGTCGCAAACCAACCCATGCAGCTTGCCGGTGTACTGGATGTTCAGGCCAGCGTCAAAGGTGCCCGGTTTGTGCGTTTTTGTGATTGTTTCAATATACCATTACTCGTTTTGGTAGATGTGCCGGGTTTTTTGCCGGGTACAGACCAGGAGTGGAATGGAATCATCACAAACGGAGCGAAGTTGTTGTATGCTTTTAGTGAAGCGACAGTCCCAAGGGTTACGCTGATTACAAGGAAAGCATATGGGGGTGCATATGATGTGATGAACTCCAAGCATATCGGCGCAGATCTGAATTACGCATGGCCTTCAGCTGAAATTGCAGTAATGGGCGCAAAAGGAGCATCAGAAATTATTTTCAAAAAGGAAATATCCAATGCAGCTGACCCGGCCCAAAAACTATTGGAGAAGGAGCAGGAATACGCAGAGAAATTTGCCAATCCCTACAGAGCTGCAGCCCGGGGATTCATTGATGAGGTCATCTTACCTGAAGACTCCAGAAAAAAATTGATTGTTGCCTTTGCTTCACTTG
>JALHRR010000016.1 GCA_022841345.1 Saprospiraceae bacterium
CATATTTACATATACGCTTTGGACTTGAAACAATTGCTTACACAACGAAAACCAGTATGCATTGCATAGGGTTGGGTAAGGGATAGATAATTTATTATTTTTTTCAGGGGGAATTGCAATTTAGCCTGAATGAGGTAGTGATTGAACTACGGGAACGGAATAGGAGTGTTGAGAAAGGCTAAAAAGGAGCAATAGTAATGGCTATAAAAAAGTAATGGTGTTTCATCATCATGAAACACCATTGCAACCTTAAAAATGCGCACAAATTGTTATACCCGATAGAATCAGATATGATACAAAAATATGTTTATCATCTTTAAAATGGAAAAGGCTTTATTGGACTAGCCTTTATTTTGTGTGAAGGCACCGGATTTGTGAGTGAAGGCCAGTTTAAAGCTTTAAGAATCTTTCCAAAAAGAAGTTTTTCTGATTGGAAGCCACATCTACCAGGACTCCATCTGACATCTCAATTTGTACACCGTCTGATTTGTTTAGTTTGATAACATGTTCAGGATTGACCAGATGCGATCTGTGAACTCTGATAAAACCGTATGGCTCCAGAATTTCTTCAAATTGACGCAGCGTTTTAGTAACCATTACTTTTCTGGCACCATTGACTACAACTATAGTGTAGTTACTGGAAGCTTCACATCTGATGATATCCTTTACTTCGACAAATATTACAGCATCCTGCTGTGTCAGTCCAAGCTTATGGTTTTGCGACTTTTCAGTCTTCATATTGTGAACCAAAGCCTTATATCGCTCCAATTCTTTCTTACTATTGAGCCTTTCTTTGCACCTGTTAAATGCAGCTTTGAGGTCTTCTTTATTCAGTGGTTTTAAAAGATAATCCACTACACTCATCTTTAGGGCATTGATGGCATAATTTTCATGACCCGTTACAATGATAATCTCCGGGTGCTCGTCGCTTAGTTCTTTCAGGAAGTCCATGCCACTCATCCCCGGCATTTCAATATCCAGGAAAATTATATCTGTTTTAAGAGCATAGATTTTTGATAAGGCAGACTCAGCATCAGAGAAGACCTCCTGAATTTCTAGTTCTGGGAGTTCTTTCTTAATCAATGCGGCCAATAAAGTACGGGTCGCTGCATCATCATCAATTAAAACGCATTTAAACATAAGGTTCGGTCTTGTATTGCTTAGTTGGATTTGGATGAACCAAAAGAAATTACCTTTTGCTGCATGGATACAAATCGGTATAAAGGTAAATCAATAATTTGTATAAATAATATTTCAGTATCTAAGTATTTTAAAAATATTAAACTTGGGCGTAATATGAACAATCAAACCGGGATTCTCCGTATCACCCTTCCTGGAATATCTCATCAGCATTCTGTTTACATGAATGGAAATGAAGCTCAGAAGGCTCTGGAGTAGTGTTGTTTGATGCAACGCTAATCAGTCTTTGGAGGGCAGGGCATAGCAGTAGATATTCCAATAATTGACACACTTAATTGGTGTATATCCGGCAGCAATCCTGTCAAAGTTACATGGGTGCTCTTTTTTTAGCTCCAGTAAGGGAATTTGCTGTAAATGCTTCCGAAAAGTGAAAGCAAATCCTGTCTTTTCCTGGAGTCAGCTATAGGAATGATCGTTTTAATGGCCTTTAAGATCTAACCGAATATTATAGATTTTTAAATCCGGCAAAATAAAAAATATCATCTGCCTATTATTGTCTGGGCAAACTGACAGTAGTTATTAATGCCAAAAGTATAAAGATAACCACTACTTAACCTCTTCATTGGCTGCTCAAAGATCTGTTGATTTTTTTATCTGAAACCCCAAAATTAAGGGATATATTATACTTCATTTTCATTAGTTGCTTAGCGCTGATATGCGCTTTGTTCAATAGTCAGAAATAATCCCCCAGGATGTAAGGACAAAGCCTCAGTTCAATTCCCAGGGCGTTGGGGATTTTGCATACAACGTTTAGGGATTAATTGAAGTTAACAAAAGATAGTGTTATATGTAAAGCCTTTACTTTGTTAATTATATTATCTTAGCCTTAAAATACACTCTATGCACTTTAGAAACATCTTATTATTTTGTTGTTTATTGATAAATAGCCATATTGTCTTCTCGCAGGTCCAAAGCATTGTATCCAACGAAAAATTATTAAAACAATATCTGGAACAGTCAGTTTTTGAGATTGACAGCTCAGCTATAGCTATTGTGCTCTATGACAGATGCGATTTTGATTTCAACAACCAGACCCTCCTGGCAAAATCCTATCATGAACGAACTATAAAAATCCTAAATAAAAGTGCCCTGGATCTGGCAACTGTTTCCATTCCTCTTACGCAATTAGTGAACATAAGAAAAATCAAAGCTTTTACTTATAATAACGAAAACGGCCAAATGGTCCAGCAAAAGATCGAAAAAGAAGATGTCATTGGTGAGAAATTAATAGATGAGATTGAAATATATAAATTTACTTTTCCTCAGGTCAAAGAAGGCTCCATCATTCACTATAGCTATGTTATTGAATACTCAGACATGGAAATTCCTTCTGAATGGTACTACCAAAGCGATTATCCTTGTCTAAACTCAATTTATTCTATAAACATCCCTGAAGTTATCAAATACACTGCTGTTGAAAGGTCTTCTGTATCAACTACTATTGTAAAGAAAGAAAAAGAACTTGAAGCATGTGAGTCATGTAGCTACAAGGTGGAATTTCCAGGAAGGTATGTCTACCAGGTTTGGGCAAGAAAGAATATTCCAGCTTTCAAAAATGAGCCCTATTCTTATGCCAGCAACAATTATAAAGATCGTATAAAATTTCATTATAAAGCTTTCGCAGATGATAATGGTAAATATATACCCATCAACGATAACTGGGCTTCTGTCAATAAAAGATACTATGCTCCGGATACAGATTACAGGCAGGCTTATAACTCAAATTCTTTTTTAAAGAAAACAATAGAAGACGTGACAGACAAACAACTTCCAGATTTGGACAATGCTAAGGCAATATTCAAATTTGTCAGAGACAGTATTCAATTGAGAACAGGATATAAAAAAAGTAGTGCTAATCAATTAAAATATATTTTGGAACACCGGGAAGCAGGATATTATGGTACCAATATACTATTAACTGCATTGTTAAGAAAAGCTGGATTTAACAGCTATCTCGTATTGCTGGCGACTAAGGAGAATGAAATGCTTAATGCTGTTTATCCGGATCCTGGGAATATCAATTATGTCGTTTCTCTCCTGAAAATGGACGGAAAAGAATATTTCCTGGATGCTACTGATAAATTTATGCCATTTGGCCGTTTGCCCTATGAATGCTATAATGGCTTCAGCTGGGTGCTGAATGAAACAGGAGTCGAAATCAACTTAGCCCCTGAAAATGTTCAGTCCGGATTTGTGGGAATTTACTCATTATATCCGGATTCGGAAGATTCTGCGAAATTACAGCTCAAGGCAGAATATATGGCCGATGATTATATGAGTGTTACCTTGAGACAGAGGATGAATGAAGATTCAATGTATCTGAAGAAATATTACCAAAAACTATTGGATGCCAATGCAGAGTTTTCTTATGACGATATTTCGCTCTCGATCGATAATTTGATGGACATCGATAAAAATCTCAAAATACAAGTACTGACAACAATGAATTTGTCTGATGACATCATTTATATGAATCCATATTTTCACAAATTTTTTGAAAGTAATCCATTTAAAGATGCTGAACGAAGCTTACCAATTATCATGGATCATAAATATAATTATAATTATGTGTTCAATTTTAAGCTACCAAAAGGATATATTCTTGATGAATATCCTGAATCCGCTATATATCAGCTTAGTGATGAAAAAATAATCGAATTAACAAATCTGGTTAATTATGATCAGAATCTAAACGAATTAAATATAAGATGCAAATTCAAGCTGAACAGTATCGAATTACCAATAGATGAATATGAGGCTATCAAGGCAATATTTGCACAGGTGATAGAAGAGCAGAATAAAAATGTAGTGATCAAGAGAGTAAAAAATTAAGGGGATGAATAGTATCAGGACAACTTTCCGGATTATCATTTTATCTGTATGTTTTCAAATTGTGCTTACAGCAAATGACACTTATAATTATGCCGTTTCTGGGATTCCTGAGGGTCTTTCAGAAAATGCCAATGCTATAATGAGATATTATGAGAGAGAAATAGAAATAATCAACTCCTCTGCATATTTACACAAAGAGAGATATGCCATTACAATATTAAATGGAAAAGGAAAGCTCTATGACAGGCTGTATGAGGTTTATGGTGAGCTGATAAAAATAAAGAAGATATCCGGAGTATTGTATGATTCCACCGGTAAGGTTATTAAAAAAATGAAACTTAAAGATGCTACAGATGTATCATCTTACATATCAAGTGCTGTGTTTCATGACGATATCCGCTTTAAAATGTATGATTTCAATTGCCTGCAATACCCGTACACTGTTGCTTTTGATATAGAAACCGAATACACAACTTTTTTGATGCCCGACTGGATTGTTCAGCCCGGGAATGATATTGCAATAGAAAAAACAACTTTTACAGTTAAATGCCCAAAAGAATTAAGTTTGCGATACCGTGAATATTTAATGCCAGGTGGAACTTTGTTGCATAGTGAAGCAGATAACCGGATAGTCTGGCAATGGCAGATTGTTGAATATAAGGCTTCCAAATATCAACCTTACTCAATCATAGGAAATTATTCAGTTCCTGCTGTGGCTATTGCACCGGGCTTTTTTCAATTGAAGCAATTCAAAGGTGATATGAGCTCCTGGAAATCTTTCAGTTCATTTTTATATGAGATGAATGCTGAAAGAGATCAGCTACCCTCCGAACATAAAACATTTATTCATAAATTAACTGAAGGATTCGTTACTGATCAAGAAAAGATAAATGCCATTTATGAATATATGCAACAAAACCTGAGATATGTGGCAATAGAATATGGTATTTCGGGTTGGCAAACATATGACGCTGCAAGCGTTGTAAAAACAGGCTATGGGGATTGTAAAGGCCTTACAAACTATATGAAAGCCGCATTAAATGAAATCGGCATTTCATCATATGCCGCTTTGGTAAATGCGGGGGAAGATTATTATAAACTGGATGAATCCTTTCCTTCTAATCGCTTTAATCATGTGATATTATGCATCCCTACTGATGAAGATACTATATGGGTGGAGTGTACCAGCCAGTATTTATCATTGGGTTATTTAAGCGCGTTTACACAGGATAGAAATGTACTTTTAATAAAAAAAGAGGGTGGAGAATTGTGCAGAACGCCAAAATATTATAAACAAAATAATGCCACCCATCGTAAAATTCAGATTACGTATGATCCTGCACAAGAGGATCAATTCCTACGTATCCAGGGTAGTTATTCCGGAATGGCGAGTGACAATATAATACAATTTGTGCGCTCTTCAAGTGAGAAAGACATCCGGGAGCAAAGGAGTGAAAAGTACGGTTTTCAGAGCGCTGCAGTCAGCGAGTACAAACAGAATATCCAATTCAGTCAGTTTATTCCAACTTTCCACGAAACAATAAGCTTAAAGGTCAAAGGTCTCTTTAATAATACCCAGAGAAGGGTTTTTGTCAATACTACCTGGTATTCCAACCCCATGAACAAGATAGAGCAAGAGGGTAAAAGAACCGCTCCCATAGTCATTGAAAAGCAAATGCTCATGGTAGATACAATACAAATTGATCTGCCCCGGGAAATTGCAATAGAATCCTTACCTACATCATTTAAAGACACATTTCCTTTTGCTAGTGTCAGCTTGGATGTAAAAAGCCTGAATGACAAAATAATTATAATCCGAATATTTGAGCAGGAGGAAGGTGTTTATGATGCTAATGAATTTGAAAATTATCAAAAAATCTATACTACTATGGAGAAAATGAACAGTAAAATGAAAATAGTCCTCAATCGAATTTAATCTTGAATGCGCTGGTTCATTGAATATAATTTAATTCTTGTCTGCAGTATTCCATAAGATGCTGTATTAGATTCAACTGATGCATCCTGATGTAAGTAAAGTGGAAGATTACAATGGATAGATTTCAGACTCCATTTTTATCGAAATCTACAAAATCCATTACTTGGGGTTGATAATTCATTCAAAAGACACCAAAAAAATGTCCCAGTTGGGGGCCAGAAAACATTCGTTAATTCTTAGGTGTCCTAAGGCGAAAAATGGGGGATATGTTGATTCATTTCCAGTAGAAAACTTCTAGCGCGTTCCCTGGTTTTCTTTTCTGTATGCTGGCAGATCGATTCTTTTTAAGAGAATAGCATTTCTATCCCAGATTGAAATCGTCTTAAACCTGCTGGAGGTGACTATTTTTTCTCCATTTCGATCCCAGTCTATACCCCATAATTTGTTGTTGGAATCCTGGACGCCCTCATGAAGTAATTCTCCTGTTTCAGTCCAAATTCTTAATATGTCGCTGGCGGTAGCCAGTCTGGTTCCCTGGTGATTCCAGCTGAGATTTCTGATTTCTGCTTTATTACCGGATACACTTCTGATGTATGTGCCATCTTTTGACCAAAAATGCAACAATGAGGGCACGTTTTCTCCTTCCGAATTGTATCCATAGTCTCCTGTTACAAAAAACAATCCTGAGGGATGCCAACTGGTACTGAGTATAATAGCAGCCGGATTTTTGTGCTCCATTACCTTCAATACTGTTCCATCTGCATTGAAAAGATTAATCTGGAAATTAGTAGCTACAAAAATATTTTCTGCAGGATGCCAGTCAAGACTCAGGTAAGACTTACCCGGGATTTCTGGATCATAAGGAACTTGTATATCTTTAATCAAATCACCTGCATCATTCCAAATTTTAATTGCGGACTCCAGATCTGCTACCGCAAACAAAGTACCATCATGACTCCATCCGATAGCACGTGACCCTCCTTCACTATTCAGGTATTCTATTTCTTCGGTTTGAATGTGCAAAAATCCAGCATATTTGTCAAGTGTAGCAAAGGCCAATTTGTTGCCGGATGGATGCCATTTTGCTGCATGTATCCAGGAATCGATCTCATATTGAGAATGAAGTTTCAAATTACTGCTGTGATAAATACGCAGAACACTATCGACTCCTCCTATAGCAATGAGCTTATTATCCGGACTCCAGGCTGCGGTCCAGAATTGACGATTGTAACTGTCATCGTAATCATGCTGTGTAATATGCCGAATGCTTCCTGTGCAGGAACTCATCCATGCAACACTTATGATTACCCGGACTATCAATTTTATCGATTTTTCCATAATTTGACATTTACATGAAATGGATGAACCGTTAAAGGATCAGCATCACCTGCAAATGTAAAGCCAATGATGGAATCAAAAAACTAAGATGAATATTTCAGATGTTATAACTGTGATTTATTGTATCAACAACTTTAATAATGATTCCCGGGGTCAATTAATGATTTTCGTGTCTTCAAAAAATGTGACCTCTCCTGTCGAAATATCCTGAGTTCCACCTATAATTCCAATTTGCCCGGAGTCTATCATATCCTTAAGAATAGGACTTCTCTCATAGATAGATTTGACAGTTCGTCTGATATTTATAGCTGCTACTTTTTCTACGAATTCATCATTTTGCGAATTGCGGTCTTCTTTTGTAGTAAGCTCATCCTCCACGGCAGGGCGAATTTTTGTAAGAAGAGCCGTCAGGTTACCCATCTCTATATGGTCACAAGCTCCTTTTACAGCTCCACATTTGGAGTGACCCAGGACAACAATTATTTTGCTGCCAGCCACTTTACATCCAAACTCCATACTACCCAGAATGTCTTCATTGACAATATTTCCTGCAATTCTTACACTGAAAATATCTCCCAGACCCTGGTCAAAAATCAACTCTGCAGAAGTACGGCTGTCTATGCATGAAAGAATCACCGCAAATGGATGCTGACCTTCAGATGTTTCATTTGCTTGCTGTAGCAGGTTTCTGTTAATTTTGAGGTTATTAACGAATCTTTTATTTCCTTCTTCAAGCAAGTTTAGTGCCATGGAAGGTGTTATAGATGCTTGAATTTCTTTAGTGAGTGTTCTCATATTACCCTGATATTTAGATGTAATTTATATTCATGTTTTGATCCCAAGTGTGGAATTTCTATTCATGTTAGTTGTGCAAAAGCGTTTCACGACCTTGAACAGAGTAAAGATAGTAATAGTTTATTAAAAGATAGTAACACTATCTCGTGTTGCTTGTAAACAGTATGTTGTATCTTTGGTATGTTAATACCGTAAGTTGGCAAAAACAATTTTCAATGAAAATGCACTTGCATATTGTGATGAATGAGGCTTTATTTTTGAGAAATCCGGAGCAATCCGAGTTGGGCAAAAATATAGTGAAGTTTTCTATCCGATTGATATACAAAAATGGTTTTGAGTCATTTACATTTAAGAAATTGGCAGAAGAAATAGGGACTACAGAGGCCGGTATTTACAGGTATTTTGAAAATAAACATAAACTACTTCTTTATCTAAATGCCTGGTACTGGGCTTGGCTGGAATATCAGATTAGTTTTCAGACCAATAATATTGTAAGTTCTGAAGTCAAATTGAAAAAAGTTATTAACCTGCTGGCTTCTGATATCCAGAATGATGAGCAAACGGGATTTATTGATGAGCGTTTATTACATCAGATAATAATTTCTGAAGGATCAAAAACATATCTGACAAAGCAAGTGGGAGAGGATAATAAACAACAGTTTTTTAAGCCATTCAAAGATCTTGTGGCGGTTGTTTCAAGTATTATTCTGGAATGCAACCCTGATTACAAATATCCCAAATCTCTGGCTTCCACTATTATTGAGATGGCACATTTTCAAAACTACTTCATGTACAATCTTCCATCATTGACTGACTTTGGAGGGAATAAGGAGGAGACGGAGATTGTGGCGTTTTTGAATGATTTGGTGTTTAAGAGTATCGGGTGATGTCTTGCTTCGCCTTCGGCTTGCAAGGTGATGTTTTTTCATGGTGCAAGCCATGAAAAAGTGATGTCTTTGTTCCATTTTCGGCTTCGCCTCAATGGAACAAAGGTGATGTGCGATCGGAGCTCGCGGTTGAGTGGCAATTTTGTGTTTTGAGTTTGCTAGAGCTATGGGTTGTCGTACGCTAAAAGATCAACTTTCCAATGGCAGTTTGACTTGAGACCGATAACGCCTTAACGACCCCCCCCATTCAAACCCCACACAATTCTCTTTGCTCCTCACCAGCATATGTCCTGGCCCGGTGACGCCGCTTTCGGACTTCGTCCTGAAAGCGGTGACATCTTTTGGCTTTGCCAAAAGGTGACGATTTTTAACTGCAAGCAGTCAAAGTGACGCTTTTGTCATACATGACAGAATCAACTTATCACATATAATCTCGATGGTCTAAGTCTTTGACTTAGATCCAATATTTCATGAATTTGCAATTCATGGACGACAATTTCACTTCTGTACTCAAAATGGCTGCTTCAAACTCACAACTCATCGTGAGGTTCATTTTGTTCACGGCGCGATCCTTCGGACAACTCTTGCACGACTGTTTAGCTGGAGGCCAGAAGCGACTGAAGGCCGTTAACCAGCAATGCTGAAACTCATTCTTCGTTCAGCATCTTCGACCAGCAACCAGCAACGGCTGTTCGGCTGTTTCCTTGAAGCTTGTAGCTTCTTCCTGCTGTTCAACTGGCTGTTAACTAACCTCCTAACCTTCTCTCCTCCTATACCTATCGGCTGTTTCCGCCTCAACGCCTTAACCTTTCAACGCCTTAACGAAACACACGCCAACCCTAAACTCTTACCCACTCCCCGATTAACCGATTCCCCGTTTAACCGATTCCAACTCACTCCATTCCTTCCCATTCCCTATGAAAAGTGTCCAGATAAGTCAGCAGGAATTGGTGTCTGTTCTCTGCCATTTTCCTTCCGGTTGCAGTGTTCATACGGTCTTTCAGAAGAAGTAATTTTTCATGAAAATGGTTGAGGGTCGGTGCTGTGCTGTTTTTGTATTCTTCTTTTGATTGATTGAGGTGGGGAGGAATGGTGGGGTCGTAGATTTTTCTGTTTTTGAATCCGCCATAATTGAAGGCTCTGGCAATTCCTATGGCGCCCAATGCATCCAGGCGATCAGCATCCTGGATGATATCCAGTTCAATGGATTTGAACTGGCCATCATTGTGGCCTCCTTTGAAGGAGATATGTTGGATGATATTAATCACATGAACAATGATGCGCTCTTCCACTTGCACTTTTTTTAGAAACGCACCGGCAATGAAAGGGCCTTTCGTTTCATCTCCATCATGGAATTTAGAATCAGCAATATCATGGAGGAGTGCTCCGAGTTCTACTATGAACAAATCGGCTTTTTCCTCGGAGGCGATCGTTTTAGCATTCTGCCATACCCGGTAGATATGCCACCAATCATGACCTCCTTCAGCATTTGCCAATTGCTGCTTTACAAAATCAATTGTCTGTTCAATGATCTGACTCTTGTCCATGAGAATATTGGAAATCAGAGGAAATAGAGGTTTGTAAAATTATTGAAGCACGATGGGAAGTTCATATCTCCTCCCTCCATCTTCTGCATTCTCCTCAAAAAGAATCAGATTGAGCGTAGAATTTTCTCTTACTTTTTTCACTTCAACAGTGAATTCAAAATCTCCCCATTCCGGAGCTCCTGTACTTGCTGTTTGAAATCCTGAAAGCAGCTCTTCGTGTCCATCCTCAATGACCCAGTTGATATTTGCTTCGAATACCTGTGCCTGACCGCGGATATTATATGAATTTTCGCCCTGTTTTTCGACAGTAACTTCCCGGAAACGTTCATTGGAATAAATTTCAGAAGGAATTCCATTTTCTTCAATAGAATCAATGTCGGTCATAGGGATTTCCGTATCTGTTGTATCTGTTTGATCAGTATCGGAGGGAGCTTCATTAGAATTGCATGCAATCAATCCGAATAAAAGGAGGAATATCAGATATCTCATTGAGAAAAATTTTGTTTTTGAATATGCAAAAAACTCAGATCAGGCCTCATCTTTAGTTGTTCTGATCAGACTAATTCCTGCAAAGAAAAACAATAATCCAATGATGCCATAGATCAGAAGAGATTTGATTGTTTGGTTATTCATTTCTGACTGACTAAATACCACTGCACAATAAATCAATCCGGCTATTCCCAGCACAGTTAAAATGGCTCCGAAAATTCTTTTGAGGTTCATACTATAATTTTTTGATTTGTTTGCTGCATCCAAACCAGTATAAAAAGATGCAGGGACAAGATTATAGCATTTTCTCCCGCCTTTGTTATATTCTAACAGGTTTGTGTTGCAGGATTCCTGTTAATCAGTAACTACTGACAATAAGCTGCCTCATTCATGAATTTTCCAATCATCCCACTCCCTTTTCAACATCGCATATTGCACTTCAGATCCCCATTTCCCCTTGAAGAAAATGTTCTCAATAAAATGACCTTCCTTCCTGAAATTCAAACTTTCCAGCAATTTAATGGAGGCGATATTTTCTGCATCAACTGTTTCCACAACTCTGTGCAAGTCTTTTTTGTCAAATAGAAAGGACAAGATACCAAGCATAACCTCTTTGGCATACCCTTTTTGATGTTCCAGATGTGAAATCGTGATACCTATTTCTGCAATTCTTGGATCGTAGGCATCCAGTTTAATGGCACAGTCTCCGATTATTTTTCCAGTGGATATATTTTCAATTCCATATTGAACCCACTCACCGGGATGACCAAATTGTTTGTCCACCTGTTCACTGATAAATGTCTCAGCTTCCTCTACTTTCATCACATCAAAGCCCTGATATTTTGTGATTTCAGGATTAGATCTGTAGATGTGAAAGTCTGGTAAATCACCTGGTTTCAAGTTCCTTATTTGAAGCCGTTCTGTTTTGATATTCAAATATTCCATGGAGCAAAGATACAAATACAAAGTTTTCAGTTTTCAGTTTTCAGATATACAACAGCCATTAAACAGCCGATTGAACAGCCATTTAAAAATTTGATATGGGTGGAATGTAATATTCTGCCAAAAGAGGAAAAGATTTCAGGTTTCAGCTTTCAGATTTCAGTCCCCAATGCTTTGGGGATCAGCTTTCAGATTTAAAACAGCCTTTAAACAACCGATTTAACAGCCATTTTGAAATTCGAATTAGATGAGAATTTAACATCGGGTTAAATAAATTTTTCGTGCTTTTTAGGATGTCCTGAAATCAAAGAATTCTGAAACTTCCTTTCTGGTGAATTGTGCAAGGCGCTGATCTATAATGTTTTTTAAAAATGAAAATCCAACTTATTTGCACAAATTTATTTAATACAATCAATTGTTCTTCGGCTGTTAAACCTGAAATCTGAAACCACTGAAACCTGAAACTACTGAAATCTATTTTCTTCCTTTCTGGCTACTCTCTCTTATAAATATTGGATGATTTAAAGTATGATCAGCTCCATCCTCTTTTGCCTTAGTAACAATTAAAGCTCCAACCTTTTTTCCCATATCAAGTGCGACTTCATTGTCTGACCTGAAGTGAATGCCTCCATGAAAGCGGGATTCTGCTCCATCTTTTGCTTTCTTCTCAAAAAATGCGCTATCCATGGGAAAGAAATAGGAATACAATTCACAATTAACTGCTCCAAGCATGGCATGGCCGGAAGGATAGCCGGGGAAAGGAGGACTTGCAAAGAGAACAGGCGTGAATGTTGTATCATATTGCTCAGGGCGAATTCCCCAGTAAGTGTATTTGGCATCCCAGCAGGATATGAAGCCGTCATACATTCCGATTGCCTCGAGCGCATACATTCTTGCAGCTCGCGGAGGATTCAGATGAATATTGTATTCAAATATTTTTTTACTCAGAATATCTTCCGTTTGATAGGCAAAATGAAAAGCATTGCCTACTGATCGGAATGTGGGTTTGAAATTCCGCAATTCTTCCATTTCTGTAGCAAAATCAGGAGGGGGTCCCGGACGAAAATGACTGGCACTATCCAAAACTACCGTTTTACATTGACCTGCATCCGGCAACATCGGCTGCCCTTTCCATAGACCGGGTTTGTCGGGAACAGTTCCTTGCCAGGGAGTTTTGGGCGTGAAATCTGCAGTTTTTGCAATTGCTTTTTGGGCAACCATTCTTCCCAGCTCAAATCCGGCTTTCGTGTCGGAGGGATATGCAACACCTGCCATGATTCTGGATTCCATGAGTTGATTCGACAATCCTTTTAAAGAATCAGCCATTTCAGGATAGAAATGGGATATTATCGTCGATACCACTCCCGCTGCGACCGAATACTCACAGGGATAGGAGGGACTGGAGGGGTTTGGTAAATATTGCTTAATGCTCCTATCTGCTTCATATGGCCGTGGTTTATTGTATTTGTACTTGGCATCCCAGGCAACAATTGTAGCATCATATATAGCAACATGAACCAGCATTTGCATTAGAATTCCATTCGAAGTAGGGGTGCTCATCCACAACTTGTTGACCATTGGGATCCAGCGATAATTCGGAGCACCTGCATTCCAGTATTGTATTTGGTGCAGAGCAGATGATTCAATATTTTTTTGGTGGCTCAAGACCTCTGAAATTTCTTTTCGGTAACCCGCAGGAGCAGGTACAGCTATGTCCCCGGCTGAATCAATAAACCATGTCTTCCAGGTTCCGGCTGCAGGTTCAGTTTGTGCTGATAAGTGGATACAAACGCTGAGTAAGTAAGCTAAGATTGCAATTAGAGGTTTCATTTGTTTTATAATTTTATCCAATAGTAATGGTAAATACCTGTGCGGCGGATCAGCTGTCTATAAACAACAGTGAGGAGTCAACAAACTACAGGGAAGGCATAAAGCAAAATGTGATTTACTGGAATACCTTCGTGATAGCAATCTTCTAATGGACTAAATTCACTTGTTGATGTATGAATTCCGGTAGTTCGTTGTCATTGTTCAGGATGAACAAAGATTTGCCTACTTTTAGCCTGCAATGACAGGAATGAAAAAGTTATACTATAAGGAGCGATGGAAGCTTTATTTAAAAATAGGTTTTGCTTACTTTTTAATGTGGTTGTTTATTGATTTGCTCAGTAATTTTGATGTGTTTTTTCTGAAATTATTGAATCATTTTTGGCTGATCATTTTCCTGATTGGAGCAAATTTTCTCTTATTTGAAATTACTATTCCATTCATAAAGTTGAGGTGGCAGCGATTGATAGTTATTCCTTTTCTGATGATTGGACATATTTTTATCTATTCCTTTCTTTTCTATACATGGCGGCTCATTGGGATCGGAATCCACATTTATACATCCTTCGCGACTTATGACTCCATCGAAGAAGGTATTGAAAATCATATCCCCTATGGATTGATTTCCGTTTTCTTCTTTGGTGTGGTGAGATATACTAATGATTTAAGAACGCTTAAAGAAACTGCCCAACAACTGCGTATTGAAAAGCAGGAAGCGGAATTAAATTTTCTGAAATCTCAAACCAATCCGCATTTTCTATTCAATACCCTGAATAATATTTATTCCCTTGCAAGAGACAAGTCAGATCTGGCACCGGAATCAATTATGAGGTTGTCAAAAATATTGCGGTACATGCTTTATGAGACTAGCGGTGCTTATATTGCCATTGAACAGGAGTTGAAAGTAATGACTGATTATATTGAGTTGGAAAAACTGAGATACGATGATTCACTGCGAGTAAATTTTAATCATAATATTGAAGATTTGAGGCAAGCTTTGCCTCCATTGTTGCTGATCCCGCTGGTAGAAAATGCTTTCAAGCATGGCGTTTCAGAAACCAGGAATCAGCCATATGTGGATATCCATCTGTCAGTGAATAACCGGCAATTGACATTTATCGTAAAGAATTCTGTTGAGAATAATAATGTAGAATCAGGTGTAAAAGAAAATATAGGAATTTCAAATTTGAGACGACAACTTGAGCTTTTGTACACTGATTTTAATTTAAGTTTTGAGTCTGCAGTTCCGGGATTTACTGCTCAATTGAAAATAAATCTTGCCAGTCATGTCTAAAATTACCTGCATAATAGTTGAAGACGAGCCTTTAGCAGCAAAGGTTTTGAAAGATTACACAGCATTAGTTCCTTTTTTGGAGCTGAAAGGGGTCTTTAAGGATGCAATTTTAGCTACAGAATTTCTGCGAAAAGACAAAGTTGAGCTCATGTTTCTGGATATACATTTACCCAAATTAAAAGGAATGGCCTTTCTGAAAACTTTGACGGATCCTCCCCAAGTCATCATCACGACCGCTTATCATCAGTATGCCGTTGAAGGATTCAATCAAAATGTGACCGATTATTTGCTAAAGCCTATTGAGTTCGAACGGTTTCTGATTGCAGTTAACAAGGTCAAAATAAGTAACAAGGAAAACCAACATATTTTAAATCCCGGGTCTGCAAAGGATTATTTCTTCATCAGTGTTCAGAAGCGGAATGTCAAAATTTCATTAATGGATATTCTGTATATCGAAAGTCAGCGGGAATACATAAAAATTGTAACAACGGAAAAAGATTATCTGACCAAGATGAGCACGCATGAAATGGAAGCTTTATTACCTGCAGATCAGTTCAGAAGAATTCACAGATCTTTCATAATTGCAGTCAAAAAAATTCAATCATTCACCGCTGAAGAGGTAGAAATCAATGGAATTTTTCTTCCTGTCGGGAGAACTTTCAAAGACTGCCTGGAAGGCTTGTAAGAATAATGGAGCTTCAACCATTAAGGAATCATCATTAATTAGAATTTGCAATTTTATATTGAATGAAACTATGTGAAATCGTGCTAATCGCCGAAAACAATTTCATTGTTTTTTAACTCACTTTTTTATTCCTGATGTCTGGCATTAAAACTTACCATCCAGTTTATTCCAAACTTATCCGTCATCATTCCAAAATAGTCTCCCCAAAAGGTTTCATTCATGGGCATGGTCACCTGTCCATCCTGAGAAAGAGCATTGAAAAAATGATCCGCTTTTTCTCTGGAATCAGTATTGATAGAAATGGAAAAATTGTTTCCCTGAGTATATCGTGATTCGTATTCCTGAGTGGTATCACTTCCCATCAGAGTGGTCTCAGCGCTGATCGGTAAAGAAATATGCATGATTCTTTGCTTGTCTGATGCTGAACTTGGCTTTCCTTCAACATCCGGCATATCACCAAATCTTCCGACATAAGGAAAGTCACCACCGAATACGGACCTATAAAAGTTGAAAGCTTCCCCGCAATTACCTTTGAATGTCAGATATACATTTACTGTTGTCATATTCACGTATTTTACTTAAAGAGAAAAAATTGGATTTTCAGTCTGAATGGTTCACCTACCTGATCTCATTTTGAGCAATGTGAAAATGAAAAAAAGCAAGCTCAGGGACAGGAAAATAATATTGACGATGGGAGCAAATGAAGGAGCCCCTTCCGGCCAGAGCTGACCAAGGAGAACTATACTATTCAATATAACCAGTACAGCAATAAAAACTCTTGAATTCAACATAGTCATTTTTATAAGGTAATTACATCATTAATGAAGTTCTTTTTGAGCTTCAACGCGCAGGTCCAAATATAAAAATGATTTGTAAAAAGAACAAGATAATTACACCTTTACAAATTTTCGGGTACCAAGTCAGGATCATTATTCGCAATACAGCTTTCAGGTTTATTCCGACAATTAAAACTTCTTCTGTTCATCTTTCTGTCGGGCCCGGTACAACTGAAAACCTTCAAATATTCTCAGAATAGCAAACAAAAAAAGCATAGCAACCAGAATCTTTCTGAACCCAGATGAAAGGTGAAAATACGTTGCTCCTTTAAAGAGAATGAAGAATGCGAGACTGAGGTAAATCAGAATTTTAAAGCTAATGACGTATCCTCTGCTCAACATATCACAGAATCAATTTAAACCTGACAGGTAGTGTATATCGAACAGTAACGGGCCGGCCATTTTGCTCGCCCGGTTCCCATGATGGCATAAGGTTTACTACATCTATGGCTGCCTGACCACAACCTCCTCCGATATCCCGGACCACCACAATGTCTTTAATTTTACCTTTAGTATCCACGACAAACTGGACAACAACCACGCCTTCAATTCCGGTTTCGAGAGCCAATACAGGATAAACAATATTTTCTGCTATGAATCTCTGCAACTCATCATCTCCTCCTGGAAACTTGGGAAATTTCTGTACATAAGTAAATATTTCTTCTTTTTTGGGTGGTGGAGCTGGAGGTGGTGAGGGCTTGGGATGAGGAGCTGAGTCAGGCACCACAACGGGCTTGTAGTCAGCATGTATATCGCCCGAACCTTCCTGAGTCATTCTGCCCGGGTTGGCGGTTTTTAATTCACTTACAGTGGGGATCAGCTCCTCATCAAGTACCTGGTCATCCGGTTTCAGGGCAGGTTTTACATATTTTTGGGTGGCAACTTTAGGTGGCTCTAAAACTGCTTCTGCCGGTTTTTCATCTACCGGCAAAGGGGGAGGTGCCATTAAATCTGAATAGGGCGTGATTTCTACCTGAACTTGCACGATATCATTCGCCTTTTCTTTATCGAATTTTTTTAATAATGAAGGTAAGATGTAGAATACTGTTGATAATCCCATTCCTAAAATTAAGCTTTTCAGCATATTACTGTTTACCTTTTTACGGTGGACATATGCCCCATATTCCTTGTTTTTACCGTAAAAGATAGATTGTTCGATTACCTGGTGCAAGTCTTTTTGCGTGGCCATATTTATTTTAGATTGACGCCGGCTTCTGCCAGCAGTTGTTCTTCTTTGGGCCCGAACTGGTCGATGGCATAACGTTCAATTCTCGTGATATTCATTTCGTCGATTAGTTCTATTAAATTTTCAAAGGAACTGTTCGGATGGGCTTTAATAATGATGATAGGTTTCTCTGTTGTTTTGCGGTGTTCGAGCAATACCGCTCTAATTCCCGCAGCGCCATAAGTAGAGGACTTAGCAACCGCTTCGCTAAATCCCTGGTAATAAAACAACTCATTATCAGGCAAAGGAATCAGTGTGATGGCTCTTGATTCTTTTATTGTTAATACTTCAGTGGATTGGTCGTTTTCATCAGGTACGGGCATGACTAGTTCTATAGCTTTTGGCTTTAACATGGTGGTGGTCAGCATGAAAAAAGTGAGCAACAAGAATGCCAAATCCACCATGGCATTCATATCCATGACGATCCCGGCATTTTTTGATTTTTTGTTTTGACGCGCCCTTTTAATGGGGTTGTCCATTTCATCTTCCATCATTGTCCAGTCTTTTTATATCTGTGACTAAATTAAATCTCAGGATGTTATTTTCAGTGAGTGTCTTGATGACATGATCTACATGTTTATAGGGTGTGCCTTTGTCTGCTTTAATGGCTACCCGGGCTCTGGGTACGACAGTGCGGCCCAGTACCAACCAGTCTGCTAATTCATTGGAGAGCGAGTCCATTGGTAAGCCAGGTTGGAAGAACCGGCTTCGCTCATGAGGTGCCATGTTAAGAAATTCTTTCAGTTTCTCTCTGGGTACACCAAAGCCTGGAATCAAAGAAAAGGTAGTTCTCTGAGCTTCATCAAAGTCTAATTCATAGAGAGCAGCATATCGGTCCAGCCACATTATTCGTGCTTCCGAACTACTTAATCCGATGAAAGTCCGGCCGTCGACAGCAACTGAAATTGTGATCAGCCGATCATCAGGTAGATTAGCAGTGGTTACAGAACGGGGAACAACTACGCGAGCGGGCTCAGCAGTTTTAAAGGTACTTGCCAGCAGGAAGAAAGTCACCAACAAAAAGGCCATGTCCACCATTGGATTCATGTCCAATTGGGGAGAGGTGTGTCTGCTTATTCTATTGCTACTCATTTATGTCAAAAAATTTAATCTTCAAGCTGTGTATGATACTAAAAGTCGCCTCGTCAATAGCATATACAATGCGTTCGATCTTATTAACAAAATAATTGTAGAATACAATCGTCACTGCAGCAATGCTGATACCCAGCGCTGTTGTTACCAGGGCTTCTGATATACCACCCGCCAATCCAACTGCATCCGGCTCTCCCAATTTTGAAAGCGCTGCAAATGCCTGGATCATCCCCGTAACCGTACCCAGCAGTCCTATCAAAGTAGCAATTTGAGCAATAGTGGAAAGAATGAACATATTCATATTCAACAAAGGAATCTCCAGCTGAGTGGCTTCTTCCAGTTCTTTTTGTATCAGATAGATATCCTTTTGATCAGCTGATTCTGACTTTTTGTGCCGTAGATAGGTAGTTAGTCCCGTCTTGATAACGTTGGCTACCGCTCCTTTTTGTTTATCGCAATCAGCAATCATGCCTTCGATGTCATTCTTCACTAATCCGCGCTTGATTTTCATGATAAATTCGCTTAGATTCCCTCTTCCGGCACTATACTTTATGGCGATAAAACGCTCCACTACATAAACAATCATTATTAGCTGAAAAGTAATCAACAAAATAACAAGCTGCCCGCCAGTATAGATTATGCCTAACCAATTGCCGCTCAGGGGTTCATTCTTTGCCAGTCCATCCTCAAAGTTATTGGGATTGCCCAAAATATTATGAAAGATGAAGTACGCCAATACAAGAGCTACCGGGATGACCACCAGGGCCATATTGAATCGAAGATTTTTTAACATGGTATAAGATGTATTATTTTGGATGTAAGTTAAAGGCACCGGATGGTGATTTTGATGACTTAGGTCATTTGTAGGGATGATATCCAACTAACTTTTGAAAAATCCGGAACAGTTTTTTGAATTACACAGGGGCGTAGAGCCGATAATGTGTGAATCATTGAAGGGAGTAAATGGCAATATTTTGCCGGTAAGTTTATTGGATTCTTTTTTTAGGTTATTAACTATCCGGGATGAGTACCCAATTTGATTCCGATAAACTCCAGCCACAGGGTGAGAAGAATTTTTATTTAAACCAAGGAAAAAAAACGAGGTAGCTACGTTTTTATCATTTTCCTTGTAGCATGCCTGATAATCCAGAGCGTGTGAAGATTATCTGACTGTTTCCATGAATGGATAAGCCGGAATGCAGCTTCGGGATTGACTTTTATATAATCTGTAATGTGGTTGGCTACAGATTTTTTAACGAATTTGATGGGGTCCTCCTTCAGGAGTTCCAGGATTTCAAATACCGGATTTGGATTTTCAATGAATATATCCAGCTTGGAAGCCCAGGGCAGTTTCGGTCGCAATCCCTCAGATGCCAATCTTCTCAGGTGAAAGTTTTCTGACTGAGCCCAGATTTTCATTTGCTGTAAAACTTGTTCCGGATACTTTCGCACAAATGGTCGGATCGCATATTCACCGGTGTTTCTTTTAGTATGTTCTTCGATGGCATTCATTGAGATATCAAAAGACTCAAGACCATATTTTTCTATAAATTTTCCAATAGGCATCAACCAGTAGTAATTAGTAAACATGCCGGTTTCCTGAGGATTTTCAGGTCCCATTATACCTGTGAGAATATTAATTGCCTTTTCATAATCTAATGGCAGTAATTCTTGCAGCTTATCGGCAATCAGTTCTACTCTTTGAGTTAAAGTCAGATCTCCACAATGATCTTTTACTTCAGAAATAAATTTTCTTTGGTTAAACGCAGGATAGACCTCCATGATCTTATCCGACAACAGACCAGCGAGATTGGCACCAAAAAATTCAGTGAGTTTGGGTGTTTTTTCTTCCATTTCAAGTAAATGAAAAATAAACATACAAATTACTCAAATTCTAACCCCTATTTTCAGCAAAATTCCTGAGTTAATATCACCACTAAATAATCGCTGGCTGAAAGCTTTAAGTCCTACAATAAAAACTGGATTTATATTTATTGAGTTTTCAAGAATGAGGTTTAATCCAAATGTGTTCCAGGACTCTTTGATATATAAATTTGCAGGAGCCGTTGCAGTAAGAATTTCTTGATAAAAAGATATTTCTTCAATTCCTGCGTAACAGAGTCCTGATCCAATTCTGAAATCAATATTTCTATTGTTACCAAATGGTGAAAGGAAAGCATCCAGATTTGTGGCAAATATGGTAGCTTTTGTGTCTCGGTCTGAATAACTTTTACCGGCCAATAATGAAATTGAGCTGGAGAAATAAGGCGAAAATCTGTAATTGATTTCATTTTCAATATTCATAGCAAAAAGGTCTCCAGAGCCCAAAAATGAAATCCCTGAACCCAGCCTGATGTCAAATTTTGATAAGCTGGCTTGTGAGAAAGTGTCACTGAAAATGAAAAGGCTGAATAGAAAAACAATGGATTGTTTTGAGAACATGTAGTTTTTATTTGTTGGCAATCATTAAATTGCAAATTAACAACTTGTAGTATCTTTTAAGCCGCACTTAACATTCTGCATGTAATAAAAAAGAAATCGACCTCGTTCTGTGCACATGTTAAAACAAATTATATTTAAAATGAACCTTGTCCTGTTGGTTACGGGACTATTTTCAGTTGCTCTTTCTGCACAGGAAATATTGTGTGAATATGCAGGAAGAAGTAATGTGAAAACAATTACACTGAGTGAGGCTCCAAAAGGAGCAGATGACAGAATCAATGAAATACTGAATGTGGTGGGATTGAGCGGAAACTTCAATGTAAAGGTTGCGAATATTAACAATGCAGCGGCAATGATATATGGTTCACAGAGGTATGTACTTTTTAATCCGCAGTATATGCAGGCGGTATACAAAAGAGCAGGTACAAAATGGACTACCTACAGCATACTGGCCCATGAAATTGGGCATCATCTGAATGGACATACGCTCGGCAGCAAAAAAACTGCTCATGAATGTGAACTGGAAGCAGATGAATTTTCGGGATTTGTGCTGGGGAAATTAGGTGCTACACAAGAGGAGGCAATGTTGGCAATTGCTATCAGCGGTACCAGTAGCCCAACCCATACGCATCCTGACAAAGGAACGCGGATGAAAGCCATTGCCATGGGCTGGAATCGTGCCAGAACTCAGCCCTGATTGATTTCCTGAAGAAGATTATTAAGATCCAGGGCTTTAGTGTACATGTTCAATGTGCCGTCTTCAAATGCCGGCCATTGATCATGTGCTTTATCCCAGTACAATTCTACACCATTGCCATCAGGGTCGTCGAGGTATAATGCTTCTGATACGCCATGATCGCTTGCTCCGGTCAGCGGATATTTTTCATCGAGCAGTCTTTGTAATATGATGGCAAGATCTTTCCTTGTAGGATATAGGATAGCAGTATGAAATAATCCTACACTCTGTCTGGGGGCTGGAGGAGCATTTTTGCTGTACCAGGTATTGAGTCCGATATGATGATGATAGCCACCGGCTGAAATAAAAGCTGCCTGATCTCCATACATCATTGTAACTTCAAAACCGAGCAGGTCTCTGTAGAATTTCAGAGATCTTTCAAGATCAGCTACTTTAAGGTGTACGTGGCCGATTCGGGTTTGGGCGGGGATTGTGTATGGTTGCATAATTGAAGGAAATTAACGCATTTAGTGTGCGATTTGAAAAGAGATTGTTTTGTCACCGTTTTTGCATTTAGAGCAAAAACAGCGCCAAAACAACTGGTTTTTAACATTTTTACCCCGGATTTGCATACGGGGCTATACTTGGTAAACCCCTTTCAGGGGTTTTTCCCGGGGTAATTGAACAGCGTAGTTTTTCTCCACTTCTTATCTATAAGTTGGATAGGGGATAAAATCATCTTCCTCACCTTTTATTTTTTCAAATTTTCTATCTATCCATTTTTGCTTTGCTGCTTCAATCAAGGATTTGTCAGAGG
This sequence comes from Saprospiraceae bacterium, assembly GCA_022841345.1. Taxonomy (GTDB): domain Bacteria; phylum Bacteroidota; class Bacteroidia; order Chitinophagales; family Saprospiraceae; genus SLDF01. Next base: position 22,861 of record JALHRR010000016.1, read on the forward strand.
CGACGAAATTCCAGTCGATGAAGCGCTCTTCAGGAAATGCTTCTCCACCAAAAATATAAATGGTGCTGTTTTCGTGAATGATAAATTCACACAATGAACTGTCAGTAGCAACTAATAATTGTTTGGGGCCATACACATTTCCATCACTTTCTATGGAGCCTTCGAGGATGTATAAACCCGATTCACCGTAGAGGTCTTTACCGATATTCACAGTTCGCCTGCTTTTGCTATTGATCTCAATCATATATAAAGGGCTGTAAACAGGGACTGCGGATTTGTGTCCAAATGCATTTCCTGCGACCAGTTTGAATTCTAAATCTCCTTCATTCCAGGCAGGAATTTCTTCTTTGGAAATGTGGTAAAACTCGGGTTCCATTTGTTCAAGATGTTTGGGAAGCGCTACCCAAATTTGTAAACCGTGCATCTTAAGCGCTGAATCGCGGAGATATTCGGGAGTCCTTTCTGAGTGAACGATCCCCTTTCCCGCAGTCATCCAGTTGACAGCGCCGGGTTTTATTTCGACTTCATTCCCCAGAGTGTCCCGATGCATGATACTTCCTTCAAAAAGAAATGTCAGGGTAGAAAGTCCAATATGAGGATGCGGCAGGATATCAAAATTTTCTCTTTTATTCATTTCGACAGGCCCCATATGATCTATGTAAATGAAAGGACCGACCATTCTTTTTTGGCGGAAGGGGAGTAGTCTTCCAACCATGAAACTGCCGATTTTTGTGGCTCGTTCTTCTATAATTAGTTGGATATTTGACATATCATAAGCGTTTTAATAAGGTATCCAATTTAAATAAAATAATCGAAAGGATTGTTTTGGGTAAAGTTTTTAAATGGTTCTGCCAATTTATTGGCAGAGTCCTGGAGCTGGAAGAGAGTATTAAATGTGTTATTTAGGAGCAAATGAGTAAAGAGCTTGCTAATGAATTAGCAAAACCAAAAGAAAGTCAATTTAAAGGCAGTCCAGCAGCCGGGTAAAAAGCTGAATCTGAGTAATATGGAGCAATGAAGTAGAGCGCTTGCTAATAAATTAGCAAGACCAAAAGAAAGTCAATTTAAAGACAGAGTCCTGGAGCCGGTAGAGAGTATTAATTGTGTTATTTCGGAGCGTATGAGTCAGAAGCTTGCTAATAAATTAGCAAGACCAAATAAGAGTCCACAAGCCGGTAGAGGAATGTAATTTATATCACTGTTGATCCAGGATTTTCTTAATGATAACAATCTGCCCTAAATGATAATGAGTGTGTTCAATCATACCTTGTATGTTCCGGATATAATTTCCGTATTTTGAATCAACGAAGATTTCCCATAAACGTTCTTCAGGAAGTTGCCCGATGAGGCTGACGAGGTGCTCACCGTCTTTATAAATTTGATTGCGAAAATTGTCCCAGTCTTCCTGTGATTGAATTGGAGGGTGGTCCCAGCTGAATTCATCTTTTGAATCTAGTGGTTTTCCCTCCAGCACTTTTATCTGGCTTAGCACATAATAATTAATATGATTGGCGAGTCTGGCGATGGTATTCAATGAATAAATTTGCATTGTAGCCTGTTCCCAGCTGACTGTATCCAGATGTTCTCTGAGATGGGCCCAGGTCCAGTTTTTTCCGAAGTATGCTTCTGTTAAGTGTTTGGCAAGGTGCTGTGGTAAATTCATTGTCGGATTTTTATTCAAAAATAATGCTATTTTCTGATTTGCCTAACAATGTGAAACCGGACTTAATCTTGATATTTTCATGAATTCAAATACGAAAATATGCTTAAATACTGAGCAAGTGGGATGATGATCTGATATATAAATTGCTCATGAAATAGCATAAAAACAGGTAAAATCAGACAAGCCAAAACCCAAAATTTTTTTAAAACCGGATGGGTCAATTTGCTCAAAAAACGTTTTTCAATAACCACGATTAAAAATGCCTGCAAGAAAAAATATAGTAACGGCTTACCATAACCACTGTTAACCGGTAAACTAATCGCCAGTTCATGCAGTAAACCTGAAAAAATAAAAGAAGCCCAAAAAGCTGTTTTGTTTCCGAATAGTTTTTTCAGAGGTCGTAAAACGGCTATTGTTGTCAGTTCTACAAAAGCAACATTCCAGCGTTTGCCCCAAAATTCATCCAGAGATTTTGATCTTATCGGATCTTTGAATAACAAGGTCACCGGTACTCCAAGGTATCTTAAATTTCCGGCAGCAATCTGCAATACACCAAAATGTAAAATGAGACTTAATGCAATTAAATAAGATAAGTGCAGGAAGTAATCATATCTACCATTCGGAATATTTGCATAAAGGAAATCCATACCAGCAATCAACAAAAGACCTATGAGAATTCTAGAAGCACCAATTTTTAAATAGCCAGAAAAATCATCTAAGGATTTTGATGGAAATTGCCTGAATGGCAATGGATTCATTCCAAACCAGAGATAACAGAACACAAGCCATTGAGAGAAATTTAATTGTTTATCTTTTCCTAAATGATTGTGCGCTACTACTATTTTTAAAGACAAAAATGTACTTGTAATGTACAAAAGCATCAAAACCAATGGAGCGCTCTGTATATATAAGAAGATGAAGAGAATGAAAGCAGTAGTCATCAGCCATCCTGCAATAGCTGGATTAAATACTTTGTTTTTTAATATCAGGTATCCAAATACTGGTATACAGGAAATAAGAATAATTACAATTAAAAAAGTCACAATTTAAAAATGGTTTGAATAGGTAACCCAGCCATAGACCACTGTAAAAAATACAAAGAGTAAAACCAGAGCTAATTCTCCCAGTTTATAAATTAGTCCCTGAGATGCAGACTTGGTATCAAAATAAAAAAACTGGATAAGAATTCTGCTTAGCCAGTACAAAAAAATGAATGCTGAAATGGATTTGGAAAAGAAAGTTTTTTCCAGAAAAGCTGCTGCACCGAAAATTGAAATCAGTCCAAAAAATAAATTTATGCACAAAATATATGCTGCATAAGTCCAGAATATCTGAGCATTAATTTTAGATAAATGTAGTAGCTCGGATTTCCAGTTTAATAATTTTGGAATAAATAAACTACCCAGGCATAGTGCAACCTGAAGGTAACCGGCCAGTTTTATCAGGACAAGAATATAAGTGTCCATTTTTTTTGTTTAAATATACCATAATTCATTTGCCATTCAGGAATTCAAAAATTAAAAACTGAACTGTGGTCCCTGATACATATGACGCGACATATTGCTTGCTAATGATTTAATGCAATTGATAAGAGCAATCTTTTGTTTTTTAATCATGGATACTTGTTTATTATGAACAATGAACATTAATGATAAATTTATGTATCCTTATGTAAATTAGGGAGCTTTTTTGATCGTGATAGTGTTAAAGAATTTGCTTAAATCTTTTGATTCTAATTATTCGCTTTTTGGTATTTAAATGAACAGCAATGCCAGAGATAAGCAGGTTTTATGGAGTAGTGGTTTATATGTTTTTCCAGGATCATAATCCTCCACATTTTAAAGTTAAATATGGAGAATTTGAAGCAAATATTTTGATAAACAATGGTGGGTTCTTGATGGTGATTTGCCATTGAGTAAGTTAAAACTAGTAAGCGCTTGGGCGGAAATACATAAAGACGAGTTGCTTAAAATGTGGGAATCGAAAGAATTTAATAAAATTAAACCATTGAGATAATGAGAAAAATTGTTGAGGTGAGAACTATTAAACCGTTTATCCTCAGATGTACGTTTGACAATGGGGAGCTAAGGGATCTTTTCCTGGAAAAGCATATAGATAAAAATGGCAAATATTCCAGAAAATTATTCAATGAGTTAGTATTTGAAACTGTCTGTGTTGGTGAAAATGGAGAACTTTTTTGGAAAGATATTGCAGAGATTAAAGAGCTGGATGGATCAATTACTCCTTGTGAGTATGACATTTGCCCCGATTTTGCCTATCTAAAATCTGAACCTGTTTTAGAAGAAAAATTCCATTGAGTAGGTTGCCTGGAAACAATTCTTCTCAAAATCTAAAATGTATTCCCACAAAATAATGTCTGGGCATGCCGGGATAATAATATCTCGGTTCAGTGTTACCGGGAGCGATAGCATTGACTATCAGCATAGAGGCATATCGGGTGTCGGTCACATTATTCACACCAAAATACAGATTTAATGACCTCCCACTTTTAAACTGCAGAGGTACACTTAGTTTGAAATTTGTAGTCCAAAATCCATCGTAATTAATTGAATTTGAATCGTTCAAATATTGATCACCTGTGTATTGAATATGCGCAAGGATTTCTAAATAAGAAAAGAGCTTCCAAAGTAAAACAGATTGAAATGTCTGATTCGGGATGCCTGGTAATACATTGCCGTCAAACACTTTCCCATCGTCAGTGAAATCAACAAATTGATTGAATGAATTTGTGTAAGCCAGATTTGCAGATAAGGTACCCGGAAAATCTGAATAAGAAAAAACATCTGATTTAAGGGCTATTTCCAGCCCCTGATGCTGAGATTTGCCTGCATTGATCCCGGTGAAAATATCTTCCGTAAGTCTTTTAGTTAATAATAAATTTCTCAGTTCAATCCTATAGATCGAAATGTCCAGTTCTAAATTGCTTACAGGCCATTTGTACCTTGTTCCTATTTCATATTGCCAGCCCTGTTCTGCCAGAATATCCGGGTTGATATCTCCTGCGGGAAGCAGCGTTTCTTCGGGTGAAGGCATTGAGAAGCCATGACCTGCTGAGGTGTACAATACCCAATTATCTGTAAGTGAATAATTGATACCAACACGTGGAGAAAACATTAAAGGAAAATTTCGCTCTCCGGACTGATTTCCATTTGCCGAAAATTGATCCTGCAATTCATATCCGATATGATTCAGTGCAGCCGCCATAGAGATATTCCATCGGGGGCCTGGTCTGTAATACATCATTCCGAAGAGATTGAGTTGATTTCGATTTTCAAGGTTGTGATTAATCAGGTTGTCATCGATATCCAGCTTCCATTCGTATTGCTCCAGTATCCATTCTGTACCCAGAATTACATCCAGCTTATCTGAATTGTAGCTGAGTTTATTCCTCAATCCGGCACTTTTTGATTTGTCATCCAGATTATTAAAAGGGCGATTTTCATAATTGTCATTCCATCGTCCGAATACGGTAAGACGGTTACTCCAGTTGGATGAGATGCTGTTTATGAGGCTTATTCCTGCTACGGCTTTTTGATATTGTTTGGCCCCCTTTATAGCCAGCCAATTAGGTGCCGCAGCAGCGGGATTGGATTCGAAAAGCGTTTTTCCGATCGAACTGGGAATTCCTGCACCCACATCCATCAAAAGCAGTGTAGCATTGATAGCCCATTTGCGCTCTGTCCACTGGGCACTGTTGAGGATAGTAGTTCTTCGGTAATGATTATTTTCTCTGAATCCATCAGATTGAAGATGATTGACAGTGCCCCAAACATTGAGTTTTTTATGTTGAATCGTTCCGAAAAAATTAGCTCTTGCAGTATTAAAACTGCCGTATTGCATCACCAGATTACCTTCTGAACCGGTTACAGATGGCGTGTACATATTAATAGTACCTCCTAACCCAGAACCGTACAAGGCTGAACCCGGACCTTTGATAATTTCAATACGTCCTAATCCCTGAAGGTCAATTTCTTCCGGAGTGGAGACTCCATCAGCTGTGGTGAGCGGAATGTCATTCAGGTAGGATCTTATCCTGTTCGTATTAAAAGGTGTGCGGCTTCCCATTCCTCTGATCACTATCCGGTTGGTGGCATAAGTACCGGTCTGCATGCTGACTCCGGGCAGGGTATTGATGGCTGTAGCGAGATTGGTGTTGTCAGCAAGATTCAATCCTGTACCGGAAAGTGTGGAGATACTGCCGGGTGTTCTGAATTCAGATCCTCTCATTTGATAGGCTCCTATTTGGACGGTATCCAGGAGGAATAAAGTGTCTTTAAATTCAATTGAATCCTGCGCAGATTGAGCGGATGCCACCTGAATGGCAATAAGGAATAATAAAGATATGTATGTGATTATTTTCAATAGGGCTTTGAATATTGAGATTATTTCTACGTGGATGCAAAGTTCGTTTTGTCACAGTTTTTGCATTTTTATTGCAAAAACAGCGCCAAAACAGTTTTTTTGACTCTTATACCCGGGGTTTTACCCCGGGTTATTTATATGTTACCCCATTCGGGGTAATCATTCTTCAAATCAGCTACTAATGACATAGCAAACGGATATTTTAATCCGGGGCTAACCATTGGTAAACCCATTTCAGGTTTTTTTAGTGATCCTTTTAAAAATTTTGATTCTCTATCGAACATTAGTTACTTAAATGTGAGGACATTGCATCAGCGCTGTGAGCAGGGACGAGCCACTGCGAGGCCGTCTCGCCCTCCGGGACAGCTTCGTTTTTACGAGGGGTGAGACCACGCTGCGATCATAGCGACCCGCCAAAGCGCCCGGGAATGGTCCCTGTCAATGTTATGAGATAGATCTTTTCAGGTATTGGGATCTAGTCTCTACTTTGCTTTGGTGGGAGATGCCCAAAAAAGTATTTAAAATAATCCCCTGAATTCATTAATCCAGAGGCATGATGCGCAATATTTTCCCCGGATTTTCAATAGCCACATAAATGTAACCGTCGGTACCCATCACCACATTCCTGACACGACCGATATCTTCCAGTAATTTTTCTCTGTGGGTGACTTTGTAACCATTCATCACTACTCTTTCCAGGTATTCAAAACTTAAAGAGCCCAATAAAATATTGTTTTTCCATTTTGGATATCGATTGCCGCTCACGAATGTCATTCCACAGGGAGCAATCGAAGGTTTCCAGTAGAAGAGCGGTTGTTCCAAGCCTTCTTTTTCAGTGAGTTTTGTGAGGACCGTTCCATTGTAATTGATTCCATAAGAGATGACAGGCCACCCGTAATTGAGTCCGGGCTTGATGAGATTGAGCTCATCTCCCCCTTTTGGTCCGTGCTCTGATTCCCAGATTTCTCCGGTCTCCGGATGCATTGCAGTCCCTTGTGGATTTCTATGGCCATAGCTGTAAATGGAAGACATTGCACCTTTTGTATTGACAAATGGATTGTCCTTTGGAATTGTTCCATCATCATGTATCCTGTGAATTTTACCATTGTGATTGCCAAGTTCCTGAGGAAACTCAAAATGCTCTCCGCGGTCACCTACTCCGAAGTATAAATATCCCTCTCTGTCAAATACCATTTTGCTCCCATAATGATGATGCGCATCTGATAAAGGTTTAGCTTCAAATATCACTTGCTGGTCTGTCAATTGATTTCCTTTCAATTTGGCCCGCATGATAGCTGTGTTGCTATCACCACTTTTTTCCTTCGATGGTGAAGAATAAGAAATATAAATCCATCCATTTTCTTCGTAATTGGGATGCAAACACAAGTCCAGAAGACCACCCTGACCTCTTGCCAGGATGGAGGGAAGCCCTTCAATCGGAGCAGAGAGCTTGCCATTTGAGTATCTGTGCAGTGTTCCTGCTCTTTCAGAAATAAGCATATCACCGCCGGGCAGGAAGACTAAGCCCCATGGAACTTTTAGTCCTGATACTACCGTATCCACTACAAATTTGAACTCTTCTGAATTTACTACAGGATTTTCTGCGTCTGCCTTTTTCAGCTTTGATTTGTCTTTAGGAATTCCTTTTTGGACAAAATCAGCTAATGATTTGATCTCTTCATCGCTAAAAGTTTTCTCGAATGCCGGCATTCCTTCAGCAGCCATACCATATGTGATACTTTTAATAATCGCATCCTGACTATTATCACGCATCCATTCTTTATCTGCAAATTTTTCCAGATTTCGTCCATGACAACCTGCGCAATAAAGTGCGTAATTGGCAGCGGCAGGATGTTGGGAAACTATATCGGGTAATTCTGTTGTTTCCTGTGGAGGAGAACAAGGACTAAGTCCAAAAACAAAAAAAATAAAAGTGCTGCAGGAAAAGATAATCCAGGTTTTCATAAAGGTCGTTTTGTGAGGTACGAAGCGAGTGTTGCTTATTTCTTTCGAAGGTACTAACAAAAGAATAAAAAGCTGGTTTATTGGAGCTGAAGAAAGTGCTCAGATGTCTGATCTTTTTAGCAAGGCAGAAATGACCCATATCCACCTTAACATGAAATGCCCCGGATGCCGGTTATTATTGCAATCAAATTAGTTAAGAATTGTTTATGCTGACGATTATCATGAAACTATTAAGGTGCGGTAATGTTATCGCATATGCTTTAATAAGTGTGGTATGTTTTATAAATGAACTAAGCTCCATCAGAGGTGTGGGGGGATCAAAACATATTAAAACTGCACCCTGACCTGAATAAATTTGTGGATTCTTAATACTATCATGGATAACCTTACACTTCTTCAACACGATTTGCAGGTACTCGAAAAGAAAATAATCAGTGCGAGTTCAAATCGCAAAGAGCTTATTTCTACACTGCATGTTTTACAACAAAAAAGTGCAACAAATTTAATCCAGTATCTTGCTCTGAGAAATGAGGATATTCGCTTATTACAGGATAATTTGCATCAGGCTGGTTTGTCAAGTCTGGCTAGTTCAGAGAGTCATATTTTGAAACAAATTCAATCTGTACGGGAAAGGCTGGGCGCCACACTAAAACCTGCGGAAATATCACATTTCGATTTTTATAGTGCGCAAAATGAATTAAATAGAATCACGTCTGATCTGTTTGGATCTAAAAGAGATGCATCTGTTCCGCATATCATGGTGACTCTCGATACTTCCTTTCTGGATAATATCCAATTGATAGGTCAACTGGTTGAAGCGGGTATGAATGTAGCACGTATTAATTGTGCGCATGGTGATGAAAAAAATTGGTTAGAATTGATTGAGGCCGTTCATGACGCTGCAGACAAGAGCGGAAGTACCTGCAAAATATACATGGATATAGCGGGACCAAAAATGCGCGTGGATCTGCCAGGGAAAGGAAAAGACTCAGGTAAACTGAAAGTGACTTTAGGGCTGGAAGTATTATTGGTTGAAGCAGGAGAGGAGGTGAAGCACAATCAAAAAGCGGTTGCCTGTTATGAGATTGGAGTTTTTAAAAACTTAAAAGAAGGGGAAAGAATTATTATAGATGATGGAAAAATCGAAGGGATTGTAATCAGGAAAGATGAAAGTTACTTTTTAAAGATTACGCGGATTTCATCGAAAAAACCATATATAAAAAAGGACAAAGGATTAAATTTACCTGACACCCACATTGATTTGCCGGCACTCACCAAAACTGATGTAAGGACCATTCCATTTATTGCCCGATATGCTGATCTCGTAGGCTGCAGTTTTTTGCGAAACCCTTTTGATCTTACACTAATTAGAAAAGAATTTAACACATACAATTGCAAGCCAAAGCTAATTTTAAAAATTGAAACACCTGATGCAGTGCTCAATCTTCCCTCTTTGTTGCTTGAAGCGATGAAAGAAGAATCATATGGTGTGATGATAGCCAGAGGAGACCTTGCAGTTGAAATAGGTTTTGACAGACTCAGTGAAATACAAGATGAGATATTATGGATTTGTGAAGCTGCCCGGGCTCCTGTTATCTGGGCGACACAAGTTCTCGAATCCTTTAATAAATCTGGTATTGCCACCCGAAGTGAAGTTACTGATGCTGCCCATGCAGCCAAAGCTGAATGTGTAATGCTTAATAAGGGGGATAACATTGTAGATACCATTAAACTTTTAATGAAAATTCTCAACAAGAGCGGCGGTCATCGCCATAAAAAACGGTATAGCATGCGTCCTTTGAATATTGCTACACATTTCTTTAATCAATCTTAAACAAATCAGGGTTTGGATAACCTGTGCTGTTTAATTTCAGGAGTTCCAGTGAGCTTTGGTGTTAAAAATCTACCATATCCCCTGCAGGAAATTAAATAAAGTGGATAACATGTACACTTTGGATGTAGTAAAATCGGAAATAACAACACTTAAACAGATATGTCAAATCTTTCTATAGCTCAGCAATAGGGAACCGCTTTTTTCAAATACTCTTGTGCCGGTTAGTTCAAGGCGAAGCGTGTTTTGTATATTTTGAAAAATGGATGTTCCCTGACCCATTGCAAGCGGATCAAGAAGGAATTCGTACGCATCTATGAGACCGGCATCTGTGAGTGTTGTAATGAGTGTGCCACTACCGAGGATGGTAATATTTTTTCCGGGGCTATTTTTCAATTGAGAGATTTGGCTGATAATATCTCCGCTGATGATATTAGAATTTTGCCAGTCTGCAGCATTCAGAGAATTTGAGACCACCAATTTTTGTGCGGCATTCATTCTCTCTGCTACAATTGGAAACATTGAATAAGCAGCATCACCTGGCCAGAATGAATACATCATCTCATACGTCACTCTTCCAAAAAGCAAAATATTCCCGGATTTCAGCTGATCGATAGAATACTGGTTGCCTTCCTCTCCGTGAATATGCCAGCTGATATCTTCATTGTTTCCTTTATAAAAGCCATTGATAGTGACAAAATTGAAGGCGGAAATGGTTCTCATTTAAGTAAAAATTACAATTGAATAAAAAGTAGTAATTGCCAGATTCGGAATAGGAATGAGCAATTTAAAATCTTTATTCTAAAGTGTCATGAAAGAGTTGGATAAATATTTATACAAAGGAAGTTGACTATTTTTTTATGATTTTATTGACCTGAATCTGGTCAATTCTAAGCAAGTAAATGCCGGCGGGTAGAGTAGAAGTATCCATATTAATTTCAGATTCAGATATTGTATGAATAACAGTATTTCCCAGCAGATCAAGAATTTCGATTATATGATTTGTATTTTCCGGAAAAGTAATATTCAAATTTTCAGCAACGGGATTAGGAAAAATTTTTACCTGAATCTTTTCCTGCGAGAGAACAGATTTTACATTTGAGTACTTCAAAAAACCGTCAGTATCCTGCAGTATTAACCGGTAATAAGTCCTTCCGGGAAAAGGTGTCATATCAAGTGTACTATAGTTTTTTATGCCTGAGGGTACTCCTGCTGAAGGTAAAGTTTCAAGTACCTGCCAACTGATGCCATTTAAGCTTTTCTGCAGCGTGTATGTTTCTAAGTTAATTTCAGTCGCAGTTGACCAGGAAATTTTGACTGTATTCTCCATTGCTAAAGCTTCAAAGCTTAATAGCTCTGCACTAAGAGGAGCCTGATTCTCATAGGGGCCCATATCGACAGTGCCGGCATTTATTCTACTTTCCCCGGTAATATCCTCAGCGTGTACTCCGGTATTTGATCCGGAATTAACACTGGGTGAAGCATTTTCCATTCTTAATCCATCGTCCGGAGTCAACCAGCAAAGATCATCACCGGGTGCATTGGTGATATTAAGGAATAACGGGTCTCCATCTATATTTCCTATAGTGGAGCCGGACAAAACATGCATACCATTCTGTCCTGTAAGACTAATATTTGAGTACGTTGCAAGTACTTGTGCATTTGCATTTCCTCTCACATAAAACTGAGGTCCTGTTCCGGTTGCTGTATTATTTCTGACAATACAATTTTGCAGTGTCACCGTGCAGGAACCCGAAGCACTTCCATTGAAATCATTTTGATTATCAGCTATAAATGCTCCTCCATATCCATTCAAAGCAGTATTATTTGTAAATATGCAATTGATCAAAAAAGGATGGCAATTTCCTCCTGCATTTCCTCCCCATGCATACATTGCACCCACATTGGTTGCGGAGGTATTGCTATCAAAAATACAATTATAAAGGGTTGGGCTTGCAGTGCCGCCTACACCGTAGCTATCCATTCCACCTGCCTCTATGTAGGCATGGTTTTGATAAAAAATGCAGTTAATATAGGTGGGTTGAGCATTTCCTCCATCATAGCCATTATTAAAAGCTCCGGCACCCCAGGATGCCCGGTTATTTGTAAAATAACAATTGCGGACGACAGGATGACAAAACCCTGTAAAGCCGAATCCATGATTATATAAGCCACCACCCAATCCGTTGCCGGCACTTGTAGGGGTTCGGTCATCATTGCCATCCCGAATTTCAAAACCATCCAGAATAGCAGTATTATTTAATTCATTATTCCATACGACTGTATAGGAATTATCAGCTATTCCGGCTGATCCAATTTCACCACTTAAGACACTGCATGGACCACAAATGAATTGACGTTCTTCCAGCGTGGTTTCTGTCCCCAGAAATCCACCGATAACGCTTATGTTATTTCGCATGGAAAATGAAATGGATCTGTTGTTGTCATTGGTCGGAAAATATGTTCCGCAAGCCACCCACACTTCATCACCAGGAGCAGCTGTGTTTATGATAAATTGTAATGCAGTTCCCTGAGCGGCATTGCCCCAACTAGTTCCATCAAAAGATCCGGCTCCGGTTACCGTAACATATCTGGTAGCCGCAAAACCTGATTTCTGGAAACAGAATATTAATACTGATAGAATAAAAAATTGTACAATTGATTTCATATCAATTTGTGGCTTGGTGAAGAAATTGGAAAAAGGTTGCTTCAGTGAAAAGTAAAAATCCTGCCGGATAACGTAGTAAAAATAATGCAATTAAGGAATATCAGTCAGGCAAAATGTGTGAACGATGTATTTGAATGTACAATAATGATATTTGAATTGATGATTAGCTTTAAAGTTATTTCTTACACTAATGTAGAAAGGTATAAAAAAAAAAGAGCAGCGACATTTTACTGCGCTGCTCTTTTTTCGGTGAGATTTTTTTGGTCAGCCTATTGACCTCCATTTAGAATTACAATTTTATTTGTTTGGATCAACTCATGTTTACTCCAGATCTGCATTAAATAAATTCCATCTGCCAATCCTTGTAATAATAATGCATGATTTCTCGTTCCCAACCCTTCAAATTCCTGATTAAAAACATTTCTACCATGAATATCAGACAATATAAAGTTCAGGTGATCAACTCTAATTTGATTAATGTCAAAGAATAAATCTCCATTGCTTCACACAATTCTTTTCCTATGGCTAGACTTGATCCATTTTAACTTTTTACATGTCGGACAGGTATGTTGTGTGGCAGGTTTTAATTCATCAGTAAATCCACAAAAAATACAGGAATAGACGTCTGTTTCTTTAATTGCCCTGATATACTTTTCCAGGGCACCGGGCATTACAGAAAGACCCGGCTTAACCTCATCATCAGAAAAGTAGAAAACGCTGACATGACCATTACTTTCTTCTATAGCTTCTTCGATCTGCCCTAATTGTGAGACGCCTCTCAAACGTAATTCAGCAAAGAATTCATCTTCGGTGAGCATCTCCTTTTTGAAGTTTTCAATTTTGAAAACGCCATCTTTAATAAGACAGACAGGTATTCCTTCTACTATTTTTTCAAATTTTTTATTGCTGGCAATCAGATAGTTGATCAATTTATAAGGGCCAATTATCATGATAAATACTACAAGACAAACCAGCAATCCAACATCACTATAAAACATAGGGTCTCCGGCTGCTGAGCCGAGTCCTATGATGACTACCAGCTCGAAAACGGATAATTGTTTGACCCCACGCTTACCTAATAATCTTAAACTGATAAGGATGATAGTAAACATGATACCCGTGCGAAGTATCGTCTCCAGCAGGAAACTCCAATCTTCCGACCCGAGTAAAAGTCGTTGCAAATCAAATCCTCCTTTTGCCCGTAAAAAGATCATGCTACTCAATTTATAATTATTTAACCAGGCTCACCAATATCTTCAAACCAGATTTCGGGATGAAGCCTTATAAATGAATCCATCAGATCGATACACTCCTGATTATTCAGTACTTCTACTTCGACCCCATGACTTTTCAGCAAATCTTCAGACCCAAGAAAAGTCTTGTTTTCACCGATTACTACTTTTGGAATTCCATACAGAAGAATAGCTCCGGTACACATAGGACAAGGAGAAAGTGTTGTATAAAGTACGGAATGTTGATATATTTCAGCAGCCTGACGTCCGGCATTTTCAAGAGCATCCATTTCACCGTGCAGCACTACGCTTCCTTGCTGGATGCGTTTGTTATGACCTTTGCCCAGGATCTTATCCTGATACACGATAACGCTGCCGATGGGAATGCCGCCTTCACTAAAACTTTTCCTTGCCTGTGCTATGGCTTCTTCAAAATATTTGTCCATTCTCCACGTCACTTTGGATTTAATAAGCAATGTAGTAGAAATTACTCAGAGTGTGAAGGATGCATGTGGCTTGAATTGATATTACCCATTAACAATTTCTCCTCCATTGACATGAATAATTTGACCTGAGACAAAACTGGAATCATCGCTAGCCAAATAGACATAAGCAGAGGCTATTTCATGAGGTTGAGCGGGTCGGCCCATCGGTGAATCTGAACCAAATGTGGAAACTTCTTTGGCATCAAAACTGGCAGGAATCAGTGGCGTCCAGACCGGTCCGGGGAGCCACGCCATTCACACGAATTTTTTTATCCATCAAATTGGCAGACAGACTTCTGGTGAAGGATACAATTGCTCCTTTGGTCGCACTGTAATCCAAAAGGCCTCCGCTGCCGCGATATGCAGTTACAGAAGTAGTATTGATGATATTACTACTTTCATTCATGTGAGGTAAGGCAGCTTTGACAAGATAAAACATGGAGAAAATATTTACCTCAAATGTTTCTCTCAGTTGTTCATCTGTAATCTTTGAAATATCTTTCACTGGATATTGGACTGCGGCATTATTGACCAGAACATCAATCCGATCAAATGCGGCAGTTATTTTCCCTATTGCTTTGATGCAATTTCTTTCTTTGGATATATCAACCGCCAGAGCTAAACATTTTTTTCCGTAATGAGATTTGATGTATTTGACGGTGGCATCCGCATCCTTTTGTTCACTTTTCAAATATAAGATGGCCACATCAGCGCCCTCTGCTGCAAAAGATACCGCTACAGCGCGCCCTATTCCGCTATCTCCACCTGTAATAACACATTTTTTCCCCTCTAATTTATTCCCGGAATGCCGGCCATGGTCAAAATCGGGATGAGGAGTCATCTTGTGTTCCAATCCGGGTTGTTTGGATTGAGACTGCGGTTTGTGAATTTTTTTCTTGTCACTTCCGTCCTGCATGCTATTCGCTTTTAGATTTTTTCTTTGGCACTTTAGCTCCTTCTTTACGGGCTTCACTAAGGCCTATAGCTATGGCCTGCTTTCGGGATTTAACTTTTCCACCTTTCCCTCCGGGGCCGGATTTTAATTTACCCTCCTTGAATTCTTCCATCACTTCGCCCACTTTTTCCTGAGCTTTTTTTGAATACTTTGCCATGATAATATTGATTGTTCATTGCAAATTTCAATGAACTTTGGCTTTAAAGTATTACAAAAATGAACTGATTCATTATATCTGCTTGGGAGTTTTTCCATCAGACAAATCCAGTTCAATAGCTTCTTTCAGAAGTTTAGTGATAGCTATTTCATCTATCTCGTCAGTTGATTGATAGATTTTATAAAATATTTTCTTGTTGCTCCCATGTTGAAGATACTGATCTTCATCTTTTAATTTGTTTCCCTGCCAGAGGCCCAGCAATACTCCTGATGACACTCCTCCGCGTGGCATACTGGCCGGCCAGATGATACAAATTCCTTTGTTTCCATAGAAGTATGGAACATTGTAAGAGATTTTCTCTTTGCAGTATGCCGGCAATTGTTCTTTTATGATTTGACGCAGAATTTCCACCAGGAGTAATTCATGATCAGGCAGTTGTTCATACAACTCGGTGAGCGATTGAATTTTCATGGAAATGTGGAAAAGAGCAAATAAATCACAATTTGGCTATTTTGTGAATGCTGTAATCACCAGCATCCTGGATTGCTGCCTGTAATTCCTCAATATTAATATTGTCCTTCAGAGTTATAGTTGCTTGCGGCGATTCAAGGCTGATTGTAGCCTCCTCAACTTGTTCCACACTTTCGATTGCTTTCTTTACTCTGGCGACACAATGACTGCAAGTCATTCCTTTAATTTCAAATTGTTCTGTCATAATGTATTTTTATAGCTCAAAGATATGCAGGAGATATTCATGGTTCATTACTTAATTTATGATGTGATTTGTAAGATTTATGTCCCCGCAATAAAAATTTTGTGATTCGAGGAGAGATAATACGGCGGTGACTGATGATTTCAGATTTCAGATATCAGTTTTCAGATTTCAGGTTTGGAAACAGCCATAAAGTCGTTGAATTTATGAGAGAATTTGCGGTTTTTGTTTTGATTTAAAATGTTATAAAGCATAGGATATCAATGTTTTACAAAAGTGTCATATATCATTTCTCAGATTTAACAGCCAAATAGAAGCCCGTTTTTGTTTAATAAAGTGAATATGTCGTAAGGGATTAAAAATTCATTAAATAGGGAATCTTAGGCACAAACTTAAACTATCGGGGGTAATGGGACAGATGGGTGTTTATATTGATTCTGGCCAACTAAAAGATATTTTTGAATATTTGAAAATATTGTAATATTTATTAATTTTACAACACTCATTTATAACCCTCAAAATCTATTTAAAATGGAAGATCAAATTCAACAAATTCCTGTATCCTCTCTTGCTAAGGAAGATCAGGCTACATTTTTCAGAAAAACATATGCGCATATTGCTCTTGCGGTTATGGTCTTTATCATTATTGAATCTATTTTTCTGAATACCCCTTTCATTGTGAATTTTGCATTGTCCATGGCCAGTGGCTGGACATGGCTATTGTTATTGGGAGGTTTCATGCTTGTCACAAATGTATCGCAAAATATGGCGCGAAATGCTGTAGATAAAAACAAGCAGTATCTGGCTATGCTCCTGTTTATCATTGCCGAAGCATTTATTTTTGTGCCCCTCATATACATATCTATTTATTACTCAGCAGGTGCAGGAAATATTATATATCAGGCGGCTTTGATGACCATTTCTTTGTTTACCGGATTATCTGCAGTTGCTTTATTGACTAAGAAGGATTTTTCATTTCTTAAAACTATCCTGACTGTAGGTTTTTTCATTGCGATCGGACTGGTTGTTGCAGGTGCTTTGTTCGGATTTAATTTGGGTCTTTGGTTCAGTGTAGGTATGATTGTTTTGGCTTCAGGATCAATTCTGTATCAAACTTCTAATATCGTGCATGAATACCGCGAGGATCAGTATGTTGCTGCAGCGTTGGGTCTGTTTGCTTCCCTGATGTTGTTATTCTGGTACATTTTAAGTATTCTCAACAGAGATTAGTTTTTATTGTCTAATAACCGATTGCCTCAAAAAAGCGCACAAAGCCCACCCGGAATTGTGCGCTTTTTTTTTGGGATGGGAACAAGCTTTATATCTCCCCCCGACGGAAATATTTTCTACAATATTTCCACTTCTACTATGGAAACTCCCTGTAATTTTTTTGGTTTAAAACCTTGTAAATAACTTTTACTACGTACATCAAACAGAGCCTTGCTACTCAGTGAGGAATCTGATTTTTTCATTTTTAAATACAACTTATTATGGCAATTGTAAAAGTAATTGAAGTCATTGCATCTTCTGAAACCGGAATTGAGGATGCTATTCAGCAAGCTGTTACCGAAGTTTCCAAAACAGTAAGAAATATAGATTCCGTGTATGTAAAAGATATCAAGGTGCATGTCAAAGATGCCAGAGTCGTATCTTATGGTGTAATATGCAAGGTGTCTTTCAGGGTGGGAGAGGCTTGAGGCATTTAAATTCTACTCTAAGCTAAGTTTTAATATTTGAAACATTAAAAAGTCATTACCATGGAAGATCTGATAAAATTAGTTTCCGAAAAGACAGGTTTGTCGAAGGATAAAGCAAAAGTGGCAGTAGAAACAGTCACTATGTATTTAAAATCAAAACTGCCGGGAAGCATTGCCTCTCAAGTTGATACTTATTTGAGCTCCGATAAACCTACAGAATCTGATGAAATGATGAGTAACCTCAAGGATACCCTGGGTGGGATTTACAAAAGATAATCTGGTGATAATTTATTTAATGGGCTCTCTGAGAATTGTTTTGAGTTTTTCAGGGGCTGTTTTATTGAAATCTGAGAGATAAATTTCGTGATGCAGACCATTCCTTTGAAATCCATGCGCATCAATGAAAGCCTTCATGATAAGAAGGGTTTCCGGTTCTGTATTGAAAGGACCTGAGTGCATCATCTGAACACATTTTCCTTCGTGCATTACAAATAAAGTGATATCCGCAGCTAATGTGATTTGCTTAACTTCTACTACTTTTTTGATCGCAGCAGTAAGCTGATCCTGTGTAACAAAATCCGGCATGCGAATCATCATACGATAATTCCATTCGCTGCGGGGAACTTGTTTTGGTGCTTCTGAGATACCAATGTTTTTATACTTTTCTTCATCGAAACTCCAGAGTCCTTCCAGTTTAGCTACAACAAAATCCTGATCCAGCGCTTTGTTCATGAATTTGATGGTATATGCGGTAGCGTACAATGCTTGTAATTTGTCTGCATAAGCTTTTTCAGATGGATCCCCTTTACCTTCTATTGATAGAAATTGAGCTTTTTCAATTTCGATAATTTCAGGTTTATTTTTGGCGGAATAGCATGCCTTGAAAGTTTTGCTGAGGTCCAGTTTGGACATATTGAGTTTATTTTATGCAAATATGGGAAGAGGGAATGACAAGGGAGTGTCGGGAGGGGATGATAGTTATTGTTTTTCAAAGTGATTTACATCATATTGAATCTATATCAGCTAAGTATAGAAAATGTTTTCAGATAATTTCCTAGTCTGCTAAATTAAAATGCTTAGTGTCATTGATGGGTGTTGTAACGTTTATAAATATGAATTATATTTGTAAATTATAAATAAACATCTTATGGCAACTTTCACAAGCACACTACCTGACAGCTTATTGCAATTGTTAGATGAGAAATCCAAAAAACTTTCAACTCCTAAAAACAAGCTTATAGAAAGGGCACTTCGTCTGTATCTGGATCACCTCAATCGTGCCGAATATGTAAAATCTTACAAGCAAATGGCAGATGACACAGATCTGCTGGATATTGCAGAAGAAGGCATGGAAGATTACCTCCAACAATTGGAAGACAAATGAAAGCGGTAAAACAAGGAGAGATTTGGTATGCCAATCTAAATCCTTCAAAAGGCAATGAGCAAGCCGGAGTTCGCCCGGTGGTTATTGTGAGTGGTAACCTGGCAAATACTCACTTGAATATGGTCATCTGCTGCCCTTTAACTTCTAAGGTTAAAAACTATAGAGGTAACGTGGTAGTTTTTCCATCAGCAGAAAATGGATTGACTGTTGCATCTGAGATACTCACATTTCATATTCGATCTATCACCAGGGATCGTTTGATTAGCAAGATTGGCTATGTAGATAAGAGTCAGTTACAACTTGTCAAACAGGGCTTTGATGATATCTGGAGATACTAATTTTTTCTTCAAAGTATTTTAAATAAAAAAGAGACACAACATATGCGTTGCATCTCTCAGTTTTATTGATATAAAAATTCTATTGTAATTACCTTTTGATGTCAGTAATTTACTTCCATACATTTTATGAAATTTGCATTTGCTTTTTCCCATGCAACAATATGCACCTCCACTCCATCTGCAATACCCCCTAAAGCTGAACCTGCCAGAATTGATTCTGCCAGTGCCAAATAATTATCTTCCACATATCTGTCATGACAAAATGTGGGACCGGGAATCGTTCCTGCAGATTCAATTTTTCGAATGATTCCTGAGATTTCCAGATAGAATTCTTTCAGTTCATTTCCGCCTATATTTGATTTATTGTTACTCTTGAAGTGCTGTTGAGTGTTGGCTCTTAATCTATTCCAGATGGAGTTTGCTTCTGAAACAGAACCAAATTCTGCTATTACCCAGGTAAAATAGTCACTTGAATTTTGATTAATTTTATCAGAAGTAAGATACTTTTCAAGGGATTTTGATGCTTTCATAACTGTCTCTACATCAGCCTTGATGGCGCCGACGTAAGAATTATTCTCTGAGTTTTGAGAATAGCCTGCGCTTATGGCAAATACAAGTATCAACATTGATATGCAGAACGTGCGGGTAGAAGGAAGTGGTTTGGAAGTGATTTTCATTGGTTTTTTGTTAGAAGGTTCGATAAATATTGAACCGCTGCTCTACCGGGAATAGACAAGCGATTGGATCTGAACTCAAAAACAAGCGATATGAAAAAAGAAAAAGTTGATTTGTGGTGAAAATATTTCACAGGAGTCAACTTGGAAAATAAAAATATATCATCTAGATGAATTTTTAAAATTTATCTAACTTATTTAATTACAAACATTGACTAAAATTCAAAAATGAGTGTTTTTTCAGACTTGTTGTCTGATAAAAAAAAGAGACACATCTTTCGATGTATCTCTTTGATTCTGGTGGAGCTGGGGGGATCGCGAGGTAATGCTTACTGAGCATCAAGAGGAAATCTCATCAATATTATGCCTGGAGCTCTTAAAGGAAATGTAATGCATTACTCGCGAAGGCGAGCAAAGCATGGCATGTTTAAATCAAATTTGGAGTTTAAAGCTGGATAAGTGGTAGAAGCAGATTGGTCAGGAGAAAGCTTTGCCTCGCCTGTCGAACCCCTTGCAGTATGAGAATATTGTAACAAAAAAAAGAGACACACCTTTCGATGTATCTCTTTTATTCTGGTGGAGCTGGGGGATCGCGAGGTAATGCTTACTGAGCATCAAGAGGAAATCTCATCAATATTATGTCTGGAGCTCTTAAAGGAAATGTAATGCATTACTCGCGAAGGCGAGCAAAGCATGGCATCTTTAAATCAAATTTGGAGCATAAATTTGTATAATTGGTAGAATCAGGTTTGTTCAGGAGAAAGCTTTGCCTCACCTGTCGAACCCTTATCAAAATAATTTGCGGAGTGAATAATTAAAAAAAGACACAACTTTTGGTTGTGTCTTTTTTGTGGAGCTGGGGGGAGTCGAACCCCCGTCCAGAGAAAGCACTGCGGAGCCTTCTACATGCTTAGTTTTTGGTTAAATTGTCGGGAAAAGATTTGGTCCAAAAACAAACCTTCTATTCCTTAGACTTTGGTGTCTCGCCTTTGATTAAAGTCATCCTCTCCGGCCAGCCTGCGTTTTTATGATATGCAACATCGCTTTATATCAGGCGTCAAGCAAGTTGCATAAAGGCGCTATAATTCCTGGAATTAAGCAGCCAAGGCGTAATTAGATTCGCCGATTATGGTTTGATAGTCATTTGATAACGGAGTGTCCCATCATGCTCCGGCATGCTTACTCAACAGATATACCAACCTGTCGATTCCATTCAACCCCAATTCAAGAGTGCAAACATACATGCTTTCCCGATAGTTCCATGTAGTTTTTGAAAATTGATTTTCGTGTGGCTTGGGGGGAGGGGTCGTAAGCCCGGTGACGCCACGGCACGGCTGCGCCTGGCCGTGGTGACGCCTTTTTACTGCGTAGCAGTGAAAAGGTGACATCTCCGAAATAAATAGTCTGCTACGCAGTCAATTTATTTCGGAGGTGACGTTAAGAATTACTAGAAAAAGCCCAGCTCAGGTCGTTTCTTATTGAAAAATCTATACCTGATTATGCATCTGAGAGTTACAAAATCTATCTTTTTATTTTCAAAAATCAAATTTATTCCCTGGTCTGTGTGGCATGATTCATTAATGGCGCAAGATTCATACAAAATGGTCTTAGATTGAGTAATGGAACAAGCTGTCTTATCAATGGCGACCCATATAAGACCGGATTCTACTCCGGCTCCACAATATCCTCTTTCCTTCCAATTACATCCATTCGTTTTATGAGTGTAATCTATTATAATGTAAGATTGATTGCCAATTGTTTTTTCATAAATAATCTTAAATGAATCAGGCCCATCAGAACATTTTAAATTCGGTAAATCAATTGTTCCAATCGTGTTTTGACCATAACTCAGCAAATATCCATACTTACAACTCGCATTAAGGGAACTATCTTTATTTTTTTCAGGGAGCTCCTCTTCAGGACATTGAATTGAGAATGCGAAATCAGGTATTTGATTATAGGCTTTGATATGGACCAAGAGCAATGAAACAGGCAGTAAATATTTAAAAAATTGAGTCATGTATATTTCATTCATATGTCCAGCACGTCTGTTCAACTTAAAACGTAGGGCAAATAGTTATTTGCTCCTACCTGAGCTTTTTCCGAAGTGACAAGACGCAACGAGACGCAATGCATTGCGTCTCTATATTGCAACTCTAAACCTGCTAATGTGTGAATCGACGGCTGTTAAACAGGCTGAACTTTCAACTTTCAACTTTTAACTGGCTGTTCATCTCATCTCTTATCACTTATCACTTATATCTGACTGTTTAACTCATAATTCATAACTCATAACTCATAACTCTCAAGCGCCGCCCTAACCGACCCATATTTCACCAACAATTCCTTCGCACTTTCAAAATCAATCGAAAGCTGATTCGCAATGATCAAAGCCCCACGTTCTTTGAGTTTTTGATTGCTCATTTGCATGTCCACCATTTTATTGTCTTTCACATAACCGAGTGAAATCATAGTGCTGGTGGTAATCATATTCAACACCATTTTTTGAGCCGTTCCGGCTTTCATGCGGGTACTTCCGGTAACAAACTCAGGTCCGGTCAGGACTTCCACCGGATAATCTGCATGCTCCGTCACAGGGCTGCCGGGATTGCATGTAATACAGCCGGTTTTGATTTGTTGCTCTCTGCAAGCTTTTAATCCTCCAATCACATAAGGTGTAGTTCCGGAAGCCGCGATACCGATGACCATGTCCTTACTGTCAATTCCATATGCTTGCAGATCCAGGATGGCTTGATCTCTGTCATCTTCTGCTCCTTCCACAGCTTTTCGAATGGCTTTGTCTCCTCCTGCTATAATTCCAACAACCAGATCAGGAGAAACTCCAAATGTGGGAGGACATTCAGAGGCATCCAGTATTCCCAGTCGGCCACTTGTACCCGCTCCTATATAAAATAAGCGTCCTCCATTTTTCAACAACTCTACCGTTTTTTTTACGAGAGCAGTGATTTGAGGCAAAGCTTTATTGACAGCATGAGCCACACTGATGTCTTCTTTGTTAATATTATGCAACAATTCCTCTACTGCCATCTGTTCCAGATGCCTGTAATGTGAGTCCTGTTCTGTATATTTTATCATCTGATTTAGTTCTGAGTAAATTTACTTCCTTCTCAATATTAATTCAAATTCAAATGATTTATTCCGGATTGCTTTTTTCATCTTTCAAATCACGGTTGACGGCAATACTTGTATTCAATTCAAATCCGGTAAGCAGGATAAATGAATTGATCTGCAACCAAAGCATTAACACAATGACAGCTCCTATGGATCCATAAATTTTATTGTATGTTCCAAAGCTGTTTACAAAGAATGAAAACCCCACAGAAGTCAACAAGGATGCAATTGTGGCCATGGTTGCTCCCGGACTGAAAAATCTTGCTCTCTTGACATATGCAGGACCAACATAATAAACCGTTGCAATAATGCTGTAAACAAGTGAGATAACTACCAGCCATTTTAGCATTTCAATAGCATATCTTGAGTAAGTATCTACACTCAGCAGGTCAAAAACATAATTTAGAATCAGATTCCCCAAAATGACGAGCACCCCTGATATGACCAGAAGTATGCCCATGAGCGCTGTCAGCATAATAGCGACTAGCCTGGCTTTCCACCATTTTCTTTTTTTGAAAAGTTTTGCATAGCTTTTATCAAATCCTCTCATCAAGGACATCATTCCATTCGATGAGAAGAATATTGCCAGCACTATACCCACAGAAAGTAAGCTGTTGCGCTGAATTTCCAGCAAGTCTTTCAAAGTTCCAAAAATGAAAACTTCAGCACTCGAGGGAATGATAGTGTTCAGATTTTCCTGAATTGCCTCAACCGGATTATCGAATGGTATCAAAGGTAAAAGTGCAATCGCCACCAACAAGGTCGGAAATAATGCCAAAAAGAAACTAAATGCTGCTGAATTGGATCTGGCTCTGATATCATCCTGCTTGCTTTCATTGATCAGGAAAACAAATACATCGTAAACCGGGATACTTTCAAATCCCGGTAATGAACTCGTTTTAGCCCATTCCATTATTTTGTTGATTAATGGAATAGCTACCAATCTGTCCTTGAAAGTTGCCTTTTTTTTACTCAAAATATGGATTTAACGCTTCTACTATGGAACGTGGTACAGGTACTGTGGTTCTGTCAGCAGCTAATATAAAGCAGAGTTTTACTGTGGCGGCATTGATTAATTCATCTTTTTCATTGAATACCTCATAGTGAAAAGTAATATCGTTTTCCGGTAATTTGCGGATAGCAGTCTGTATTCGCAATAATTCATCATAAAAACCGGGCCTCAAATATCTCACCTGCATGGACATCACAGGCATCATGATTCCGGACTTCTCCTCCAGCTCTTTGTAACTGAGACCAAGGGATCTCAATGCTTCTACTCTTCCAACTTCAAAGTAAGCAGCATAGTGCCCATAATACAGATAACCCATTTGATCGGTCTCTCCATATCTGACTCTTATCGACATTTCATGAACGAACATCAGGGAAATTTTAGACTATAAATCGTCCCTGCTCAGCGGACATGTCATACAATGTGAACCACCTCTGGCACGGGATAACTCGCTTGAAGGAAGTGTGATGATAGTATTGGTTAAAGTTTTTGCATCGATGGTACCCGCTTTTACTCCTTCAAGTAAATCATTGGCAGGCAGTATGTTGTATCCAAAGGAGCGGAAGGCATCCTCGGTTTTTGGATTTCTGTCATAGGTAATGGCCAGCCCTGGTCTGATGGCTACAAGATTGCATCCATCCGTCCACTGTTCCCTTTCCTGATAGGGTGATTCCCCGTTTCCGGCAAAAATAAACTCCATACTAGAATTGATTTCATTCAAAATAAACTCCTTGATGGAAGGATAAGATTTGCTCGTTCCATTGGAGCGGTATACCACCACATTCGAACTCATACCTTCATAAACAATTGGCTTGAAAGCTACAATGTGGTTGTAGTGAATTCTGGTAAACAAAGTATCTATGTGCATGAAAGAACGTTCGTTCGGGATATTAACCAGAACAACATTCTTGATGACTTCTTTCTCAAAAAGTGATGTTTTTAAGGAATGAATGGCATGTTCGGTGGTCCGCTCAGATGCTCCAATGAGCAAGTATTCGCCTTCCAGCACCATCATGTCACCACCTTCAATGGAGACAATTTCTCCTTTTTTTGAAGGAGGGAAAAGATCTACTCTGTTAAGGTTAATGATTTTACCTGATTCCTGGAGGTCTGCAAACATGGGATGAGCCCAGAAGATAAATCTTGTGAGGATATTTTCTCTGTACCTTGCTTGTTTGGCAGCTTTTGTAATGATTACATGATCCTTCACCACTACGGCGATATCTCTCGTAAAAATGAAATTGGGAATAGGGTCAAAGAATATATGATCCTGAGATTCCAGATACCCTGAGATTAAAACATCAGCCAACACATCTGTGGGAAGGGACTGCAATAATTCAGTATAGGAGGAAGGAAGCTCTTCATAATCAATGATCATCTTAACCAATTCTTCTGTTTTTTCCGGTGCATGCAACAGGGATTCCAGAAGCAATTGCTCGATATAAAGTACTTCATCTTCTCCCATCAAAGCTCTCAGTACTGCTGTGAATATATCGTGTTCACGCTGCATCTGAGGCAAATGGACAATGTCGTCGAATAAAAGGCCCTCAGATTTTTTAGGACTGATCCGGGAAATACCGCTGTCAGGCCTGTGAACAATTACTTTTTTTAGATTTCCAATTTCAGAGGCAACATAAATTTTAGAAGAACTCATAAAGGGTTTAGAATGATTCGTGGCAAATATAAGCCATTAAACCTTTAAGCGGTCTGCTAACGGAGAAATAAAGATTTGAAGATAATTTTGAGCGTAAAAAGCTTGCATTAAGGTCCTGGAACCTGAAGGACCCATCCAGAGACTTTCCTATACTTTTTACCGAAAAATAAATATCGAATAGCCGGAACTATTGCTGCAACTCCAATTACAACTGAGAATGAACCTAATATATCAAGAAATACATCTCCAAGGATACCGGCTGAGCCAGAACTTGCAAGTGTAATAACTCCAATGGTAATGTATATTGCACTCACTCCGGCAAAGATATAACCCAACATCTGAGAAGTTGGGGTGATTGCTTTTACAGCTGTAATCTCTTTGAGTGGAATCTGAATGTTGTTAATAAGAATAGTTGAATCATTAAGAAGATGCAGCTCTCCACGAATTTTTTCCATCTTTGGATTTCGGGTATATATAATTACATCATGCGGGTTAACTATTTCTTTACTCTTTTTTGAATTGATGTTATACAACTCCAGGCTTTGACATTGAGTTCCAACAGGAATGCTGAACAGAAAAAGCAAACAAATAAATTTTGGAAAAATATAAGGAGTAAGGCTAAGACTTCTCATAAGCAGTTTGTTTTATTCGGGAGTTAAGTTATTTGCGCACAGGCAATCATGCCCTAAGTTATAGGTAAATATACTTTATAATATAGCTTCTTGTATTAGGTCTCACGATTTTTCTAAGAGAGTTAAATTTTCCCGAAATTCAGTAAACGCATCAATTCAAGGAAAATGTTATCGCAGCTTTTCCATTGTGGATGAATATTTTTCTTCCCAAATGATCCTGCAATGCGCATGAAAATTCAAGATGAAATCTGGTAAAGTTGGCTGATCCTTCCTGAAATTCTTCAATTTCTGCAATTCTTATGTAACTATCATTGTCCTGAACTGCAAGATCTGATTCGAAACTATTACTTTTGAAAAGTGAAAAGGCGCTAAAATTCGCATTTTTATAAGATTCGCTGACAGGTAATAACCTCATTCTGAATACGTTTGCGTTTTCATCAATCGGATCCCCTTTTTGATGAAAAGAATATACTCCTGGAGTTAAGCCAGTAATATTATTTTGAAACTGGTCTTTTGATAAATAAATAAGTAATTCTGTTTCTTGACTTAATACATGGTTATATCCACAAAGTAAAAACTCATACCAGATTTGACTTCCACCAAGCGAGGTAGATTTAATAAAACATGCGGATGAATTCGAAGATGGTTTGTCGACTCTAATACAATTAGTTTTATTGTTCAAAGTAAAAGTGATAAAGTCATTTTCAGCCGGGTCATAAGCATCACAGTTCAAATAAATATCTTTTACCAGCAGATGTTGCGGGAGTTCAAGGTCCTGGACAATTTCTTTCTTACAGCTGATGAATGCTAAAGCAATAATTAAAATATATATGATTTTCATAAATATGTGGCTTTAAAATTTGAGACCAATTTTTATATCTGCTACAGCATCAAATGCATAAAGTGAATGTGATAATGCACTATTATCATATTTACTTCTCTCGATCATAGAGGACACACCAAATTTACATTCAGCGAATGCAATATTGAAAAATGATCTTTGCATTCCCCAGCAAAGTTCAAGCCCCGAACGGCTTTCTTCTTTTCTTAAACCTATGTAAGGTTTGTATTCAAAATCTTCTTTATAATATGTTTGTTGATGACCAATCAATAAGCTGATGAAGTTTCCGGAGAAGACATTATTAGTCAGGTTTTTTCTCAATCTCTTTCTCATATTATAATACCATCGGGGTTCTGCATAAACCTGCCATGATTGCTGAGCATACTTTTCAACAAATAATTGATCCTGGTCTGCACCTGTGATGTGATCAGGTCTGTGTAATTCTCCGGCAACACCAAAATTGACAGAAAATCCACTTTTCCCAAAAGCTTTTTCGATTTCAAAAGCAGTGGATATGCCGGAGAGGTTATGATTAAATAAACCAAACAGGTCAATTTTATATTGAATGGTTTTTGTGCTTTGGCCTCTTAGCCAGAGATCTTTTCTTGTGGCAGTAGGTCTGGGTCTGCTGAGTGCAAATCCAAGTTTAATTTGGGGATCTACTATTGGATTCCAGCCCAAAGTTGTTACTACTTTAATTGCAGGACTCTCCTCAGTGCTTGTGCTGGTATATTGATCCAAGACCGTGTAATCTGCACCCAGTCCCAGGCTTAAGTCGATAAAAAATTGTTTTGAAAGTAAGGCTTGAAACCCCATTCTGCCTGTAGCTCTATAACCAATATATTGAATTGATTCATCAATAAGTATATTCCTCTTACCGGTTTCTGCTTTTAGGCCCCAGTACAGACCGTTCATATTA
The DNA here is from genome assembly GCA_022841345.1 of Saprospiraceae bacterium. GTDB lineage: Bacteria > Bacteroidota > Bacteroidia > Chitinophagales > Saprospiraceae > SLDF01. Next base: position 51,192 of record JALHRR010000016.1, read on the forward strand.
GGCCCATGATCTGCTTTTCTTAAATAATTCCTTATCTCCATTCCAAAGGCCCATTCAGGATAAGTTTCATAGTTAGTATAACTTGTAAAAGACGATGCCATTCTGGCTGTGACCCCAACCGACCAGTTTCTTATAGGCAGGCATTCAAAAGTGAGATCAAAATCCGATATGATGGGAGTAGCTTTAATCATTGGGCTTGCCATTGCAGCAGCGTCCCAGCGAATCATCCATCTTGAGGTATCTCTTAATCTGAATATATCTGATTGATGACTTCGAACCAGATTCCATTTATTTTCTTCATCCGAAGGGTTAGTTATGTCAGAGTCCTGAGCATTCAAAGTAATGGACAAGTAGACAATACTGACAATTAAACAGGAGATTTTCAGCATATAGACAGGATTTGAAGGCTAAAATATGCCTTATAACTTCATTCTGCATTTTCTACTTATATTTTAACAGATTTAAGTTTCAACTTTAACATTAAATTATTCGGGACATCACATAAAATCATGGTAGCTTCCCCGAAGGAATTATGATGGGTGTATCGTATATCATTTTTAAAGTCCAGCCTTCATCAGTTTTATAATGATTCCCCCAAAAGAAGCTTTTGATCGAATTAAATATGTAGCCAGTTGCTGATAAATAAGTCACGTAACTTAACAATCCCTTTACAAGTGCCCCAATTCCTTCGGCACTCCCGGATTGAATGGCAAACACTGTACCCAGAGTAATCAAGCCGGCACTTACTACAGATAGTATGATTCCATTTTGAACAGATTTATTTGTCACTGCCTGAATGATTATAATATCATTGATATGAACCAGCGTGTCATTGATGGCCACCACAGAATCATTCACCATCATAGCTTCACCTTTTAGCTTGAGTACCTTTCTTTCTTCGGTTTGCACTCTAATATTTTTCAGGCTTGAAATCGTTCTTGTTTTGGATGTCTTAACATTATACAAATAAAAGTTTTGACCCTTCCCTGCAATGGATATAATTAATAAACAAATGGAACCTATGAATTTAAAAGCCTTGGAGTAGTTCATAACTGAGGTAGATGGATTTGTAAAAAAACGTAAAATTAGTTCGCCTGGATAGTTGTAGATTTCATTTTTTGTATTTTTACAAAAAAATAATGAGTTTCATATCCATTATAGGCCTGGTTGCTGCATTTTTAACGACCGGCGCATTTGTTCCTCAGGCTGTCAAAACAATCAGAACAAAATCCACTGAGGATCTTTCATTAGCTACTTTTTCGATGATGTTTACCGGAACTATTTGCTGGTTTTCTTATGGATGGTTGATTAATGATGTCCCTTTAATTCTGGCCAATCTCATTGCTTCCTTTCTGACTGGAACGATCCTGGTACTCAAGCTAAAATCTATCGGGAATAAAAATACATATACAAATGAAAATTAAAGCTCTCATTGTAGCTTTTTGCCATCTTCTGCTATTACCCATCTATGCGCAGGATACCATCCGGCTAGTAAATCCATCTCTGGAAGATACTCCCCGTTGTTGCAAGCCTCCCTATGGCTGGGAAAGCCTCGATTTTGATGGAAATACTCCTCCTGATGTACAACCCGGAGGAGGCTTCAAGGTGGCAAATATTCCTGCGGAGGGTCGGACTTATGTCAGCATGGTTACCAGGGACGATGGAACATTTGAAACGATTTACCAGAAGCTTAGCGCACCCTTATTGCCTAATGCTTGCTATAAGATTTCAGTTTTTCTTGCAAAATCGCTGGAGTATACCTCAGGTACCAAATGGTCACCCAATAAATTCATAGATTTTCTGTCCCCCACCATCATTCAAATTCTGGGAGGCAACAGTCCGGATGATCCTGAACTTGAAGTCCTGAATGCATCTACTCCAGTCGATCATTATGAATGGATTGAGTATGTATTTGAGTTTATTCCATCAGAAGATTTTTCTTACATTTTTTTCAGTGCTTATTTTCCTGAGGGCATTGAAATGGCTACCAATGGCCATATACTGATCGACCATTTTTCAGATATAGTACCATGTGAGGATATCACTGACTAGATATTTCCTGCACTGTTTGTTTTGGTATTGAATTCCGGTTATCATAAAGCATATTTGGAATGGATTCCAATTAAATATTGTATAATTTGGAATGGATTCCAATTATTTAATGAGATTAATTGTATTGTGTTCCAACTTTTATATAAAATAATTGGATGGTGTTCCAAAAAGCTTTAGCTCAGGAATCATTCAAAAGTTCAGGTTACCTTATTCTCCAATAAGCATTAGCTTTGCACCTTATTCCTGCTATTATGTTAAAAATTGGTGAAATACAACAAATGTCCATTCTCAGAGAAACCGGATCGGGATTGTTTCTCGGGAATGAAGAAGGAGACGAAGTGCTTCTACCATTTAAATATGCTCCTCCGGGATTTGAGATAGATGATGTCATTGATGCATTTATTTACACAGATGATCAGAACCGTCCCATCGCCACTACACAAACTCCCTTAATCACTGTAGGAAAATTCGCTTATCTTACTGTCACCTCAGTAGAATCAATGGGAGCATTTATGGATATTGGAATTCATAAGGATTTGCTCGTTCCATTTAAGGAACAAGCCAAAAGAATGATGGCAGGCCGTAGCTATGTAATTCATATGTACCTGGACAAAGTGAGCGGCAGGATGACAGGCTCAGCATTGATCAACAAATATGTTAAATCTGAAGCCTCTGGTCTGGAAGCAGGGGAGGAGGTTGAAATCCTGATCTATGAAAAGACGGAACTGGGCTACAATGCAATAGTAAATCAGGAATTCAGAGGATTATTATACCATTCGGAGATTTTCGAGCCACTTCCGATAGGTTTTGACAGAAATGCATTTGTCAAACAAATCCGGCCTGATAATAGAATAGACTTGTTGCTTAGAAAACCCGGTCATGAGCATATTGATCAAAGTGCCACTGATATCCTGGATGCGATCAAATACTACAAGGGACATCTGCCATTACACGATAAGAGCACACCGGAGGAGATTTACAAAGTCATGGGAATGAGTAAAAAGACTTTTAAGAAAGCGGTGGGGAGTCTTTATAAATCCCGTTTGATTCGACTGGAAGACGATGGTATTCATTTGGCAGAATAAATACATCAGAAAAATAACAAATGCCCCCTGAATCTGCCTTGTGATGTCCATTCCAGCGTTGGGAAAGGAATTTTTACAAATTGAAGTGCATTGAACAGCGACTTCAGGAAAGGTGATTTGACCGGAATTTTAGTCCAGTCTATATCCAGCGATAAGAAATATTGTCTGTATCGCTCCACGGGAAAAGTATATACTTCATTTTGCCAGTTCCAGGAATTGCTGTTGGCACCGTAGATATTTTCAGCGCTGTGTCCTACAGATATACCAAGCCATTCGGGCCATTTAATTTTCTCAGTGATATATATTTCGCCCGGAAAAACTGAAACCCAATAATTCAGCGCATTATAATCCTTCAAAAATCTGTCTGCATATGTTTTGCCATATAGGTCTGAAGCCCGGCGTGAAGGTGTATCAGTGGCATTTCCTGATGCAGAAATGAGACGGGTATCAGGATAGTTTCTGAATCTCGTAGACATTTTATATTGAATCCATTGTTTATCCCAGATCAATTGCTGAATCGCAAATGTACCTGCTCCCAGTGTATTGAAAGCAACATCCGGAATAGAAAAGCCGTATGTTTCGACATGTCCATCCATAATTTCAAATGTGAGCTGGAAAGCAGAAGCCACTCCAAATCCGGTCCAAATGGAAGCATTTTTTGATAATCCGGTCCACTTTGCAACCTGATATACCAGTGCAGCTTCATAATAGGCAGAGGTACTATGCCCCCATTTATCTTTATTTTCCCATTCACCCCAGTCATTAAATAATCGAAATTTTCCTCTGGGCTGCTGAGAATACCAAACTTGGTCCAGTGCAATGAATGCCCCTGCGCTTACTACTGCTCCTGAAATCCCTACAGGATAGAATCTTTTCCCGTTAAATGTGTCCGAGGGCTCAAAAAATGATTGAGCAGTAAGATTTTTAGGGATTAAGACACAGAATATGTATAACAGAATGATGCCTGCCTGCGTTGTATGTCCTGAGAGGGAAAAATATATGGAGAGTATCGTACTTTTATGAGTGTGCATTTTGATTTTGCTCATTTGTATCAAGTAAATAAATTATGGTATCTTTCCACCCCGAATTGTCATATTACGATAAACAAATCTATGAGAATTAAATTATTTACACTTACTATAATCGTTTTTGTCGGCTTACAATTGCGTCTGGACGGTCAGGATATACATTTTTCTCAATTTCATATGTCTCCGCTAACTACCAATCCCGGTCTTACCGGTAATTTCCTTGGTACCATGCGATTGGGTGGAATATACCGGAGTCAGTGGGGAGGTATTCTTGCCAAATCCTACAGGACTCCATCATTCTATATTGATGCACCTGTGATCAGAGGTTTTCGCAAACAGGATTGGGTAGGTGCAGGAGGAGTATTGTATCAGGATCAGGCTGGTGCAGGAAATCTGACAACCGGAGGTTTATGGTTTTCAGCGGCATATCACCTGGGCCTGGGGAAAACTGCCAAAAGAGTGCTTTCTGTCGGACTCCAATATGGAATTGGACAGAAACAGGTGAATGATATCCAGAATTTGAGATTTTTTGATGGAATAGAAAATGGTGGTTCAAGTTTGGATGAAGGAAATATATCCGGTGACAATACGAGATACACTGATGTGAATGTAGGTATTGTGTACACTCAGAAACTGACAGGAGATGATCGCATTCATGGCGGAATATCTGCTGCTCACGTGAGCAGAGGCAGAGCAACTGTGCTTAGCGCAGGTGGTGGGGGATTCAGACTTCCGCTCAGATTTGTTGGTTATGCCGCCGCAGAAACTACTATGAGAGAAAGATTCAAAGTGCGTCCTGCAGTTCAATTCCAGTATATGGACAGTCAGTATGAATTATTATTGCAGGCTATAGGTGGATATGTGATTAGTCCGGAAGAACAATTGACACTTTTGGTGGGTTTAGGATATCGTTTGCAGGATGCTGTTATTCCTTATGTGGGTGTAGATTATAAAACATTTAAGGTGGGCCTTGCCTATGACTTAAATGCCTCCAAACTTGGCGCCGGAACAGCATTCGAACTGGCAGTATCATATATCGTAAGAGTCGTGAAAAAGCCAACTGTTAAACCGGTTATTTTCTGCCCAAGGTTTTAATATTATCAATTGATTAAAAGGTTATAATCCATGATGAAGGATTTGAAAATTATAAAATTTGTTGTTGGGATTTTGTTAATTGCGGGTTCTGCAATGGCTCAACCTATGAGCGGTTACAGCTATGAAGTGATGATAGAAACTGCCGACAAATCTCTTGATTCCAATGATTATTACAATGCATTGGATTGGTTTGAGCAAGCATACAAAGAACAAAGGACGGATGAGATTGCCTATACTATCGCACATCTTCACTTCATGCTGCGTGATTATAACAGAGCTGAAACCTGGTTCACAAGATTGGCGAAAGGTAAGAAATCAAGCGTTGAATTTCCTGAAGCAGTCTTTTATCAGGCCAGATCTTTAAAATACACCGGAAAATATAAGGAAGCATCTGATGCGTATCAAAGTTTTATCAATAGCACTGATATTGATTCTCTTAAGAAAATCGCAAGATTAGAAGTTGAAGGGATCTATAAAATGGCTGACTATAAGCCTTTTAAACCTGTTGAGGCAAAGCCTGTTGTGACTGTCAATAAAAAGGAATCAGATGGCGGACCAGTTTTGTACAACCGCAATGAATTGTATTACTCTTCGACAGGTACAGATTCGCTTTTAGTAGTAGATGAGGAATTGGATTATGAAGCTAAAATTTATAAATCTACCTTATCAGAATCAGATGGCTGGAGTGCCGGAGAACCACTTGGAATTCATATAAACAGAATAGGTTACCATACTGCAAATCCTACTTTTTCCAAGAATTTGCAGCACATGTATTTTACCAGATCCATCATGCTGGGTAATGTAATTATTGAAAGTAAGATTTATATCTCCCGAAAAGAAGGCGCTGATTGGGGGCCTGCCGAAGAAGTGCTGGGGGGTGTCAATGGCGATTTCCTGAGCAGACATCCGGCAACTGGCGAGCTTTATGGTAGAGAAGTGTTGTTTTTTTCCAGCAATAAAGCGGGTGGTGAAGGAGGATACGATCTTTATTTTGCAACCATTCTGGGTGATGGACAGGTGGCAGAACCTGTGAATCTGGGAAAAGGAATCAATACATTTCTGGACGATATGACACCATTTTACAGAGATGGCAATTTATATTTCGCTTCAGACGGACATCCTGGATTTGGCGGGCTTGATTTGTTCTATACAACCTGGAATGGCGCGGAATGGTCTGCTGTGAAAAATATGGGTCAGGGATTTAACACCTCCCTGGATGATTTTCAATTGTTTTTGGATGAGAGCGGCGAAAACGGATTCCTGGTATCTAATCGTGAAGGATCAAAATTTCTGAAAAGCAAAACTTGTTGTGATGATATTTTCTCTATTTCACCTGCAAGAATCCAGGTCAATTTACTTGCAACTATCGGTGAAAAGAGAGGTGGATTGAAAGGTGGAAGTGTAAAATTGTATGAAATGCAGGGAGAAACTCCTGTAGAGGTCGCTTCCATCAGAAACATGGAAAGCAATAACTTTGATGTTTCACTATCCCCTGACAAATCTTATATTATCGTTGCAGAACATCCGAGATACGATGCCGATACTTTGAAAATCAATACTGTGGGAGTCACAACTCCCACTACATACGAAAAGAAGTTTGTGCTGAATCCAAAGGAAATCCAGCCTGAAATAGAAATCATCACATTGAATGAGCCTATCAGGATGAGTAAAATCTACTACGACCTTAATGATGATAAAATCCTCAAAGCTGCAGAGGAGGATTTGAATGACTTGTTTGCTCTTATGAGCAAATATCCTGAGATGAAGATCGAATTGTCTGCTCATACAGATGCACAGGGTAGTGATGAATACAACATGAAATTGTCCCAAAGAAGAGCGGAGTCAGCCAAAAGATATCTTGTCAATAAAGGAATTCCTGAGGCGAAAATTGTCGCAGTGGGATTTGGGGAAACTCAAATTTTGAACCAATGCGTAAATGGTATGAAATGCTCAGATGATGATCATCAGTACAATCGTCGTACCGAGTTTAAGATTATTGAAGGACCAACTCAGGTCGAAGTTAAAAAGGAAGTAATCAAGTCTGCAGAACAAGTTCGCCAGGAACAACTCCAGAAAGAGAAGCAAGAAAGACTGAAAGCTAGCCAAAAGCCCATGATCGTTTTTGATAATCCAAATCAAAACCTTGGAAGAGTCAGAAAAGGTGATAAAAAGGCTATGATATTTACATTCAGAAATACCGGAAATGCAGATCTGTTGATCGAAATGGCTTCAGGATGTGAATGTTCTACTATCGAATGGCCTACTAAGCCAATCAAAGCAGGGCAGAAAGGAGAAATCAAAGTTTTGTATGATAGTAAGGATGATTCCGGACCTGTTGAAAAAACAATTGATGTGATCACCAACACCAACCCACCCAATTCTACAGTGAAATATAAGGTGAATGTGATCGAAAAGAAATAAACCATGAAAGGCACCTGCGGGTGCCTTTTTATTTTCAACTCATGACTCTATTCGAAGAAATTTCATTGCTGGAGGGGTTTGCATTCATAACCAGTTTATTATATACCTGGCTGGCAGCAAAAGAAAATATCTGGTGTTGGTTGTTTGGTGGTTTAGGAGCGGGAGCTACCTTAATTCTTTGCTTACAGGGCTTGCTTTATTCCGAGGTGATTCTGCAGATATATTATATTGTAATGGCAGTATATGGATGGCTCCGGTGGAGTAAGTCAGATAAAGATCTTAAGAAACCGGTTCTCAGAATGAGCTATGCATTGCATTTCAAAATTTTGATATTGGGTGGAATTGGACTCTTTGCATTGGGAGCGTTCTGGAAATTATGGGGAGCTGCGCTTCCCTATCTGGATGCCACAACTACTTCTTTTTCCATTCTGGCTACATGGCTGATCGCCAGGAAATATTTAGAGAATTGGATCTATTTCATTGTCATTGACGCTATCAGTATTTATCTCTATTCGAGCAGAGGATTATTATTATTGTCTTTCCTGTTTGTTCTATATACTTTTCTGGCTGCATATGGATACTTTCAGTGGAAGCTTATCTGGAAAAAGCAGGAACTTAAATTAGTCAATTAATTAAGACCGAAGTTTGCAAATTTAAATAGCCTTACTTTTCCAGACATTCTACTTTGAATCTGAGCTTCTAAAGACATCATTCTTTCCTTTTAATGTTGAAATCAAGAGGTGTTTTCAGGGCCAAATCATGCATTGAATCGAGATATTAATACCTGCTGCCAATCCTAATATCACAATTTTGTCACCTGACTTTAATTTCTTTTGCTGCATAGCCTTATGTATAGCAAGAGGAATGGATGCAGATGCAGTATTGCCATACTTTGAAAATGTATTTTCACATTGTGATGCTGGAATGTTAAATATCTGGCTTATGGTTTTTAATGCATCCAGAGAAACCTGATGTGTAAAAACATGGCTGATATCGCTAACGCTCCATTGACAAGTATCCAGTGCAGATCGAATGAGATCCGGAGCCACTGCCAGAAATGCCTCTTTCAAATGGAGTGTTTTACCACTAAAATAGGTTCTTTCCACATCTCTCGGGAAGGCTGAGCCTCCACAACCCATCTGACATAGATTCCAGAAGGAGCCATTGGTGAATATTTTTTCATAAACTATCCCATTATTTTTTGAGCCGGAAGTAATCCAGGCAGCAACAGCTGCATCTCCAAAACTCAGGGCTGAAAAATTGTCCCGTAATTGACTGGTATCTTCCGGATCAAATCTTATAGAGTTGCTCAATTTTTCAGAGGAAATGATGAGAATGTTCTTATAAGTACCACTTTGAACAAAAGAATTGGCGACATGAAGTGCATTCACAAAGCTATTGCAGGCATTCTTAATATCAAAGGAGGGGCAATTCAATCCTGCCTTATGTTGGACTATGCTCGAAGTAGCAGGTTCCACCATATCAGAACTAGTAGATGCGAATATCATCAAATCAACTTCAAGGCCAGGATTGCGATGCAATAATTTCATAGCAGCCTTCGCTGCCATATCAGATACTTGTTCAGATTCTTCAGCATAATATCTGGTCTCAATCCCTAACAATCTTTCCAGCATTCCTTCATGCAACCAATTGGTAGTTTTATTGATCCGTGACACTACCGCTTCATTTGTCCAAAGTGCAGCGGGTATATAAGTGGCTATATCTTTTATAGTGGCACCCATAACTTATGTATTATGCTTTAAAAACTCTTTGCTGCTGTATTGGCCAACAAAGTCGAAAGTGGCTATTTCTTTTTCCATAATTTGCATATAATTTTTGCTGCAAAATTATGGCTGCCCCATCTGATGCCTGAAGCGATTATTGCAAATATTACATATATTTTTCTCTAATATATGGTATTCGATTCAGCTTAAGGAAGGATTGATTTTGTCCAGAGCCTGTTGAATATCTTTTAATAAGTCGTTCGTATCTTCTACCCCGATTGACATTCTCAGCAATCCATCAGTGACTCCTTCTTTGATGCGGTCTTCTTCAGCAATATTTAGATGGGAAGAAGTGGCAGGGTGCATGATGAGTGTATCTACATCACCCAGAGTAGGTGCTTGTGTTGCCAGCCGGATGTTTTTGAGGAAACTTTTAACTGCAGGTAAGTTACGTGTTAGTTCGAAACTCAACATTCCGCCAAACCCTCTTGGCATTTGCACAGATGCAATGTCATGACCCTTATTGGATTTCAATCCGGGGTAGTAAACATTGCCGACTTCCGGATGGCTTTCCAGTAAAGCAGCAACTGCCAGAGCATTGGAAGAATGCCTGTCCATGCGAAGTGCGAGCGTTTTTAATCCATTATATAACAGCCATGCATCAAATGGATTACAGGTTGCACCAATCAGTTTGAGCTGCGTCCATACTGTTGTCTGCATCCATTCAGTATGTCTGCTCACAATAGCTCCGGCAATGCTGTTTCCATGGCCATTCAGATACTTGGTGGTTGAGTGAATAATATGATCTACACCATACAAGAACGGTTGCTGAAGATAGGGGGTGGGAAATGTGTTGTCAACCACTGTCTGAACATTGAACGTCTGTGCAATCCTAGCAATAGCGCCAATATCTACAATATCCAGTGTAGGATTGGAAGGAGTTTCCAAATATATGGCCTTGATACCCTTATCATTTTTCAAAGCTTGTTCTACAGCTTCCAAGTTACTCAAATCCATACTCAGAATATGAATACCATTTGGAGCCAGAGATTTTTGAAATAATTCTGTTGTGCCGCCATACAGCTTTTTCTGAGCGAGTAAAGTATCTCCCGGTTTCAGCAAGGATTGCATTACAATATAAATAGCACTCATACCGGAGCTGGTTAAAAATGCAGATGCTTCCACTCCTGTTCCCAAAGTTTCCAACTGTGCTATCTTGTCTGCCACGGTTTGGATAGTGGGATTATTGTACCGGCTATAAACATGTCCGGGTTCCTTTTTGGTAAATATGGAAATTCCATGGTCCAGATCATCAAACATAAAGGAAGAACTGGCGAAAATAGGCAGTACGTGTGCTTTATTGGTTGTGAAATCTTTGAATCCATGAAGACATGTTGTTGAGAACCCCTGGGACATAATTTTAAGATTTTGTTAAGCAAGAATACAGTTTTATTCAACAAGCATTCTGCTAATAAGATGTATTTTTATCCTATGAATAAAAATTTATTGATCCTTTCAGTTTTGATGTTTATTTGTTTGAGCCATTCAAGTTTAGCTCAGGATACAATTATTGTCAATGAAGATCCAGAGTTGATAGATGATGATTCACTTTATTATGAAGAAGATTCTCTTTACTATGAGGATGAATACTATGAAGAAGAACCAGCCCCAAAAAAGAATACCGGATATATCGGAATGTTTAAACTAGGCCTTCAATTTTCATTTCCAACAGGATCGTATCGCAAGCGAACGGTAAGAAGTGGGGGAGGAATCGATATGGGATATATAGGAAGTACAAAGAATAGGAATTTTTTTGTTGGAGGCGGATTTGCTTATCACTTTTATGATTCATTCAATACTCAGTATATGGAAAATGACCGGGAAGGATTCCTTGTTGAATTTGATGAATGGGTATATAATCAACAATTTAGTCTTTATGGCGAAGGACGTTATATGCCTGATATTTCTAAAGTTTTTCAGCCTTTTATTTCTGCACAGGTGGGATTTCGATACAGATATTCACAGGTTACTGTGGAGAATCTGACCCGTGATAATCAGGAAGATAGTTTTGTCCATAAAAGCACCTGGGTCATGCAATATGGAGCAGGATTGGGTTGCATAATCCGAATAAAAAATTTGATGTTTGAAATTAGTGGAAATTATATTGAAACTCAGGCCGGAACCCATCTGTTGAGATTACCGGACTGGCGTACAGTGGATGCAACTTATTCAACCGATTTATATAAAGCTTACAGAGAACCTGTTCAGGAGATTATTTTTCATGTAGGAATGATTTTTTTGATTGATTAATATTCTATAGGTCGAATCCCGAATCATAGCCTAATCACCTCAACAAATCACCCTCACAACTCTCATTCTCAACACGGCTTTCAGCTAAATGCTAAAGGTCAAGAGCTAAAAGCTGCGGCTCCAGCACCCCGATAAAACTCTTAACCGATTAACCGATTCCCCGCATAAACGGCTGCTAAAATGACTGTTTCGTGGGCTGTTCAAAGCATCATTTCATCCATTCGAAAATGCGTCCATTCAACTTCCGGTAGAATAATGCTATTTTTGCGGCATGAATACTGAAGAAAATCAATTTGAAGAGTTACAGCTGGAATCGGATGATCTCTATATTCATCAAACTATTGTAGTCGATCCCAAGCAGGAGCCTCTAAGAATCGACAAGTTTTTGATGGATAGGATGCAACGTGTATCCCGAAATAAAGTACAGGAAGCGCTGCGTCAGGGAGCAATTCTTGTCAATAATGGTCCAGTAAAACCCAACCATAAAGTAAAAGGGGGTCAGGTAATCACACTGGTGCTTCCGAGCCCTCCAAGAGAAGACAGCCTTATACTCGCAGAAAATATTCCACTGGATATCAAGTATGAAGATGACCATTTGTTGGTCATCAATAAACCGGCAGGTCTTGTAGTCCATCCTGGTGTAGGAAACAGGACAGGCACTTTGGTGAATGCACTGGCATGGCATCTGTCTGCAGATAAAGAAGCGCTGGAGAAAGATCCTTATGTAGAATCTCCGGGACTTGTCCATAGGATTGACAAAAATACTTCAGGTATTATGGTCGTTCCGAAAACAGATCTTGCAGCCACTCATCTTGCCAATCAATTTTTCCACCATACCATAGACAGAGCATATATGGCTCTGGTGTGGGGAGAACCGAGTCCTCATCAGGGTACCATCGAAGGCAATCTGGGAAGGCATCCCAAAAACAGGTTGCTGATGACTGTATTCCCGGAAGGCGAGGAAGGTAAGGAGGCAATCACCCATTATGAGGTTGTGGAGCCCATGTATTATGTCAGTTTGGTAAGATGTACACTGGAAACAGGCCGGACGCACCAGATTAGGGTTCATTTGAAGTACAAAGGTCATACCTTGTTTTCCGACGAGAGATATGGTGGCAGCGAGATATTGAAAGGTACTGTATTTACAAAGTACAAGCAATTCGTACAAAATTGTTTCAAAATCATCCCACGTCAGGCACTTCACGCTTTTTCATTAGGATTTGAGCATCCGGCCACCGGCGAAAGAGTATATTTTGAACAGCCTTTACCGGAAGATTTTGAAGCTGTATTAGCAAAATGGAGAGCCTACCTTTCCAGTAGAAAAGAAAAATTAGAAGACGATGACGAAGTACAACAAACCCTCGCTGATCTGGACGGAAGGCTGGATTGAAAAAATAGTAGTGGGCCTTGGACTTTGTCCATTCGCAGCGATACCATTAAAAAAGAATCAAATACGATTGGTCTCATTTTCAGGCGATGACCTGGTAAGTCTGTTGGAATTACTCAAGGCAGAATGCAATTACCTTCTTGTTGCAGATACTGATAAAACAGAGACAACGCTGATCGTTATTGAAGACACACTCAACTCATTTGAAGAATATTTGAATTTTGTAACTATTGCTGAAAGTCTGATGGATCAGATTCATCTGGAAGGTATTCTCCAGTTGGCAACTTTTCATCCGGATTACAGGTTTGGTGATAGCGCAGGAGAGAATGATCCGGCGGATTATACCAACAGATCTCCTTTCCCCATGTTGCATTTGTTAAGAGAAGAATCTGTCAGTAATGCAGTTGATTCTTACCCGGATATTGATGAAGTTCCTCAGCGTAATATCCTCAGAATGCAACAATTGGGAACTGTGAGAATTAAACAGATGCTGGAAGACATAAAAAAATCAGTGTAAGAAAATATGCGGAGATCTGATATCATACAATCCCTGGGCCATTTTGCAAAGAATTTTGATTTTCAATCGCCTGAGTATATTCAGGCAAAGACTTTGGCTGGTCACAGAAATTCATGGTTTATTCCTGAGCATGTAGATCTGGCTATGCAGCATATCCTGAGTTCATTTCTGGATGCTGATAAATTAAATGCCTTTGTGGAAAAATATACTGAATCTGACTCCCGAAAATCAATAGGTCTGGTGCTTTCAGGTAATCTGCCTTTGGTAGGTTTTCACGATGTACTCTGTGTTATACTGAGTGGTCATAAGGCATTTATCAAGCCTTCCAGCAAGGATGATGTAATGCTTACATTCCTGCTGGAGGAATTTAATAAACTACATCCTGATTTTAATCAAGCATGGGAATTTGCAGAGCGGCTCAATGATCTGGACGCTTATATTGCCACAGGAAGTGACAATACAGCCCGATATTTCAAGGCTTATTTTTCATCATTTCCAAATATCATACGCCAAAACAGGAATAGTGTGGCCGTGCTAAATGGAAATGAAACGCAGCAGCAATTAGTGGATCTTGGGAAAGATGTCTTTACGTACTTCGGTTTGGGATGTCGCAATGTTTCAAAATTATTAGTGCCTCAAGGATATGATTTTCAATTTTTGCTGGATTGCTGGCAGGAGAATTATGCACATTATGTAATGCATTCTTCATACAAGAACAACTACGATTATAACTATACGATCTATCTGATGAACAAGATGCCTTTCCTGATGGGAGGCTCTATTCTACTGTTGGAAAATCCTTCATATGCATCAAGGATCGCATGTCTGCATTACGGCTATTATGATAATCCTCAGGAGGCCATAAAAGAACTTCAGAGGGATAAAGAAAAATTGCAGTGTGTGGTGGCTGGACCTGAATTAGATTGGACAGACAAAGTTAATTTTGGCGAGACCCAAAGCCCGCAACTGGACCAATTTGCTGATGACATTGATACCATGAAATTTCTGTCACAATGGTCAGGATGAAGAAAAAAGAAAAGCTGGAATTCATCGTTAAAAAGCTTCAGGAGCTCTATCCTGAGACTCCGATTCCTTTAAAGCACCATGATCCCTATACACTTCTGGTAGCAGTATTATTGTCAGCCCAATGTACGGATGAGCGTGTAAATCAGGTTACTCCACACTTATTTGCACTCGCGGACAACCCTGCTGATATGGCTCGCCTGGAGGTAGAGCAGATAAAAGCAATTATCAGACCTTGCGGACTATCACCAGCCAAATCAAAAGCGATACATACGCTGTCAGGAATGATCATCAATCAATTCGGAGGCAAGGTTCCTGCTGATTTCGGGGCATTGGAATCACTTCCCGGGGTAGGTCACAAAACCGCTTCCGTAGTGATGTCTCAGGCTTTTGGCATACCTGCATTTCCGGTGGATACCCATATCCACAGACTGGCGTACAGATGGGGACTCAGTTCCGGCAAGAATGTTGAAACCACTGAGAAGGATTTGAAAGCAGCATTTGATGAATCGCTTTGGAATGAATTACATCTTCAGATAATTTACTTTGGCAGGCAGTATTGTCCGGCAAGAGGTCACAATCCATATGAGTGTCCTATTTGTAGCAAGGTTGGAAGATCAATATTATTTAAAGATTATGATGCTTATCTGGCACTTCAGGCAAAGAAGAAGTTGAAGACGAAGAAAGCCTGATTTTCAGGCATTGATCTTTCGTAAGGATCAGAATGAATACCCAATCGCTAAATTAAGATTGCTCAAATCCCTGAATCTTCCCTGAGCCAGATAAGATCCATTCAACTTGTATGGATTCTTGACCTTAATCCCGAGGTCAAACCGTATAATGAAAAAATCAGATACCACTCTGATGCCTGCTCCGGTGCCTACAGCCATGGCTGATATGAAGTTGCCCCATTTCAATTGCGCTCCGGGTCTTTGAGGATCATTCTTCAGTAACCAGACATTTCCTGCATCTAAAAACAAAGCACCTTCCAGCAGCCAGAAAAGTCTGTGTCTATACTCCCCATTCATCTCAAATTTGAAATCTCCAGTTTGAAACCTGTCCGCCGGATTGATAGGATTATCCACATCATAATATGATCCCGGACCGAGCTCTCTCATCTGCCAGGCACGAATACTCAGACCACCACCCACAAAAAATTGCTTGATAAATGGCACTTCGGTCGATGAAGCAAATGGCATGGCAGCTCCGATATTAATTCTGCCGGCCGCAGATTGCTTATAATTATAGACTCTCGTATAACGACCATCCAAATCCAGTCTCAAAAATTTGGAAAATTCAGTTGAGTCTCTGAGCATCGTAATCGGCCTTCCAATCAATCCTCCGATTAATGCAATTTCTGCACCTGAAGATTCAAAATTACTCAGAAAGGTATAGGTTTCATTTGCTCTGTTGGTGAGACTTGTATAATTAAAAGTGATATCCCTGAAAAACAAACCAGTAAACAACTGCTTGGCCAGGGATCGCTTCAGGAACTCATTGTTATTCAAAACTCTATCCACAAAATCATCTGCAAATCGGGGGGTAAAAAAGTTGATCCCGGTCTGATTGATACTATATCGCTTTCGATTGGCAATGATCATGTCATAGCCATATTGAAAATTCAGTGAGGTATAACTATAGAAAAGTCTCTGTGAGACAAAATCAGCCCCAACTGTGAATCGCGTATTAGACTCATCCTGAAGCATATTGTAAAATCTGTCACTGATGGGTCGCCATCTTCCAAATCTTATTTTATTCAATGTATAAAATACTCCCGGAATATCCAAAAACTGAGGCAGCAACAAGTCATTGGAAACCCGGAAAAAGAAGTTGATAAATCCCGGCCCAAGGGCAGTATCCGCCAGTTCGATACCACCGCTCACATTAGTGGAATTATTCTCCGCTCCTCCAAACAGATTCCTGTGCCTTACACCGACTCTTCCTGTTATACCAAATGATCTCTGATTGATAATCGATGTATTTGAATTGTTGACCTCAATGGCATAATTTAATTCAATATGTGGCGCAGGTGACAGGAATATATTGTAATTCAGAATATTGGGATTCTCCAGATCTTGCTCGGGTCTGACATTTACAAACTTGATAGCTCCTAAACGTCCCAGCCGTCGAAGCGTTTTGTCATAATCATTCCTTGAGTACAAAGATCCGTTTTCAAGGAAAATATTATTATGCAAAGCCCGCGGACGAATAGGATGCTTGCCATTAGTGCTCAGAAAATTGATTCCTTTATAGTCTTCAGCTATTAATGATTCTCTGGGAGTTTGGGGGTCATAATTCGTGAATACATTAATCTGGCCAATCGTATATTTGGTATGAGGCAAGCCGCCTGCCTGAGGCAATATTTCCAGTTCGATATCCACTACATGATCACAACTATCACCCTTCAGAGGTGAGATATAGTTTGAGAAAAAGTTGGCATATCCCTGATTCTGAAGCATCCTGGTGATTCTGTTGACCTCCAGCTCGTACAGACTCTGATCGACCGGCCGGCCGGGTCTCAGATGAGAATCCCTGATATTGGCATCCAGGATTTTTTTGATGGCCGTATCCTGGGATTCGTATATCAGATTGCTTACAAAATATCTTGGTCCCGGCAAATTGGTATAAGTCACATATGCTCTATATCCTTCAAATTTATGTTCCGAACCCGTCTGAGATTCAAAAAATCCCCTTTGAATCATGTAGTTGTTGATACTTTTGGCCGTCGCATCAGTCTGACTTTGATTGAAAATGGAGGGTCCCACAGACCAGCGCATGATGAATTTCCGGAAAGACGAAGTATCGCCTTTTATGTCATTAATTTTAAAATAATACCAATTGCTGAACGCAGAAGTCTGTGGCTGTTTATACAATGTCTGAAGATCATTGGAAATCGCATTTTTTTGTTGAATAGCTGATTCTGAATCTATAATGATTTTATTTTTTCTGACGATTTTTTGATCCTCTTTCAGATATTTTTGCACGCTGCAGCCACTGTTTATCAGGAGAAAAACAGCTAGAAACAAGAAAAACAGACTTCGATGTTTATTTTGTGGCATATTGCGTATCCAAAATCAGTAAAGTCATGCAGCCTTTCACTCTATCTGCCACCAGGCTCAAGGAAATAGCAGCTCTAAAACTTAAAAAGCACCGACAAAAGTATGATAAATTCCTTGCAGAAGGTGAAAAAATCACCTTAGAGAGTATTCAAACTGCACCACACCTGGTTCATGATCTCATAGCGACATCTGAATGGTGGGGCAGGCATGCCGAAAAAGTACAGCAATCAGGAATCCGGACCTCAATAGCGACCTTAGATCAGATGAAAAAACTCTCCGCATTAGCCAATCCGCCTGCTGTCATGCTGTTGATGAGTCCACCTCCTATCTCTGACAATCTGTTCAGCACAGCTTCCACATTTATACTTTGCGATGACATTCAGGACCCCGGTAATCTGGGCACTATAGTCCGCATCGCAGATTGGTTTGGCATTGACGCTGTCCTTTGCAGCATCGGTTGCGTAGATCTATACAATTCCAAGTCCATTCAGTCCACCATGGGTTCTTTTCTGCGTGTCCCGGTTTTGTACGACAGTATTGAATCATACAAAAATAAATTGGGTAATAATTTCACTTTCATTGCAGCCGACATGCAGGGAGAAGATGCGATTACCTTCAACTGGCCTGAGAAATCTGTACTTGTTATCGGCAATGAAGGTCATGGTTTGAGCTCCGCTGCAAGAGAGATCTGTACAAAGACTATTACCATCAGCCGTGCCCCCGGCTCCTCAGCAGAATCACTCAATGCCGCCATTTCCACAGGCATTTTAAGTGCATTGATGAGCTCCCGTAAGATCTGAGAAATTAATGAAAATGCATATTTGGGCGTGCCCGTCCCCAATACTTGGGGGACGGTCGGGCTATCCGCTTTACTTCACAGAGCCGCATCATTATGCGTCTCTGCTCGTGTTCGCTCCTATCCCTCACGCAAACAGCCGACTGGACAAGTAATATCTACTCATCTGAATAAAATTAGGCGGAGGGTAGTGCTATCCGGGGTCTGAATTACATTATTGACACGTATTTGAGTGATCAGATTCACCGGACCACAGCACTTGTCTTTTCCATGTCTTTCAAAAGTGAACAATAAAGTATCGATTTTGCCCCCTGCCTCTACAAAATATTCAGATTGTGTGAATTGAGGAGCGAAATAAATATAACCAACTTCATTAAAATTGACTGTCTCCTGTTTTTTCTCGCCAGACTCGAAAGAGTACACCCGGACATCATCTTTGTTAATTATGGGATTGGGGCCGAATACCAGATCTTCATTAGATTTGGAAGAAAAAAAGTTAAATCTAAATTCCAGGTCTTCTACACAATCTATCCTGTTACAATCCGAACAAGACTGCACAAATAAGGTGAATACAAAAATGGCGATTAAATATCTCATAAATTCAATTTTTCAGGTCTGGAATCACGTGTGAGGATAAAATAAAGATAGACGTAATTATTGAAATACAAAGCTATAATATGAATTTTAACCTTTAGCGTATCAAAGTAATATATTATTCACTTCGTTGTTGATTAAATTAGATTTTTCCATTTCTAACTCAACTCAGGATGATCCTTCGATTTGCTTTGCTTCGTATGTGATTTCGTCGTAGCACGGTGACCTTTAGGCTATTGGACCATCACACAATAAGCTTTAGTCGTAGCCCGGTGACTTTTTTTCTTTGCTTCGCAAAGAAAAAGTGACGTTTTTCAGGGTGCAAGCCCTGAAAGGTGACGTCTGCTCATTTTATTCACGGCTACGCCGTCAATAAAATGAGCAGGTGACAGCTAGCGCTCAAGTCAGACAGGCAAGTCACATGCATTACATCTTGTAGCTTTTTCCCGGCTATTCAGCTGGAGGGGACAGCCCTCACAACTCAAACCTGGCTTTCTTCTTCCGGCTGTTCACCAACACCTAATAATTTGCAAATTTTTCTTTATGGGCAGCAAGAAATGTATCTTCAATATCAAGTCGGCACTTGAATTTGACCTTTAAATTGGCAAATTTATATCCCCATCCCTTCAAATATCTCCTCCGCCACTTGTTCGGAACATGTGGCTGTTTCTTTAAGCGAAGCGATACTCTTCTGCGTCAAGAGACGCCAGCTGGTGGTGAGAGTTCTGAATGTGAGTTTCTGTTTCGGGTCAAAGACCCTCACAAGCTCACCAAAGAATGGGCTTGTGCGTAGAAAATTGTATAGCTAGAAAGGGCTACGTCGAACGATCACGGCTTTTCATCTCATCTCTCATCTCTTATATCTTATCTCTGGCTGTTTACTCATAACTCATAATTCATAACTCATAAGTTAAAAGGGAATTTGTATTTTTGCGGACATTTCAAGCTCATTGTGCGAATTATCATTTTTACACCCCGGTTTCCTTATCCATTGGAGAAAGGAGACAAACTCAGGATCTACCACCAAATCAGGGTTCTGTCTGCTCAAGCAGAGGTGTATTTAATATCATTGAGCCATGATGATGTTCCGGAATCCTCCATCACAGAATTGAAACAGTATTGCAAAGAAGTTCATGTCATCCGGTTGCGGTGGTGGGCAGTTTTTTCACAGGTGATTTTAGGTTTATTGAAAGGAAGATCCGTTTCAGTATCTTACTTCTTTTCAGCATCCGCTAAAAGGCAAATGCAACAGATAGCCTCTTCCATACAGGCAGATGTTGGGTATTTTCAGCTGATCAGGATGATGTCTTATGCTTCTGTTTTTAGTGGATACAAGGTGCTGGATTATATGGATGCATTTTCTCTTGGAATGAAACGACGCGCCAAAGACAGAGGGTCCTTACTCAGACCATTCCTTATCTGGGAGTCCAGATTACTGGCCAAGGCTGAAGCGCAGGCAATGGACATGTTTGACAATTTTACGATCATATCTGATCGCGACCGAAGATTTATTCAACATAAAGACAGGCAGAAAATAGAAATTGTACCCAATGGCATTGATCCGGAGTATTTTATACCCGGAGAAAAATCCCCTGAATTTGACCTCGTTTTTGTGGGGAATCTGGGCTATTATCCCAATGTGCATGCGGCCAGATATTTAGTCAGGAAAATTCTCCCAATCATACAGATAAAAAGGCCGGTAAAAATATTACTGGCAGGGGCGAGACCGCATCCCCTGGTTTTGGATCTGCAAAATGAAAGTGTGACAGTCTGGAGCTGGCTGGACGATATCAGGTCAGCCTACCATGCAGGAAGAATTTTTGTAGCTCCTGTCTTTCAGGGAAGTGGATTGCAGAATAAAATTCTGGAGGCCCTGGCATGTGGAACGCCTTGCATCACTACATCTCAGGTTAATGCTTCCATTGGCGCCAAACCAACCAAACATCTTTTGATTGCTGATGACGATAAACAATTTGCTGCAAAAATTGTCCAATTGCTGGATGATTCAGACAAACAACACTTGCTCTCAGAATCAGGAAGGCGATTCGTATCTTTGCACTTCAGATGGAACGATGTAAGTGTTCCTCTTATCAATATTCTAAAAGGAAATATTATCAATGCAGACCATTAACTCATTAGGTGTTCAGGAAGCTAAAAGCACATTTATGCTCCATACGATAGAAGAAGCGATAGAAGATATCAAAGCAGGAAAGGTCATCATAGTAGTTGATGATGAAGACAGAGAAAATGAAGGTGACTTTATTTGTGCGGCGGAATGTATTACTCCTGCTATCATCAATTTCATGGCAACTCATGGCAGGGGTTTGATCTGTGTACCCATTGACGAGCATCGTGCTTCTGAACTGGATCTGAGACCTATGGTATCAGAAAATACTGCACTGCATGAGACTGCTTTTACTGTATCAGTTGACTTGTTGGGAGAAGGAGTTGGAACAGGAATTTCTGCATTAGACAGAGCAAATTGCATCCGCAAACTTGTCGATCCTCATGCCAAATCAAATGATTTTGCAAGACCGGGTCACATCTTTCCATTACGTGCAAAAACCGGAGGAGTATTGAGACGTACCGGCCATACAGAAGCAGCCATTGATTTGGCCAGATTAGCAGGATTTTATCCTGCGGGTGTTTTAGTAGAGATCCTTAATGAAGACGGTACTATGGCAAGACTTCCTGAACTGATGCTGATAGCTTCGAGGTTTGATCTGAAAATTATTTCCATAAACGATCTCGTAGCTTATAGAATGCGTACAGAGCGCATAGTTTCCAAGGAAATTGAAGTGAATCTGCAAACCAAGTTCGGTGAGTTTAAGGTAATTGCCTTCACTCAGCTGACTACAGGAGATGTGCATTTGGCATTGGTAAAAGGAAGCTGGAATCCGGGCGATGTGGTCCTCACCAGAGTCCATTCTACTACTGAAACCGGTGATATTTTGGGTGTTTTGCTGGATGATTACGGAGATCAGGTGGGTGCTTCATTGCAGCGAATAGCAAATGAAGGAACAGGCGTCCTTCTCTATATGCGTCACAGCGAAAAGCCCAGTAATATTCTGGCCAGATTAGCCGCTTATAAAGACAATGATAATAATTTTGATTTTGTCAAATCCGAACAAAGAGATTTCGGTGTTGGCGCTCAGATTCTAAGAGATTTGGGAGTGACCAGATTGAGATTATTGACCCATCACCCTAAGAAGCGAGTGGGTATTACAGGTTATGGCCTCGAAATTGTAGATCACGTCGATCTGACAGAAGAGTAATCAGCCCATTTGTGCTCCATTTGGAACTATTCTTTCCGGCGAAATCAACACGACGTTGCCGCCTTCTGCATAGATTCCCAATACCAGGCATTCTGACATGAAGTCTGCAATCTGCTTGGGAGGAAAATTTACCACCGCCAGCACTTGTCTGCCAACTAATTCCTCCGGCTGATACAATGAAGTAATCTGAGCTGATGATTTTTTTATTCCCAATAGACCAAAATCTACTGTCAACTTATAAGCGGGCTTCCTCGCTTTGGGAAATGAAATTGCCTCCACAATGGTCCCGGATCTGATATCAATTTTCTCAAAATCTGTCCAGGTGATGAATGGTTTTATTTCTGGAATGACCATATTATGCCGGTTATTTACGGCTAAATGTAAGTGATAATTTGATATTTGCAGTTTAAAGTTTTCAGCTTCATCCCGGCTGTTTACTCCTCGTTCTCAGCGGCTTCAGTCGTAGCAAGGTGACGCCCCTTCCGGGCTCCGCCCTGGAAGGGGTGACGTTTTTTGGCGAGGCCAAAAAGTGACGTCTCCGAAATAAATTGACTTAATAGCAGTCAATTCATTTCGGAGGTGACAGCTAGCGCATAAAACAGACTGGCAATTCATAAAAGAAGGCCGGGATAGGTTTCACACCCATACTTGCAACTCCTACGCGGCTATTCGTATATAGATAAGACGCCATGTATGGCGTGTCTACATAGCAACTTTTAACTTGATTATGTTTGAAAGGACGGATTTTTGGCTATTTAATTCATAATTCATAACTCATAAACTCCCACCCGGCTGTTTTCGATTAATCCTTTACACAATTAACCAAATACGGGCTGATCATCTGGTTCTTAATTAAACTCCTCAACTTCTAAACCCCTTCACTCTTCGGCTGTTAACTTGCAGCTTTCAGTATGCGGCTTGTAGCTTCTTAAACCATTTCGCAGATGCTTATGTTTACCAAACTTACAAACCCTTCTCACTCTGGACAAACGAAAAATTCTCCTCTACTTTTTGACGGCGGTCAACTTTGTGCATATCATGGACTTCATGATCATGATGCCATTGGGTGAACTTTTTATGCGGATATTTGATATTACCCCGAGACAATTCAGCACAATTGTTTCGTCCTATACATTTGCTGCTGGTATCAGCGGATTCATTGGTGCTTTCTGGATTGACAGATTTGACAGGAGGACTGCATTACTGTGGACATTTCTGGGTTTTACGATGGGTACTTTTGCCTGTGCCTTTGCATTTGATTATTTTACACTTATGCTTACAAGAGCCTTGACCGGTGTATTCGGAGGGGTTATGTCTGCATTGATTATTTCGATTGCCAGTGACATATTTCCCTTTAAAGAAAGAGGACAGGCAATGGGGATCTTGACGGCTGGTTTTTCGGTGGCTGCAGTGGCAGGTGTACCATTTGGACTTTATTTATCCAATATGTTTAATTGGCACGCCCCATTTTTATTTATGGGTGCTTTCAGTATTTTGATTGGAATAGGGCTTTGGAAAATGATGCCATCCATGCCTGCTTCAGAACAGGGAAAAACAACGACCCCTTTAGAAGTAATCAGCGTAATTGCAAGAGATAAAAATCAATTACTGGCCTTGCTGCTTGGATTTACAATTGTGCTGGGTCACTTTACCATGATACCTTTTCTTGCTCCCTATTTGATCAGAAATGTAGGTTTTGATGAATCGAGTATTCCCCTTGTGTATCTGGTCGGAGGAGGCTTCACGATATTTACTGCTCCCTGGGTTGGCAGAATGACTGACAGATATGGGTCATTGAGAATGTTTACTATCCTTCTCCTGATTTCCTTTATTCCTGTGCTCATTCTTACCAGTTTGCCAGTTGTATCTCTCTTTGTAGGTTTGGCAGTGACTTCTTTGTTCTTCATATTCGGAAGTGGCCGTATGATTCCTGCGCAAACAATGATTACGGGTGCTGTAAGCCCTGCAACGAGGGGCAGTTTCATGAGTTTTCGATCCTCAGTTCAGCAGATAGGCACTGCACTGGCCGCTCTTATCAGTGGATTTCTGGTGTACGAAAATTCAGATGGAACCCTTTCAGGTTACCTTACAGTAGGTATTGTATCTGTGGTGATCAGCGCATTGAGCTTACTGATGGCCCGTAAAATCAAAATAGTGGATCAGGAATAAAGCATACTCTGGCTTTATCTCAACGCAGAAGTAAACAATCTGTCCCAGCGAATTCCATTTCTCAGACTTCCATTCACGGTCGACATCCAGATAAATAAAGGCTTACCGACAATATGGTCCTCCGGTACGAATCCCCATACCCGGCTATCTTCAGAATTATGTCTGTTGTCCCCCATCATCCAGAAGTAATTCATGTTGAACGTATAAGATGTTGCAAGAGCCCCATCAATATAGATCTCATTTCCTTTAACCTCAAGATCGTGGTTTTCAAATACTTCTATGATTCTTTGGTACATAGCAATATTGGAAGTTGAAATGGGAATAGTAACACCAGCCTTGGGGATGTAGATTGGTCCAAAATTATCAGCTGTCCATCCCGGAAAATTCTTTTCATCATGAGGGAAATAGTAATTCGGGAAAGGTGAAGTGGATTCCATAAGATTCACTTCGATTCCGTCTCCCAGTGATTTTACTTGTTCGACTTGTTTTTCTGAAAGGCTGAGTTGATTTGCACCCGCAGCAATTTCATTCATATTTACTCCCCATTCCTGAAGCTTAACTTTGTTGATATTACCATTTGGGCTGGCAACTGAGTATGTGAACAGGAGATTTTCGGGATTTTCACCAGGCTTTCCATTGATATATACTTGTCTGTCTTTTATTTCCAGAGTGTCTCCCGGAACTCCAACACAGCGTTTGATATAATGATCCTTTTTATCTACAGGCCTTGTAGTCAGTGTGATACCTGAACGTTCCGCATTGAAGTTCGGAACTCTCTGCATATCGTGATAGCTGTAAGTTCTTTCTTTTGTGATGTACACACTGTCACCATCAGGATAATTAAATACTACCGGATCATTGCGTTTAATAGGAGTAATAGAAGGTAATCGCCAGTAAGGCAGAGAGGGTGATTTCAAATAACTTTCCCGATCTGCAACCGGAATTCTATTGTGCAAAAGTGGGATCTGCAATACTGTCATAGGCGGACGGATTCCATAATGTGCCTTACTTACAAATAAATAATCTCCCACTAAAAGCGAACCTTCCATAGATGGGGTAGGGATCATGTAAGCCTCGATCAAAAACATCCTGATGAATGCTGCTGCAAATACCGCAAATACTACCGATTCAATCCATTCCCGACCCCCTGTCTTGTGAAATGGGCTGCGGGATAGTTTGTTGAGGGCTACTGCATCTTTGTTGTGCCTCGCGGCTTTCAACTGATTCTTATATTCCTTTTCTTTTGGTACAACAGGGCCATCGTATGAAGCATCCTTGTCTTTGTCTACCAAGAAAAACATCAGTGGTGCATAAATTACTGCAAGTGCACTATGCCAAAATTTATAACATTTGAATGAACGAACCATATCAACCGCCAAACCTGCATAGATAAAAATGTTGACTATAGGAATCAATAACAATAGTGCCCACCAGCGCGGTTGTCCTACAATGGTACTCCATTCAACAAAGTTAAGACCCGGAACCAAAGCTTTCCAGGAGGGAACACCTGCTTTTGCAAATAATGGTCTCAGAGAAAGAGATAAAAAAATGTAAGAAACAAGTATAAATATCAGTATTGACACAGTAGTATTTTTTTAAGTCATTCATTTAAAAACGCAAATATAGACCAAAAACGAAAAGCCCTCAAAGATGTGCGGGCTATTCGACAAATAAAAACCAATTCAGGATGAAAGTGACGATATATTTGTCATTTGAGAAAGGCTATGTTCTAGATTAAATATTGAGTGAAGTCATCTAACATAGAGAATACAGCACAATATTAATTCTATGAGAATGAGACATTACCATTTATTGAAAATTGATTGGAATTTTTTCCTTCTAATTTGCCTCGAGCCGGCAGGGCTTTTACTTTTTGAGATGGCAAAAAGTAAACAAAAACCATTCCCGCTGTAGAGCCTAATCCTAAAAATGCGTTTTCGTTACGCTAAGTCTGTCAAACTCGCTTTTAGCCTCAGTGTTCCTGCTTATTGATCACAGGTCATCTCTATATCTTCTTGGCTTCACCAATTGCTCATACAGTGACAGCCTTGGTCGCTTCACTCAAAACCATTTTTTACGGATTATTCTCTAAGGCGGGACTTTGGAAACTTCAAAATAGCTTTATATGAGTTTAAGTAATATTTATTTTAGAACCCTTGAGAAATAAAAAAAGGAACCCTTCATGTGAAGGATTCCTCTTTAGTGCAGATTGACATTTGTGATATCAACCTGATATGTTTAGCTTACTTTAGTTTAAAAGTAGTGGCACCAGCCAGATACCCCTTGTTGTAAACTTCTACTTTGTAGTCGCCTTTTGTAAATGCATTTTCCTTATCCCAGTTGAGACAAGCTTCCACAGCATCATTGTTGTACTCGATTTCTTTGATCTGCGTATAGCGAATCTGCTCATTGTTTTCAGTACTGTTGAAGTTACCTGAGCCCATTGATTCAACAGCAAGAGTTTCGCCGCCCGGGCTGATAATTCTTACATAAAAACGCTCATATCCAGGTTCAGTAAGTTTATTTTCTCCTGTGGAGAAGCAAACTCTAAGCCGGTCTGTATTCTCTGCTTTAGACACTTTACCTTCTTTTCCGCTCTTCTTGATTTCAAGAGGATCGACTTTGATTTTGAATACCGGAACCATAGAAGCTTTTGATACCTTCTTGCTCAGGTCTTTATTATTCATTTCAAGTTTTTCCTTGTCACTCATTAAAGCTGCTCTGGCAGAAGCGATCTCATCTTTTTCAATACGTTCTCTTTCTATATCCTGAGACAGCTGAGAGTTTTGAGTTGACAGATTTTCATTTTGCGCAAAAAGTTCTTCGTTTTTGGCTTTCAGATCTTCGATCTCTGCCATGTATTTATCTGAATTCACTTTCATTTGCTTCATCTGCTCTCTTGCTCTTCCCAGTTCATTTCTGGAAACGATCAACTGAGAGATCTGATCTTTTTGTTGTTTAAGCTCACTCTTTTGTGCTTCGATCATTGAGTTTAGCTCATCATTAGTGCCTCTTTGTTGTTCAAGTTCACTAAGTGCTTCATAATATTGTTTCTCCAGATCAAGTTGCAATTTTTCAACTTCATCCAGTTGTACTGATTGTTGATCAATTTGATTGCTTTTCTGACTGCTATTAATCAATAAAAAGCCAATCACTCCTAAAAGAACTGCTGTTACCACTATAAAAATGGTTTTCAGACGATTTTGATTAGTACTCATAGTTAAATGGTTTTGTAGGTTTTGTATAGATTTCTATATCTTTGAATTGATTTATAGAGTTAGCAAACTAAAAGTAATCACTTTTCACATCAAAATACACAATTAATTACGAAATGGTTGGGGAAATTGATCTTAGAAAAATATTATTTATTGACATTGAAACGGTGTCCCAGGGCAAAATGTTGTCTGAGCTTCCCGAGAGGATGCAGGATCTGTGGGCAAAGAAGAGCAGATACTTCATAAAAGACTATGATGAAACCCTTGAAATTGATGAAAAATATTCATTAAGTTATTCTGATAAAGCGGCCATTTTTGCTGAATTCGGGAAGATTATTTGCATATCTGTCGGGGTTCTGTATCGTAAAGAAGACGGCAAATATGGGTTTAGAGTTAAGTCATTTTCAGGAGATGACGAGAAAGATTTACTCATTTCATTTTCTGATTTATTAAGCAAGCATTATAATGATCCTGCAAGATTTTATCTATGCGGACATAATATTCGTGAATTTGATGTCCCCTACATATGTCGCAGAATGGTGGTAAATAGACTTGAACTACCCGATATAGTTAATATAAGCGGGAAAAAACCATGGGAGACAAAACATTTGATTGATACGCTGGAACTTTGGAAGTTTGGCGATATCAAGCATTTTACTTCACTCGATTTGCTAACAGCTATACTGGAAATACCATCACCCAAAGATGATATTGATGGAAGTCAGGTCGGCAAAGTTTACTGGGAACAGCAAGATTTACAGAGGATTGTGGATTATTGTGAAAAGGATGTTGTGACAGTTGCTAATTTACTTTTAAGATTTCAGGGACTGGACTTGATCGATCCTGAAGGTATTTCAAAAATCAATTAATCTCAATGATGAATAAGCATTTGATTGCACCGTCTTTGTTGGCTGCTGATTTTGGCAGATTGAGAGAGGAATTGGAAATGTTTAATGCGAGTGATGCCGATTGGTTGCACCTGGATGTTATGGATGGTAAATTTGTGCCAAATATCACATTTGGAATGTTTATCATCGAGGCAATCAATAAGGTTGTAACAAAGCCTCTGGATGTGCATCTTATGATTGTGGAGCCTGAACGGTTTGTACCTGAATTTGTGGCTGCCGGGGCAGATGTAATATCAGTCCACTATGAAGCTTGCCCCCATTTGCATAGAAATCTTCAGCAAATCCGGCAATTAGGTGCCAAAGCCGGCGTTGCCCTTAATCCCCACACACCAGTTCATCTTTTGAAGGATGTATTGTTTGATATAGATTTGGTCTGCCTGATGTCTGTAAATCCCGGTTTTGGTGGGCAGAAGTTCATAGAAACAACTTATCAGAAAATCAGAGAACTCAGACAAATGGCAGATGGTATGGGTCATGGCAGTTTGATGATCGAAATCGATGGGGGAGTTACTACACAAAATGCTGAAGCATTATTGAGAGCCGGTGCAAATGTGCTGGTTGCCGGGAGCTCCGTGTTCAAAGCAAGTGACCCAGCTGCGGCGATTAGTGAATTAAAGAAATTAAATCCCTATACTCAAACTGTCTGAACTACGTTTTCCTTCCGTTGAATAACTAATCTTAAGAAGCAAATAGCTGTCCATCAACTCTATTGTGGCGTATTGAGACACAGAAAATTTATATATGCGTTTTTTATATTTACTTCTTTTCCTTTCATGCTGTCAGTTATTATATGCCCAGGATCAAAGATCAGTTTTGATCTCAGGTCAGATTATAGACCTTGAAACAAAAGAGCCTATAGAATTTGCTAATATTTTCATCGAAGGAACCACCAAATCTACCCAATCAGATCTCGAAGGTAAATTTCAGCTGTATGCTGCTGCAGAGACAAAAGCAATCCTGGTCATTTCCAGAATCGGATATAAAGAAGTAAAAATCCCAATCGAAGAAGAAACCCCGGGTTCGACCCGAAGGCTGGATGTCAGTATGGTGCAATCCACCTCCAGTCTGGAAGTCGTGATAACAGACACACGTATGGATCATCAGGGTATGATCCGTCAGAATGTTGAATCACTCAAATACCTTCCTACCACCACCGGAAACCTTGAAAGTGTCCTGCCACATATTGCCCTTGGAGTAAGTTCAGGTACAGGGGGAGAGCTGTCTTCACAATATAATGTGCGCGGGGGGAATTATGATGAAAACCTCATTTATGTAAATGATTTTGAAATCTACAGACCTCAGCTGATCAGGTCCGGTCAGCAGGAAGGTCTGACATTTCCCAATATGGATATGGTGCGCGATTTATCTTTTTCATCCGGTGGATTTCAGGCCAGATATGGGGACAAACAATCTTCAGTTTTGGATGTAAGATACAAGCGTCCCGAAAAATTTGGAGGCTCCGTCAGCGGTAGTTTGCTGGGAGGTAGTGCACATGTGGAAGGAGCCCTTGATCTGGATGATGGCAAATACAGAAAGTTCAGATATCTTGTTGGCGCCAGATATAAAACTACCCAATACTTATTGTCCAGTCTGGATATTAAAGGTGAATATGTACCTGATTTTTCCGATATACAGGGATATTTTACTTATGATATCAACCGTGATTTTCAGGTAGCATTCATGGGTAATTTCAACAGGAGCAGATTTAGTTTCAGGCCTACATTTGGAAATATTGCGAAGGGTCTTATAGATTTTACGCTGAATCTGAGAACAAGCTTCGAGGGTCAGGAGATCGATGATTTCACATCTACATTTGGTGGATTATCTCTAACCTGGTTACCTGATAGAAAGCGAAATCCGATTTTCATGAAATTGCTCTTATCTACTTATCAGAGTAATGAAAATGAGCGCATAGATATTATAGGAAATTATGATTTGTTGCAGATAGAAACCAGTCTGGGTGCGGAAGAAGCCGGACAGGTAATAGCTGTTTTGGGAAGTGGGGTTCAGCATACATTTGTCCGAAATTATTTACAGGCCAATGTGACGAATCTGGAGTGGAAAGGTGGAATTGAATTGCAAAATCCTAATAATTCTCCTTCAAGACAGATCTCAGATTTCATACAATGGGGAGCAAAGTTGCAGTATGAGTGGATTGATGATAGAATCAATGAATGGGAAAGACTGGATTCGGCATTATACTCCCTGCCCAATAACAACGACAGTCTTTTTGTCAATAAAGTGTATAAAGCTGAAAATGAATTGCAGAGTGCCAGAGTTATGGCATTTGCACAGAATACCTATACCTGGATGCGGGAAGATGCCGGTGAATTGCAATTTACTTATGGGGTAAGAGCTAATTACTGGACATTAAACAAAGAATGGGTCATATCTCCACGGGCTCAGTTATCGTATAAGCCATTCAATTCAAAAAAAGATATTATTTACAGGCTTTCAGGCGGTATTTACCATCAGCCTCCTTTCTACCGTGAATTGAGAAATCCTCAGGGTCAGGTAAATGAAGATGCCCGATCTCAGAAATCAGCACAAATACTGGCGGGTATGACCTGGGACTTTACAACAGGTAAAAACAATCAGGTAAAATATCGTCTGATAGGGGAAGTGTATTACAAACATTTATGGGATCTGATTTCCTATGATGTGGACAATGTCCGTATCCGGTACAGCGGTCAAAATGATGCAAAAGGTTATGTTACAGGAATCGACCTGAGGTTGAATGGAGAATTTCTTCCGGGAGCTGAATCCTGGTTCAACATCAGCTACCTTCGGGCCAGAGAATCTATTGAAGGTGTTCAGCATCTTGCCAGAAATCCCGGAGAAAGAGAAGGAAGACCCGTTGAGACTGTACCAAGACCCACAGATCAGGCTATTTTATTTACTATATTTTTCCAGGATTACCTGCCAAAAAATGAAAATTTCAAGGTCCACTTAAATTTCACCTTTGGAACTGGCTTGCCTTTCGGACTGCCGGAAGCAAATGATGTGTACCGCAATACATTCAGATTTTCTCCCTACAGAAGAATTGATATCGGATTCTCTTATGCACTGTGGGATGCCAGCTGGCTGGAGCGCAGGCCTAAGCATCCATTAAGGCATTTTAAGAATGGATGGATCAGTGTAGAAGTATTCAATCTGATGCAAATGGCAAATGTCGCCAATAATACCTGGGTGAAGTCCATTTACAATGTTCAGTATGCAATACCTAATTACCTGACTTCCAGGCGGATAAACCTCAGATTCAGGCTTGAGTTTTAGTCTTGATTTATTTTTTTTAATTTTTTCTACCCCCGAATACTAAAATATGTATCTTTGCGCTCCGTTAAAGGCCTGCCGCTCCATGTTGGAGGTAAGCAGGTATGGTAAAACCAAATAATTTTAACTTCATTATGGCAGTAAAAATGCGATTACAACGTAAGGGAAGAACTAAATCACCTTACTATCATATCGTAGTGGCGGATGCAAGATCACCACGCGATGGAAAATTTATTGAGCGTCTTGGTTTCTATAACCCAATGACCAAACCTGCAACGATCGAAATCGATCGCGACAAAGCTTACAACTGGCTTTCAAATGGTGCACAACCTACAGAGACAGTTCGTGCAATCCTTCGTTTCAAAGGAGTTCTGCTTAAGAAGCACCTTATGAGAGGTGTAAAGAAAGGAGCTTTCACTACTGAAGAAGCAGAAGTAAAACTAGCAGAATGGATCGGTGCAAAAGAAACTAAAATTGCAGCGAGAGTAAAAGCTACAAAAGAAGAAATCGCAGCATTCCACAAAGCAGTTTCCGGTGGTACAAAACCAGCTCCGGTTGTTGAAGAAACTCCGGTTGCTCAGGAAAAACCTGCAGCTCCCAAAGTTGAAGCAGCAGCACCAGTTGTTGAAGAAACAGCAGCAGTTGTTGAAGACACAGTTTCTGTAGCTGATGAGAAAGCTGAGCCAGTGGCAGAAGCTTCTCCTGAGGTAGTTGAAGAAACCCCTGTAGCTGAAGAGGCTCCGGTTGAAGAAGCTCCCGTGACTGAAGAACCTGTTGCTGAAGCTCCTGCCGCTGAAGAAGCACCTGCTGTCGAAGAAGCTCCTGTAGCTGAGCTTGCTGAAGAAGCTCCTGCTGCTGAGGTAGTAGAAGAGGCAACTGCAGCTGAAGAAGTTGTTGAAACTCCTGAAGCAGAAATTGCATCTGAAGAAACAACAGAAGCGTCAGGCGAAGAAAACGAAGAAGAAAAAGAAGCATAGATTTTATTTAATGCATGGAAACATGCATTTTTATACTTCAGAATTATATACAGACCTGATAAAGCCTTAGCCGGTTTTATCAGGTCTCTTTTTATAACGATCACAATTTTTTAATATGAAACATCTGAACAAGTTGTACGAGCAGAATCTGGAGACCATTGCTGAGGCTATCCAGTCATCCGATATACTGGCATCTTACCTGGAAGAGGAGGAAGAGGCATTTTATAAGGAGTTGGTGGAGACTTATGAGCCTGAGATCGAAGAGCTATACACGCAGGTAGCCCTGGTAGAGCCATTGCAGATTTATCAGTTGGAAGATAAATTGCTGGACGAGCGGTTTGAAGGTTTGTTTTTGCCCAGAATACTGGGGTACAACGTGTTGAGAGGGGCATTGAATGATCGTTGCAAGTACACACATGCGCAGGATAGATTCGGTCGCGTACTGAGCACTATCTGCGATTCATCCAATTTTGACTATATCCGCAAGCGTATCGGACAATCGGTTCAGATTGGTTTTGCACTGAGCTCAGATATCTGGATTACCAGCTTCATTGAGCAAGTGAGCAATAAGAAGGTCAAGCAATTTCTTCAGGCGCAGAAACTGGAAAAATATCAATATCAGCAGGAGCGTGTCAGCGGATATAAGGTATATGCTTCTCAGTTTGAGAAATTCAACTCGCATACTACTGAATTTCCAACAGATCTGGTTTCACAACAATTATTGGCACCGGGGATCTTCAATTTCCTGAAAGCAAGAGCGGTCATCAATGAATACAATGAGAATTTTATTCCTGAGGTGCTGGCATATTTGGAACAAGAAAAATTCCACCACACAAAAGAGCATACCATTTCTCTGGGTCTGGTTGTTAATTATTTTGATTTGAAAAAAGCGGATCAGACCAAAATGGGTAAGATCCTGAACAAGCTGAGAGATGCTGATGATTTCAATGAGATTTACTTTAATTTCTTGCTGGAGCGATTTAAGTCAAAGCTTAAGCTTACAGGAGTAAATGACAAGCGGGTAGCTGCCCTCATGGATTTGAGCAAAGCTGAAGATGACTTTTCCAGATACTACGCATTTGCCACTAATCTTTCCACTAAAGGTTATATGCATGACGAGGTGATCGAGCATGTGAAAACACTTTATGGCCAGTATGAAGGAATGTCTTTGTTCAATGAATGTGTACGAAACCTTGTCCTCGGATACTTCTCCAGATTTCTGAATAATCTGGATGTTGATGCTTATGCTGATTATTTTGAATTGAATAAATACATGGTGATCTACATGGAAGTATTCTCCAATGAACACTTCAATCAGGATATCAAAGACCTGAGCATGACATATGTAGTTAAGTTAATGAAAGCCTTTCCGGATAAGCGTGGAAAAGACTATCAGGATATCAAGAAATTTGTAGCTACCAATTTCGTAGAGATGCAATTTATGAGGGACAAGGATATTGTGGAGATGTTTAAAAGTAAGAGAAAAAAGGCATAGGTAGCAATTGTCAAATAACTTAACAGTTAATAGTGGAAGTAAAAATCAGGCCGGCAGGATAAAACTCGCCGGCCTTTCTATATTCGCCATTTTAAGGTAAAAAGTCAAATTGCACTCGATAAATAATGCATCATCTAATCTCTGCATTCATGGTTGGGCGAATAAATTTGTTTTCAAATAACACCATAAGTTAACGTGAGTTCGACGGATAAAGGAGCTTTTTCGTTTGGTCACTATTTTTGCATCTTATAGGCAAAAATGCCGCCAAAACGAATTATTTCTTGCCATTAGCCCCGAATTTTCATTCGGGCTAACCGTTGTTAAACCCCTTTTCGGGGTTTTTTATAAATTTTTTATTCTTAGATATCATCGTCGAAATCACGTTAAGTTGGTTTTTCAAGTACGAATTAGCGGTCAAATACGGTTGGTGCCGGAACCAGATTTCGCACTGCCGGGGTACTCTTTAAATATTGAAAAATAGCCTGGATATCATCATCTTTCATTTCTGAATAATTGAACCATGGCATTGGTGGTAACAATGGACGTCCATTTGCAAGTCCTTTATATTTACCTTGTGTAAGGGCTATTTTGAATTGATCATAAGTCCAGCTTCCTATGCCGGATTCATCAGAAGTAATATTAGCAGCAAAGCTAATTCCCCATGGACCGGCAGCAGCAGTGCCGTCGCTTCCAAATAGAATCCAGTCGTTCTGATCCATTAACCCGGGTAAAATTTTGCCAACGGGTCGATCTGATGGATACCCGGAAAGATGTAATTCCGGAATGATTTCAGGACCTTGCGGACCCAACCTCTTTGGTGAATGGCAATCATGACAGCCGAGAATTTCAACCAAATATTTTCCCCTTTCCAGCATGTCCATTTCACTTTGAATTGGAGCCTCATTCAATGCACCTGAATTTTCAGCACATTGTATAAATATGACACAGGCTAACAGGAAGAGCGGGAAGCGTAAAGTCTGAACCAATTTCATTTTGAACTTAAATTTTGTAGTCGACCGCTTAAATGGCGGGTTGTCACAAAATTGAGGAATATTGCAGATTTGAAGGGATTGTTTTGGTTGCAAAATGGTTTGTTGTCGTTGCAATGTTGCGTAAATTTCTTGTTTCAGGAGTTCGCTCTGCTTGAATTTAAATCATTTGACACTTCTATTGAAAAGAATCAATTTTTTGAATGCACCTGACTTGGTGATATACCATATTTTGCTTTAAATATGGTTGAAAAATATTTCACATTACTATAACCAATCCTGGATGCTACTTCATTGACCTGTACTTCCTGATCCTGCAGCATTTCCATTGCTTTTTCCAGTCGAAAATCTCTGATAAAATCTGTAGCGTTTTGGTTCGTGAGTGCTTTGAGTTTTCGATGTAGCTGAGAGCGGCTGATAAACATTTTCTGGGCTAATGCTTCCACTCCGAAATCTTCATCTTCTATATTTTCCTGCAGAATATCAATAAAACGGCGAAGGAATTCATTGTCGGGTATTGATAATTCTAATGTGCCAGATTTTGGGTCAATACTGGAGATGGCTATTTTTATACTACTGAATCGTGCCTGGAGTTTTCTTCGCATCTCCAAAAGATTGAACATCCTTAATAATAGTTCCTCAGTGTGGAAAGGTTTGGTCAGATAGTCATCAGCGCCTGTTCTGAGGCCAGCCAGTTTGGATTCTATATTTGCCCTTGCAGTTAATAAAATGACAGGAATATGCGATGTCAGTTCATGGGTCTTTAAGGTATTGCAAACTTCAAATCCATCTTTTAGCGGCATCATCAAATCTGTAATGATAATATCCGGGATAAGTTGTATTGCTTTTTCTATTCCTTTTTCTCCATCTTCTGCTTCTTCTACTTTCCAGTTCTTTTGGATTGATTGACTGATAAATTGTCTCAATTCCTGATTATCTTCGATCACCAGGGCCAAGGGCAATTCTGCACTTTCTGTTGGAGTAAGATGCTGCTCAGTTTGAATTTCAATGGGGGGGGTAATTATTTCGGTCTCTTTCCTGAATGCTTGAGTAGCGTCGGTATCGATTGCTCTCATTGGTAAGCAAAAATTGAAACAAGATCCTTTTAGAATGGTGCTTTCTACAGAAATCCCACCTCCCATCAATTCTGCAAATTCTTTACTTAATGCCAAACCGATTCCTGTCCCGGGGTTATGAGTGGTTTTTTTTGAGTCAGTAGCTGCTGAACCTGATAATGCGGGTTGCAGTTTCTCGCCATTGGAATTTAAAAGACTTGAGTCCGGGACCTGATAAAATCGTTTAAATATTTTATCAAGTTCTTCGGAAGCAATTCCTATTCCTGAATCCTGCACTTTGATACAAAGCAATGGGTTGTCAGAAGAATTGAGTTCATCCATTTTTAAAGGCGGGTTTTCAACTATGACTTCTACTTTTCCACCCATTGGCGTGAATTTTAAAGCATTGGAGATCAAATTATTGATGATCAGCTCTGTTTTGCCTGCATCAAAGAAGAAAACTGGAATATCAGAATTTATCGTCAGTTTTAAAGATATTCCCAGTTTTTCTGCAAGTGGTGTAAAAGAATGGATTGTATTTTGAAGTAGTTCTGTCAGATTGCCATGTCTGAGTTCCAGTCGTATGCTTTTACTCTCCAATTTGGCAAGGTCCATCAGTTGATTAATCATATTCAAAAGCCGGAGACTGTTGCTTTCCACATGCGAGGCATTCTTCCTGATTTCTGTGTCTTCCGTTTTAGCCAGAATCTGGCGTGCCGGTTCGAGAATCAGCGAGAGCGGTGTCCTGAATTCATGCGTTACATTATTGAAAAAAGTGGTTTTTAATTGTTCCAGTTCTTTTAATCTTTCAGCTTCCCGGAGTTCAAATGCTAGCTGCTCTTTTAACTTGATTCGGTTCAGCTGAAATCTCCAGAACTGCCAGACGAGGAATCCGAGGACCAGAAAATAAAAAATATAAGCCGGAGTGGAAAACCACCAGGGTGGAGTGATGATTATAGTCATCTCTACCGGCGATTCATTCCATATTCCCACACTATTGCTACCCTGAACTCTGAATGTATAGGACCCGGGTTCCAGATGGGTATAATGAGCAAAACGACCATTACTGGCCTGAATCCATTTTTTTTCAATGGGCAATAATTGATACCGATATTGATTTTTGTTCGGATCTGTAAAATCCATAGATGCAAACTCAAATGACAAATTATTTCTGGTATAATCTAATTTTAGTTTTTTCCGGTATTCGATAGGTATGTTTTCCGGATTTTCTACATTGGCTGTTATCAAAGGAAGGTGATTTACTTTCATCCCAACGATATAGACCTGCGGTGATTTGGAGTTGAACTGAAGATCTTTTGGATAGAAGCGATTAATCCCATTCACACCACCAAAAAGCAATTCTCCATCATACGCTTTAAAATATGCCTGAGTATTAAATTCATTGCTTTGCAAGCCATCTCCGGCAGTAAAGGGTGTAATCTGGTAATGGCCCGACTCAGTCATTCCAAATTTTGCTATTCCTCTGTTAGTGCTACACCATAAATTTCCCTCATCATCTGCAAGTATTCCATATACCACATTGTTGGGTAAGCCCTGATCACTTGTTAAGTATGTAAAACTTTCAGATTGTAAATCCAAACGATTTATTCCTCCACCTTTTGTTCCAATCCATAAAATTTTGTCCGGCTCAACAGGATCCGGCAAGAGATTCAATATATAGCTATGATTAATAGAATTAGGTAAGCCGGGCTTAAATAATTGAAAAGCCATTTTGTCATTATTTAAGATACCTTTAATCAACCCATGCTGAGTACCAATCCAAAACTGCCCTTTTCCATCTTGTTGTATTGCAAAGCTTACAATTGTTTGTTCCAACTCGCCAAATTGGGGTCCAAAATCAAAAATATGCTGTTTACCGGTTGCTGGATTAAGGCGCAATAATTTACCATAAGATCCGGTAGCCCAAATGCAGCCATCTCTGGCTTCAAACAAAGAAGCATAAGGATATCGACCAATATCAATTGGATATCTTTTGATTAATTTTCCTTTGGAGGTGTAGTGGCGCAGCTCACTAAAATTGACATCGCCTTCACGCAGTCCACAAAGAAGCCATTGATCTCCGTTGGCACTAATGACTATACTATTTTGTTGGGGAGGGGCATCCGGGAAAGCAGATTGCTCTGACAATTTGCCTGTTTTTTCATCGAGTTGGACAATTGTATTAAATAGTTTGCAGTAAATATTTCCCTGAGTATTTTTCCATAAGCTCCAGATGCTTACGCCTTCCAGCATGGAGTGAAACATTGCTTGTCTGAGCGGGATTTTTCGAAGCCCGTAACCAAGAGTCCCCATCCAGATATTTTCCAGGTTATCTTCAAAAAGTACATTTCCATGCCGATCCATCAGATGATCAGGTGAACTGGGGTCGAAGCTGCCATCTTTTGGAATTTTCCAAAGCCTGTGTTCGAAAAGGATCCAAATCTGATCGTTTTTATTTATAGAAATGGCAGGATATGTACTGGACCATTCTCCGTTTTTATAGATGGGAATATGGCGGAAGTGACCATTTAAATAAGTGAATACTCCGGTATTAGTGGTACCCCAGATTTCACCTGCAGATGTTTGTTTTAATTGCCAGCATTCCGGAGGCATTCCTGCTGGGCGTTTTAAACTAGAAACCGACAAAGACCGGTGATCAACCCTGTACAGGTTTTGCGAAGTGCCTATCCAAACTTTTCCATCTTTTGCCATTAAGATGGTTTTGAACTCTTCAATCCAGCCCGGGACTGCCTTTTCAGGCACGGGAAAAGAGACAGGAGAGAGTTTTATAATCTTACTCAGGTCGTGTTGATCAGGAAGAGAAGTGATCCAGTCTTCCGGTATTTGTAATCTGAATACTCCTCCTCCTCTCGTGACTATCCAAAT
This sequence comes from Saprospiraceae bacterium, assembly GCA_022841345.1. Taxonomy (GTDB): domain Bacteria; phylum Bacteroidota; class Bacteroidia; order Chitinophagales; family Saprospiraceae; genus SLDF01. The sequence continues at coordinate 90,525 of JALHRR010000016.1, forward strand.
ATTGCCATCAGGGTCTTCGGCAATTTGGCGTACATCATATGCTATCTGATTACCTTTATTATAAAGGATCGGGATATCAAAATAATAGAATCGGTTTGTCTTTCTGTCAAAAAGCTGAATTCCATTATTTTCAGTGCCAACCCAAAGCCAATGACGGCTATCTTCAAATAACGCCGTGATGGAATTGCTGGCCAGCGACCAGGGATTGTCCGAATCATTGCTCCAAACCTTGAAGTTGTAACCATCGTACCTGTTAAGACCATCTTTTGTAGCAATCCACAGAAAACCGTCTTTGGTTTGCAGGATATCGAAAATCATTCCCTGAGAAAGTCCCTCATCGATGGTAAGGCTTTGATAAGCTAATCTTTGCCCATACAAATTGCTGAGGTTTAAACCAATCCACAAAGCAATCCAGAGGATACATTTCATTGGGAGAAAAGTGCTTTTGGCAAATGTAGCGAAAAAGTGCAAGTTTACAAGTTGAATAGCTTTTGGAAACAGCCGCTTCTGGCATCTTGCTTCTAGCTGCTGGCAGAACAGCCGGTGTGAGTAATGAGTGATGGATTATGAGTTATGAGTTGACAAATGTATGGAAGCAGATTTCATGTATATAATCTGCCTGCCTGAATTGAGCACCAGCTGTCACCTGAACATTTTATTGACGGCGTAGCCGGGAAGTAGATGTTAGGTGTAAGTCGTAAGGCAAAAGGCATAAGGATACAGCCGCAAGAAGGCGGCTTATGGAAAACAGCCGTGTGTGGGTGTTTAGTCGTTAGTGTGTGAACCCTATCCCTGCCCTTTCCCTTTTGAAGGGAAAGGAAACAGCCGTCTTTTAATTGAATGAACATCCTATATAACCTGGAAGAAGCTAGAAGAAGTTATGTATGTGACCTACCTGCCTGTATTGAGCGCCAGCTGTCACCTGATCATTTTATTGACGGCGTAGCCGGGAATAAAATGTTCAGATGTCACCTTTTTGCGCCAGCAAAAAGATGTCACCTTGCAAGCGCAGCGACGCAAGACGTCACACGGGCTACGACCAAAGCGCGGGACGAGTTGCTATAGAAGGCCAGTGGGAAGGAGAGTACACGTCAGCAAGAGGCTGTTTGCGTCAGGGATAGGAGTGGTGCCGACGCAGGAGGCAGTCCCCAAAGCTTTGGGGACCCGACCGCGAGTAATCTGAAATTGCAAATTCAAAAAATTGCAATTTCAGATTACCTCGCGGGACGCCCAAATAATCATATTACTCAGACTTCAAAACATGAACGGGGGATCGGCGGGTGGCTTTGTAAATGACATATCCGGTGAATATCCATGCCAGACTGATGGCACTGACGCCTGTGAGCAGGAAGGCTTCGGGGCCGATGGGGATACGATATGGGAAGTCCTGCATCCAGCGGTCGATGAGCCAGTATCCGAGGACGGAACCGATCAGGAAAGAGATGCCGACGATGAGAGTCATTTCGCGGCCCAGCAGACGGATGATGGAAAAAACAGAAGCGCCGAGGACCTTGCGAACACCAATCTCCTTCATGCGCTGGGTGGCGGAATGGGTGGTGAGACCGATGAGCCCGAAGATGGCGATGAGTATACCGATGCCGGTAAATATCCCGAGAATGCTGAGTAACTGGTCGTCTGCCTGGTACTGCTTTGTAAAGTCCTCGTCGAGGAAGAAATAGCTAAAATCGTACTCGGGGAAATGTTTTTTCCAGATCGTCTCCAGGGTGGCGGTGATCCGGGGAATCTCTGAAATATCAGATTTGACGGAGATAAAATTGTTCCATGCGGGTTCCTGAAAGAGGAGGAGAGGGCTCAGTTTGTTTTTGAGGGAGAAGTAATGAAAATCCTTGAATACGCCCACGACTCTGCCTGTATTGTCTCCAAAAATGATCTGTTTGTTGAGGGCTTTTTCGGGATCCGGGTCCCAGCCGATTTCCCGGATGACGGCTTCATTGATCAGGAAAGATGAGCTGTCGTCCTGTGGGTAATCATCAGACATCTCGCGTCCTGCAATCATCTGAAGGCCATAGGTTTTTGGGAAATCTTCGTCGGCGGAGACGATCCACAAGGCTCGGGTTTCACCTTCGCCGATGCCTTCGGGGTAGGTATTGAAATGTGGAGCACCCCGGCCGGGGATGCTGGAGCTGAGACTGAGCGCTGAAAGAAATGGATAAGCCGCGGCATCGGATTTGAAAGCATCGATTTTGCCATTGAGCTTTTTCTTGGCGACGCTGGAGGCATCGATGACTATGACCTGATCTTTATTGAATCCAAGATCTCTGTTGATCATATAACTCATCTGCCGGTATGCCACCAATGCGCAGAAAATCAGCCCGATTGATATGACAAACTGGGTCCCTACAAGCCCTCTGCGCAACCATTGACCCTGTGCAGTGCGCTTGAAACTACCTTTGAGCACTTTGATGGGCTGGAATCCTGACAATACCAACGCGGGATATGCACCGGCCAGCAATCCAGTTCCCCAGGCTAGTCCCAGTGCAACGAGCAGAAAAGCAGGATTCAGCAAGTACATGAAGGTGTAGACCTTGGAAGTGAGCTGATTGAATCCGGGCAATAACAACACTGTGAGTCCCAAACTCAGCAGGAGTGCAAAACTGGATACCAGTACTGATTCTGTGAGGAACTGGCCTACAAGCCCTGATCTTCCTGCGCCTACCACTTTGCGAATCCCAACTTCTCTGGCACGCTCAATGGCCCGGGCGGTGCTGAGATTGATATAATTGATAATGCCAAGCAACAGAATAAACAAGCCGATCGTCCCAAAAATATAGATATACTTAATATCACCTGCGGGACTGAATCCATGTGTGCGGTCAGAATAAAGCCGCTGTTCGCTAAGCTTCTCGACTCCCACAGAAACGGTCATGCCGGAGCCTTCGAGTTCTGCGGAGAATTGTTCCATGGCGAGTGGAGCGAGTTTTTTGTCGAGGGCATCGAAGTCATTTGGGGATTCCAGCAGCACATAGAGATAGCCTGTAAGATAGGTCCAGTCAACGAAGTATTCTGTGAGTTTGCGTTGCGTTTCATAAGACACAATGGCTTCGGTTTTGATGCCGGAATTATGTGGCAGATCTTCCATGACCCCGACAATCTGTAGCTGCAGTGTATCATTGACAGTGAGGGATTGACCGATGGCTTCCCGGTTTTTGAAGTAACGTTCGCGGAGTTTTTGGGAGATGATGATTTGGAATGGTTCGGCAAAAGTCGGAGCGGGATTGCCTTCCAGTATATTGATTGTGAAAATATCGAGAAACTCGGGTTCGGCGAAGATCATGATATCCTGATTGAAGTATTTATTTTCAAAGAGGATGGTGGGTTTCCATTTTTGGACGAGGGATTGAGCTTTTATTTCGGGATACTTATCGCGGATAAATTCCCCTGCTGTGCGGCTGGCGAGGGAGTAGTGATTTTCTTCGTTTTCTCTGATGATGGAGGTGCCGATATAACCTATGCGTTCATAATTTTCATTGAAGCGATCATATTGGAGTTCGTCCCGGACATACAGATGAATAAAGAGGCAGCACACGATACCGAGTGCTAGTCCTACGATATGGATGAGGGAAAATATGCGGTCTTTCTTAAAAATGCGCCAGGATATTAATAGCAAATTGCTGAACATAGGAGGACAGTTTTTTGGGTGGAGGAAATGGGAAAGGGACTCCTGGCGGGGAATGAGGGAGAAAGGTAGGGATTTTTTTTGAAGAGAATTGCGAATTAAGATTAAACAGCCGCTTCTAACTTCTGGCTGCTGGCTTCTGGCGGAACAGCCGGCCTATAGCTGGTGGCCTTTAGCTGTTGGCGAACAGCCGGGTGAGAGTGATGAGTGTTGTGTGTGAACCCTATCCCGACCTTTCCCTTGGGAAGGATGAACGAACCCAAAAGGTACTAAACTTACCTTTTGGGTGAAGTGAACCGAGTAGTGAAGTGAGCTCCGCCGAACAAAAACTACTCGGCTACTCCAATTTCAATAGGTACTCTCTTCAAAAGAGAGGGGTCGGGGGTGAGTTTTGCCCCGGGAAGAGGGAGAAGCTTTTGGATTTTAATTGTAAGTAATGCTACTTCTAGCTTCTGGAAGAACAACCTGCTTTTACCTTAATTAGTCTTTAGCTCTTGGGGAACAGCCGGGTGAGAGTGTTGGGGTGAGTGTGAACAACCGGATAGAAGTGGCATTTTTTTTCTCTGAACATTCTTTAAATGTTGCCGATGGTCCGGGACTCTTGCCCCGGATTTATTACTCACACCCATTACACACACTCACCACAAGCTGGCGTCTCCAGACGACGTGAAAGAAGCTGATTATTTATCAGAAGATAGGGTGAGGGAAGAGTGTGTAGGAGCTTGTATGGGTGAAGCTGTTATTTTTTTACACTGAATTTTATATTAATGTCGCTGATGGTCGGGGCCTTTGAAAAGGAAAGCTGAATTAAGATCTATAGATTTTTAACTTTACACTTGTCACCGCTTAATATTCTCGGTGACAGTTCTTTTTAGTAAAAACCATTTATGCTCAATTACTACTATTCAGACACAATTGAAGACTTTTTAATAAAATCCCCTTCCACTATCATAGGAGAGATCTCTATGAATAGCCGAATGGGACATATTACTACCGAGTTATTTGCTTGGTCAACCCAAGTTGAAATTTTGAAAGAAGTGCTTTATAATCAAGAAGGTCACTTATTCTTTGAGTTTTCGATTCCGCGAATGGGAAAGCGGGTAGATTGTTTGTTGATTATTGAGAATGTAGTTTTTGTTATTGAATTCAAAGCAGGTGAAAAAGATTTTTTAAAAAGTAATATAGAGCAAGTTTGGGACTACGCATTAGACTTAAAGAACTTTCATAAACCTAGTCATGAATTATTACTTATTCCAATATTAATAGCAACAGAATCAAACTTAATTGATACGGATTGGATTGTTCAAAGTCATAATGATAACTTGATAAATCCACTAAAAGCTAGTTCAAAAAATTTACGAGCAACCATAGAAAAAGTCCTTGAGTATCGGAGCGAAGGCGAAGGCATCAAAAGTCATGATTATGTAAATGGGAGTTATTCTCCAACTCCCACAATCATTGAAGCTGCCATCAGCTTATACAATAATCACAATGTCGAAAATATTACAAGAAATGATGCAGAAGCGGTGAATTTGACAATAACAGCAAAATATATTTCTGATACAATTGAATACGCTAAGCAAAATCAAAAAAAAATAATCTGCTTTGTTACAGGAGTGCCAGGCGCAGGCAAAACTTTAGTTGGGCTAAAAGTGGCCACTGAACACTTAGATAAGGAGCAAGGAAATACAAGTGTTTTTTTATC
>JALHRR010000017.1 GCA_022841345.1 Saprospiraceae bacterium
TTTTAGAGAATACTCAGAAGAAAGAGCTTGAAAAGCTGCAACGAAGCCCTGACTGGAAACTCAAAATTCTGGAACGTTTCGACAGAATGGTAAATAAATATGGAGTTCTGCGGATACTTCGTAAAGGCCTGGAGGTGGAAGATGCTCATTTCACATTTTTCTATCAATTGCCAATGGCAAGTAGCAGCCAGGTGGTAAAGGACAATTTTGAAATGAATGAGTATAGTGTCTCTCGTCAAATTCGCTACAATCAGGAAAATACCCGGGAAGAAATTGATATGGTTGTATTTGTTAATGGAATTGCCATCGCTACACTCGAGCTCAAAAACCAATGGACAGGTCAAAATGCCAAGGTCCACGGTATCAAGCAGTATAAATTTGATAGAGACATCCGGCAGCCATTACTCAATTTCGGTAGGGTGATCGTACACTTTGCTGTAGATACTGATGAAGTGTATATGTGTACCAAGTTGACTGGTGCTAATTCTTTTTTCTTACCATTTAACAAAGGTCATAACAATGGCAAGGGTAATCCTACTAATCCCTTCGGACATAAATCCAGTTATTTATGGGAGGAGGTTTTTGCCCGTGAAAGTTTAGCCAACATCATTCAGCATTTTGTTCGTTTTGATGGCAAATCCACTGACGCTTTAGCCAAGAGAACGCTATTTTTTCCCCGCTATCATCAAATGGATGTGGTTCGTAAAATATTAAGTCATGCTTCACAAAATGGTGTTGGTCAGACTTATTTGATTCAACATTCAGCAGGATCAGGAAAATCCAATTCCATTACCTGGGCTGCCTATCAGATGATTGAGACATATCCCGAAAGAGAAGGAATTCCCGGTTCAAAAGGAGTTCAAAATCCTTTATTTGATTCGGTGATAGTTGTAACTGACAGAAGATTATTGGACAGACAACTTCGTGAAAACATCAAGGAATTTTCAGAAGTCAAGAATATAGTTGCCCCTGCTTATTCATCCAAAGATTTAAAAGATAGCCTGGAACAAGGCAAGAAAATCATCATCACAACAATACAAAAGTTCCCATTTATTGTAGAAGGTATTGCTGATTTGAGCGACAAACGCTTTGCAGTAATCATTGATGAAGCACACAGCTCACAAAGCGGAACGGCAGCAAGTAAGATGAACCAGGCAATGGGGATGGCAGAAAATGAAGAAGAGGAGGAAGATACTCAGGACAAAATCCTGAAGGCTATGCAAGCCAGAAAAATGAAGGGGAATGCCTCATATTTGGCTTTTACGGCGACACCCAAAAATGCAACACTGGAAAGGTTCGGCACAAAGCAGGAGGATGGCACATTTAAGCCATTTCATCTCTATTCGATGAAACAAGCCATTGAAGAAGGATTTATTCTGGATGTGTTAGCTAATTACACTACTTACAAAAGCTATTATGAGATAGAAAAGTCTATACAGGACAATCCGCTATTTGATACTAAAAAGGCTCAAACCAAACTTCGTGCTTATGTTGAGAGACATAAACAAACTATTGGTACGAAAGCGGAAATCATGATAGAGCATTTTATAAGCAAAGTATTTAATACAAAGAAGTTGAAGGGCAAGGCAAAAGCAATGGTGATAACTCAAAACATTGAGTCTGCCATTCGCTACTATCAAGCCATTAATCAGATTGTCCATGATAAAGGCAACCCTTTTAAAATCGCGATAGCGTTTTCCGGAAAGAAGATTGTTGATGGAATAGAATATACTGAGCCTGATTTAAATGGATTTGCAGAGAAAGATACCAGGGATAATTTTGATTCAGATGCTTATCGCATTTTGGTAGTTGCCAATAAATACCTGACAGGTTTTGACCAGCCCAAATTATGTACAATGTATGTTGACAAGAAATTGCAGGGAGTATTGGCGGTACAGGCATTAAGTCGATTAAACCGTTCAGCTGATAAGTTGGGAAAGAAAACCGAAGATTTATTCATATTGGATTTCTTCAATAACGTGGAAGAAATCAAAGCCTCATTTGATCCATTCTACACATCAACTTCGCTGAGCAGGGCAACAGACATTAATGTTTTACATGAATTGAAAGGGTCCCTGGATGAAGTAGCTGTGTATGAATGGGCGGAAGTACAATCTTTCGTTGAGAAATACTTTGATGGAGTGGACGCACAACAACTCAGTCCGATCATAGACATTGCAGCCAATCGGTTTAATCTGGAATTGGAATTAGAAGATGCCGAAAAAGCAGACTTCAAAATAAAGGCCAAACAGTTTGTGAAAATCTACGGTCAAATGGCTTCTATTATGCCATATGAAGTTTTGGACTGGGAAAAATTATTCTGGTTTCTGAAATTCTTGATTCCTAAACTCATTGTCAGAACGAAGGAAGATGAATTAATTGATGAGCTATTGGAATCCGTAGATTTGTCCACCTATGGCTTGGAACGAACCAAGCTCAATTACACAATTGGACTAGATGATTCAGCAACAAAATTGGACCCTCAAAATCCAAACCCAAGAGGAGCACATGGTGCAGAGGAAGAAAAAGACCCGTTAGATGAAATCATTAAGTCCTTCAACGACAGATGGTTTCAGGGTTGGGATGCCACACCGGAAGACCAGCGGGTGAAGTTTATTGCAATTAGTAAACACATTCAAGCCCATCCTGACTTTCAATCCAAAGTAGCAGGAAACAAAGACACCCAAAATCGGGACCTGGCATTTAAGAAAATATTGGATGACGTTATGAGCCAACAAAGGAAAAAAGAACTCGAACTGTATAAACTATACGCAAAGGATGACGCCTTTTACCAGGCACTTTTTGATACTATGAAAAGAATGGTAGATAATCCGGGGATGGGTGGTATGCATGTTTAGTATGGATTTAATTTGATTTTCAAGAAGCCGGAAATCCATTAATAGCAATGGTTTCCTTAGTACACTACCTCAAGTTGTAAAAATTTGAAACCTCAATTCTAAAATCAACCATTAACATGGAATTGTATAGATAATAAGATGAAAGTGAATCTGAGGATGTAGGTGCACTTCGGAAGAATTACGGTAAGAATTCGGAAGGAATTCGGAAGGACATACTTGCTTCTTGATCATTTCGGTTCAAATGATGCCACCCATTCCTCATTATTAGTGCCACCTGTTTCGGTCAAATGATGCCACTTTGTTTCGGTTCTATTTGTGCCAATATTTAGATGCTGACATTCTGGCGTATGTTGACCCCCATAAGTGCTTTTTCCGTGCTAGCAGGTTTACTTTTGGATTCTGAGTTCAGTCAGAGGGATTCCGGCCAGTATTGCCCCCCTATATAAGGTTACTACCAGTTCTGAAGTAAAAAGTGTATAAAGTGATTTATGAACAGCCATAGGAATTAAAGTTTACAGATTCGGTCAATTGAATTATTTTTATCAGAAATTAATATATTAACATGAAAATGACAATTTATTTCTTAATTCTTTTTATACTCTTTTCTTGTTCTCCAAACACAAAACAAACTGAGAATTCATCTACTGGTATTAATTCATCATATTCTAATAGTTCTAGTGAAAATTCTGATAATGCCAACCCGGCTTCGGACAACAACTATCATACAGACTCTAAATATAAATATGAACATCGCACAGGTATTTCAGGCGAGTACGAATACAACTACGACATCTCGGGATATGACGAAGATGGGAATAGTGTTTATGGTAACATTGATATTCAAGGTAAAAGTGGAAGTGGCTATATCTATGATGAAGATGGCAATGAAAAGTACATAGATGTAGAATGGGTTGACTATGGTGTTTTAGAAGGGACTGACGAAGACGGGAAAACTTATGAATTGGAGGTAGATGATTAAAAGCTTAATTACCGAAGCATATAAATGTACAATTTAATTTTGTACAACAATTGTAGAATCGCTGCTCAACTATGCTGATAACACCTCCCTCCACCGGATACTTTCCGCTGGCAGGGCTTATTTGATTTGGTTTTTGCACCACAAATATTGACACTTGGTCTGGGACTAGTTCCGGTGTAAATTTTTTCTACTTTTTGTCCTGGTGCCTGATCACCATGTTGATAACAATAACCATTGGCAATTCTGGTTTTATGTTTGCACCGGGATCCGCTCTTGGTTTTTCCCATGCATTGGACTGATTCGGACTGTCCAACTGACTTATCCGCAATACTTCCTGTGCTAACTTCACCAAATTCCGGTGGTTTACAAATCTTGCAGGCGCCTAAGCCCATTTTTCTGATAGAGGTTTCATCTACCAATTTTGTAGAAACATTCTTCACCATTCTGCAGGATCCAAGATGGTATTTTTCTCCACTGGGTGTTTTATAAAGGTCTTGTGCGGATGAACTAAAGGCAAAGCACACTAATATAAAAATGAAGCAATGAAGAGGAGCAATACGTATTTTTTGGAACATCGTTTTTAAGCTGCAGTTATTAATGATTGTAAGGTAAAGATTATCAATCATTATGAGTAACTATTGGCCTTCCTTTGATTTTATTTTATAGATTATTTTAGTATATGAACGGAATTTCCATTGATGGTATAAAATTCCTGAGAATGAGCTCAAGGACAGGTTGCAGACAAAATATAAAGCCCATGAGCAGCACACCTCTTTCAATGGCATATGATTTGTGATTTGATTCCAACTCTTTATTTAGATCTCTTTTACCTGTGGCCAGGATTGAAAGAACGGCTACAAAAAAATACCAAAAAATAAACCATGCAAGACCTAATCCTATTAAAATCGATCCGGGTCTGATACACTCCACCCATACCTTATCACTGGTTTTATTGAGCATATCAACTGTTTCATTTAGCAGGAATAAAACCTTGCTAGTGATCAAAACCCCGGAAATGAACTGGAAGGCAAAATGAATGCTGTAAGCGGAATTATCCGGAGCATCATTTTTTCTTTGTGACCTAAATTTCCTGTTGATGAGCAGGATTATTAGAATTAAGAATGATAATGATAGAATAACGGCAGACGTTAAAAGAATTAGTTTTGTGGTGTTCATGTTAGTAAGATTTTATTGATATTTTCCAATAAGCAAGATTTGATATTTCGTGTGATATTAAGCCTGGTTCAAGAATGCCTGATGTTGTTTCCCACAACACATATCTAAGATTCGAATCACTATATGTTATACCTTCATATGGTAAATTAATTCCTATTATTGAATGATTATAATATTGGCTAGTCAGAATGGCAACATCAAAATTATAGTGAGATAAGATTGTATACAGGAGCAATGTTCTTGTGTCACAATCACCCATCAATGAAGCCAAAAATTCTACAGGGGTCAGCAAGCCATATTTTTCGTCTCCTAAGCATCTGTTGTCTGGATCGTTTAAATATTCTTTTATGAACAAATCATTATAAAGATCTGCATTGCATGCATTTGGAAGGATTAGAGTATAAGGAATGGCTTGTACAAATGATACGATTACTTCAGCAAAATGCATGGGTGATAAATTGTTCTCAAGTCTAATTGAATCAAATAATTGAATCACACCACCCATTTTGGATTTGTCAAATTGATATAAATCATTTATGATATAGTTGTAGTTGTTAAAGTTTGAATTGCTGACTGGGTGGTATCTTTTGAATGCACCTGAGTTTTGATAGTCAGATTTTTTAACCCAGAAACTGCCTTCATATTTAATACCATCATAATCCTCCCATTGTGCATTGTGGGTTATTAAAGTATCAACTATTAGTTCAGGTATTGTTTTATCCTGAATTGGAATGTACTGTGGTATTCTAACTGCAGAACTTTTTTGTACACTTTTTTTAGGAATATATGTTCTGGAACTCTTGTTATTGCCCGATATCAAAAAGTAGATTGAGCTTATTATCAACAACATTCCCAGAATGTTAAGTAACCACCGCCACACATTAATCGGAATTATGCTAATGAGCCCAAAGAATAGTATCAATGGTAATATTGCGATTAAATTAGGAAGCATCGCAATAAGAAAAATTAAAAACAGAATCACACCAAACGCCTGAAAGACCCAACTGAGGCATCCTTCGCCCATTCCTGTAGTACTCGAACGATGGTATTTCCAATCTCCCCAATATGTCTGCTCATAATCAGAATAGAAATATTCTATTCTTTGGTAACGGTTTTTAAATTCTTTTTTGCCGGTAGGTACAGTCGTCTTGTAAGATCTGGCTTCTTCAACTTGAACTGAAAGGGGAGCTTTTCCAAATAAAGTGATATATTTCTTTTCAGTAAAAGGCTCTTCTACTATATCTATTAAGTACCCTGTAATTATCGCCTCTAGCGTTCCATATACTTCGTTGCCTTCAGTCTGATGAAGTTTGGAAATGAACTTTACGTTGGTAATAATTGGATCATGTATGTTAACCGAATATTCCTTTCCTTCTTGTTTCAATGTAACCGGAATGAATTCCGGAAGCCTTTCTCTAGGAAATATTTTTTCATCGGTTAAATTAAAAGGACCATCTGTTTCTGTATGAAAACCACTGCAAGTTGACTTATTTGGGTTAATACAATTACAGGATGTGCTTGGGCTAATTTCTACAAGAATCTCATATATCTCGAAATTAAAGAATTTGGCGTAGTCGTATTCTTTTTCTTTTTCCAGATCAAGTACGCCCCAGTATTTTCCCTGAAGTGTGCCCAATAGGTAGGTTCTCCTTTTGTTTTTTTTTATTTTATCTACCAGTTGATAAACACCTTTTTCATCATAGAAAGTTGGAATTTCCGTAGTCTCATCTTCTTGTATATCTGGTTCAGAATCATCAATTTGGGCTTCATTCTTAATACTTGGATTTTTTCCCCTTCTGGAATAGAGAAGATAAGCAATTAGCAAGACCGATCCTATGATGATAATATAGTTCAATTCGTACGGTATATATTTTCTAGAAGTTGTGCTTCAGTACCAGGCTTATTGCCTGATAATTTATGTCCGGTCCTAAATGGTGGATCAAACGAATATTCATAGAATTCTATTTCTTCATCCATCAAATCTTTATCCAATTGATTAGTTATTCTGGCTTTTAATTTTGAATTAATGGTATAGTCTCCTTGAAATTGATTTAAAATCTTATTTCGACATTGCTCATTATATATATTGATATTTTGCTTTAATAAATCGCAATAACTTGTTTTAAATGCTGTATACTCGTCCAGAATAATACGGTATTCAATCAGAGTTTTTTGAAAGTAAAAATCTGAAGTCCTAATAGAATTAATGTCAATTGTTTGAATATACTTTACCAGCCTTTGATAGTCACTTGGGTTGCTTATTTCATATCTTATATACTCTAATTCATCTCCGATTTTACCGCCACCAAAATCTTTATCAAACTGGTCTTCAGAAATCTTTCTTACCCGATATTTTAAAAAAACAGGTAATATAAATAGCATGATACAGAAAAATGTATTAAACCATGCCTGCACATTTTCATTCATAATTGTCCTTAGTGTGAAAGCAAATTTATTCGCATATGTAGGTGAAGCTGCAAATTGTAAAACATTAAAAGGTTGAATTATTATAATTCCTAAAAAAATTAAGAAGGAAATCCTTGAAAAGAAAGAAAAGCTGTATACTGTGTTTCGCTGCAGGCTATCTTTCTTATATACTACTTTCTTTTGCTTACCCTTCACTTTGACTTTTTTCTTGATAGCCACAGGCAAAATTGCTGGAGAAAAAGTATACAAAAGGAGAAGATAGAGATTAGTGACAATAAATCCCCAGAATATCCCGATAGGGATACTGATCCAGTTGGATCCGTCGAAGATGAATGACATAAATAGAGATGCACTTGTCCAACAAATGGCGAATATCAGAATTACTAATAGACCAATTGTTGCAAATGATTTTTGTATAATTATATTACACTTTTTAATTATAAAATCATCTTCACCTGAAAAAAAACAAAGGAACAATCTGCACTTGTCAATAATCTGCTTCATTTTAATCAGATGGATTTTATATAATCATCCAAATTTTCTTCAATATTCTTTTTCTCCCTTTTCTTGTATTCTTCTATTGCAAAATCAGTTAATTCCTTTTGTATCTCAGTCATCTTCATTTTTTCATAGATTAGCTTTTGAGCCTGGTGATGAATAACAAGATGCTTTTCTTGACCCACATTATCTTTGTAGTAATCATATCGGACCTCAATACCACTCTCTGCTTTAATTAGTTCATCTCTATTTTCTGCCAGATAGTCATAAGGAGTTTTGGTTAGCATAAGCTTGAAAAATATTGGAGTTAATTCTATTGCCATAAACAACAAGGTAATGAAAAGCGAAATCCAAAAACCTGCAATCTGATGAGCAAGTTTTATTCTTTGAAGCAAACCGTCTAAACTGCCTGCTACTTGCTTTGACTTTGCTAGTTCAATATCTCTGTTAGCCTCAATTTTTGCTAAATCGTCTTTGACTTTTATGTACTCTGGGTCATCTTTTAAAGAGGCAATTTGATTTTCATTAGATTTAAGTTGTCGTTTGAACTCAATACATTTCGATTTACAGTCACCATTGGAGGTTTCATAAGCTATATCTGCTTTTCTTTTGTTACTAATGCTGTCTAATTTTGCAATTTGAGCTAAAACAACACTTATTGCAGCTTCTTTTTTGGCAATTTCTTTACCAAATATCGAATCTATTTCAAGCTTATATCTTTGTTCTTGTTTTATTTGTTCCTGATGTAGTGCCGCATTTATTTCAGTTTGAAACATTCGAATTTCTACTGGTTTTGAAATTGTCAAAGCAATGATAGCACCCATTAATATCCGAGGAATTGCTCCTTTAAATTCTTCCCACGTTATGGCCTCAGTTCCATCTCCTTTTCCTGTGCTTGTTACAATAAAACGGTCTATATTAAAAATAATTAGTCCCCAAATTACCCCAAAAAATATTGAAGCGAAATAAATCGACAATGAACTTTCTGTATCTAGTGCTGAACCTTTAGGTGAGAAAATTGTGAAAAATGCATAACCACCAGCAAGCCCCGCCATTCCTCCTGTAGCTAAAATTATACCCCCTAAACACATATATTTTACCTGATCGCTATAAGTGGCCCGATCTAAAATGTACTGATCTCCACCAGCGGCTTTCCACAGAAAGCGCATTATGAAAGTGGATTTTGGAGTATCGTAAAATTCTCTTTTAGTCATCTTGTTTCTATTTTAAAAGTTGGATTTGCTTTATTTGTATACAGGCTTCTTTAAGTCTTATTTTATTAAATTTAACTTCTTGGTTTGATTGCTTAATTACAAGTGAGGGCAACATAGAATGAAGTTGGCCGGTGTTCAAAAATTGCAGACTAAAATCATCTATTGTAGCATGCGAGTAGTCGGGATCCAAGGATTTCCTTATCTCGATTTCAATTGGATAAGATTTTTTATTAAACAAGCCATGTACGATCAATTCAATAGGACAATCTTTTATTCGTTCCAAGTTTAAAACTATAATATTTGGGTCAGTCGTTTTTAAAATATTCTTGCACTCATACCACAATGCATTTTGAAAACTATACCTGAGAATTAGAAAGCCTTGATTGAAATTGTATTTTTGACAATAGTCAAGATTTAAAAGTTTGACAACAATTTTCCGGCGTACTAGCAATTGGAAGATTCTCCACAATACGATGAAGCAAAATTTTACTCTTTTATAAACCGGAATTATATGATCTGATAAAAAATGGATATTCATTTTACGAACTAAATATTCGGTAATCTATAAATTTTCCTTGAATATTCACTTTGATATTCCTAATAATTCATTGTCTGTGTAAAATTTCAAGACTTACCATATTCAAATTGCCTATATTGAAAACCTTCTATCTCTTGTTTCAAAGTGCCACAATACAATTTTATCTTAAATTTTAATTTAACATAACTTAAATTATTCTAATTTTACTCATGTATAGTATATGAGTATTCCGGTCATTTCTTTGATTAATTTACATCTCCTCCTTTCATCATTTAAATTTGAGTAAATGATTTTCCAGCGGCACTTCACTACGTCATCGATTAAATTGTTTTGCCTTTTTATAGGGTTTCTGTTACTTATTTCCTGTGGAGTAAAAAGGGACTTCAAAAGAGCTGTTGAAGCAAATTCCATTTCTACATATGAGACATACCTGGAGAAATACCCAAAGAGTAAATTCAATGGTCAAATCAATGCCAGATTAAATATTTTATACTTAGAGAGAGACTGGTCCACAGCTAAGAGGCTAAATACCAGCAAGTCTTATAAGGAATTTGTACAAAATTATCCTGATAGTCCATATACAGCAGAAGCTAAAAGACTTGCTCTATACCTGGAAGAAGAAGCTACATGGGATGCCGCTATTTTATACAACAAAATTTATTATTATGAGTCATATCTATCCAAATTTCCTAATGGCAGATATGTATCAAAAGCAAGGTCAAAAATTACAGAATTAAATGAAGCCAAAGATTGGGATGATGCGCTTTTCAAAAATTCAATCAACTCCTTTACCTCTTATATTGAAAAATATCCGGATGGTAAGTATATCGACAAGGCGAAGAAAAATTTAGCATCGTTATTGGAGGATCAGGATTGGCAAAATACAGTTAAAGCAGGTACTCTAAAAGCCTATAGGGAGTATTCCAGAAAATACCCTTCAGGAAAATATATTTCACAAGCAAAAGAAATGATTAAAGAGCTTGAAGTAATATTACCTGCCTGGAAAAAAGCAGTAAAACTGAATACCGTGGAGGGGTATGATTCTTTTATATCTCGTTTCCCGGATTCAGAATTCGTTTCAGAGGCATATGATAAGATCGAACTTCTTGATTTGGAGTTGTGGAATAAATCAGTCAGACAAGGTACTATTAGTGCGTACCAAAATTATCTATATGAGTTTCCTCAAGGTTTAAAATCTGAAGAGGCAAATAAGAAAATAATAGACCTCAAAGTTGATGAGATCTTTCGGGGTGATTATGGTCATTTACCCCCGATGAGCAAAACATCAAGTGGCTGGACAAATTCAACCACTAATGAACTCAAAATAAAAAATAACACACAATATCAGCTTACTGTTTACTACAGTGGCCCGGAGAGTAAAGTAGTTGTATTACAGGCAAGGCAGAGCACCTCAATTTCATTAGTTAACGGTAATTATCGTGTAGCTGCTTCAGTAAATGCATACGACGTCCAAAACTATGCAGGAAATGATAAATTAACCGGAGGGGTGTATTCATCCGATTTTTACATTGAAACCAGAAGGTATTGAGATAGGGGGATTGATTTTTATAGTTAAGGCAGAATATTTATTACAATGAGCTTGAATACAGAATTAAAAGAGAGAAGTCCAACCGTAGAATCTTTCAGATATTTTATTGATCAGTCAAATAAAATTGCAGGTCGAAATTTAAATCTTTATCCCATTCAGGAACAGGCAGTACTAAAAGAAATTTGGTGTCAAAAACCATCTAGCTCAGATGAAGGCGAGAAATCAAAATCACCATCAAAGGTATATGTGCTTAAGGAAGGTTTGACATTTTATGATGTTAAAGTAGCTTATCTAAAGATGTTCGTTTATAGGCACAGACATGGTCAATTATTGAATTTACTATCCCAAGCTCAAGTCAATCCTGAGCTTTTGAATTCAAGAATTAAAGGAGCATACATTTGGTTGAAATACCTTCAAGATAATTGGGATATGCTATATGCACTTGCGACTATTTGGAATAGATCTCTTTTTGACAAAGATTTTATTCCTACTGAGGTGAAAGCGAATAAACTATGGGACTTCACTATAGATGAATCAATATATCGATCTAAATTATGGGCAATATTGTTTCCGGATATTTGTATTGCTATGGATTCAAGATCCAGAAAGGAAATCAAAAGATATTTTAAGGAAAGTAATCTAAGTTATGCGGATTTGTTAACTCATCTGCATACAATGTTTCATCAAGTTTTAAGTAATGGTAAACTCTCAATTCAGGAATTCAGAAAACTAGACCAACCAGGAAAGTATGTGCATTATGAATCAAACTTAATCTCTTTACGCAATCAAAAAGTTGATTACGGAGACGATTATGAACCGGAAGAAAGACCAATTTCAAGAATTCTAGACAAGTTCTTTTATGACCCCGGATCAAATTCTGCCAAGAAACCAATCTAAACTACCACAGTGGATATCCTTCGAAGAGCCGAACATTTCACTGCTTATAATAATAAACAAGGTTGAACGAATTTATAAATCATTAAGAGCTGTGGATAAGATGCAAAATGGTTTACTCTTAATTCCAAAGCTAGAAATTGAGTTAAATGGAGAGACAAAAATTCCAAATAAGCTTTAATATCCTATATTCAGATTACATTCCTTTTCAAATTTAATTCATTAATACTATCATGGCATCCATTCATCAAGTAAACCACCCGGGGCGAGAATTAAATATTAATTATAAAACTAGGATCAAGCGTTCACCAGATTATTATTTCTATCCGGATTCCTCACGTAAAGGTGTAAGATTATGGAATAGAGGCGGTAATGATTTAAAACCAAATGGTCATAAAAGAAAATTTATAGAACATGAGGGGAAATATTTAGAATCACTTTCTCCAAAAAATGAAAGGGAGGGTTTGTTAAGATTTTGGGGTGAATATGAAGGTCATTCTGAATTTGAATTACTCACACAATTACCTGGTATCCCATATTGGAATAACCCTTTTGCTGTTCATAAGCCATTTTTCTGCTATCAAAATATGAACGGCCAAAATACCGACCCATATATTTTTGGCAATAATTTCTATTATGCAATTTGCAAGAAGGCTAATCTAAAAAATATTTGTAATGGAGATTTGATATTGTTTGGTTCAGAATTTGGCCCAAAAGGAAATGTCAAATTTTACTTAGATACACTTTTTGTTGTAGAGAAAGACCAGGCTAGTATTTTAGATGACTCCTTATACGACCATATCTATCAGGAGAGTACTTTGAAAAGATTAGGGTTTTCAAATTGTACCAGTGGAACACTTCCTATTCATATTGGAAAAAAATATTCATCGGGGTGTGATATTTTCAGTTTTTTTCCGGCAAAACTAGCCGATAATCATAGTTTTGGCAGACCAGTACTAGATACCGAAAAAATTGGATTACAAAAGCCAGGAGCAAGAACTGGATCCAAATCAAGGAGACTTTCTAGTGGAGAGTATTGTGAAGATATTTGGAATCAAATTGTAGACCAGACTGTTGAACAAGGTTTTGTTCTTGGGACACATGCAAATCAATTACCGGTTCTGAATGATTTACCATGAATGTAGATAATATTTTAATTGAAGCAACCAGAAAACTAATCGACTTAAATGCGATAGCTGATTGGAAAAATGAACTTTTATCTAAATCGCCTCCTGTTTTGTGGTTTGGAAATTCAAAATCTCCAAAAGACAAAGTTTTGACCATCGGAGCGAATCCATCTCGGTGGGAATTTTTAGACCAAAGTCAAATGAAAACATGTTTATCACCATATCAGAAAACATTCTATGAAACCAAGTATTTGTCCAACCAGAGGTTTTTACATCTTTCACCAACTCAAACCTATAATGACATTCTCATAAGTAAAAGCTTAAGGAATGTAATAGTTGATAGCTATGATAATTATTTTAACGAGTATCCATATAATTGGTTTGGTAATAACAAAGACAACTCTTACAGAGTTGAAGGCTTATTAAGAGGATTATCCGCATCATATTTTGAAATCGAATCGGAGTTAAGAGCATGCCATATTGATATTTTCCCTTTTGCCACAATCTCTGATTTTAACAAAATACAATTAAAAGCTAAGAGGGATATATTATCTCAATTCTGGGCTAAAAATCTTGTTGACGAACTTCTAAACTATTTTAACCCCAAATTAATTTTGATTTTTGGTAGAACAAATTTCAACTACATCTCAGAATATTTTAATATACACAAGCCAAAAGAGGAAAATTGGCAAGCGAAAAAAGGGAAAGGAGAATGTAAATATTGGCATACACATTATGGAAATAATAATATAATCGCTGTCTCAGTAAATTTGGGAAATCCAAAGGGTTTTAATGCTATAGGATTAAATGAATTAGGGAAAGATTTGAAAGAATTATGCAACTTTTAAGAGTACCATCATAAAAAGGAATCTATTTGATGTATCAATTTAATACTTTAACAAATTGTCTGCAGATAAAATCCGGGAAATTGCAATGGACATCACCATGCATGGCCGCTATGGATTTGATACCAATAAGAATGACTACAGAATTACATCACTTCCTGGATTAATATTCACCGGATATCAGATTTTGGCTTGGTACTACGTAAGCTTCGCTCTTTCACAGCCAGAATTGTTGAATGAGCTGGGATTGCCGTTTGAAAGGGAGTGGGGGTTAGCCAGAACTTCCACCTGAATATTTTTCATTGAATCCATATCCATAAATTATAAAATATGAACACAATAATTATCAGCTAATTAGTTTTGCCTCGTATCTGCTTACTAAGCCAATCAGTTAGAGCGTGGCTTTATACAAGAACGATTATAAAACAATCTGGAGATTACGAGGGAGCCATCTCTGACTTCAATAAGTTCAAAAAATTGTGTTGAGGAGACTTTAAAAGTTAAAAGTCGGATTATACTGATCTTGCCTAGTTATGATATAATTCGTTGAATTATTCTTTTTATTTCATTACTCAGTGGATCTTGAGCTAGATAGTTAGTCAAATTATTATTGCAAAAATTAATAATGTCGGTCAAGTCTGCCTTCTTTCTCATACTGAGATAACTCTCTAAATCCCCATTTTTAAGAATAAATATGTTGTTGAAATACTCTTCTTCAATTAGGGCCTCCCAATTAGTATTAATTTTTTTAAATGCCGAGACTTGAGATGAAGTCTTTAATGGTGTACCTTTTTTAGCAAGATGTGTTCGTTCAATTATAAAATCAAAGTCAGATATGAAAAATACTTCGAGGCCAAAAAGTAAAAAAAGTTGACTCCAATCTTTATATCCCCCCTTCCCCCCTATAAATAGTATTGCGATTTCTTGAATTAAATTTGGGTAAATTTCTTGCAAGATTGATTTAAAGAAATATCTATCAGTATCACCTTCAACAAGTAGCACTTTTTTTGCGAAGAAAGCAAAAGTCGTGCGTGTATTATCAAGTATTTTAATAAGAATTTTTTGTTCGGCGGTTAATTTGGGCGATTTAATTATTGTATTTCCAAAATGGTTTAATGAAAAACGCTTTACGTAGTTAATTGTGGTAGAATTGATTAGAGCCTCTGAGTGAGTGGCTAAAATGTATTGGCAGCTTTGTTCATCATTTAATTGCTTTATTAATTGAACATACAGGGTTTGAAATTGATAATGTAAATGCAGTTCTGGCTCATCTATAAGGATAAGTCCTCCTTTTAGATCCCCACGACCATAAGCTTCGAAAATTAGGTGAATAATTGACTTTTGACCAGCACTTAAATTATTAATGTCGCCAATTGATTTTTTTCTTCGAATGTCAAAGAAATCAAACTTATATCTCCATGTACGTTGATCTAGTAGTTTAATTTTGCATTCAATATTAATTACTTTTAACTTTTCATTTATGGATACCATGAATGGCAGGAGGTTTGCTTGGTGTTCACATTCTTGTTCATTAAAGTTTTGCGACATAAGATTAAAATGTTTATCTGCAACTCTTAATCGTACAATTCCGAAAATAGAAGGTTCCGCATGATCACCGGTATTCAGGCTTTTTGCATAATCTTGGTCATATATATGCATCATTTGTTGTCCTGGATGTTGATCTACTAGAGATATTGAAGTATTGAATCTATGGTAATTTCGATAGCAATTAATTAAAGTAAATGAGTCATATAGAGAGTTGATTGGAGTAGTAGGGTTTTCAAGATTGAATATCGCTATAGCCTCTTTGAAAAAATTGTAGTGTGTTAGATAGTCAAAACCAAAATCATGATTGCAATCTTTTAATTCATATGTAAATGTTTTATTATTTGTATCGAGGGTAATTTCCAAATTATAAATCTCTTGAAATGTATAAGTTGGAGTAAATTTTTCTACTGAATATGGCTCTATAGCATTTTGTATTTTATCAAAATTGTCATTTATAAGTTTTATGTTCTTAGAATCAATATCATCAAGTTTTACTTCAAAACGAATTTTTTGGAGTTTAGATTCATTGTCCCAATTTGGCTCCAATCTGAATCCTGAAAAATGGTCGCTAGTAATTTGCTGAAGAATATTTTTTCTTTCATGCGAGATGATACTAGCTCTGTTTGAATAGCTTTCTTGATTGAATGCATACTTCTTAAACAGTACTCTACGAAAAAGAAAATTTATAACTTCAAGCGCTGTAGACTTCCCCGAGCCATTTTCTCCTATTAAAATGTTGAGCCCACTATCAAAAATAAGTCTTTCAGCATCATCAATATTATCAAAATATTGAAAACTTAGAATATTGGAAATTTGGATGAATTGAATTTTCATGATTGAAATTTGCTTATATTTTATTTATCGGATACAATACAATAATTGAATATTTGATTACTATATCAATATTCTGCAAGATATTGAACACTTAAAAGAAGTGATACTTTTATTTTTATGAAAGAGCTAGCACAGTAGGTATTTATTTATTGTGTACATGATTCATTATTATTTGGATAAAAATTTAGATTTATATTTATTAAATCAATGCTATGTATAAGTCGTGTCTTCGAACAATTTCAACATTTCTTTCAAATTAGATAACGGAAACAATGCTCAAATCGTCAGCCATTTTTCAGCTAAACTATTCACCATCAGTAAAATATACAATCTGGTACTATCTATACAATTTAAAGCTCTTTATTAAACAGACTTAATTCTGGAATTTAAAGCAAAGAAATAGAATTTAACCTCGCTCGGAAATTATATTACGAATATCTGGAGTATAAAAATGTCAATTAGTCGTGTGAAGAATATGATTTGATCCAGAATTAGGGTGCTGAACTCAATATTGATAAATACTTCATATTCTCGACGGACCCAATTAATGAATCAAATGCTGTAGATCCATTAGATGATATCAGATAAAGATGGAGCGGGATCCACTCAATCTGGAAGAAGACTATTCAGATGAAGAATCAATCACTAAAAAGTTCTCTGAAACCCACTCCAATTCAGAGGTTAACTTAGCTGTTGTGGCATACAAAAAGGAGGCACTTCAATACTTTGACAAATTACCTGCAGACAAAATCCGAGAAATTGCAAAGGACATCCCTATGCATGGGCGCCATGGATTTGATATCAACAAGAATGATTACAGAATTACATCACTTCCGGGATTAAAATTCACCGGATATCAAATTTTATCCTGGTACTACGTAACCTTCGCCCTTTCACAACCGGAATTGTTTAAAGAGCTGGGATTGCCGTTTGAGAAGGAGTGGGGGTTAGCTAATACTTTCATTTGAACTCTGACTTACAGCATCTACTTCAGCGGAAATCGAGCGCATTATGTTCAGGATGATCTTGTTAAACGATAATCTCGAAAGGCTATGGCCAACGGGTAGAATTAGGGTTTTGGTATTTTAATACCTGTAGGAGCTTATCAATTAGTTTGGGTTGGGGCTTTTTTACATCCTCAATATACAGGATTTCACTAAGAATTTTCCGTCATTCACTCAAACCTCCCACTTGTGCAGAACTCATTTTAATGCACATTGGTTTGTAGTACTTTATTCATTAAAAACAACATAAATATGAACGATTTTACAGATTTGATTGAGCAAGTAAGGGGATTAGGTTTCAAAGTCAACCTTGATTCTGAGTTCTATTTTGATTTTGAGTCCCAGGTATTTCATGATGGTTTTGAATTAAGATGCAATGATTTGAGGCTTCAGATTCACAAGCTTCCTAATGATGAAGTTTTAATTTCAAGAGGTGCTGTTTTTACTGGGGAAGCTATTGATTTTAGTGATCAAGAAACTACCATAACCAAATTCAGAACTTGGACTCTATATAGAGGCCCAATTAATACTCTGCCAAATGAGATATTTCAAACCTTAATGAATTTATTTTATCGCGGTGTCCGGGATGAAATAATCGCATATTTCCTTAAGCAAAGGATTCCCGCAACTTTGAATTAAGGTTCTACAATTAGTTATTACACCAAAGGCTGTCTCATTAGGGGCAGTCTTCATTTTTTAGTGGAAGAAGTAAAAGGCCCCGAATAACCGATCCGGGGCACTCATTGTGTGTTGGGGTTGCTTCAGTAATCTGAAAGCTCTTGTCAATCGAGAAGTAGAATCATCTGATCGGGAGAATGAATTCCGACCAATTCTCCGGGAAAAAATAAGAAATATTAAATTTAATCCTTCGGATTCGCTTAGGATAAGCGTCGCCAGAATTCTGGATGCTGTGGTTCGGTGGCCGGAATTGAAAGAGATAGTGGCTGACTTGTAACGGATGGTGCAAAGGATTTGTAATTTCGCTATGCTACTTTGGTAATAAATGATTCAAAGGATTTATTGGTTTGAATAGATATAAAGGTTATCATTTATTTTTCTCAAGGAAAGACTATCCAATTTAGCTAGTTCGTGGCTATTTTCTATTGGATAAAAAGTATTTAGGCGCATAACCTGATATTGTCCTCTTTCTCTGCTTGAGGCTCCTTTAAGTCTAAAATAAATTTGATAAGGGACATTTAAATATTGAAATTTAAAATCAAGTTGCCCTGCAATCAATGCACCTGAATTGATTGCTTGTTTAATAATTAATTCTAAATGTTCATGCAATTGATCCGGGTGGATTTGGTCTTTTATATACGACTTTTTAACTCCAAACTTTTTTAAATCAGGTGCAAAATGTTTAATAATGCAATGGCTCAATGTTGAGGCATCAATATGTATGATTTTGTCGTCATGTTCAATTTCAATATGCGTATGTTGACCACTAAATATTTTAGCAATTAAAATATACACATAACGTGAAAATAAGATAGTTTCAAAAATATGTTCATCCGAATTAGTGGTTTCAGATGACTTCAATTCGGCAATCACATCCCGTGTTTCTTTGCATACTTTTGAAAGGACTGTGGCTCCTAAATTGTTCTTATAGACAACTTCATGCCAATCTTTATAATATTCTTCCATTAATTTTATCTCAGCTGCTGATGCCTTTGAGCTTCTATTATAATAGAAATCCCTGAAATCTCTTTGAAATAATTCATCTCTGCATATTGGGAGCGATGTATGATATTCTTTTGTTGTAAACATGCATAAATCCGTAATCTCTTGAGGGCTCAACGGAACTCCATCCTTATGTTTTTCCATTATGGATAGGACATAACTCCTGAATAGGAAATCATCATTATTAAATCTCTGTTCAAAATCAGATTTTCCTCTAAGTTTTTTCTTTATTGAGTCCATCTTAGTGAAATATTAAATTTGCAGGATTAAAGCAATGTTAAAATTGAATATTCTTATTTACTAGCAATAACCTTTCAGAAGGGTGCTTCCCCCTGTTAATATAATTGAAACTTGCTCCTCAAAATTTATTTTAATAACTCGAAAATTTAATACTGCGAACTATAAAAATTACAACAATGTTAGTCAGCTTTAACTCTATTATTCAAAAAAGAAAATAGCATGAATAAAAAGATAATAGAAGGCAATGCACTTGCATACGGCTGTTTGTAAATATACTCACATTGTCCCACGTTGCAGAAATGACATCGAGAGGGGGAATTTGATAGATACATAACTGTTAATCCAATTTCATCTAATAATTCTTTGGAAAAACCCGAATGTTGGTATCCACCGTCGTAATATACTCTTTTAACTTTTTTTTCATAAGTAACACCTTCTACTTCATAAGAACATACAAGGGGATCATAACTAATTATTCTAGGAGTTGTATACTTTCCATATTTCTTAAATTGATATTCATAAATAGGATTTCCAAAGTAAGCGAAGATCAAAAAAATTCCTATTGGACCAAAAATTCCCATGCCAATCAATACTTTCATGTTATCTGTCATATGTTATGATGATTATTAGTTTCGTATCAAATATAGGATCAAGAAATACGAAGGACAACTCCTATACAATATAAAATTACTTCAATATTAAAAAAAGTAACTTTTAAAATATTTCCTGATTCAAAGGCAGACTGACAAAAACTAGGAAACTAAAATTCACCCTGAATCATTCAGTTTTAGGATCTATGTAGATTTGAAGTCGTCGCCATCTAAATTCAGGCTCAATCATTGTATATTTGCATCTGAAAACTTTGTTGTAATTTTCATATGATACGCCACTTATATTATCCAAAAATGATAATGGGGTTAAACAATATTCACATTCGTTTGATCCACGATATGATACAAAATATGCCTTAATTAAATATACATTCTTAGATAATTCATCTGAAGTTGCGGGACAATGTATGACCACATAATCTCCTGGATTTATATGCCATCTGAATGTATGTTGTATGGCATCACTTTTTTTATAAAGATCTTTAATTTCATCATCTTTTATCAACATATTTATTTGCCATCGCATGAATCTTATGTGATTTGTAAGTTTCTCAATGCGATTATCTACTGCATTTATTAATGCTATTATTAAAACAAAAATAATTATAAAAATAATTGTTGTATAATCCATTAGAATACAAATTAGGGTAAACTTGAATAAGCAAAATGAAAACAAATGCTCTGCTGCAAAACAACAAATCTATTTGTAGAATAACAACATTATTGACACAAAAAATAGCCAATTATCTAGTTTGATTAAACTAAAGAAAAAAGTTTTTGAACATATGATCTCCTTCCATACTTTTTTGTGGGAACTGTAAATGCTTTTAAAAAGCCAATGCATTCTTGGTCAAGTTTTCAGGGAATGGGGCTAGAGCAAATTTGTTACTATAATGCCAAACAGAATCTCCACACTTCAGATTGTAATATTAAATGGGGTTAGTTAAGAGAAATTGATTTTGCAGAATTGACAATATAGCCACTTTCGCCTGCCCCCAAATATTAATTTTAAAAATTGACCTCCACCTCCTCCCGCGCAGGTAAAGCGGTGTTCGTCAGTCGTTCCGTTTTGTTGCGCACCGGCTCCCTACTTTTTGGCGAATAGGTATTTCTCCGATTGGTCTATTCTCTGTGATACTGGCAATAGAGTAGGGGAGCCTACACATATATGCAAGGGTGAAATGCACTCCCTGCGGTCGCCCTTGCATATACCGGTCACATGCTGCAGGCCTTGCGTTCCAGTGGGTACTCGACCTGCGCAGTGCCCTTGTGTTGCTTCACACACTCTCTCCTTCCTCACGCGCAGCTACTCCTGCCCCCACACCCAATAAGGTATCGCTTCGCTCCAGTTTTTGTGGGGGCAGCCGCTGCTGGATGATTTTGCGAGCCTGCTATGTCGCTTCGGGCTATCAGTCTGTCATGATTTTTGCAAGTCCCTGCGCTACGGCAGCCTTGCATACACTGCGTTGCTGCAGGCAACCGTATCGCACGCACAGGTGAGTAGCCGCCTCAGTCTGCCCGCTTCCTCCTTCGTCGTCTGCTGACATCCTTCCCCGACTACACACCTGTCTGCCCACCCAAAAGAAAGCAAAAAATCATGCCAGCCTTCTGCCGCAAGCGGTAGGCGGGTGAGCACTCCCTCCTTCGTCAGTCCGTGCTTTCTCACCCACCACCCTCGCGACGCTCGCAGGCGGCTCGCATGCGGCTTCGCCGATCCTGGGCGGAGAACTAATACTGGATTTGAGATCTCTCGATGCTGACTAAATACGTGCAACTTCTTGAATGCCGCCCAGGATGGTTTACCTGCGCTCAGTGTCCTATTTGAATTTCAACTAATTAATTGAAACTGTAAGCAACTATAAATTGGCTGGCTTATACAGTTCTAATTTGAATTCCAACTAATTAAAAGCTTCCTCCTTTCCCTCCCGCACATACTCTCCACGCAAGTTAGCTGCAGATCTGCAAATAGTCAAGGTCTGGCCTCCCGCTAAAACCCTCCCGCGCACCCTTCGGGCGATCCACCTTGCCTTATTGCAGATCTTCGCTGGGGTCCGCATGGATAGTATGAGCTTACATGGCTCATCATTTTTTCACTCTCTTATTATAAGTTTATGAGTACTATTTCAGCTTTTAGTATGGGTGCTATGTACCTTTCATCCGGCATTCACCTCGCTTGTTCTGAGCATGATCGCTTTCATCATTTTATCATGCATTGTATCCACCGGCACCACAGTTGTGATTGGGGTGAGTTGGATGCTGAGGATTATGTCAGTAATCTGCAGGCACTGAGCTGCGGTGCCAGGTTGTTTTCAGCATATGATGTTCCGGAGGATCTTCGTTCCGCTCATCGCAGAGTCTGGATCATTACTGAGCATGACAGGAGTGCTACTACCATTTTGTTACCTGGGGAGTATTAGTACTCCTCTTTTCGAACAGGACGAATTTAGAGCACAAAATGAAAAGATGACAGCAAATATACCCGGGCTCAATTTATGCCTTCATTCCTGGCTTCCAACATCGAAGCGTCAAGGTCAAGCCCTGCGGGTTTCGAAAAAAATCTCCACCTGTTTCCACTATAAAAAGAGCCTGTTCATAAATGTGGATTTGTTTTTTTCTGCCCTCATATGCTGTGTGAGCGAGGTAGTATTTTTTCCGAAAACCTTGACCGCTTCGAACATCGCCCGGGAAATAAATGGCTTTCTCTTTTCTTTTTTTTCGGTTTTTTGTTTTCTCTTTTGGCTAAAGTTATTTGCTGGGGGAATGCAAATTGAATTCAAGGCCTACTGCCTGTAGAAATGTGTGTTTGTATAAAGCAAAATGGCCCTCCCACATTTGGGAGGACCATGACGAACCAAAAGAACCATACACGATCTTTACTTTCTCTGTCGCATTGCTCTGATCTTATCCAAACCCCATTTTAAGCTGACCGACACTCCGAAACTAATCACTGCTCCGATAGCGGCAAGGACCATGGTTTTGATAACATCTTCTCCATTGATATGGAGTATAATGCCGAGTAAAGTGCCACCGGCTGTCCCGGCAGCTGTATCTGAATTGAAATATTGCATACTTATTTTGGCTCTTGAATTTTGGCAGAATCTTCCACAGCTGCCTGGCTTACTGCTACCATAACTGAGCCGGCTACTGTGACATAACCCGCCAATGATACCAGTGCCACCGGTAGTATAATCGGAGCAGCTACAAGAGCTCCACCCGCTGTTGCAAGGGCTATTCCTACTGTCCGAAGAAATTTGAAAAATTTCGGGGTAGGGGATTTATATCTCTCAATGATGTTCATAGGGATCTGCTTTTATGATTGTTAGAAATACTTCTTCTTTCGCATCCAAAGCTTTATACACGATGGATTTTATTCTTTCTAAGGCTGCCCGAGACAAGCTTCCTTTTCCAATTCCAGTCAAATGTGTCACTGGTGCAATGCATCCAAGCAACTCTTTCCTGGCATCATTTGCGGCGTGTATCAGGATCAGATCCCGATTGGGTACATTGAGTAATTCAATATGCCATTTGAATCGCCTGGAATATCTCTTTACTATCTGGTACCGCCCTTCCGGAATACAGGAGATCCTTCGTTTGTTGGCCAACCAGGGCAGCTCTATGGTGTTGGAGATCATTCGACCTTCTTCATAAAGCTGCCCATTGGTGGCCTCCGGGAAATAGGTTCTGGCTAATACCAATTCCATCTTAGACCAGATCTATTGCTACTAATGCCAATGCGTTGAATGCACCATTTTTCAATGGATACATATCACCGTTTACTTCCTGGAAAAACTCAATTCCAAAAGCCACAAAAATCGCCCAGGTGGTTGCCGGGGTGACATTGGTTGCCAAAGTAAGCGGTGCTTCAGTTTGTGGACCCAGCAAAAGATTTGCGCTGGAAGCATTACTTGCTTCGAATACATTTCCTGCAAAATCCACAGCTGCAGTTCCTGCAATCAATCTGGCATGAGTGCTTCCTGCCGGAGCAGCAATACCATTTGCAGGAATGAATGCCGGGATGTTGATTTCCACATCGCCGTTTGCCCTGTCTACGCTGATGGTATAAGGGAAGTAGGCGGTAGTGTTCAGTTTTGCTGACTGATTGAAATCAAATCCGCTCAAAATGCTCAGATCGCCATCGATCACATTTCTGGATCCACGAATATTGGTGCTATCCATTTTCAGGGCACGCATCATTTCTTTGGTCAGTCTGCTTACCATTCTGGAGTCAGATGCTTTCAAGAGCAATTCTCTGAATGAATTTCGGAGCAATTTCCCGGAACTTCCCGCCCGGCCAAATTCAGAACCGTTTTCACGGGTTCTTTCAAATGCCGGGTCATTCTGGATCCTGGAAGCATCGACACCGCCTTTCTCCCTGGCAAGATACTTGCCCTGGGAGCGGTAGAAGGTGAGGTCACCGATGGTGCCTTCCAGTTTTAAAATACCTTTTTGTCTAGCCATACTAATTCAGTTAAAAAGTGATAAAATGATTTATTTACAAAAGCTATGCATGCGCCTATTGCGCCGATTCAATCCTCTCCATATCCATGGTGGTACATTGTAAGAGCAGGCCCAGAGCCCACAAGCATCACTTCGGGCAATGTCCTGCACTTTAGCCAGTAAAGGATCTTTGGAGAATTTGTGATAATGCCATGCCCATCCATTGGCAATTAGCAAACTATCCAATGGAATTTCATTCCAATGGATAAGACCAAGGTTTCGGCCGTACAGATCCTTCTTATTGAATTGGACCGTAACGATGGATCCAGTCAACAACTGGCTGAGAGTATCGCTAACGCGTTGACCATAGTATTGGTCCTTTTCCGGCGCATCAACATTCATGAGTCTAAGGATCGTCTTTTGACTGTCGCAGAGCAGCTCATATGTGTCACCATCAATGACCCGGGTGATTCTGCAGGTATCCTGAGCGCTCACATGGAGCACTATAAAAAGGAGAGAAATGACAAACACATTTTTCATAGCATATTACTTTGCAACGAAACTACATGTGTATGCACCTATAAATCAAATACCTATGTCACCATAGTTCAATTCATATCACTTTATGCCAAATGATATTATTTGGGAACTTTTGCCGGAATTGTACTATTATGGCACTTGAATTACATGAAATGATCATTGAAAAATGAGTATCTATTCACATTGCATGTACAGAATTTCCAAGAATGGATCCAGTATAGATAAAGTATGGATAATGCATAGATAAAGCATAGATAGTGTATGAAAACTACTCCAAAACCACCCCAACGTATTTGCATTTACCCCAAAGACATCCAGCTAATCACCGGCCGCTCCGAACGTTACAGTCGCAAACTCCTAAAAGACATCCGGATCCACCTTGGTAAAAAGGATCATCAATTCATTTCCATTCAGGAGTTTTGTGATTTTGTGGGGCTGGAGAGGGGAGAAGTGGAGGAGGTGTTAGTTGGGTGACAAGTTGAATTAGAGAGGATTATAAATTAATTATTTGAGAACTTGATTTTGTCCAGTTTTTATATTGTAATTCAAAATATATCTCAGTTTGATATTCTTGCAATTCGTTTACCTATAGAATATTGCAAGTTTATGGGTAGAAATTTTCAATAGTATTCATATTGGCATAATAGTTGATAATAATTGCGATTATTGACTTGCTTGTTTCTAATGCTATCTTATATGGCATTAATTTTTATTAAAATTAAAAATTTAACTCATGAAACAAGCTTCCATTTCTCATTCTAGCTGGAGACAGAAAATAACATTAATTTTAATCTTCTTTTTTACATATTTGACTTCTCATGTTTATAGTCAAAGTGTAGAAATTTGTGGGGTGGTGCCACAAAATACTGCTACCTCTTCAAATCCCGATTCCATTCTTTATGATCGCTTTGGAAATACCTATGATATTTTTAGTGTATATAATCCATCGATACCCAGGCAATCATGTAATGCTGGATATTTTGAACTGACATTTACAGGATTCGAATCTCATTTAGACATGCTTCCAACAATTTGTAAAGTCTTTGAATACGTTTCTGGTTTGGTATCACAGAGAATAAACCTTACTCCATGTGGAGATATAATCACCCCGTCACCTGTGAAAATAGCAGTCTCAGCTACGCAAACAGGAGTGGCTTCTGCCTCACCCTTATGGGAGTTTTTTGGTGGTGTTAATTGTGATTTTATTTATCCAAGCAGAGTGTATCAAAAAATTAACGGAGGATATAACCCTATATCGGGTGATGATGGTGTCTTAAACATAAATACTGCGTTCTTAACCTGGCATAAAGATCACACAATTCCAATGCCGGAACCCCAGCCTGGTCAACTTCTTCCTGTTGATTTGTATTCTGCTGTTTTACATGAAGTAATGCATATATTAGGTTTCGCTTCTTTGATTGGTATCAATGGAACTCCTGCGGGTAGTTTTAATAATTTCAGTATGTGGGATCAGCATCTTCATACGACACCGAATTTCAATCCATCAGGACAGAGCTCGCAAATAACTCAGGTAATAAATAGTAATTGTCAAGAAAACTGTTGGAGTCTAAATAGCACAACATTTCCAAATCTTTCAGTTTTTACAGATGCAATTAGTAATAGTTGCTCTGACAACGGGCAGCTTGATTTTATTTTTGGAACAAGTGCTATTGCTCCTATTTCGGGAGGGAATGGAACCATTCCTGCTGATGATAACGCTATTCGAAATATGCTCAGCCACTTGCATCCTACTTGCGGAGGTCAAGATGAAAATTATGTTGTCCAAACAGGCCTTCACCGTGGTTTTGAGAGACGTACTCTTTCCCAAGCAGAATTAGAGATACTTTGTGAATTGGGATATAAATTGCCATCTTGCGATGGTTGTTATAATGCGTCTAATTTCTCCAGAGACAACCTTAATGTTTCTCAAGCCCTTTACCAGCCTTGGTGTTGTACTAAAATTTATAAAACTTGCTTAAATACCCCCCTAATCATTCCATTTGAAGAATTACTTTGCAACAAATTTACAAATGGAAACGAATTGACAATTACTGATGCTTATTGGAAAGGATTTAGTAATGCTACTGTTGAGATTGTAGGAAATACTATACAATCGACACCTCTTTCTATAGGAAATGCTCCTTATTATGAAATAATTTATACTGTAAAAGGGTGTGATTGTAATCTTCAAAATTATGTACTTCAAGTACACATAGATCTTTGTCTCCCTTGTGAGGATCCTGATCCTTGTTTAAATCTGATTTGTAAACCGGATTTTGATGATTTGGTTCCAGCGAATGGTCCATTATTTTTACATGAATACGCAGCAGGGGGATTTTGGATTTTCAATGACTCCGGAGGCAACTCTCCTGATGTATGTCAATTATCCAACGATAATAATTATGTGCGAATTGGTTCTACTTCATTTAATAAAGAGGGCCTTTCCTTTCAGCTCGAGGAATCAATAATGCCAGGGTGTTCTGTTTATGGTACCATACTTGCGTCAGCTAATTTTGAGACTCTCGATCTTGAGATTTTTGGGAGTGAACATAAGCCATGTCCAATTAATGAAGCAATGGTCAACCATGGAAATATTCCGACTGATTGTGGCTCTTATATTTTCAATCCAGTCTATATTGCCAGACTGCCAATAGAAAATAAGTCTATTCCTGAGGATATTTTTGGATGTCCGGATGATCCTAATTTTAAAGAATATCCATTCGAATGGCATAACCTAGAAACTTTCCCGATAAATTATATTATTTTATCACCAAAATCCGGGGCTCACATGAGTGCTGTTATCCATGTTGATGAATTAGTGGTTACTAAAATTTGTAGTGAACCGTGTTTCACTTATGATATTCAATGTCCTCTTATCAACCTTCAACCTTGTTTTGAGATAACCGATCAATCCCATTTTTGGGATTTTGGTGACGGGAATACGAGTAATAATTCAAGCCCATCTCACACTTATGTAAATGATGGAACCTACACAATAACTCATACAGTAACTGATAATTGTGGAAACATGCAAACTGTTACAGAAGAGATAATTATCCAATGTGATCCATTCTGCCAGCCCGATCTTGTAAACAAGGTTATTGAAACTAGCATAACTTGGACAACTTCGAATACACCTAATAACGGAGACTTCAAAATTTTTGATGATTTAGTTGTTGAAAGCGGCGCAACACTGACAATCGCAGCAGGAGTTACAATTCACTTTGGGCCTGATAGCAAACTTATTATAAAGCCAAATGCTAAAGTTATTCTTCATGGTACCCTTACTGGAGCTGAGTGCAAAGGTTTCACATGGGAAGGTGTAAGAGTATATGGCAGTACCCCTGAATTTTCGCAATACACTGTAAATGGTTCGGTTGCTCAAGGTCGATTTGAAGGAAGGCCAGGCTCTGAAATAATACATGCTGAAGTAGCCATCCAATTATATGGTCCCACTCCTGCACTCGCAGGAGGTCAGGTAAGTCTTAGGGAAACTGTTATTAGAAATTGTAGAATTGGTGTGGAATTTGCTCCGTATCAAAATTTCTTTCCTTACTCTATCCCTGCTAGTCAAACAGGGCAGCCAAGAGATTATAATTCAACTTTCATTAAAGTTGACTTTGTAAATGATAACGAATATGCACATGTCGATCACTTCTATGCTTTCATGCATATGACCAGGGTTAATAGAATTAACATGCTTGGATGTAGCATGAGAAATGGGCATAGTTTCAAAAGTGATAAAATTGTTGATTGGGGATATGGAATTTTCGCGAACGATGCAGGATTTAGTGTTGCAGCATATTGCGAAGATGGTGTGATTTCGATTCCTGATAATTGCGAAGAATATACATATCCAAGTTTTTATGGCCTAGGTTATGGAGTATATGCAGGCAGAATGGGAACAAATAGACCCTATACTGTTAAAAACGCAACATTCCAAAATTGTTATTTTGGTGTTCACAATAGTGGTGTTGCCAGCAGTACACTATTATTTAACAAATTTGAATTTGGAGCCTTACCTTCTACTGAACCAACGAATGAACAGATCGGAGTATTTTACGAGGATGATGCAGCTGGCTTAACTTGTGAAGAAAATGAATTTTATGATCCAAGTGTTTCAAATCTTTATTCTACTTTAGGAATACTTTCACATAATACAGGGACTGCCAATAAAGTTATTAGAAGAAATAAATTTGAAAACCTGAATTGTCATAATGTAGCCCGAGAAACTAATTCATCAACTATTGTAACACAAGGAGATAGAGGTCTTTATTATGATTGCAATCAAAATTATGATGTATTAGATAGAGATTTTAACGTCCTAGATGGTGCAATAAGGAGAATTCAAGGACTTATAGTTAATAGTTCATCAATTCCATCAGCTGCTGGAAACAGATTTTCAAATACTCAGGTAGATTTTGCGAATGATGGGAATTTGATTGACTACTTCTATAACAGTAGCGGAAATAATCAAACCCCTGTATGGGTCCTAGGGGGAATAAATTTAATTGCAAGCGCTATCAATTCTTGTCCTGTTGAATTTTGTGATCCACCATGCAGAACACAATTAGAAATACAAGGGTTAAAAACAGAATATTATTCCGAAAAAGCAGGGTTAAACACGACACGTTTCAATTACATATCTAATCCGACAACACTAGGTGCAAGAGAGATAGCCTTTAAGACTCAGATATTGGATGAAAATTCCTCTTTAATAGTATTGCATAGCCAAATTGATACTTTAAGCTACTCAAAAGATTCAGTTCTGTTGTGGATACAAAATCTTGAAAGTCTTGAAGGAAATCTTTGGTATGCGAATGAATTGGCTAGCGTTGGAAATATTTCATTAGCATTGACTAAACTTACAAATACAATTTCTCAATTTAATCTTACTGGTTCTGATTCCCTTGATATTATAAGATATAAATCAATTGTTTCTTTGCTGGACGGTGAGGATATTTATTCACTTCAGAATTCCACTGTTCAAACAATAAAGGATTATGTTGGCTTAGGAGGGTTTTCTGAAGCATGGGCAAAAAGAATTGTAACCAAATATGGTTATAACTTTACGCCTGAATATATCAATTGTCAGGGATTGTTCAGACCTGGAACAGTATCAATATTAAATGCCCAAAAGATTGAGGAAAAAATAAATATCACAGTGAGTCCCAATCCGGCAAAGGATGAAGTATTATTTGTTCTAACTATGCCACATGATCCTGAAGAACTTATTATCACCATTTATGATTTTAGTGGTAAAGTCATACATCAACAAAAGAATTTTACAAATCTAAAATCTTTCATTTGGAACTCTTCCATTCATCCATCTGGAGTATATTTGTATCAGATACAGGAAAAAGGTATGCACCAATTTAGTGGTAAAGTGATCCTACAGAAATAATTTTTAGATAGTGCGGTTCTGTTAGCTGCACGAATTCCTGAAAATAGATGAAACTTATTATATTATTGTGTTTAATGTGCCATGAATGTTTGTGCTTTGCACAACTTGGGATAAATAAAAAATTAGATTTCGATCAACGAAGTGCTTCTTTTAGTAACATTCAACAAAATAATGATACAATAATAATTTTTGGGAACATTATAGTTCAAGATTCAGGTTCCCAATATGGTATGTTAATTGCAAAAATGGACACATTGGGCAATTTAATAGATTACAACACATATTTTGATCAGGAAAATGATTTTATCACGCAGTTTTATAGCAACTCTTGCATATTTAATCCAGAGAATTTAACATCTACTTGTGTGGGCCAATTGTTTCAGAGAAGAAATGGTTTTCTAATTAAAGTGGACAACAATTTAGCAGTTGAGTTACTACAAGAGTATAAGGACAATATTAGTATTTCAGACTTTTATAGCAACATCATAAAAAATCATAACGGATATATCATTGCTGGAAGTAAACAGGACATAAATTTTGTTATTAATTGCTTTGTTTCAAAAGTCAATCATACGGGTGAGATAATTTGGGAGAAGAAATTCGATACTCCGGGAATGCAAACATATATACAAGATATCAGATGTATCAATGGTAATGAATATTTAGTTTCAGCTTCAACTGGACCAATTCAGGGTGTCTCGCTTCCACAAAGTAAATTTTCTACAAAAATATTCGCTATCGACAGTTTGGGAATGGTTAAGTGGCAATGGCAATCAGCTTATGGAATGGAAGAAATGGGTGCTCGAAATGTTTTCAAAACTAACTACGGTTTATGGGCATATTTTAGCTCTCGGGGATGGTATAATGAAGAATATAATGAAATTTCTGAGCAACCAGTTTTTATACTACGGGATGAGCAATTTAACCTTGTTAAGTATGATACATTTGGAATAGCTGATATATCAGGACAATATAATAGTTTTAATAAAGTAATTCAAGTAGCTGATGGAGGTTGGATGGCTGTTGGTAATAAGCCAGTTGAATTTTCTGGACCACCGTATACAGGAGGCTACAATTCTATAGCTGGGTGGATGTTGAGATTGGATCCGGAAGGCAATCAAGTATGGAACAGAACCGATACAGCTTATTGGAACGTGGAAACTGGTTCCAGCAATACTCTCTACAATGTTCTTGAATTGTCTAGCGGTAGCATTATTGCCTGCGGTAAATCCAGAATGTATGAACCAGTCGATAAAGAATGGGGCTGGATAATCAAAGTTGACAAGCACGGTTGCATTGACACATTGTGTACTACGACTAGTATTAATTCTTTTGAGACTGAGTTTGTAAAATTCCAAGTGTTCCCCAATCCTGCAAATGATTATGTCCGATTTTCTCCAGTTGAAGAAAATGGTTTTATTGATGCTACTATTATTATTTCTGATATGTATGGAAAAACTTTGAAGCAATTTAATATGGAGGGCAGTCAACAATTTATTACATGGGACGCATCTTCATATCCTTCAGGAGTATATTTTTACCAAGTGTCTACGAAAGGAAAGGTTCGATATAGTGGAAAAATAATACTTCAGAAATAATTTTATTAGTAGAGTAGAGCCCCCTAATTTTTTAATGGGGTTGATCTAATATGAATATTAAATTTAGAACTAAAGGAATGGATAACCACCATCAGTAGATTTAATTTTTTTAGTAACTCCACTGTTTGAAGCAAATCTGGTTCAAATCCTTTGATAATATCTCTTTATTTTTTTCTAATATTTTCTTACTTTCGTCTAGTCAAACGCGACAATAAAGTACACCAATTCAAATTAATTTGAGCAGTGAGTTAGGAGGTGAGTTGAATAAATGAACTTTTCACATTTGATTGTAAATCAAGTAAATATACAGCAGGGTTATTTTCCTTGTATCAGGCTGCTTGAAAGTATTTGAATGTAATTAGTGATTCCAATTTTAAGACTACTTTGGATCTTCATTTTACTCCGAATTTGCCGAGGTAAATTTCAAAAAATATTCCAAATCACCCCAAAATACCTTATCTTTGCACAATCAAATGTGACGTCATTTGGAACTAAATCATTATACTATCTGGTGAGCTATAGGGTGAGTTGAAATAAAATAAATCCTTGTAAAGCGCAGATAATCAATTAGATATACAGTTGTTTTGGAATCCAGTCATCCCGACTAGTCGAAAGCCCCTGAAAAAAATGAGAACCATTTTTTTCAGGGGCTTTCGGGTTTGAGTGCAAAGGGTCCACCATCTTAACCAGGTTTTCGTACAATTCATCGCATAAAGAGACAGTTCATCCTGATTTTTACTTCCGATATTTCCATTCTGCTTATTTTTGTGGAATGGCCGTGAAGCGATATAGCAAAAAGGAACCCCTGGTCTTTTTATGGATCTCCATTCCCTATATATTCTTTATGAACGTGCTAATCTTCGGCACTTGCTTTGTTCGGAGTTGGACGGACTTTCTTTGGGCTTTTGGCATTAGCGGGATATACTTCTTTCTGATCTATGGTTTGTTTGGAACGGTGGCCGTCCTCATACAACGCCATTTCCCCAGAGCTAATGATCTTTTTCTGCGCGTGCGCATCATGTTGCCCGTCTTTTATATCATGAATATCGGAGCAATTTATGGCGCTTTTTTTATGTACAAGCAATGGAAGCTGGTAACTTGCCCGGTTCAGACAGACCACTATTGGTGGACTGTGCTATATGGATGCGTCATGACCACTTTAATAACCTTTATCAATGAAGGGTACGCCAATTGGGAACAATGGAAGGAGTCCCTATCGGAAGGTGAAAAATTAAAAAATACTTACCGACGTACAAAGTTACTCGGACTAAAAGGACAAATCAACCCTCATTTTCTTTTCAATTGCTTCAATACCCTTTCAGGTCTTATCACAGAAGATGAAGATGACGCTGAGCAATTCCTGAATGACATGACGCAGGTACACCGGTACCTGCTTCAAAACGATGAGGAATATCTGGTTCCCCTTAAAGATGAAATCAAATTTGCAAAAGCCTATATGAGGCTGGCCCAAACACGATTTGGCAAAGCAGTTCAATGTGACTTCACTATTTCCGATTCCCTTTTGAGTAAGAAAATACCACCTCTGAGCCTGCATGTCATTTTAGAGAATATTATTTATACAAATTCCCTTACCAAGGACAATCCGCTAAGCATTTCCATTACCGGGGAATCCGATTCACATCTGATCATACAACATAGTATCCATGAAAAAATTATAGTGCGGAATCTCGATGTAGATGAAGGTTTGGATAATCTTATCATGAAATATAAGCTGCTTCACGCTGAAGGTATTCTCCTTACGGAAAGTCATAGCATTCGGAAAATGGTACTACCTCTATTTGCAGATCAACTTATTTTCCTATGAGCCTTCCAGCACCCCCTCGATATAAATATATAGGATTCTGGCTCTCCATGCCTGCTATCGTTGGTTTTTTATGTTATATACTTTACGGTGAACGTATCTTTACGGACTGGAAAATCTGGCTGGTCGCTTTTCCGCTTATATATTTAATGGGGTATATTTCGTGGCGGCTACATTATGTGTATGACTACTATGTCCACACTAAATATCCATCACTCAGAGAAACCCGAAAAAGGGTTATTTTGACATTGCCCATTAATTTACTCGTAATGACACCTTCCGTCATTATCATATTTTATACGTTTCACGCCTTTGGCATTTTGGGGTACCAATTAAAGGAGAATGACTTGCTTTATGGTTTTTTGGTAGGCCTTGGAGTCAATATTATATTTGAATCTTTATGGGAAGTGATGTATATTATTGAAAAATATAAGGAATCCGCCGCTGAAAAAGAAATGATCGAGCAAATGCAGCTTAGACAAGCATTTGATCAATTGAAGGAAAAAGTCAATCCGCATTTTTTGTTCAACAGTTTTAATACGCTCTCTTCGCTCATTTTTGAAGATAAGCAAAAGGCTATTATATTTTTAGATGAACTGAGTAAAGTGTATCGCTATTTGTTACGCAATAATGAAAGTGGTTTGAGTACCCTTAGGCATGAAATCCAGTTTATCCAATCCTATGCCAAATTACTAAGTACAAGATATGGTGATGGTTTTAGATTAATGATGGAAATTGATCCTGCATGTTTGGATAAAGAGGTCCCTACTTTAAGTTTGCAATTACTTGTTGAAAATGCTGTTAAACACAATATAATTTCAAAGGAAAATCCCCTGGTGGTTTACATCGGCACTCTGGAAGACAGCTACCTTATCATCCACAACTCACTTCATCTCAAAATGCGATCTGCCATTGATTCTACAGGTATTGGCCTTTCCAATATACGCGAAAAATATAAGCTGCTTCAGCGCAAGGATGTGCTGGTAGAACAGTCAGCCGACGATTTCATCGTACAAATACCTCTTCTATGAAACGTCTTCCTCTACAACTGATCCTTCTCACTTACCCTTTGAGAACTACTTTCTATCAATTCATCTTAAATCTATTGGTCCGATCATCCCGAATACCCAATTTTATGGCTGATTACATTAAATTTCATTTTTAAAAAATAGCCACAATATGAATATCCTCATCATTGAAGACGAAGAACTCGCCGTTCGCAAATTGCAAAAAACGTTGCAATCCATCGATATTGAAACGGAAGTCGTGGGCGCTACCGGAAGTATCAGCGGTTCGGTTGAATGGTTGAAGCAGCATCCGGCGCCGGATCTCATCCTGATGGATATAGAACTGGCTGACGGTCAAAGTTTTGAGATATTCAACCGAATCCAGGTATCTGCTCCGGTAATTTTTACAACCAGCTATGATGAGTATGCTTTAAAGGCGTTCAAAGTCAACAGTGTGGATTACCTCCTAAAGCCCGTCCAGAAAGATGAATTGGAAGCCGCATTAAACAAATTCAGGAATCTACGTCAATTGACAAAGCCTGTTGAGCAACCCGGCATTCATGACCTGGTCAAAGAATTAAAGCATGCATTTGGTCAAAAGGAATATCGCAAGCGTTTTCTTGTAAAACACAATCAAAAACTAGTATCAGTAGAGTTAAAGGATATCGCTTATTTTTTCAGCGATGACAAATTGAATTTTTTTAAGACCTACGATGATAAAAAATATATCATTGATTATACATTGGACGAACTTGAAGAAATGGTTTCCCCCTCCGATTATTTTCGGATTAACCGCGGCTTTTTAATTGCTCCAAAAAGTATTGATCAAATCCATGATTATTTTGGCAACCGGCTCAAGTTACTTTTAAAGCCTACCATAGATAAAGAATCTCTGGTGAGCAGGGAAAAGGTCTCCACTTTCAAACAGTGGATGGGAAAATAATCCAAACCTTTTTTTATCCTTTCAAATACAGTCTTGATCTTAACAGGACTGTATTTTTTTTTTGTTCATTCTGAAGACCTTATGCCAACTTTTACGGGATAAATCACCACTATATGGCAATTCAAAGCTACGATCGACCAAAGACCTCAACCGTTAAGAGTAGCCAATTGCAGATTCATCAGCCAAATCTTCAATTCGTCGGTTTTTGCTTTTGCCTGAACTATATACTCCTCACCTTTGCCCTGTAAAAAAAAATTGTATGTACACTACTTTGGAAATCGAATCCCGCCAGAACATCCTGACTCCGGATCAACGCTTAAGAGTATTTATCAGCTCTACCATTCAGGAACTGGCCGAAGAACGCATGGCCGTTAAACAAGCTATTCAAAATATCCAATTGATACCTGTTCTTTTTGAACTTGGAGCAAGAGCTCATGCACCCCGTAATCTATATCGTCAATACCTGGCACAAAGCCATGTTTTTGTCGGTATTTATTGGAATCGCTATGGATGGATAGCTCCTGAAGAACACATCTCCGGACTGGAAGATGAATACAATCGTGCCGCGGGTATGCCAA
This sequence comes from Saprospiraceae bacterium, assembly GCA_022841345.1. Classification (GTDB taxonomy): domain Bacteria; phylum Bacteroidota; class Bacteroidia; order Chitinophagales; family Saprospiraceae; genus SLDF01. Next base: position 36,352 of record JALHRR010000017.1, read on the forward strand.
AGCTGATTTATATCAAAGAATCGGACGATCAACGTGAAGAGCGACTCCAAGCGCTGCTTCAACGCATCCAGGAAGACGACCAGGTATCGTACAAACATTTCCGGACAAGCGAAGAACTCAGCCAATTAATCATGAGTGATCTGGCCATATTATTAACGGAACGGTTCAATCTAACCCTACAGCACAATCTGTCCGAAGCTGAATTCAAGCCCTTTCATTCCCTTCCTGCAAAAGCCAACTCCATAGTTGGGCGGGAGCAAAATATTTCCGACCTGGTCAGCCTGCTTAGTGGTTCTGAAAAACGTTTAGTAACCCTTACCGGGCCCGGGGGTATTGGAAAAACGAGATTAGCATTGGAAACTGGTCAACGCTTACAACATCTTTTTCCTCAGGGTGTCGCCTTTGTTCCGCTGGCACCAGTCCGTGACCCGGCCCTGGTCGGCGAAACCATCGCTTATCATTTGGGAATGAAAATATCAGGTGCCAATATATTGGAAAGCCTAAAGATTTTTCTCCGCAGTAAATCCTTTCTGCTGATTCTGGATAACTTTGAACAAGTCATCCAGGCAGCCTCTTTGATTGACGAAATGCTGATAGCCGCTCCTAACCTTAAGGTACTTGTCACCAGTAGAGAACGGCTTTCACTATCCTGCGAGCAGGTATATACCGTTTTGCCTTTACCTGATAAAAATGAGGAAGTTGTAGATGAGAATAACGTCTCATTGCCTCCTGCTATCCAACTCTTTTTAGAGCGGGCCCAGGCAGTTCAGCCTGCATTTACCTTAAACGATCAAAACAGGGATACCATCTATAAAATATGCCACCGATTAGAAGGTATTCCACTGGCTATTGAACTTGCTGCCGGACAATTAAACCTGTTTTCACCTGCTGTTTTACTTCAAAGGCTCAGCCAAAGTCTCGATGTTCTGAGCACCAAATTCCGTGATATACCGGAGAGACAAAAAACCATTCGAAATACCATTGCCTGGAGTTATGATTTGCTTAATCCATCCGAACAGGAACTGCTTTTAGAGATCAGTGTTTTTCCTTCAGGTATATTCCTGAGCACTATAGAAGCCATTCCACTTTCGACAGGTGAGGATGCATTTCTTATTCTTGGATCCCTCCTGGATAAAAGCCTTCTGAATAAAGAGGAATATGGCTTTCAACCCCGATTCCAAATGCTGGAAAGTGTACGGGAGTTTGCTTTATCCCGGCTAAAAGAAAATTTTATGCTTGAGAGTATGCTTCAGCGTCAGGCAGATTATTATGCTGTGGCTTTAAAAGAAATTAAATTACATACAACCACTACTGATCAGGCAGAACTTTTAAAATGTCTGGAAAAAGAACATGCGAATATACGACAAGCCCTGGAGTTTCTCATGCAGCAAAAGGATTTGAGAAAAGTGACATCAATTGCCTGGAATCTGTGGCTTTTCTGGTGGGTGAATGCCCATACCCTTGAAGGATATACCTGGCTCAAACGGGCCTGGCAAATTCACAAAGAAGAAAATGTGGACCTGGATGAATATACATTCACCCTCCTCGCATCCAATACGGGCACTATGGCTTTTTTGCAACGGGATATAGCTATTTTCCAGGAAACGTTGGGTGCCCATTTGGAACTCATCCTGGCACAGAAAGACGATGAATTGGTAGCTACAGCTACATTGATCACAGGTGTGGTAAAAACTATTATCCAGGAATATCAAACCGCAGACCATATGCTGAAAATAAGTCTGGAACGATTCAGAAAAATCAATCTTTCAACAGGCATCAGTTTAGCGTTGAGTGCACTAGGCAGGAATGCGGTCTATAATGATAATCAAACCGAGTTGGCAAAAGCATATTACAAGGAGAGCATGGCCATCGCCCGGAGAGATAAGGATGAAATTTCCTTTATTATTACACTTGCAGGATTTGCACTTTGCGAAGTTGTGGAACAGCATTCCAATGCTAAAAACTATTTGCGGGAAGGTCTGCTCCTCAGCCAAAGCATTCATTTTTATGAAGCCATTGCGTGGTCACTGGAAATTTGGTCGCTGGTTTCTCTTTTTGAGAACAGACCAGACCATGCCATTACCCTCATGAGTGGAGCCGAACAGCTTCGATCAACAATAGAACTCCCTGTTTGGGATGATTTGCAGGCGCTCATTTTCAAGGCAAAAGAGCAGGTTCAACCACAAATGGATCCGGATGAATACGAAAAATACTGGAGTGATGGGGCCACAATGAGTCTCGAAGAACTGATTGCATACGCTATGGCGGAACCGGCATCAAAGGACCGTATAGCTGCATGAATGTAAAGATAAGTAAGTAATTTACTTCCCTTAATTGTCCTGAATAAACATCCTATCAGTCATTCCGCCTGTTATTTCCTCTTGAATCAAAACTTGACTATTAATTCACTGTTATTCCCAAAACAATCCCTGTTCCAAACTCTGAACAATTTCAAAACTCATCATAATGAAGGCATATGGAATGATCAGATACTTTTGTCTGAAGCGCTGTTCTTATATCGTTCAATTAGTTGTTAAAAAAGTCACCACCAAAACTAAAATATTTAATTAATTTAACCCTGTCATTATGAAATCAATATAGCCTCCAAGTGCAAATCACTTTCACCACACTCCTGGATTTATTGGGAACTTTCGCTTTTGCGGTCAGTGGCATAAGGCATGCTTCAGGCAGGCAAATTGACTGGTTTGGGGCGTATATTCTGGGCCTGGTCACTGCTATTGGTGGAGGAACTTTGCGGGACTTATTGCTGGATGTAACACCTTTTTGGATGTTGGATCCGAAATACTTCCTTACGACCGGGGTAGCACTTGTATCTGTCCTGATATTTAAAGAACGGCTTCTGAAGCTGGGCAGCACATTGTTTTTGTTTGATACGATTGGGCTTGGCTTATTCACGGTAGTCGGAATAACTAAAAGTATTGATGCCGGACTTCCTTTTTGGGTTTGTATTATTATGGGTACAATTACCGGAACTGTCGGAGGGGTCATCAGAGATGTGCTTTTGAACCAGGTGCCTTTACTTTTCAGAAAAGACATTTATGCCCTGGCTTGTGTGGCAGGTGGTGTCATTTATTTTCTTTGCAGGTACTTAAACTTGCCAATGGGAGTTACTGAATCAATAGCTTCACTAACAGTAATAGTATTTCGCTTAATTGCAGTAAAGTTTCATCTGAATTTGCCTCATTTGCAGGCGATAAAGAGTAAGTCAAAAAGGCTCTAGTGTTTTCGGATTTGATTTTCCTTTTACCTTGGCTCTTTTACCTTGGCTCTTTTTCCTTTTTCCTTTCATCTTCCCATTTTTTCCCATCTTTGCCGGTTAAATCCCCCCCCAATCATGAATTTCCAAACCTTCAAAGATCAGCTCCCCATCACCCTCTCACGGATATTTCTCGGTGGCAAGAGAAATGTATTGGAACAAGACAAGATAAAGCTGACACAACTTGGAAAATTGCTGGCCACAGAATTTCCATACCTCATCTTCCGCAGTGGAAATGCAGAGGGCTCTGATGCACTATTTGCAGAAGGAGTTTGCAGTGTGGATCCATTGAGATTTGAATCCATTTTGCCTTATGAAAATCACAGGAAAAAGAATATTAACCCTTATTCTCAATCCTATTCCATGGATCAGGTTGACCTCGCCGCCGATGATGATCTGGTGTATTATACCAAATCAAAGGCGAATTCAAATCTCGTCAACCGATACATGGATGGCCACAAGGACCGTAATGGAATGAAAGCCGCATATCTCTTTCGGGATACCATGGCTATTATCGGATCCAAATCCATTCCCCTGGATCCTGTTTCATATGCCTTTTTCTATATTGATCCTGCTGACCCACTTGGAGGCGGAACTGGCCACACCATCAAAGTTTGTCAGGAGAATAAGATACCTTATCTTACTCAGGAAATCTGGATGAGCTGGGTGTGAATACAGAACAATCGGTTAATCGGATAACCGCAGGTCGCGCAGTGAGGAACGAACCTCGCGATCGGTTAATCGAAGGGAGGGTGTGGGTGTGGAGTTGTGAGTGCGCTTCGTTAAAGCGTGTAAGCGTTGAAGCGGAGTTTGAGTGTTGAGTACAGTGTTTGGTGTAAGTTTTGTCCAAACAGCTGGCCTGTATACATGGACGTAGAGACGCAATGCATAAGGTTGAGGCGTAGAGGAGCAGGAAGCAGCCGCTTCTGGCTCTTAAGATAAATCAGATTTGAAAATTCGTATGTTGCTGTATCTGTCCCGGATGCAAAAGCGTCACTTTGACTGCTTGCAGTCAAAAATCGTCACCTTTCGGCGAAGCCAATAGATGTCACCCTGCAAGCGCAGCGCAGCAGGGCGTCACCCGTATTACGACTAAAGCCTGTTAGAACGACCCGCACGAACTCCAGATTCTTCTGGGAATTCTGCAACTATTGGCCGGGAGTGATTCTAATCATCACTCATCACTCATAATTTCTTAAGCCAGGAGCCAGAAGCTACAAGATAGAAGCGGCTGTTAAATTGGCTGTTAAATCTGTAACCTCCTATATAACACTTTTGCAGAACCCAGATATTCAATAATTTACAATCAACCGAAATGTAAATATTTGGTATAATAATCAAAAACTCAACCTCTTTATGGCTGTTCAATTCTGAAACCTGATCCCCAAAGCTTTGGGGACGGGGACTGAAATCATAAATCCTCAGTATTACTATCTTTGCCTTTCATCAAAAGAAATTTTCTGATGTTCCGCTCAATCTCCGCCTTCATCTTCATTTTACTCTTCCTTAGTTCCTGCCATCGCTATCACAAGGTTCTGGAGATTACAGATACTTCTGAATTGAATGGAGTTGCCAGTGCATCCGGATTAGCGATACACAACGATCATTATTTTGTGATAGGTGATGATTCACCATTCTTGTTTAAAGTGGACAGTCAGTTCAATGTGATTCAAAAATGGCAGATTTACCCTGCTGATACCTCCAAACTCAAGATTCCCGGCAATGTAAAACCTGATTTTGAATCGCTTGAAAATATAGGGGACAGCATTCTTCTCGTTTTTGGATCCGGCTCAAAATCCCCTCAACGCGACATTTTTATACGTATCAACCCCAATGATCCTAATGAGGTGGAGACATATTCCATGACAGTATTTTACCAGCACCTCAGGAATCAAAAAAACTTGAAAGACACGGAACTAAATATCGAAGGACTTACCGTTCGCAAGAATAAATTATACCTCTTCAACCGCATTCCCAGCCTGATATTTGAAATGGATTACAGTGCATTTCTGGAACATATTCAGGATCGCTCCAAACTCCCGGCCATCGAAACTTACAGCTACAAATTGCCGGCTATCAATGGTGTCAGGGCCGGCTTTTCAGGTGTGACTTCTGTAAGTTATATTCCTTACCTGATTTTCACGGCATCCGTTGAAGCGACTGACAATTCCACCCATGACGGAGCTATCCTCGGAAGTTTTGCAGGCGCCATCAGGCTGAAAGATGATCGCCCCGGCTCTTCCATAAAAACGATCCGGCTGGATACCGGCAACATACCCGTAAAAGTGGAATCCATAGGCGTAGAAACCATTCATTCAGACCGGCACATGACTGTCATTTTGGTCACAGACAGTGATGGTAAAGAGTCAATGATTTATAGGTGCAGGATGAGTTGGTAAATGAAGATAATTTGGGCCTCCCCCCGAAAATTCTGTGCAGATACACGGCAAGCCTTGTATCTGCACAGAATTCCCGGGGTCGCGCTATCCGCTTTACTTCGCAGAGCCGCATATTCATGCGTCTCTGCTTCGTGCCCGCTACTATCGCTGAGGCAGAGTGAGAGGGAGGTGAGAAGGTGGGAGTGAGATGGCAATTTTGTAAGGAATAAATGTGCTCAAAATTTGAAAAATCCAGACTTCTATTAACAGCATTTTTGTTATTTTAGCTGATAATACACAAATTTTATCTTGACCTAATTTATTTACACATTGGAAGTCACAAAAAATGACATAGAACAACTCATCGAATTGAGAAAGAAAGACAACTTTTTCAATCATCTGTTAACTGTTTTATTCAGGGACTATAATTCGAATGGAGACATCAGACAACATGAAATCAGAATTTGGAGGCAACACTTGTGGAATGCATTATTCTATCCGGTTTTTACTTTCGAACTTAATAAAAACAATCATTTAGTTAAAATCTCAGCCAGATTAAATCCTGTGGGTAGATTCTTTTTAGTAACTGGATTGATCGGGTTTACGTTAGCTATCCTGCCGGCAGATATTTTGGATTTTGACTTGCGTTCCGACTTGGGTCTGCCGGTTGTATTAATTTTTTTTATTAGTACCGCTCTACTAATACTCCGGTTAATATATAGATTTGAAAGGCGAAAACAATTAGAGCTATTTGTAGAGCTTTTGGATATAAAAACAGAACTAATGGAACCTGAAAGTGAATGGTCATTGAAGAACATCCTTGTAAGACTGATCACTTACCCATTGTGCCTTTTTTTTATTTGGATTAATATTATTTTATTCATTCCTGACGGTGAGTACATTTTTGTTTTGGGATCACTGCTCCCTGTTGCGATGTATCTAATTGCAGACTTATTATTGATTTTTAAAATTGGAGACTTCTAACTTCCAATTACTGCTTAATTATATATGTATTTTTCCCATTTCAAATCCTGAATCAATATTCATATGAACGATGACATACTAGAAAAGATCCGCAAAATAGAAGCACTCATCAATGGCGCAACTACAGAAGGGGAGAAGGAGGCGGCACAAGCTGCTAAGGAAAGAGTCATGCATCATTACAGTCATCTCGATCCACATCGGCATCCGGTAGAATTTTCACTGAAAACTTCCGGTAAATGGCATCGGCAGCTTTTACTTGCATTATGTAACAAACATGGATTAAAGCCATACAGATATCACAGACAAAAATACACCACTGTGATGGTTCGCGTGAATGCTGAATATATGGACAAAGTCCTGTGGATGGAATATTTAAAGTTTTCCAATATGCTCTCCGATCTATTCGATGGAATCGCTGACAACCTAATCAATCAAATACACGGTGATCAAAGCGAAACTGAGATTTCCGGTAGTTTGGAGTAATAGAAAATGACGTTTTAAAAATTCCATATCTTCCAAAAATCGCATTATATGCTACCCCAATTATCCACCCTTTTTCAAACACCCCCACAACATTGGGGATTGCGGGTCGAACCTCATTTGTGGGCCGAAATTCAACAGAAAACTGCTACTGAATTGATGCCAAATACTTCAAATGAATTGGAACAATTGCTTCATTCTCTATTCAGGGAATTGACAGGAGAATTGCAGCTGCGGGGAAGGGTTATTTATATAGAATGGTTTAACACAGGTGGCATGTCTTCGGGCTAAGTGAGCGGAGATTTCTGGTTGGACATTGTATTTCCGTTGATTCTGAAGAGGTATGTGGATTGGGAAGAAATTGGAAACTAAAGTCAGCGGAAGTAAGAGATTGGAGAAAATAAAGAAGACAGAGAATTATTTGGAGCTAATTCAAATTATAAGAAATATGTAATTTTGATGTAATGAAAACACTGATATTAAATATACCTAAAACTGTAGACTTTGATGACAAAGAGGCACGGATGGCTATTGCTGCCAGATTATTTGAAAAAGGTAAGCTATCCCTTGGTCAGGCAGCCGAAGTAGTAGGAATGTCTAAAAGAGAATTTATGGAAAATCTTTCAAGCTTTGGGGTTTCATTATTTAATTATTCACCCTCAGATCTCGATCGCGACTTTGAAAATGCAAAAGGTTATAATCTCTGAGCTTATATTGCAATAGACCTTGTAGTAAAAAAAAGATGGTAAGATGATTTTGCAAATTGCCTCCTTCCAGGAAACAAAATATTTTCACCTCACCATCTTCCTGCTAATTATTTCAATAGCAAATTAATCTATCGACCACCCATTTAAATTATTCTCCGCAAGAACTATATGTCTTAGCCAGATTAATATTAGCTTCTTTATTTCCATACCAGCCTCTCGTCTCCTCTATATGTTCCAGCGTGGAATTGCAATTTGCAAAGTATTTTTTAGCTCTTTTTTTGGCAAGAATATCGTTTTGTGTAACGGCAAAATACTCTTCCATACCTGCTGATTTGAATACAGAATAAGCTTTGGCACAGTTCATTAAGAATCCATCATCAAAGAATACATGGTAAGCAGTAATTTTATCATCCCTATAAATGACTTCAGCAAATGCAGGAGCAGTTTTTACGCCAAACATATCATATGGTTTGAAATCCAGTGTAGTAATGGTTCTCTTTGAAAACTGCAGAGATTGTAAATCCCTGGCCTTGATATGGAATTTTTTCATCTTATCCTTTTCATCAATGTAGCCAAATTCAGCACCGCTGAAGCAACTGCTTTTTTGGTCTCCATCGGTCAATACCAGGTATCCGTCAAAACTCCTTCCGTCATTTAACTTTAAGGCAGCTGCCAGCACAAGATCGGAAGGTTTTTTCTTGAATCTTTTGGCTAACTCCAGATCCACTTCGGCTTCGTCGGATTCGGAGGATTCTTCTCCCTCCTCTTCTTCCGATATTTCCTCTTCCTGGCCAAAGCCGGTTGCTCCCGGTCTGATTTTCATTGTGGAGGATGAGTGCTCATAATTACTGTTCATGATATTAAAATCAGCCATGATGGCTCTTTGCCTTTTTATGAACTCCATATATCTTTTATCAGCCTTTTTCAATTGATCCAGCTGCACTGCTTCTGCGGCCCAGGCTTCAATATCCAGCTCGAAGTCACCCAGATAAGCCAGCACCACTGCATTATGAATATAAGCATTTGCAATTTTTACTTCCTGCTCATCAGCTTTATTATATTTTTGACTTCCATCTCTGAAAAATTCGAATGGAGTTTTCAATGCTGCTTTATATGCAGCAACATCATCATTTTTATCAAAAGCCTTCAAAATAGTTCTGATGGCTTCAAATTGAGCATCACATGCTGCATAATCCGCATGTTTTTTAGTATCGATGTAGTATATGGAAAGCGGATATTTTTTCTTTTGAAAACCGATATGGTGATTCATGATCTCCATGGCTCGTTTTGCCCTGTCAAGACTTACTCTGCTCACGTGATCATTTACCATTTTGGTAAGATTCTGCCTGACATGATTTTCTACCTGAGCCACTGAATTAAATGTTGAGGTTGACATCAGATCTATTTGATTCCCTGTTTGGCTGGCAGGAATGCTCAGGATGGACTCACCCTTTGCATTCAGGATTCTCGCAGATACATTAAGCTGCACTTCGTAGGATTTGGAATAGGTAGTAACCTCTTTTTTGTTTACGGTATTTTTTATCGTGTTGATTTTCTCTTTCTTAAAAACAGGTTCAGCTATAGCGATTTCGACAGTAAATTGTTCGCCGTAAGGTACTTTGTTGTAACCTTGTAATGCAGGCAGGGATTTCAGAAATTGCTCTTCATTCATCCCGTATTTTAAATAGAAATCCTGACGATTTGCAGAAACCATCTTATAGTCATCAAATTCTGCAACACCATAATTATTAGGCAGAATGGTCAGCGAAGGATGTAAGGTTTTGTAATCAATTTTTATTTTTTGTGAAAATAGGCTTGTACAGGACAGCAATACGCATACTGTCAAAATATAAATTTGTTTCATTTAGGTTGTTGATTGACTCTTGTTAAAAAAATGGGTTATTCCATAAAAGTCACAAAAATATCTTTTTATTTTAAAATGGCAAGGACGGGACATATTAAGTCCTGATAAACTCCCTGATTTGGCGAGTACGTTTTTCTTGAATCAAATTTTGAATCCTATTACGTCAGGAATTCAACACCCCTTTCAATTCCTCATCCTTATTGCGCAGATCCAGTCCTCCTTCAAGGATTGATTTTAAATTGGCCAGGTAAAAAGTCCATCCGTTGGAACAACCAACATGAAAATTTACTCTTGATTTTTCATCTGTAGGGATATGATGCTGTGTCAGTTCCAGGATGCTTTGATCACCTTCTGCGTATATCCTCACTGAAACAATACCCGCCTTTCCGAATACAAAGCTCATCTGATTTTCACCATCGGCTTCCAGGATTTCACCCTTTTCTGTGACATCATCACTCCAACCAAACCATTGCCATTCATAAGTATCACCCACCTGAATACTTTCAGTCCTTTTACGCAATTGTCCCGCAGCTGAGGTAAAGGCCGCATTCCTGAGAAACCAGCTTTCCAGTGCATTCTGACTTGTCCAGGCATCGTATATTTCCTGAACAGGAGCATTGACCGGAATACGTTGTACGAATTGAGTCCAGTCGTAAGTAAAGTTATTTTCCATGGTATTTCATTTAACAAACCTGATTTCAAATGTCGGAAGGAAAAACTGTAATGCCAAATCACAAGCAATAAGAATGCCTGTGATTTTTGAAGATTTTGGGCCTCCCCACCGGGTAATCTGACATTGCAATGAAAGCATATGCAATGTCAGATTACCCGGGGTCGCGCTATCCGCTTTACTTCGCAGAGCCGCATGGTAATGCGTCTCTGCTTCGTGCCCGCTCCTATCGCTGAGGCGGTGTGGGTGAGTGTTAGAGAAGGAAAGTTATTCCAGAAAAGAAGGAGATTACACATTCAATTTTGAAGGTGGGATTATTTCCAGTATTTCTACTTGTCACATTAGGTAGTTTATCTCTCTAGAACTCCCATTTTACTTGTTATTTTTATTAGTGAAAATTTTGGTCTCCTAACAGATGAGAAATGTGGATTTTAGAATTATATTTCTAACTCAAATTTCATGGAAATTACTCGTTTTTTCTTCACTTCGAAACCCTCCCAAATAATGAAGCACCTTATTGTATGCATAGTAATTTTATTATTTGGATGTACAAATCTCAAGGCGCAGGAAGATCAGGAAGGACAGGATGAAAAATACATCCAGGATCAAAGCATTAGCCTCATCATTGATCAGGATGCCTTTTCAGGTTATAATGAGGATCGCAATTACACCATGGGATTATCCATTGGATATGCAGGCAAATTCGCTGACAAGGATTGGTTGCTTTTTCCATGGATGAGAAAGAAAGTGGATTGGTTATTTGGATTTAAAGGATTACATCAGTCAGGGGAACAATTTTTGCCCGCTATTGCCATTTTTTTCAGTGGTTTTACACCGGAGAATATTGCTGTTGCTGAACCAGTGATTAATGACAGGCCTTATAGCAGTATCATGGGTATTTCATCCTTTCGCTCCACATTGATGAAGGGAGATCAGGATGAAATTGTTCAGTATGCTTTTAGCACAAGATTGAATATTGGAATCCTTGGATTAAACATAGGAAGAGATGTGCAATCTCATATTCACCGCGAAATGTGGATTGGATCTACAAGACCGGTTCCACTTGGATGGCATAATCAAATTTCTCAGGGAGGTGAACCCACCGCCCTTTATCAAATGCAGTTTTCGAAGCCGGCCTTCATCGCGTATGGTCTGGATAAAGACGGTCAGGAAACTGATCGCAAAAAACTGGAATTAATGTATGTGGCAGAGTGCAATGTAGGATATTATAATAATATCGCTGTAGGTACAGTATTCCGGATCGGCAGATATTATACTCCATTCTGGTATTTGAACAGTTCAGGAATGAGCTCTGTAAATCAAACAGCCCTGATGGCTCCCAAATTTGAATTCTTCTTTACATTCGGCATCAGAGCAAGGGCAGTATTATACAATGTACTGCTTCAGGGACAATTCAGGAACACTGAACACAGGCTTTATTATAATGAAATCAGCCCTCTTATTTTTGAATCGGAGTTTGGTGTTGTCATGAGGTACAAAAAGTTAAGCTTAATTGTTCATCCTTTTCAATTGCGGACATCAGAACACAGATTATCTACCAGCCGTACCCACATATGGGGAAGTGCATCCTTGATTTTTTCTTTCTAAAAATAAAAACAGATGAAAGAAAAGGGAAAGAAATTATTGCTTCACTATAAAGGGCAGTCCTGGCATATGGGATCTGAAATTCCTGTGCCACATATTTCTAAATTTAAAAATGAAGAATCCTGTACACTCTTTGTTAAACTCAAAAGTCAAAAGTTGGGCCATCTTGATTCCCTTCAGATTGATTACAAATTGGCAGGTTACAGGAGAGTTTCGGGAATGGACAATGTGTATGAGTTCAAATTTCCAAAAATGACCATTCAGGAACTCACGACACTTGCTTCAGTGTATTATCGAAGTGGCCTCGTTGAATATGCTGAACCAAAAATTGTTCAGAAATTCAAACCTCAATGGCCGGCAGCATTTAATGATCCTTTATTCTCCCAACAATGGATTTTGAATAACACCGGTCAGAATGGAGGTACTCCGGGCATGGACCCCGGGATTTTAAAAGCAATTGACTGGATAAAGGCTCAGAATATTGCTTTGGATGATAATGTCAAAATTGCAGTACTGGATGAAGGAGTAGATGTTGATCATCAGGATTTGCAGCAGTCTGGTTTAATGCAGGATGGTTTTTCCAGATTTGGCGACCCAACAAATCCTAAACCTAAAACACATGCTCACCATGGTACTCAGATAACCGGCATTATCGCTTCGGTTTGGAACAGCATTGGAATTGCAGGAGCAAATCCATTTTGTAAGATTATGCCCGGCAAGATATATTATCATCCAAACGGAGTCAGACCTACAGAGATGGCAAAAGGAATAAGACAGGCTGTTGATTTAGGTGCACGTGTTCTGAATTTAAGCTGGAAGATTGTCCCATCCCCCATGATTGCAGATGCTATTCAATATGCAGTGTCGAAAAATTGTATTGTCTGCGCTGCAGCAGGAAATTACCTGCATCCCAATGATGACAGGTCTGTTCAATTTCCCGGCAAGCTGGATGATGTGATTGGAGTAGGCGCATTTGATCATCATGGTCAATGGATCAACCTTAACAATGCCCCTGCAGCGCATAGGTTTGGATCCTGCCATGGCAGAGAAGTGGACATTTCAGCTCCTGGGCTTTACGTGCATACATTGAAGAATAACAATGCCTACGACCCTGCTTTTTTCGGAACTTCAGCAGCTACAGCCATTGTATCAGCGATTGCAGGATTGGTGATTGCAGTTCGTCCAGATTTGTCAGTTAATGAAATAAAGTCAATTCTGTACACGTCAGCGGATCAGGTACCACTGACTGAGGGCAGCAGTCTTTATTTGTCAGAAAGATATGGTCATGGCCGCATTAATGCTTTTGAAGCGGTTAAACTCGCACAGTTCTGGCCAAATTAGGAGGTCTTCAAAACTCCGCTCAAATTCTTGACGCTCTCACCTCCACACCATCACCTTCTCGACAACCCGACCTTCAGTATCTACGATTTGAAGGAAGTAGTTTCCTGAATTCAGATCGCTCATGTCTAATTTTATGTTTTGCTTACCGGGAATAATAGGGTAGGAATTATAAAGAGTTTTGAGCCAACGGCCATTGATATCTATAATATGAATTGTGATGTTCTTACTTTTTTCTGCTGTGATTTCTATCGTTGCGAAATCAGCAAGTGGATTGGGGTAAATCCGATATTCTGAAACGGACAATCCATTCTCTTTGATACTCGTACTCAAACTCAACATGACTTTACACATGGCAAAGTCAAAATCTACTTCACCAGCAACTAAAATTTGATCGCCATGCATTTTGATTTCCGCGCAGTCATCTATTTTGCTTTCATCTGCTACAAAGATTCCTCCATTATTCCCAAACGATGTGTCTGTTTGTCCATCTGTTGTCAATTTTATCAGACATACTTTGCCCATTGTATTACCAGCAACATAAATGTAGTTGTTATGGAATAAGATGCTTCTGATATTTGAGTTTCTGTTTAGGAATTTATGTCGCCATACACCAAGCATAGCAAAATCATGATCCAATTTTCCATCGCTGTTTAGTTTCATCAGAACCATTGTCTCCTGACCATTGTCATATTCATATCCACCGGCCAATATACTGCGATCAGGAAGCTCCATTACAACATTGAATTGCTGGGTAAGATTGGCAGAACCGGAGTGAAACATTCCATTTAAACCAAATGATTTGTCTATAGTGCCATCAGCTTTGATTTTCCCTACCCAATAATTTTCTTTTTCAGTGCCCGCTTTTAATGATCCGCAGACCAGGTAATTTCCATCCTGTAATTTAGTCCCATGTATGACCCGTTCATCTGCATTGCTGAATCTGAGCTGCACTTTACCGGTATTATGAAATTGTGTATCTAATTTGCCATTAGGCAATAATTGAATCATGAATGCATCCAGTCCCCCGGGCCACACTCCACCTGTTGCATATCCAAGGCCAATTATTTTTTCATCTTCACCCCACTCGAGATGTATCAGCCTTTGAATATCACCATGAATAAAATAACTATAGCTGCCTTTGCCCTCATAGGTAGTATCAAGCGAACCATCAGAATTGCATCGCGCTATCATAGCTTGTTCATTTATCAATTCACGGGAAATGTATCCACCCACCAACACTTTTCCATTTGGGTGGAGCAAAGCGGTTCTGGCAAGATCTTTGTTGATGGTAAGTTGTTGTACAACTCGCCCACCATTTTTCTTGCTGGCATCTAAGTTCCCCTCAGAGTTATAATAACCTATGCAAAAATGATTTTTACTCCCGGGACGAGAAGTAGTGCCGGCTAAAATAATTTTCTTTGTTTCGGTAATAAGTAATTTCGATATGAAGTCATATTCAGGAGTAAATGTAAACAAGCCAAAATCAGTTCTCGTATACCCATCGGTGCCAAAATTCGGAAAGATATATTGCTGTTGCGCTCTTATTCCTGAGTGCATAAGAATAACGCAGATGAAAATTCTAAAAAGAGAAACAGAAGTATTAATAGGCATTTGTGGAGTTCTTCAGTTATTAAAGCCATTCAAAAGTAAAGTTTATTTCATCTAAGAATATCGAACAGAAGGAGAAAATTACATATTTTCAATTAATGAATTCGTAACTACCTATCATAAATTGCCAAACATTAAATCCCTTCAAAAGTAAAAAGCATAAACCCGGAAATTGACATCAAATGATTAGGAACTAGACGGCGAAATATAAATCTTTAATTCTTTAGAAAATTAATTCTGGAGTAGCTTAAACCCAAGGGACTAATTTACATCAAATGATACTAAATGATGATCAGGATTTTTCCTGATTGATTTACCCACACTGCAATTTTCCTATATTTACTCTATGAAACGCCAATCCCTTCTGATATTATTAATTCTGGTGAGCTTTGCCTCCCTTGCCCTGATCAACCTGAATGCCCCTGACAATTATTCAGAGCCTGATATTCCCAATTATATCTTAAAGGATAACATGCCGGAAAGTAACCGGATCGATGATCGGGTAGCTACTTTAGGCAGAGTGTTATTTTACGATAAGCAACTGTCAAGAAACGGAACAATATCCTGCGCATCCTGTCACAGGCAGGAGTTTGCTTTTGGGGATACTGCTGTTTTCAGCAGGGGATTGGTAGGAGAATTGACCGGCAGACATTCTATGCGTTTGGCTAATATCAGATTTGCGGATGATTCTTTATTTTTTTGGGACAGGAGAGCTGCTTCTTTGGAAATTCAATCTACTATGCCCATTCAGGATCATGTGGAAATGGGATTCAGTGGTTTTTCCGGAGATCCCGGTATGGATTCTCTCCTGAAGAGGCTGGAGGGTGTTGATTATTATCCCATGTTATTTGAATATGCATTTGGAGACGAGGAGATTAGTGAATTCAGGATGCAGAAAGCTTTAGCACAGTTTGTCAGAAGTATTGTTTCGTTTGATTCCCGGTTTGATGAAGGCAGGGCGATTACCGGAAATAATATGATGCCATTTCCAAATTTTACTCCTCAGGAAAATCAGGGTAAAATGCTGTTTTTTGCTCCACCGGCAATGGGTGGAGGTGGATGTCAGGGATGCCACAGAGCACCTGAGTTTGACATCGACCCCAATACAGGCAATAACGGTGTGATTGCATTTATACCCGGAACTACGAATCCTGACTTCAACAATACCCGATCTCCAAGTCTGAGAGATCTCTACAGGCCTGATGGGGTTCTTAATGGGCCGATGATGCATACCGGCCATTTTCGCAATTTCAGAGAAGTTATTGATCACTATAATAATATTATCCCTCAGCCATTTAATCCCCGCCTGGATCCAAGACTCCGGGGCCCTCAGGGAGCCGGTCAGCAATTGAATTTCACTGTTGCTCAAAAGGAAGCGCTGGAGGCTTTTATGCGAACGCTGAGCGGACAGAATCTCTACACTGACCTTAAATGGTCTAATCCTTTCAATGAAAACGACGAACTGGATATTATTCCACTGAGCACTGCGGTTTCAGAAACTAACCCGGAATTAGATATTAAAATATGGCCCAATCCGGTCACAGATTTAGTTCATGTGCAATTACCCGAAGGTGATCATACACTCAAATTGTTTCAGTTGGATGGTAAGTTACTCCAAACTCAAAAAGGGCAGAATCTGATAGGTTTGAATATACAGGATTTACCAAAAGGAATTTATTTGTTGCAAATCCGCTCATCTTATAATACCAGGGTTTTTGTCAGGAAAATTATAAAGATTTGATAGACAATAGACAATGGTTAATTGAATTAACCAATACATAATAGATTTAAGTTGACAATGGAATCAGTATACAGGATTTAAAATTCAGTTCGTTATTACTAAACGGGTGTCACGAATAACAAATTTGAAATTGGAAAAGTATTATCTTTGTATAATGAGCAGAAAAATCGAATTGACAGCAATAATTGAAAAGGAAAACAACATGTTTGTTTCCTTATGCCCTGAATTGGATATCGCAAGCCAAGGTAAGACTGCTTCTATTGCTAAAAAAAACCTGATTGAGGCAATAGAACTATTTTATGAAACAGCATCTGAAACCGAGATTTCCAGAAGACTTGAAAATGAAGTACAAATTTCCAGAGTAGTTGTAAATGTTGAATGAGAACCTTATCCGGCAAAGAAGTATGCTTAATTCTACTCAATCATGGATTTGTAAAAGTGAGACAAAAAGGCAGTCATGTGATAATGCAAAAAGTTTTAGAGAATACAACTATTACCGTTCCGGTTCCTGCACACAAAGAAATTGCCACTGGAACATTATTTTCCATAATTAGACAATCGGGCTTGAAAAAAGCAGACTTCGACTAAGCTCCATAATAATTGATATCCGACACTATTTATTTCAATTGAAAGTCGGTTCATGATACATTAAGATAAATCGTTATATATGAAAACTCCCAAACCCACCACTGTAGAAGAGTACATCCTCGCTGCTCCACCACAGGCACAGGAGAAACTGAATGAGATGAGAGCTATTCTTCGCTCAGTCGCACCCAATGCAACTGAATCAATCAAATGGGGAAATCCCGTTT
Source organism: Saprospiraceae bacterium (assembly GCA_022841345.1). Lineage (GTDB taxonomy): Bacteria > Bacteroidota > Bacteroidia > Chitinophagales > Saprospiraceae > SLDF01. The sequence continues at coordinate 53,819 of JALHRR010000017.1, forward strand.
TTGAAGAAAAGAGGATACTGTTTGCATACATGGCTTACAAGACGCATATCAATTTCATGCCAACGAGATCTACGCTAGATGTTTTCAGGGATGAACTGGAAGATTATGTATGCGGGAAAGATACCATCCAGTTTGTATATAATAAGCCTCTCCCGGTGGAGCTCATTCGCGAATTGGCGGAATATCGTGAAAGAGATGTGCGCAAGAATGGAGCGCTTTGGATGTTGAATTCCTGAGCATATTTTAAAGATAAATTTATCATGGACCATTACAAAGAAACAGCCCAAACATGGAATAAACTGGCCAATATCTACCAGGACAAATTCATGGATCTCGATCTGTATAATGAGACTTATGATTTCTTTTGTGACAAGATAAAAAAGGAGAATGCAAGTGTTCTGGAGATAGGATGTGGCCCGGGAAATATCACCAGATATCTATTATCAAAAAGAGCTGACTTTAACATCTTTGCAACGGACGTAGCTCCCAATATGATTGAATTGGCTCGTCAGAATTGTCCTCAGGCTACTTTTGATGTGATGGACGCCAGAGATATTGGTCAACTGAATGAAAAGTATGACGGGATCGTATGTGGATTTTGTTTACCATTTTTAACACCGGAAGATGTTGAAAAACTGATATCAGACAGTGCCGTTTTACTGAATGATAATGGGATAATTTACATCAGTTTTATGGATGATGATCCGGAAAAATCTGACTTCAAAACCGGCAGTACGGGGGACAAGGTTTTCTTTCATTTCCATCAATTGGAAACCTTGCAAACTTTATTACAAAAAAATGGATTTGTTGATAATCGAGTCTTTAGAGTGGAGTATGTGACGGCTGATAGAACAGATATACACACCATTCTTATAGCAGTCAGGACTTGATAATTATAACGTGAGTTCGACGGACTTTGAGGCTTCCTGTTTTGTCATCATTTTTGCTCTTTTCGGCAAAAATGACGCCAAAACAGTTTAATTTTCACCTCTACCCGGGGTTTCACCCCGGGTTATTCATATTTTACCCGCATCGGGGTAATAGATATCACAAATAGCTTTAGTCAATTATTACGTCGAATTCAAGTTAATTGTAACATTTTCTACCGACAATTATAACTTATCCTTAATACAAATCTGAGCGGCTTCAGCTTACATTTGACTCATGCTAATGAATTAATTAACAGCAGTTTGTTTTACAAACTACTTATTAACTTTTAAATTCTAATGCCATGAGAACCCATTCAATTTTATTCGCAGTTTCATTGATGAGTGCAAGTCTTTTTTCTCAAATTTCTGTACAGATAAATTCGGATGGAACGCATACAGTTCTGTTTCAAAACGGAAACATGCTCACCGGAATAAACCCTGACGGGACGCATTCTGTGGGTCATATTAATGGAAATATGCTCGTGATCTCAAATTCAAATGGGACCCAATCTACTGGATTTATAAATGGAAATATGATTAACATAATGCATTCTGATGGTAAAAGCAGTGTCATTCATCAGCATGGAAATATGGCGGTGCAAAGTAATTCTGACGGAACACAAGATGTAATCCATTTTCATAATGAGGCTGCTATTGAATTGTGGAGCTCCAATAAAATATTTCGCAGAATTATCAAAGCAATAGAACATGATGAGGATGCATCAAACATCAAAGCATGTATGCTTCTTAGTAAATATTTATTATTGATTTACAATTATATTTAATATATATTATCCTCATATTAAATTATATAATCTCAATTTGCAATTTTTTCATTCAACTTCAGTCCTTTTTAAATCCCGTGAAAGCAAAATATTTTTTTATTAGCATTTTGTTTTATTTTTTGTTTCCATTTTTGTTTCCTTATGCAAAAGAATCACCTGATAATTTGCAAATTTTTCATGTGTGACAGCAAGATATGTATCGATTCAAAGTAGTCTGCAATTGAATTTGAATTCTAAATTGGCAAATTTATTCTCAATCGTACCGGTCAAAGACTAAGCGCGATCAGCCTCCTCAAAGGATTTGGGACAAGGGAGCAGCGGCTGTTTTGCTGTTCACTTGAAGCTTGAATCTTGAAGCTTTCCCAGAGGGTTGGTGACACGGTGCAGCTCCTTCCCGGCTGTTCCCTTACGACTTACAACTCCGGCTGCATGCTCCGTTTATAGCAACTCACAATGAATCTTAGTCGTAACACGGTGACTTTTTTTCTTTGCTTCGCAAAGAAAAAGTGACGTTTTTCAGGGTGCAAGCCCTGAAAGGTGACGTCTCCGAAATAAATTGACTGCGTTGCAGCCAATTTTATTTCGGAGGTGACAGCTGGCGCATAATACCAGCAGGCAAGTCATTCATTCTATGTATCTTTATTATGATCGATTTTGTAGTCAAAGTTAAAATGGGGAAATGAAAAATGGAATCTGGTGTATGACCAGGGAAAATGGCTGATCACGGATGTGATTTATTCCATTCATTTTCCAGGAGTGGAGGAGTTTCCTTATGCAAAAGAATGAGAATTAAGAGGTACCCTTGATCAATCTTAATTTGTTTCTCAGCACATAAATCCCGGTGGAGTAGTAGCAACTAATTTATGACTTTTTCCTTCTTCCGCCTCTGAGCTTAAAAAAAGCATACCTGTAGCTTCATTTTCATCACCTGCAAGAATATAATAATCCATGATTCCATCAGAATCCAGGTCGGCTACCATTTTAATTGCGGATACTCCCGCTCCCTGTACTTCAGTAAGCAGAAATTCTTTTCCATTTCTTTTGAAGTATATTTTTGATTTGCCGTCCTTGTCCTGCAATTCTTTTAATGAATATTTTTCAAGGAATTCATTTTTCATGGCATAATATTCTTTCCGGGATTTTTCATTTGCTATTTCATAATAATTCATATTGATGGTCTGTAGTTGTGCATTGCAATCTCCCAGTACCTGAGACTTTAAATTTCCGGATGTTAGTTTTTTGGAGGAATAGAGTATCAGAGCATTTGATTTTCTATCTTCTTTTTGAACAATTAGTTGCCATCTGTCACCACCGCAATGTTCAAGATAAGTGTAGCTGCTTATCATTTCTGCCTGGATATTATTCAGACTAAAATTTCCATCAGAATCTCTTACAAGTTCATACCAGAAATTCTCTTTAGGGGATTTAAAATTGATACAGGGATAATCATTTTCTCTTTGAAATAATTGATAGTTTTTATTGACTTGAGGATATAGCTGATCATTCAAATTGTCACATTTTGGATACAGATATAGTGAATACATATAACCGGTATTTTTCCCATATTTTACTTTCATCCAGGTGGCTTCTATATGCATTTCAAAACTATCTGTTGGAGTAAAATATCGAACATAGCTTTGTACAGTATCAACAGGAGCATTTGCAATTCCCAGCATTGTTACTTCAGCTCCGAATACAGCTGCATCTATTGCCTTGAATTTTGTGCCCGGACCTTCACGCAATTTTAGGCCATTAGGCGCGATGACTATAAAACTTGAATTGATAAATTCTGATTGTTGTGAAAACAAAATGAAGGATAGAAGCAGAAGAGTGAAAAGCAATGCTCTGGTTTTCATGCAGGATTAATTTGGAATAAAATTAGGGAATTAATTTGATCCTTGATTTTTTGAACATGATAGCATTCTAATCATTAGTAACTATGTATTTCCAATGGAGGGATTAGAGCTGTTGGATTAAGGACTTTTAAAGTTGATGCAGTTGTTGCGAAGTGATGTCTTTCGGCACCTTCGGTTTGAAAGGTGATGTTTTTTCGTGGAACAAGCCATGAAAAAGTGATGTCTCCGAAATAAATTGACTGCAAAGCAGCCGATTTATTTCGGAGGTGATGGCTGGCGCAAATCACAAAGAGTCGGCTTCTTCCAGGCTATTCCCCCCTAATAATTTGCAAATTTTTCGTTCGTGGCAACAAGATCAGTATCGATCCAAAGTAGTCTGTAATTGAATTTGACATCTAAATTGGCAAATTTATCCTCCCATCGCACCGGTCAGAATGAATGTTCCACAATAGCCCGCTGCATCTCCCTAATAATTTGCAAATTTTTCGTTCGTGGCAACAAGATAAGTATCGATCCAAAGTAGTCTGTAATTGAATTTGACATCTAAATTGGCAAATTTATCCTCCCATCGCACCGGTCAGAATGAATGTTCCACAATAGCCCGCTGCAAAGAAGAACGAAATACATTTGTAAAACGCCTTGTGTGAGTGATGTAGCTGAAAGCTACAGGAAGCAAGGGTGTGAGTGGGTTGTTCGGCTTTTCCCCGGCTGTTCGCCAAAAGCTAATAGCTAATGGCGGCTGTTCAACGAGCAACGAGCAACGAGCAACGAGCTTCAGTCCTTCACTATCTTAACAGTTAACTGCAAAGTTGCTTTGTCGCCCGTAGGAACATTGGCCAGGTAATCGCCAATTTTGAACAAACCTTTTCTGCCGTTTTTATCAATGAATGCAAACACGCGGCCCTGAGCGACATCAGTAACTCTGTCAGTGATATCTGCTATTTCTAACAGCGAACCAGCCTCAATTTTCGAATTAAACAGATTTTCAATCTCGCTTCCGTTTGTTAATGCGTCAAATTCCTGGATCGTAAAATTTTTGTCCCGCTCCACATTTTTGATTTTACAATTTGTCAGAGTGGAGAATGAGTGTACATAATTGGTTCTTACTGACATATTTAATACATTTTCAAAGAAGCGGCAATTGGCACAACCCGCTCCTTTATAATTGTAAGCAAAATCCACTTTACTAGAGTTGAGCTCTGCTTCCGCTTTTAAGTATGCAATACCATCATAGAGATTAAGAAAAGCGCGATTGTTTACTGCCACACCGCCACCCGGTGCGATAATGCTTTCAACACTCAGAGTGTGTGTAAGCATTTCTTTGAAAAAAGGAGTTTTGTCTTCTTCTTTAATACATCCGGAAAAAAGAGAAACAAAAGCAAATAGAAATATCAGGAAAAGTTTCGTAAAATTTTTCATTGTGCTGCAAATTTAAGGTATGCTAAAGTTAGATTATTTTGTTGTAGTATGTGTCGATTTAACAAGAAACTTACAAACTGTTTACAATCAAATATAGCTTTGGGAAGTGAGAGAATCGTTTGTGAGTGTTCTGGAAATACTCCTACCTCTACGGTTTCTGCTTTCACCGGAAGCAACCATTAACGAGCTTTTGCGGCAGCACGGGTGAGGGCGAGGTAGCCTTTGGGCTACTACGCCCCAGGCATCTTGCGGCGCTGCGCTTGCAAGGTGACATCTTTTGGCTGGCGCCAAAAGGTGACATCTGCACAATTTATTCCCGGCTTCGCCGAAAAAAAATTGAACAGGTGACAGCTAGCGCTCATGACAAGCAAGCAGGTCACATGCATTGAGTACCATTCGTGATTGGAGTAGCCGAGTAGTTTTGTTCGACGGAGCTCACTTCACTACTCGGTTCACTTCACAAAAAAGGTACGTTTAGTACCTTTTTTGCTCGTTCATCCTTCCAAGGGAAAGACCGGGATAGGGTTCACACACAAACGCTGCATTCAAACCGGCTGTTTGCCAGAAGTCAGAAGTCAGAAGTCAGAAGTCAGAAGTCAGAAGTCAGAAGTCAGAAGTCAGAAGTCAGAAGCCAGACTCCTTATCCTGCAGGAATTTTCAACTAACATTTAATTACTTTAAGGTTTTTCAACAGCATATAGTGTTATTTTACCGTATAGTAATTATTCACTACATATGAAAAACCTGAACACTTTCCAATTCTTAAAGTTTATCTTCTCCATATGGGGACTTCAGGTTTTTGCTCCATTTTTCACAAGCATTGGTTCTGTTAGTCATCCCGGATATTTGCCATTTCTGTGTTCCAATGGCAAATATTGTCTCGCTGAAATGGATGGCAAAAAAGTAGGAGAATGTCAATGGGATGAATTGTCACCGGTTGGCAGGTACATTTTCATAGGAAAAAGGGATGGCATTTATTTTTTGGTAGGTCCAAAAAAATATCACAAACTAGGGTCTCAATATCTTAAATTTGGTTTTGTAAGAAATGGAGGCTCTGCCGATTTTACAATAAAGGACTCAATTACCGGTCTATATGCGACCTATTTCAATGAGCCGAATTATCTGAGTGAATTCATTTTTACTTCTATTCCTTGGCACAACCATGATACTCCATATTTATATGGACCATCAAAAGATGGATTGCTTCTGTATAATATGGAGAATGAAGAAAAATATTATGCACAGGGAGAGGAAATTAAATTGCATCCTCCATTTGCCTTTATCAAAAGGAAAGGACTGTGGTTTGCACATGACTTGAAATTGAACCTGTTGTTCCCCGAAGGACGACAATCATACCTGGTTCACAATGATGATATGGTCATGTACGACGAACCCGATAAAGACATCAAAATCAATCCTCTGTTTTTTCACATGGACAAGGGACTGTTCGAGAGAGCTGACTCAGGCTTTTCATTGTTACTTCCTTATCATTATTTGGGATATAATAGTGCGCGGTCTGAATTCCTGATTGCTTATTTGATTCAAGAGGATTCTGTGGGTAATCCAATCCTGCATTATCCGGACAAACGTCGTGTTTTCGCAGATGATACAGAATGGTTGTATGAGTTCGGAAAAGTATATTGGAAAACAGATTCGACCACCGGTCTTCTCTCATACGACCGGCTCAGTGATGCAGTCATTCCGGAAAGGATAGATACAATTCTCACTCTGCCTTCCAGACAAAAACTGTTCATTAAATACCTGAATGAATCCCGGGACAGTTTTAGAGTGTATGATTCAGATTTGAATGTTTCAGGTAATATGAAAGGAAAGCTATATGATTTTTTTTGGGATTACTTTTTTTTAACAATTGATGGGACAGATAGTCTGGCAAACTGCAGAATGTATGACTGGAAAGGAAATTTGATCAGAATAGACATTGCCAGTGAATTCAGATCTTTCCGTACTCATGAAGCAGGCGAAACGATCATCAGATTTTATGGAGATAGTTTGGCAGATGTTTTTGAATTGCCGGAAAATTTCAGAGGTATGAATTATACATTTGGTTATGAAGTTAATACATATAATGATACAAAGTTATATGGATGGAATGAATTTAGTAGTTTTTCTTATGACCTGAAAGGCAAGGTGTTGACAACTGGATACACGAAAGTGGATCAGCCGAATCCAGATCATTACAATAAATATTGGAAGAGAGAAGCTGAACCGGCCAACAGATATATGCATTTTTCTGTCACACAAGAAGCAGATAGGTATCTTATAACCTGTACATCGAAAGGTATTCTCTGCCAATTTGAAACACCGCATTATTATATTGAGGAGATTTTTAATTATAGTCTTTTGGAACTAACAGATTATTCGCAAAGTACCATCACGATTGTAAATGGGGAAGGCAATATTATTTATTCAGAACAAATCAGAGAAGATGTTACTGTAAATAGTGAATGTAGTGGCATTTACCTTTTAGTAGAGGATAATAGTACCGGGACAAATTTGATAACTTTATATCATAATAGCGGTGAAATGATATTAGAGGATTGTTACCTGGATTCGATTGCTAAGTATGAAAATATAATATACTTTAGAGATAACAAGGATAATGTGCCGTCTATTTTCATTGGGGATTTTAATCTCACTGTGCTCGGATATAACAATTGTCCATTACTTGCTGATTCCTTGCAAAGCAGAGAAGCTTATTTATTTGAAAGATTTGGAGTGTTATATTCGGATTCAGAATTAGACCTAAGTACACCAATTCTGAAATCTCCCTGGATTCCGCGTTCCAATGATTACCGGGAAAATTCAAATTTCTATAGTGATACAGAATTGGGTCGGATATATATCAATACTGATGCTCCCAATCCTTATTTCGCTGATCCGGATATCATTCAGAAAGTATCATTTGAAGGTAGGGTGATAGATTGTTCCGGGAAAGTGAAAGAATAATAGAGCTTATTTCGGAGATGTCAGCTAGCGCTCAAGACAAGCAGGCAGGTCACATGCATTACATTTTTACATCTTGCTGGGATAGGGTTCACACAAGAAACTCTGCACCCAAACCGGCTGTTTGCCAGAAGCCAGAAGCCAGAAGCCAGAAGCGTTGGGGACAAACAGCAATCAGCAACCATTTTTCTTTGATCAATTTTAGCTGAAAGCTACGGGAAGCAGAGGTTGGGAGTGGGCTGTTTGCCAAAAGCTAAAAGCCAAAAGCCATATCGATAGAAGCAAAAAAGTGGATATGGGCTGTTTCCTTGAAGCTTGAGCTTGTAGCTTTTTCTTCCGGCTGTTCCGCCTCAGCGATAGGAGCGGGCACGAGTAGAGACGCATTGCTATGCGGCTCTGCGAAGTAAAGCGGATAGCGCGACCCCGAGTGATATGCACTACAATTATATATTTACTAAAGTGCAACTGCATATCATCTCGGGGGGAGGCCCAAATAATCAAAAAATTTCTTGACGACTCCCAACCAAAAAGTAGTAATATTACGTCCATATAAGTACATGCTTGATTCAACATTTAAATCTTGAAAATTATGAAATACTTATCTTTTGCATTTTGGATGGTACTTACCGGCATACTGTTTACTGCCTGCACTAAAAAATCAGAACTTCCGGTGTTGATGGAAGTAAAATATAATGAATGGACACAGGGTCCCGGGATGAGAGCGACACTAACGGGAGAAATTGAAGAAGGTAGATGTCCTCATCAGGATGATAATGAAATTGTTTGCGTCTGGCAAGGGGAAGCAAGGGGAATAATGGCAGCTGAAATAGGCAATACTGTGCATAATATTCCTTATGTAATTAAAGGTCTTTGTGAACCAGGAGCAGATCCATGCGGGAATTTTATTGATACTCTGGGATATAAATTTCAGTTTTTATTCCTTTCACCTTACCCTAATGGAATCGATATTCCTACTGACTATGTATTGAGTGTAAAAGTAGAGAAGAATTGATGTTTATATAGCTGTATTATGTATCGGTTAGCTTTGGAAAAGACTTTCCAGCGCAGCTGCAACAGATTCCATTTCTGCATCTGCCTTAATTTTGCCACCAATGATCTCTGCGTTCAATTGGTAAGTTGGGTTTGAAATAATTTTTGAAACAGCTTTTCTGATTTGCGTCGGAGAAGCTCTCTTGGAAAGTTTTATGCCGGCACCATAATATTCCACTTTTGCGGCATTGTCTCCCTGATCTCTTCCCATGGGAAGGCATACCAAAGGAACACCATTTACGAGTGCTCTCATAATTGTTCCATGTCCTGCATGCGTGATGACGCAGGCTGCATAAGGAAAAATACGGGCATGAGCAGCATTGGCTATTACCTGGACATTCTGAGAAGGGATATCAAAATTTTCAGATTCCATCGCAGGGCCTAATGTAACAAGTCCGCGAACTTCCAATTTACTTAAAGCATGAATGCAGTTTTGTAAGACTTGCTTTTGATTTTGAAAAGTGGATGAAAAGGCGATGACCACTAATGGCCTTCTGTCTTCGCTTGACCTTTGGATCGGATGCTCACCGGCCCAGTCCGGGTCATCTAATATTGGGCCGCTATACCATACATTTTTGGGAGCGGGAACTATGGGGAAATCAAACGATTTGCTGGTTTGGATAATACGTAAATCGGCAGTGTGAAATAATTCTGCAAGATGTTTGAATTCGGATAAACCGTATTCTTTTCTGATGGTGTTGACAATAGGAAGATATTTATCAAAAATTAAATGGAACATTCTTGCCAGAAATTTATCCCTTAATCTGCCAAAGATGCTGTTATTAGGCAAAATCCCCAATCCTCCGGGCGGCCTGTTAGGTCCCGGTAAATATTCCGGCATGTGAAAAAGCATTACCTTAGGAATATTCATAATCTCTGCAGCCATCAGCGCTCCCGGTGTCAACAAATCGGCAATGACCACATTTATTTGATAATTACGAATGGCTTCCAGGGTTTCATTTACCACAATTTGGGCTTGTCCAAACATAATTTTGAATCCGTTATTCTTATCCTTCCAGTCATCCAGTATGTCTTTTTTCCTTTCTGTTTTGGTAAAGAATTCCCGGAATGGAATGAATATGGCTCCATTACTTTCTGCCAACTCTTTGAACCAAGGCTCACTAAGCAGATAAACTGAATGACCTTTTTCCTGCAGAGATCTTATGGTATATAAAATGGGTGGAATATTGCCTCCGCCTTCTATGGTTACGATAAGAAATTTCTTTTTCATGATATGCTGCATTTGAATTGCATTAATATATAAGAAGGAATTAGTCCATTTATGGGAGTTTGAAATTTTTTAACCAGTCCCAATTTGCCCTTGCCCCATTTAACCAATGGTTTTTCCCATTTGGGTATTCATGTCCCAATCCTTTTATGTATACAAAATTAAAGCTGTTTTTTTCGCTTCCACTCAGCGGGAGAAAAGTAGCAGTCATTGCTGTGCTTGTATCTCCGGATATGGAATAATTTGGATTAAGATGAAAACTATTTATATGGGTTTCTTTAACCCTGTGGAGGTAGTAGCTTTGATTATTTAAAGCTGATTCAAAATTGCTGAGAGGAATTTCAGGGCCCTCCACACCGGGACCATAATCTTTATTCCCAATCTGAAAGGTAATGGGCAAATTGCGTTTTGGTATAAATGTGTTGTCTATATTAAATGATCCTGCACTTTCAACAATCGCAGCAATTCTATCTCCTAAAAAAAGGGAGAGAATAGCACACATTTGACCACCGTTTGAAAACCCTACAAAATAAACTCTCTCTGTATCTATTGTATATTTAAATTGAATTTCGTCCAGTACCTGCTCCAGAAATTTTACATCATCCGGAGGGTTTATTCCCTGACAGTATTTCCAATCTGAAACCGGTTGAGCATTCCATTTTGAAATGTTTTTTGTTCCAAAGCCATCGTCGATACATTTTGCCAAAGAGCTGGGAAATATAGTCAGGATATTTTCTTGTTCGCCGAGTTCTTTCCAGCCGGATATATTATAGAATTTTTCACCATCACCACCTGTGCCATGTAACATGAAGACCACAGGCACTTTTGATTGGCCGTCATAGCTTTTGGGAACACTGACGATATACTCCCTGTTAATTCCATCAACGAGGGTAGTATATACTTTCTTGACCGATTTGGTATCGGGTTCAATCTGATCATTATTTTTCTGGCATCCGGCAACTATGAGTATCAGTGCCCAAAAAGTGAGGTTCGTTTTCGGTTTCATCTCTTATTTATTTATGGAGTTTATAATGGATCGCAAAAGTGTAGATAAAATTTCAGCAGTATCTTTTTGGGAATATCCCAGGTCCTGATGTAATAATTTCCAGTTATGTACATCGGTAGCAGCGTAAAATGCGCCTATTAGTAAATGATAATATTTATTCTTTTTGGATGGCAGGTATGGTTTAAATACACGTTCACACCAGTCGCGGTGCATCTGACGGCCTTTGGACAAAATTTCTGCAGCGATCGGGATTTCATGCTCAATGGCTAAAGTTCTTAAGGAAGCCTGACCTGAAATTTTATATTCTTTAATTAAAGTTTGGACGATTTGCTCTATATTTCCTGCTTCTGCTTCGTCTTTGATGGATTTTATACCTGCCACATCATCCGCTTTGAGTGCCGCTTCGAGCAATCCTTCTTTTGAGCCAAACTTCCTCAATATCGTCCTTTCATTGACACCTGCTTTTGAAGCAATCATTTCCAGGGTTATTTCGTGTATGTTAAAACTTAACCACAATTCTCCGATTGCTTTGAGGATATTAGCTTCAGTCATGGCAGCCGTTTTACCTCTGCCTGACATATTGTATTTTCGGGGTGTATTTGATTTCATGTCGTGAATGTAGACATTAATTTAATTAATGTCGGTATAAACGACATGAATATTTTTAAAAATATTTATTCTGCTGAATTCAATGAATAACTGCACTATATTTTTCTGGCTTTTTACCCTATTTTTTAGAGGTATGGGAATCGATTTGATACAAAGGTGGAGAGCTGTAAATCGGCTTAAATGTTCTTCAATACCTCCAATACCGCATCTTTGTACAATCTTCCGACTGGGATGGCCTTTCCATGGATGATTAAGTCATGTGCCGTAAATGCGTCAATATGGTGGAGATTGACAAGGTAAGATCTGTGAATGCGTAATCCACCATGGTCCTGCATAAGCGTTTCAAATTCCTGTAAGTTGCCCTTGGTAATAATGGATTGAGATTTTGTGGTGATGCGGACATAATCTTTAATGCTTTCCACCATCCCAATTTCGTCCAGAAATACCCTTATCATTGTCTTGTTGACATTGAAATACTTATAGGCTCTTTCCTTTGAATTTTCTGGCAAAAGGGGAGGAGCTTCTACCACCGAAGTTGATTCTTCCCTTAACTTATTAACTGCAATCATAAACCTGCTAAAGGGTATAGGCTTCAAAAGATAATCCACTACTCCCCATTCATAACTTTCTATTCCAAATTCGTGATGTGCTGTAGTGAGGATTATCTTGTATTTCTCTGTTAAAATTTCGAGAAATTCTTTTCCGTTCAAATGGGGCATAGAAAGATCCAGAAAAATCACATCTATTGAATGATCTGTCAGGTAATGAAGCGCTTTTACAGGATCATGAAAAGTCATCTCATGATTCAGAAATGGTACCAGCTTAATATAATCTTCAATGATACCCGCAGCGATAGGCTCATCTTCGACTATCAGACATTTCAATACTTTCATATACCTCCAGTTGAATGATTAATTGAATTTGAAAATACTCAATTTCTGACTCGATATCAATGGTATGTTTTTTCGGATATTCAATTTCAAGTTGTCTGCGAATATTGGACAGACCGATGCCTCCGTTTTCATGAGCTTTGGTTTGGTGGACGGAGTTTTTTAGTGTCATTATAAACCGGCCATCTTCGTTGACTTCACAGTTCCAAATGATGGAGGTGTATAATGCAGGTGAGTCGCCTGCAAATTTGAATGCATTTTCCATTAATGGAAGTAAAATTCCGGGAGCTATTCCCCAGTGTGATTCATTGATTGCTGTATTGATTATTATTTCGGCCGGTTCTGATCTTCTGAGTTGCATCAATTCAATATACACTTCCAGCATTTTTATTTCTTTGGTGAGCAAAACCCGTTCTGATGCACATTCATACAACAGATATCTGAGCAATAGTGATAATTGCAGCAATGCCTCCGGGGCTCTTGGATCACTTCGCCTGGAGAGTCCATAAATGTTATTGAGTGTGTTAAAAAGGAAATGCGGATTGGTCTGAGATTTGAGAAACTGAAGTTCAATTTTTAATTTTTCCATTTCCAAATCCTTCGCTGATTGCCTGGTTTTTCTTTGTTCATCCCATAGCCAGATACCAGCGAAGAGCAACATTGGCATACATAAATCCGCAAAATTGGACAGCCATCTGGCAATACTGTAAAATTGTGTCCAGGCTATTGCCTGTTCATACAGATATGGATATACAATAAAGTGTATAGCAGATCTGTATAAAATAATACCTGCTACGACTCCTGTCAAAACTCTCATAATGACATAAACCCAGGAAAGATCAGCGCCGGAAAGCTTTTTGACCAGCGTCGGTATTCCCAGATAAACTGAAGCTAACTGAGCAGGTAAAAGAGATAATGCAGCGCCCAATGCGATCAAAATAATTGTGAAAAAAGATGTGGTAGCTTCAGGACGAAGTAAGCTGCTGCTGATCAGCAACCAGTGAAATATCAGATAAGCTCCCCAGAATTGTAAATGTCTGTTTTTCATCTTCTCACAAAATTCTATCCATTAAAGATATAATATAGCGGGCGACCTACCAACGACAAGTTGCTACCCATCAAAAATACATTGTATCTCTTTTTTTCATTTAGTATTCGCAAAGTGTGGTCTGGCTGATGACTAATGCTTACTGTTTGCAGTGCTTCCCGGCATTCAGCTGAGTTTATTAGTATTGCTTCCGGAGGCAGTGACCGAGGAATCAAAGTGTAGAGTACCGGATAATTTTGGAAAGCTGCCTCTATTTTTTTATCATTTAAAGAATCAAATATGAAAAGTCTTCAAATTCTAATTTCGGTACTTGGTCTGTTTGCCTACGACAGCCTCATATCGGACAAAAACTTAAGTGCCCAAACTACATTCCGTAAATGGACAAGTGGTCCTGTCGTCAATACTCCTTCGGATAGCAGAAGCATTAATCTTGTAGATATGGATGGAGATGGGCTGGATGAGATTTTTATTTCAAATGGCCCGTCAAATGGTGCAAAGGACTTTATGTATTTCAATAAAGGAGACTTCAATTTTGCAGAAGATACTTTAAAATTTCAGTCATTGGGTCAATCCTCAGTAGGTGCCAGTATAGGGGATATTTCGAATTCGGGAAAGCGGTCCATATTTGTGGCTTCCTGGTACAATCAATTCAATGGATTATACTTTGCTGAATTTCCTGATTTTTGGAAAGGTCAGAATGCACCCGTCAGGACGTATTCGGAGACTGTTGCATTATCAGATATTAATAATGACGGCTTCCTGGACCTTTATGTTTCCAATAGTGGAAATGGTCCCGCCGACAACAGGAATCAGGTGTATATGAATGATGGAAGTGGTAAACTGAATTTGCTGCAGCAACATCCTTTAACAGTGGATGTGGATCACAGCAGGGGAGTGTCCTTTATTGATTTTGATAATGATGGAGATACTGATTTATTTATCTGCAATGAAAATAATACCAGAAACACGCTTTTCAAAAACAATGGAGACGGAACTTATTCAAAAGTGAGTGCAGCCGGTGACTTATTTAGCAAAACCGGATCCACGATGAGTGCCAGCTGGGGCGATATTAATAATGACGGAAACCTGGACCTTTTGACAACCAATGCAGGATTTTTTACAGCTCAGGATAATTTAATTTTCATCAATAAAGGAGACGGGACTTTTGAAAATCCTTCCAGCGAAATTGAATCAGATTTGAGTTGTTCCTATTCTTCATCTTTTGCAGATTATGATAATGATGGAGACCTGGATCTGGTTGTGACAAATGGATATTGCAATGGTTCATTGAAGAATTTTTTATATCTGAATGATGGAAATGGCGTATTCTCCAGAGATACACTCAGTATCACAGATCTTGCTACTCCCTGCTCTTTCGGAGTTGCCTGGAGTGATTTGGACAACAATGGTTTTCAGGATCTGGTGATTGCAACCTGTAAAAACACATCAGCTTCAGCGCTTCCGAATAACCTGGTTTACAGAAATGAAGGAAATGGGAATAATTGGTTGAAATTAAATTTAAAGGGCATACAATCCAATGCGGATGCGATAGGAGCAAGGGTAGTTACTTCCGCCCTAATTAATGGGAATACAGTCAATCAAACCCGGGTCATCAGCTCCCAAACCGGGTACGCGGGTCAAAATAGTTTAACCGTTCATTTTGGAATGGGAGATGCTGTGGAGGCGGATTTAATAAAAATATACTGGCCATCCGGAGTTGTACAAGAATTGTCTAATGCAGAGCTAAATAAGACTTTAGAAATCTATGAGCCCGGCAATTCATCAACAGGGAATCAGCCTGAATTATTTTCATTTACAGTTTCTCCGAATCCTGCTTCAGAAAAGATATTCATACATGCCCAATTCAGGCAATCGCCTGATACACTGCATTTGGAACTCAATGATTTGTCCGGAAAATCCAGGTTGAAAAGCACCTTTGAAAAAGTTTCATCTGATTGGAAATATACAATTGATACGCATGAATTATCATTACACGGAGGAACATATGTGCTTAGTTTAGGTATTCCTGGCCAGCAAATAGTGAAGCAGATTGTGGTTATTAAATAGGGTTTGATGATGAACTTCCAATTGGAGAACGAAAGCAGGATCTGTGTTGAAATAGTTCCGCCTTTGAGAATAATCCGTAAAAAATGGTTTTGAGTGAAGCGACCAGGACCGGTACTGTGTGAGCTAAAAGAAAGGCTAGACAGGTAAGGAAATGACCTGAGCACACCAAGTTGGAACAGCATATGCCACAGCGAGTTTTAGCGGGCCTAGCGAAGCGAAAACGCATTTTTAGGATTAGGCTCAACAGCGGAAATGGTTTTTGTTTACTTTTTGCCATCTCAAAAAGTAAAAGCCTCACCGGCTTGAGGTGAATTAGAAGTAATCATTTCGAATTAATTTCTTAAAAGTTGACAGCCCGCTTTTTAAGGTTTTTTCGGAGTGATATTGTCAACAAGTGCAAGCTTTTTGAACATAACGCACTGATATCCTTGCACATTTTGTGAAGAAAAATATTGTTTCAAATTAATAAATAGAGGTGAAAGGCTTGCACAGCGGGTTCAAAATAGCCAATGATTTATAGATGAGTGAGCCTGTTTAATTGTATTTTGGTTTAAATAAAAATAGCCCGGGCAAAAAGTTCCGGGCTATTTTTTATAGGTAAAGTTTGTCTAATTTTTCAACAAAATGACTTTTTTAGTATTGTCAGGGATTCCCGGAGATTTAACTTTCAGGAAGTAAATTCCGTTTGTAAAGGCATTCAGATCTATGCTTTCAGTTCCAACTGCAACGTCTAAATCTTTCGCAAAGACAATCCTGCCATATGTATCCAGCAATTCCAGGCGAACTTCTTTATTTACGTAATCTCCTAAGTCCACCAGAATTTCTCCATTACTTGGGTTAGGATAGACAGTATATTCGTAATCAGCCACTTGAGCAAGATTGGAAGGAATATTAACCAAAGGTACTGAGCTGCCTACTGTGCTTACATTGGCAAAAGTGGCGTTTACTGTTCCACTTGAGTTGTAGTTTGTCAATACTAAACCAAGTTGGATGCAAGCATTCATGGGCACATTAACCGCCATTACCTGGTACCATTGTACACCATTAGGAGAAGTGTATCCTATAAATTGATTACCGGTTCTTACCAGTTTTAACCAATATCGGTTTAGAGAACTGAATTGCTGAGGAAATGCCTGGCCACCGGTCACAGTTCTTACCTCTCTTCTTGAAAAATTACTCAGATTGGTTGTAAGTTGTACTTTTTTGGAGCCCGCATCAATCGTTTCGCGCATAGAAATACCTGCCCAACCCAAGCCACTTCCGGATATTCCTGTCACTTGCGCTACGATTTGACCATTTCCACAGAGGGTGTACTGTGCATACCCAAGTTCGTCGCTGGTGAAAGGACTGGCATAGTAACATCCGGTACTGCTCATAGTCCAGATTTGTGTAGATGGTTGATATTCTACATTGTTTCCGTCCTGACAGTTAACCCCGTTCACATTCTGACTCCAACCCGGAGGTAATCCGCCAATGGTCACCTGGCTTACACAGCTGGCAGAATTGCCACTCAAATCAGTTACTGTCAATGTAACCGGAATAGTCTGACCTAGTTGACTGATATTTACCGTTGAAGGGGAGGCTTCAATTGTATCAACACCACAATTATCCGTTGCGTCCACCAAATCCTCTGGTGTCAGAATTAACGTAGTCTCTCCATTGAAATTCACCGTATCATTCTGACAAATAACTACAGGTGCGATGGCATCTATTTTCGTGACATTGAATGTACAGGAATTAGAATTGCCGTTTTCATCTGTAACGGTTAGCGTAATAACTTCAGTACCGGCCTGAGAAACTGTACTTCCCGGTGCAGGTGATTGTACCACAATATTCCCGCCACAATTGTCATCATTAACTGCAAGACTTGTATAATTTGGTAAAATAGCCTCGCAATTGACATCAACATTAACAGTTTGAGTACCGGGACAAGTTATGTCCGGATTTTCCATATCAAAAATCTCAATGAAATAAGTACAAACAACTTCACCTGATCCATCTGTCAATCTCCATTGCACTTCATATCTGTCTTTTGCTAACAAAACTGTATTATTTGCAGATGCTTCATATGAACTGTAAGGACTCGTAGGTGCATTCATGGCATCCACTGACCTGTACCGGAAATCCAAAGATGTGGATCCGCATGAACTTACTATACTTGCAATATCAAGTGTTACTGTTGCAGCACATATTCCAGGATCTGTATTGTAAGTGTTGTCAGCCGGACAAGTTATTTCCGGTAAAGCATCATCATTCAGGATAGTACCTGTTCCCTGCAGTGAGGCACCAGCTCCACTGAATATAACATTTCTTCCGCTTGCAGTGATATTACTAAGTTCAAGTGAGAAGTTCTCATTTGGTTCAATAGTACAATCTCCATTAATCAATACTGTTGCTGTTTGTGAAAATGTATTTGCTAATATGGTTATGGTTTCGTCGAAATCGACATAGTCTAAATTAGCAAGAGTAGCCAGTCCATCCAATGTTTCAGCATCAATCTCCACATCAACGTCTACAGGATTATTAAGCATGATAGTAAACACAAGATTGGATGTCCCTGCGTCTCCTTCAACAATAGATGGGTTATTGATTGTAATTGTGGCTGCATCATCGTTGACAATCGTTCCTACTCCCAGACCTTTCAATATGCCGGCATCTACAGGATTGGATAATGTTATTTCTACTGTTTCATCCAACTCCACTTTTGTATCTCCATTGACAACAACGGTTATGTTTTGTGAAAATGCTCCTCCGGCACTGAAGTTCAAGGTTCCGGGTGCAAGTGCTTGAATATCAGAATCTGCTACTGTTGCAGTTCCTCCGGTAATGGCGTAATCCACAGAACATGCATTGACATTCACATTTCTACTCACGGTATAAACCAAATTAACTGTTCCGGCATTTCCTTCTATAACCATGGGATCACTAATGGAGAACTGGGTGTTAACAATTTCTATTGCATAATCTTCAACTTCACCATCGGATGCTAATCCATTAAATGAGAGTCCGGAAGCTGTTGAAAGTCTGAATCTTACAAACGAATTGCCTAAAGTTGCATTGGGAACCGCAAAACTCAATGCATTAGGTCCAGCGACTACAGCCTGATTATTAAATATTTTTTCTCCCGTATCAGTCCAGTTGCCATTTAAGTTGTAGTCGACCCAGGCATTCAACACGCCAGGACCGGATGCATTTACAGTGATATTGGCAGTCGTATTAATCACAAGAGCAGATGGCAGTATGACGCCATCTTCATCTGCACCATCACCAGTAGCTGTAGCATTAGGCTGACCATCCAGATCTGCATCGATAGTCGCACCTAAGCGCAATGATCCCGGCTCAGTCTCATGTCTTGCTCCATTGCTTGCTGAAAGTGTACTATAGGAATCCGGTGCATCACCAAAGTCCAGCTCATCATTGAGAATAATACCAATCTGAGGTGATCCTGCTATCGTGACTGCACCCGGATTAATCACTGCACTCAAACTATTAATAGTAACATTAAAAGTTTCATCGAATTCTATATTTAAATCCCCGTTGACGTTCACTGTAATGTTATGGGATTCATTCATTGTACCCACAAATCCAACTGAACCATCATTATCCACATAATCATTGTCTGCCAGGGTAGCAGTTCCATCATTAGTTGTAAAATTCATTGTCAGCCCTCCCTGAACAGGGTTTAATAAGGTAGCTGTAAAAACGTAAGAAGTTGTTCCAGTCTGGCCCTCATTCATGGATATGCCTCCACTCAGTGTTACCA
Organism: Saprospiraceae bacterium; assembly: GCA_022841345.1. Taxonomy (GTDB): domain Bacteria; phylum Bacteroidota; class Bacteroidia; order Chitinophagales; family Saprospiraceae; genus SLDF01. The sequence continues at coordinate 73,433 of JALHRR010000017.1, forward strand.
CCGATTGGTCATCATTTTCAATTGTACCAATGGCTGAACCGGTACCAATCGACACATTCCGTCCTCCAGCATTCAGAGTATTAATCGAAACATTGTAGATTTCATCTGCCTCTACCTTATTGTCATTGTTTATAGTCACCAGTACAAACTGTGCAGTGTTCGTATTTGCTGGGAATGTTACTGTTTGATTAGTAATAGCTACATAGTCATTATCTGAGGCAAATGCTGTATTATCCGCTGTAGAGAACAAAACGGTCACAGGGACATCCACGGGATTGCTAAGTGAAACAGTGAAGGACTGAGGAGTGATGGACTCTTCCTCAGTGAAATTGCCGACCAAATTAACTATTGCCCCATCATCATTGAGGATGGTATTTGTTTGCGGAGTACCAGCTATTGTAATTGCAGCAATTTGAACTGCAGAAGTAGCGCTAATTGCGCCCAGATTTGCTGTGAATGATTCGTCCAATTCTACAGTATTATCAACTGTGGAATTGACGATAAAGCTTTGCGTTTCATTAGCACTTCCTGCAAAAATAAGTGAACCATCATTGTCAGTATAGTCAGATCCTGCCACTGTTGCCGTTCCATCATTATTTGTATAAGCAACTGTAAATCCTCCCTGTACGGGGGCGCTTAATGTAGCCAGCATAGTAAAACTTCCTCCTTCTGCCTGAGAACTACCACCGCTTAAAGTTAAGGTAGCGGAATCATCATTGTTTATGGTACCAGTACCTGGGTTTGTGCCAAGACCTCCATTTACCGGATTGCTCAGAGTGACTATTATTGTCTCATTATCCTCCACCACCAGATCACCATTGATACTTATTTCTATTGTTTCAGAAAGTGAACCTCCTGTCAGAAAATTAATAGTTGCCCCCGGTATAGTTGTATAATCCGTTCCGGCAGTGGCTGTTCCTCCGGTAATATTAAAATCAACGGAAGAATCATTAGCATTCGTAGTTCTGGTTACAGTAAAAGTCATTGTTGTTGTTCCTGCATTTCCTTCCGTAACCATTGGATTGTCTATGGAAAACTGGTTGTCAATAATGTTGATCTGACAATCTTCTACCTCCCCGTCAGCCGCCGATCCGTTGTAAGAGAGGCCAGGAGCCGTAGAATACCTGAAGCGGGCCAATGTTGTACTAACTGTGGCAGTCAGTGGCACAGCAAAAGTAAGATTATTATCACCTGCCACTAAAGGTGTATTTGTAAATATCTGTTCTCCGGGATCGGCCCATGATCCATTGTTATTGAAATCTACCCAGGCATTCAGGAGTCCGGCAGAAGTGGCATTCACTACAATATCGGCAGTTGTTCCTGTAACTATTACCGGAGGAAGTGTAACTCCATCTTCATCTGCTCCATCACCGTCAGCCAAAACACTTGGTTGTCCGTTCAGATCTCCATCAATGGAAGCTCCTAAATGAAATCCAAAAACTGTATTGTGACGGGCTCCATTTGAGGCAAGCAATGTTGGATAAGTTGGATCCGGGGCATCTCCGTAGTCAATTTCATCATTTGTAATCGTTCCTGTTTGAGCTGTTCCTCCTACAGATACTCCTGCGGGAGCACCTGAAATGGTTCCCAGTGTGACCGTAAAAGTTTCATGATCTTCCACTTTTAAATCACCATTGACCAACACTGTAATCAACTGCGTTTCATTAGCGGTTCCTAAGAATACCAGATCCGGACCGTCATTATCTGCATAGTCGTTGTCTGCAGTAGTGGCTGTGCCGTCAGCTGTTGAATAAGATATTGAAAAACCTCCCTGAACAGGATTATTCAGAGTGGCTGTAAATACCCTTGGCGTTGTACCTGTATTTCCTTCATTTGCAGCACCGCCACCCGTTAGAGTAACTGTAGCAGAATCATCATTCAGAATGGTGCCGGATTGAGGAGAGCCTGATGATGTTACACCGGCTGGTGCGAGTGTTATAGCACCCAGATTTACTGTAAAGGTCTCATCTGCTTCCACTTTCAAATCTCCATTTGCCTGAATGGTGATATTATGCATTTCACCGGCTATACCTGAAAAAATAATGGAAGCATCATTATTGATGTAATCATTATCGGCAACTGTAGCAGTTCCATCATCACTCGTAAAGGCAATTGTAAAACCTCCCTGTACAGGATTGTCTAAAGTAACATTATAGACGAAATTTGTCTGTCCTGCATTTCCTTCATTTTTTGAATTTCCACCGGCTCCAACAGATAATGATACTACAGCACTATCATCATTCAAAATAGTTCCGGTCTGAGGAGATCCTGCACTGCTTACCCCGGTAGGAGCGCCTGATATCGCACCCAGTGACACAGTAAAAGTCTCATTAATTTCAACTTTATTGTCATCGTTGACGACAACTGTTATATCGTGACTTTCACCTGCTGTTCCGGTAAAAATGATAGAATTATCATTGTCAGTATAGTCAGCATCAATTAATTGTGCCGAACCGTTATTGGTGTTGTAGGCAATCGAAAAACCTCCCTGTACAGGATTATTCAGCGTTGCCACAAATGTAAAATTGGTGGTGGCACCACCGGCACCTTCGTTCAAAGATTGTGTACCTGTAAGTGTTACTACCGCGGCATCATCATTGTTAATAGTGCCCAGCCCAGTATCATCGGTAATGGTAACTCCGGCCGGTGCAGCGGAAAGAACAACTGTGAAGGATTCATTAGCTTCTACGATATTGTCATGATTCACCAGAACAGTAACTGTTGAAGTCAAACTTCCTCCAGCCGTAAAACTTACAGTTCCATTGGTGATTGCTGCATAATCAGAAGGACTTGCTGCAGATCCAGTTATGGTATTCACTGTGAGATCAAAGGCCTCGCTATTATCATTTCTGCTAACTGTAAAACTAAAAGCAGTAGTGCTTCCCCCTGTACCTTCTGCTAGTGTTACATCATCAATCGTGACAGTCGTGGGTGTTTTAAAACCAAAATCCAGGGACATATTGGTATTGTTGTCCGTATCGCCATCATTTATTGGTTCGGCACCATAAGCTACTGTTATCGCAGCAGAAGCAACTCCAAAGCCTGGTACAGGGTCACCATTATCATCATTATTCACATCATTATCAGGATCAGCTGCTCCACCTACCGGGCTGCTGACCATTACTGCACCTCCATTAAATAAAGCTCCGCCGGACATAAAATTGGAAGCTGCGACTTCAATGATATAGCTTCCGGGGCAGACAGTGAAGGTATAAAGGCCTCCGCCGGCAGTTGTTGAGTTGCCCAGTGCAGCGCCGTCTGCTGCGGTAAGGACACCATCACCGTTGTCTAAGTATAAGTTCAAAACTACACCATTTATCCCTGCATCACCGGCATCGAAAACTCCATTGCGATTATTATCCTGATAGACAAGATTGCCTAAAGTCAAAGTGCTGAATGGAGTTAAGGTAGGATTGGATGCACCTGCAATATCCGGATCATCTGTCTGTACAGTAGCAAAATTGCTGCCTGAAACGTTGCTTTGATTGCTGATATTCAGAGCAGATGGTATTGTGCCAGTCGGACAAGCATTGGCATTCACATCTACCTCATATGTAATCACAATAGTTTTACCGGCCGGCAGCGTAAACCCCGGAGTAGGGAACGTTTGAGCCTGAACTGAACTCCAGATAAGGCATAGAGATATAATGAATAAGCCTTTTTTAGACGTATGCAGGAAGGCTGCTAATCTTTCGGCGAAGTAATTCATGAGTGATTTGTTTATAAGTGAATTCATGATGTTCGTATTTGGTATTGGACCTGATATATTTTGATAATTCGCGGAGTTAAAGTTGTTTTTCATTGCACTCTGATTTTTACTGTGGCTGAATTGGTTTGTAAATCAGAGTCAGTGATAGTGTAATTAAAGCTGTCATTTCCTGTAAAACCATTTGGTGGGTTATAGGTAAAACTTCCATTGGGATTGACGGATACTGTTCCGCCCTGAGCACTTGTTATGTCAAAAGCTGTCACACTTATTCCGGGAATATTTTCATCAAAATCATTTTGAAGTACACCACTTCCTGCGGCAATAATGAGCTGAATGTTCATTGTGGCTGTATATGAATCATCCACCGCAACAGGAGTTGTCTTGAATGAGTTGCTCACAAAGGTGACACGGGGATCATTATTCAGGGTAATTTGTAAACCTTCATAATTAGCAGTTTGAGCATTACTGATAGAGCTTGTAAGTCGGATACGGTCCCCGGGGTCGGCTTTGCCTGCAGCACCGTTATCAACAATGATATTATCGCTTAGGGTCGCTCCGGGTTGACAATTCACTATGGATACAGCAAAAGTAGCCATTACAGAACAGGGACCGCTAGTAGTATATGTTATAGTATATGGTCCCCCTGCGGTGCTTGCTGAAACATCTATCAGACCACTTGATGAATTAATGCTTACCTGAGGAGGTGCAGAAAAGGTACCTCCTGTATTTCCAAATATTTGCGGAAGCGGATCCGTTCCTCCCTGACAATATCCGGACTGGGGATATGCAAATGATGCATTAGTGGCAGGATTCAAAGCTGTAAGTGTTGTATTCGCAACAGCTGTTAATGAATTCGCATCAGTTACTGTTACACTATACATTCCTGTTGCCAGATTAGTTATATTATAAGATCCTCCGGAAGTCGCTATTTCAGTTCCAGCCGGATTTCCGCCGGATACACCGCTCCAGCTCACATTATATGGTTGTAAGCCACCCGTGGCAGTTACCATTATAATTCCATTATTTCCACCTGCACAAGTAACATTTGTTTGAGCCAACGAAATTTCAGGAGCCGGACAATAAGTGGTACTTCCAGGAACGCTGACATTGTCCAGCGTCATGGTTTCAGCATTTGAATTAAACTGTCCGCATACCTGAATCTGTAGTGTTGTACCTGTAAGTCCGGTTCTGGTTATCGTCGTACTCCCATTTTGATCTAATCCGGCTGCATATTGTATCGTTCCGGCACCTCCCCCAACCGTATTTGGAACAGTAATATATGTTCCGCCATCAATTCTGTATTTGACATTGATGTATTCATCCACCTGCACGTCAAATCCGGTCCAGGCCAGATCTACAGAAAACTGGGTGGCCGTGTTTCTTGCAATCACAGGGCTAGTCCAGCATACCTCCTGGTCAAAATCTTCACCGACTAAAACTCCGCCGCTGGTGTAAAAATAGTCAGCATTATCACGGCCAAAAGTTGCGGGTGGTTGAGGTGACCAACTACTCAAAGTCCAGTTTACTGCGGAGAAGTCATCTATAAAATTGGGCAGGTATCCCTTGTTCGCAATATTGAACTGTTCAAGGTAGGCGGTTGCCGGTAAAGTGCCAACAGCAGCGCTGGTGGTAGAAGTACACCCACTTGCATCCGTTATCGTTACAGTATATGTTCCTGTGGGTATACCTATCAAATCCTGTGGATCAGTGTCCGGGTTTTGTGCGCCATTGTTACTCCAGTCATATGTATATCCCGGCACACCTCCACTCACGATCAGGTCAATTTCACCATCAGATGATCCGGGGCAATTAGTGTTTAATACTTGTGTAGACCGGGTGATTGCCGGTGCATTTGTCACTGTGACTGAAGTTGTTGCGGAGCAGGAAGCTGCATCTGTTACAGTTACTGTATAAGTGCCTGTTGTTAAACCGCTCAGGTCTTGTGGGTCATTGTCAGGAGTTTCAGGGCCATCATTGCTCCAATCGTAGGTATAGCCCGGGGTTCCACCTGCAACACTCAGGTTGATGGCGCCGGAGCTGGGGTTACTACATCCTACCTGAGTCATCACAGCACTCAGAATCGGTGCGGCACAGCCTGTACTCACGCCTGCTTGTGGTACGCTGACATTATCTATGGTAACAATTTCGGCATTCGCATTCGTGAAAACGCAAACTCTTATCTTTAGGGTTGTTCCTGATATTCCTCCTTGTGTTACTGCCCCTGAGCCAAGAGCAGGTGGAGTGCTGCCCAAAGGATAGGCAATTGTTCCACAAGGATTGCCCCCAAATTGATTTGCGACCATCGTGTAGGGTCCACCATTTACACTGTACGATACTCTGATATAATCACCAATACATTCTCCTGCGACCGCATCCGTATCGAAACCTGCCCAACTCAAATCAACTGCCAGTGAAACTGTACCGGCAGTACTTATATTCAATAGCGGGCTTTCCCAGCAAACTTCCTGGTCGAGATCAACCGACTCTAATACACCTGCAGCAGTTGTACTGAAATAGTCTGAGGGATCCCGGAGGTCGGCAGTCTGACATGTACCGCCGGCGTCCCAGGGAGTCAGGAACCAATTGATAGCAGTGATATCATTGGCACAGTTTAGCAGATACCCTTTGTTAGGGGTTGAGAAGGTTTCACTGTATTGTGCATTCATGGAGAATGGCAGTAACATTATTCCTATTGATAGAAGGGAAAAGTAGATAGGTAGTCCTGCTTTTAGTTTCATAAGTCTTGATTTTATATATTCTGCATCATTATGATTTATTTGGAATCTTATATTTCCTAAAGTCAAATCATTTAAATTTTAATTAAATATCCCTCCACTTGGTACCGGACATGCAGTATTCGTAGTATTTACAGTTCCCAAAACTGTCACGGCCGGAGGAGTTAATAAAGGGTTATTGCTGCCGCCGGTATTGCCATTATCACCAAAAACATCTATTAATTGAGCTGCAGAACAACCACTACATGAAGTATCTGAAACTCCTCTTTGAACATTTAAAGTTCCGGCGAATTGTTCCACTGAATATCCCTCAGGTGAGGAATTATTTGAAAAGTTCGCACAGGCAGAACTTCCTGCAGTCGTAACCTGAACTTCCACTGTATTACCCGGATCAAATCCTGAGTCGTGTTTTGCAAAGTCTTCATTTATAAAGCTGATATTTATATGGCCTCCATTTTGGGCTTGCACCAGAGATCTTAAGCCGGGGCCACAGTATCCGGCACCGGCACCGGCATCTCCACAGCCGCCACAACCTGGACCCGCAGCTGCCGGGTCAGTACTACAAAAACCACCCCTTATATAAGTATTATTGCGGAATAGTACAGTTGAATTTCCAGTATCAGCACGTATGAAAAACGGCGCATTTCCCGGAGTGTCAAATGTATTATTTTCTACCAGCGTTTGCCATGTCCCGCCTTGCATAGACAAGGTTAACTGACCGACACCACCATTGGCATTGGTTACCTCATCAAAATAATTGTTGGATACTATTGCATTAATATTTGCGGTATTTGTACCTAATGAAAATAGGAGTAAACCACCCATAGGAAAATCAAAATCACCGCCAATTCCACTTGTGTGATCATCAACTGTAAAATCGTTGTTGGATACAATAAAAGTCATATTACCTGTGGCACCCGGATTATTGCCAAGTCGAACTGACCCGACTCTGCAATTCAGGAAAGTATTTCCCAGAGCAGAACTTGATAAATCTCCAATAGTAATGTTTGCAATTGCACTTCCTTCCGAGATTACATCAATCGCCTGAAGACCAACAGAAGCTAATACACCTGAAGTAAATTCTTTGTATGCATACAGAAAGTTGCAGTTTGTGACGGTCATATTCAGAGTGCCACTGGTATGAGTTACAAAATCTAAGAATTCTGCACCTCTCTGAAAATTACTATTGCTTATTATCACCGTGCCAATTATTCCAAGTATTCTGATTGTTCCTTCATTATTGGCATCACCGGTATTGGCGACATGAAACCGGTTTGAATCCTCAATGTTGCAATTGATTATTTGTAATCCCGTAATGATAGTAGAAGTACTTGCTCCAACTGCACCGAGGATAGCATTGTCGCTGATTCTTCTAATAATCATATTGTCCAGAATGAGTCCGGTCAAAGCGGAAACTTGAATTCCATCATGTCCACTGTTTGTATTATGGCCTCCTGCCATGTTTCCAATATCCTGAATATTCATATTTTTTAGAGAAATATTGACAGCACTATTTATTGAAATTCCATCATTGCTGGTGAATTGAATGGTTCCTCCGGAGCCACTGGTTGTGCTTGTTCCTGTCACAGTCAAGCCTCCACTTGAACCTGTATTATTCAGAACAATGCCATTTACAGGATCAGCTGCGGCTGTATTGTTTCCCGATGAAATGGACTGAAAAGTCAGGTTGCTTGAACCGATGGTTGTGCTTACGACATTAAGCGCAGTTCCACTTGGAGAGGTAATAGTATTTCCGGTGCCCTGCACAGTCACTGTACCGCCACCCGTTGCGTTGAAACCTGCACCACTGGTGGTGTTGATTACCAATCCGCCACTTGTGAAATTAATTGTTGCGCCTGTGTTAGTCGTCAGGTTGACTGCATTTGAAGTACCGGAGCTAAGACTTTTAGAACTACCACTGAAATTTATAGTGCCTCCGGTATTGTTGTTGATGTTTATGGCTGTTGCGGCAGCATTGTGTGTGATATTCCCCTGAAAACTGACGGTTCCTGAAGTACGGGATTGTACAGTGACTGATCCTCCTCCAGTACTATTAATACTTCCGTCGAATGTTACATTTCCGGTCCCCAGATTGCAGAAAAAGTCTGTTCCCGCACAGTTGGTGATACTACTACCGGAGGCAAAGCTAACCGATGCAGTATTGTTTTGTATTTCAATAGCGGAGCCATTGGCTCCATTATTATTGATGGTGGTGGCGCCAAAAGAAATGGTTCCTCCTGTTGGAGCATTAATTTCCATGGCTGAGGCGGTTATAGCATTTGAATTATCAATGTCAAGAGCCCCAGTTGTAATGTTACGGGTGCCCCCGGCAATGCGTATGCCTTTATCCCGCCGGCCATTGATGTCGATACCTGCAAAAGTGATGGCACCACTACCCGTGGAGATATGAAGACTTAAGTTTGCACCCGCTGCGGGCGAATTTATGGTCGTATTACCTGTTACAGTAAAAGTTGCTGCGTTTCCCGCTAGTTCTATGCAATGGCTACCGCTGCCACCTACAGTAAGGGTGTTAAATGTAACACTACCACCGCTAGTGCTTGAGATGTTAATTCCAATGCCTGAAGAGTTAGTAACGCTTGCAGAACCGCTTACTGAAAACGTACCACTGGTAGAGCCAAGATGCAGACCGTTTGTGCCTCCTGTGCTTGCTAATGAACCAAGGGTCACAGTTAAAGTCCCCCCATTATCAGTCCGGAAGCCACCACCGGTGGTGCTGATGTTAAGTTCGCTGATGGTAAGCGTACCCACATTGCCATTGTCATCTATGCCAAAATCAGAACAATTTCCTATGTTCAATCCTCGAATAGTATTTCCTGAAGCAAGGAATATGCCATCACCACCGCTGTTTTCAACAACAGGCCGAGTGCCGTTGATGGCCGGTAATGTAGGACTGTTAGTCGCCAGGGCGAAGGGTAACACATCGGCGAGGGTCAAACCGCCCGTATGCCCAGTTCCAAAGAGAAGCATATTGTTTTTTAACACAATACCGCCCGGATAGTCAGTTCCGGTAAACTGTAGATGCACCACATGGCCGGCGGCTGTTCCAGAGGCGACATTAAAATCGGCTAAGGTTTTGAAAGGATTGAGTCGCGTACCCGTGCCTCCGCTACCTCCGCCGACGTTGCTGATAAACCAAATCATATTGCTCACCGTGAAAGTGACCGTCGCCATATCAGTCAAAGGAACAGGAAGGCCAACGGGGTTTCCGTCGTTGAGGGTGTAAGAATAAGAGTCAGAGCCCGTGAAACCTGCCGGAGGAGTGTATGTAAATCCTCCATCGGCCGTAATAATTATAGATCCACCCTGTGTTGTTGCAAATGTTCCTGCCGAAACTGTCGCACCTGCTATATTATCATCAAAATCATTAGCTTTTAAACCACTGACAGCAGGTATGTTTATACCCACATTACCGGTGCAGGCGTATGGACCATCAGGTACGGCCAACGGCGAGGAGCGAAATGAACCGGGAACGAATGAAGTTCTGGGGTCCGGTACAATATTCAATTGCGTTCCATTTCCGTTTGTTCCACCAGTATTTTGAATGGTAACCTTATACCGAATACGGTCATTGGGATCAGCTTTGCCGCTGGCACCATTGTCAATGATAATTTCATCTGTCTGGGCAGGAACGATAACCTGGGCCTGGATAGCAAAAATAAAATTAAATGCTAACAAGAAGAGTGTCAAACGTTTCATATGTAATTCTAATTGAGAATATAAATGTAATCGGATTATTACATAATTTTTGTTTTGGTAGTTAATATTCTACGCTTATATCCGATTTCTAATAAAAGTCTAAGTGGTTTTATTTGAATCATCTAATATAAGTTGTGTTAAATGCTGTAATACATATGAATATACATTATTATAAATTATATATCAACAAACTGTGTCTTTGTTAATTAGATATTATTTTTCATTCACACACAGTGGTGATTTGACACATTTGAATTTCTTCGGGAAAATGAAAATTGAGAAGTGAGTGTCACTCAATATCTTCCGAGATTTCAGTTATTTGCGTTGGTAGGGTAGGGCTAACCCAAATTCTGAAGTGTCAATTGTCAAATATCTCGGCTCTGATGTTTCCAATCCTGATCTCTTTATCTTCATTGGGATGCCAGAAGAAGATTTCAATTCTGTCAAAATCATCGCCGGGAAGTTTAAAATCCTGATGAATATCCTTCAATTGCCCATCATGAAGCAGGCGATGCACTCTAATTAATCTTTCCTTGACAGCTTGATCTCCTTTCATAGCCCGAATATGAAACTGTGTCATGTTATAATGATTCCATTCCTTCATTCCGGCTTGAAAAGTAGCACTTGCTCTAAGCCATTTTGCTGCTCCGGGAGCAAGCGGTATTAAGAACATGGGGCTATTTTTCACTTCTTTAGTAACGCAAAATGAACCTGTGCCTTCAATGGGGGGGAGGGAACAATCAGTATAAGCTGTACCGTCGTTCAACCTATTTTCATAAATGACTTTGCTATTTTTGGGCGTCTTTTTAAATACATCCTTTGTGTCCAGATACTTTATATTGTCGTCTGTAAATTCAAAAGTACCGAGCACATTCCAGTAATATCTTTTTGTCATTTGTTCGGTCAGATACATCCCCCCCTTGTGAGCCTGATGCGTCCAATAGATGGATATGAATGCACAGATTATCATGAACAGATAAACGGGATATTTTACCCATTTTGTTGAATTGATGGATTCCACAAAAGCAGCCAAAGGTAAAGCCAGCAAGGGGTAAACCTGAACCATGGTTCTCTGTCCAAGACTTCCACCGTACCACCAGATATCCCAGGCAAATGCAATGTAGATAAATAGTGCAGAATATAATGCCGGGACCATCCAAACCTGTCTGCTCTTTTTATATAGGGAAATCAATCCGAACAATGCAAAAATCATCACAGGTGAATATGGAATCCATCCATTATTGTAACTAAAAAATCCATTCCAGATATGTGGCTTCAACCAACTGAATCCCTGATCCTGATAACTATATACGATCCAGTCGCCACTGGCATATTTCCAGTAAATCATCTGAATACTCCCGACTAAAATACTGCAGATCCCCATGAGAATTAACAATCCGAAATGTTTTTTCCACCAATCAAATCGCTCCTTTATACCCCGTTTATTCAAAAGATCCGATCCCCAGAGAACCGGAATGAGAATGGAAATCGCCTCAGTGGGACGTGTCAAAGCTATTAACCCACATATCAGTCCTGCTGCTATTGCCAGTCGTTTTTTAGGATTTTTGTGAAGCTGAATGGATAAGTATATCAATATGGAATACCAGGCAAACAACGTCCCATGCGTCATGGCATTGGTGATAGAGGCATATTCAAGGAAATTGGTGCCCAATGCCAGGAGCAACAGAGTGATGGCAACTGCAATGTCATTAAAGTAAGTGAGCAACACCTTTCTCAAATAAAACAGGCCAAGTATACAAATCAGGAGGCAACCCAAATAGATCATAAACTGATAAGGCCTTGAATATCCATCTGCCGGATATTGATCAGAATTGAGGGCCCATGCATGCGCTATGGCAAAAAATGGCAGATACTGTACAGCCATACCGGCTGAATATTTCATCACATAGTTTCCTGATTCATGCTTAAAGGCCTGATCAAACCAGGGGGAGGGCTGGTATTTTGCAATGATGCTGTCAGCAAAGCTGCAGCCTTTGATGTCTTCATAAATGAAGAGTGCCGGTAAGTACATATAATATCCGGCTACATCCCAGCTGATAGTTGCTTCTGTTCCGGATAATTTCCATTTGGGGTAATACCATGATCCTGCGACAACCATCATGAGGACGCAAACCATCAGGGCTATTGCAGATCTGTTCATTTTAAGTATTTGTATGGCAAAGAAAATACATTTTCATTCAAAATGAATTTTGAAAGGATGATAAAACTAATTGAGAAAGTAAAATTTTGAGGCTTTAACATTTTTAGATACCAAATTATTAATCATAGTTTTATATTGCCTCTTTGTTGGAATATAAATTTGAAATTTCGTTTAGTATGAAAATTAGTAATTCCAAACTGGTTCTCAATTCAGCTGCATTACTGCTGATAATCTTCAGTTTTATACATACATGGAGGCAGCATGAATATCCTGAAAATCTCATTTGGTCAGATTTGGAAGGCTACTACCTTTATCTGCCATCCGTTTTTATTTATGGAGATTTTAAGCAGGAAGCCATCAGGGATACAGGTTATTTGAAAGTTTTTCCCGGAACTGATAAAGTCTATTCGAAATATACATACGGGGTAGCTTTAATGGAATCGCCATTTTTTTTAGTAGTCAATGCACTCAGTAAACCACTGGGATATCCACAGAATGGGAAAAGCCCGATTTATGGCTATACCATGGTATTTGCAGGATTGTTTTATTTCTGGATAGGAATGCTTTTCCTTTATAAATATTTACGCCGGTATTTTGAGCGGGAACCAGTAATAGTTGCACTTGCCGGAATAGCTTTAGGTACTAATTTGTACTATTATTCCACTTTTCAACCGGGAATGTCGCATGTCTTTAGTTTTTGTCTGATCTCTATTTTCTTGTTATTAACAGATACTATTTTCATTCAAAAATATAATGTACTCAAAAAGCCGGCATTGACGTGGCTGGCTTATGGGTTGATTTTTGGAATGATCGTATTAATCCGGCCTACAAACCTAATCGTCGCATTATTTCCATTATATATTTGGTTCAAGAAGGAAAGGCAACCATTACAGTTTCTGCAAAATAACATATTATATTTAATTATATTTATAGTGATGTTTGTGCTTCCCTTTATTCCACAAATGTTTTACTGGAAATATGTTACTGATAATTGGGTGATGTGGTCTTATGGGGAGGAGTCTTTTAGTCATTGGAAAGAGCCAAAACTGGTTAGAGTATTGTTTGATGCCTGGAATGGCTGGATATTGTATAGTCCTATTGTATTGATTCCAATCTTTGCTTTAATTAAAGGCAGAAACAGTAATCAATATTATGAAAGAGTCAGTCTCCTCATCCTTGCTATAGCTACATATATTTTTGCCAGCTGGTGGGCATGGTGGTTCGGAGGAGCCTTTGGTCACAGAAGTTATGTTGAATTATTGACTTTCCTTGCGATGCCATTTGCTTTGCTAATGCATCAAATTCAGGCACATAGGTATGTGAAATATTCTGTATATATTGTGGTGGTCATTTTATGCTACTATAATATTGGATTGACCCATGCCTATATTCCACCATGGGATGGGCCCAACTGGACGTATGAGAGTTGGTGGAATGAAGTGAAAAAGTTGTTTTGAAAGCAATCTCAAATTATATAAGGCTATTTACAAATTATTGAGATGTTGGTTTGTAATCGGACTTCAATTTATATAGCATTGCTAATCCATTACTTGAAGTGTATATGAGATCATAAGCTTCTTCGAGTTGAAGTAATATATTTTTAGTAGTCTCAAATTCACGTGCGCTGTCATCCAAACACCATGTAACCACATAATCAATTTGACCTTTTTCTGATTTTGCCGGATAGCCTAAAATATCAGCATTTGGAGGTTGGTCTTCAAAACCCCGGCCGTCTACAGGCAAATGTTTATATGGATTAAGATGCCAGCTCCATGTGAAAGGGAAATATCCTGTGTAAGCTTCATAATTCCCAAGCATAACAAGGCTTTTGTCAGTGCCAATATAATCTCCGGCATGCATGAATAGCCAGATTCTATCACTAATAACATTTCCATCTGGTGTTCGGCCATTGTGAGAAAAACTGATTGGCAACACTGTTGATCTATCTTCAATCAATTTACGGACAGAAGTATATTCTACTGCGCCTTCAGATGCTTTACGATGAATTGGTTGTCTAACGGTAATAAATCCGATTCCTATGAAGCAACTTGCAATCATAATCATCCATCTAAAATAATTGTGCCAGTTCAGGCTTCCTAACCACAGGATGAGCATTAAATATGGAATGCACTGAAATCGAATACTCAAAATAGTGCCTCCTGCTAAAGTACTTGGCATATTAAAGTAGAGATACAGCGCGAATACCGTTAAAAATAAAAACACATCATTAGGGCTAAATCGCTTTAATATTATTTTTAAAATCAGCCCTGAAATCAAGAAAAAAGTAATCAGATAGAAATACCATGAAGCAAAAATTTCTTCTTTTCCTGATAAGTTTACCAGTGAGGTTAGATTGAACAGATTTTCTTTTAGCTGGACAAATGATTCGTTCCCCGGCATAGGATTAAGTCCTTTTCTAAACTGATATCCAAGCAATAATAATACTGCAGGCAAAAAACATAGAAATAAATTAATCACTTCGTTTTTCCAAATGGGGAATTGTGTCTTCCAACTATTAGGTTCTTTCAAAATGCCGGACAAGAACCCCATTATCCATACAGCTGCAATAAGAGCAATGGTCATTGTAAGACCACCTCCATGTGTGAAGAACATTAAAACACCTAAAATAGACAGGATCAATTGTTTAAGTGGTGTAAATTTTTTTCGATTGTATAACCAAAATGCCAATATTAAGAACATTAAGGCTATGCTCATTGAATAATTGAAAAAGCCCATTTGAAGAGACTTTTGATAAATAAAAGGTAAACCAGCAAGTGCAAAAATTTTATTTGAGGGGTTGAGCTGGCCAAGTACCCATCTGATAGATAAAGAAAAAGCGAGAATGTAGGTCGTTAGAAAAACTTTCTCCGCAATATAGTCAGGCAAAAAACTCAAAAGAAATGCGAAAAAATAGCTTGAAAAATAATTAGGTTCCAGATTATAATTAACATCATAGTACGTTTTATAAAAATCCTGATTTTGCCCTGTCCAATAATCCAACAATACTTTGGCATTATAAATATGACACGGACCATCGCCTGTTACGAAATATGTATTTGCAAAAACCGGGATCAAGTGAACTGCAACCATAATCATAAAAATCCATGGTTCAAGCTTTTCTGGTTTTAAATTTAAAATATATGATTTCATGTTTTGCATGAGCAGGAGCATTGTTTTTTAAAGATTAGGACAATGTAAATTAAATAATCGAAAAAAAATGTAGCAATCAATTTATGTTAGTGATAAATTCTATTTGGAAAATTCGGGAACAGACGCTATTTGGAGGAACTCCCGATGTGTGGGGTCATGTTTGGTATTTTGTAAAGATTCCACGCAGATATAAGCCCGGTCATCCTATCAGAGTATGGTGTGAAAACAACCATCCTGTGCCTATACTTTTAAAGGATTTCAAAGTGGAACACTGGAGAAGAAAATAGCCATACATATCAACTTAATCTTAAGGACTTTTAAGAGATCTGGCATTAATCAAACTAATAAGAGAAGGGCTAATCTGTGTACTGAGAATGATTGCCAGAAATAAGTATGTATAAATTGAAGATTCAATACAGGAATACCACCACACAAATGTTCCTCCGAAAGCCCAGGGAATTTGACAGATCAGCAAATGAAGTGGATTTGTGTTCTTCATTTTTTCAGGAAGCTTGCTCCCCAGATAATACACAAGCCAAAGCGATTTAAATGCTGTCATCGGAAAGACCCATTTTAGAGCAGCAGGCGGCAAATTCAGAAAATTTACAATAGAAATGAATATCTGAAAATGAACTACAGCATACATCAGCCAAATGAAAATAACCAATGTCGAAGGGATAATTTGGCCCAGTTCGAGACCCCGCTGATCCAATCTCATTCTGAGTTGCAACAGTGTAGACCGGACAGCCCAAAGATCTAAAATCAAAGCAACACTCACAGCAAGAAACCCCATTCCTTCCGGCAAAATTTGGGTGCTGGGAATGATCATTAATACCAGGGCGGTTAAGCTCCATAATAGAATGTTGCGCTTCATGGGTGCTTAACCCTCAAAGTATCGCTTATGTTGTCAGGCATTTTATTTGGTAATCAATAGCTGCATATACCTTTCCTCTATCACATTCAAATGATGCGTCTGATGTCCTATGATGGTGAATCCTTTAGCCAGCACCTGAATCTGACTTGATGGCATCTCAATCATTCGCTTCAAATCCTCATTGTCAAATCCATCAAACAGACTGATCGTAGAAATGCGGACCCGAATCAAATCATTGATAGTTTCTTCCAGGCTGATATTGTTTGCTTTACTTTTATCGGCCATCAGATTTTCATCATAAGGAGATAAACTTGCTCCAATATCACGAACGGTAACCAGCGTTCTGAAACAAAAAATGCGCTCCCAGTCACTCAGGTGTCTGAATATTTGACGGGTTGTCCATTTCCCTTCTGCATACACCTGATCTCCCAGTCTGTGATATGGTTCAAGATCAAGATTTTGCAGGGTTTCCAGACTCTGTTGGAATGCATCAATTAGATCAGTGTCAGGTACTAAATTGATATAGCGATCATAATAGATTGGCATTGGGTTGATGTCAGAACGGGTCATAGCGGGAAATTTTTGATAAAAGTAAGTTTTTTCGGAGGATTTGTTTCATTTCCGTGATGCAGCGTATTTAGGTGATGTCTTTCTGCGCCTACGGCTTGAAAGGTGATGTTTTTTCAGGGGACACGCCCTGAAAAAGTGATACCGAGGTTCGTTTTACTCACTACGGCACAAGTGTCTTTATATTTTCCTCCGCTTCGCTTCGAAAATATAAAGGTGATGGCTGTGCATTTAATGAGGAGGCAACTTCTTCCCGGCTCTATTCTCCGTTGTATCAACACATAATAAGCATCAGGCGTAGCACGGTGACTTTTTTTCGTTGCTACGCAAAGAAAAAGTGACAGCTGGCGCGCAATACAAGCAGGCAGGTTGCATAAATTACATCGAGGTATCAATTTACAACCAGCACTCCAACTGTCTCGTACACTTTCCTCGTAGGGGCGCACGGCCGTGCGCCCCTACGAGGAAAGTGAGGAAGCGCATTTCACAATTTTACACGAGCTATTTTTGGCTGTTGAGCCAGAGTTCAGCGGTTTTCTTACAATTCGCAAGGCTATTTACTTGCAGCTTGAGGCTTGTAGCTTGAAGCTTCTTTCCGGCTGTTCAAACCAGCAACCAGCAACCAGCAACCAGCAACCAGCAACCAGCAACCAGCAACCAGCAACCAGCAACCAGCAACAATCGACAGCTGTTTTCTCGCAGCTCGCAGCTCACGGCTCGCAGCTCGCAGCTGGCTGTTACTTCAACTGCCCCATTATCTCACTCACCGCTCTTTCCAATTGCGGATCTCTGCCTTCAAGCCTGTCTTTGAATGTATTAGCGACCGGGATATCTGGTTGCACACCTTCCAATTCCAGATTTTTTCCATCCAAAGTGTAGCATCCCCATCCCGGAACCCTGTAGAATGAACCATCTACAAGTCCTTTTCCTGAGGTGAAAATGATCCATCTGTATGTTTCTGTTCCGATGATTTTACCGAGTCCAAGTTCTTTGAATCCTGCGGCTGTCATTTCAGCATCACTCAGTGATTGTTCATTTATGAGCAAGACGATCGGATGTGCAGCTGGCGTGAAATTGGACTGGACAGTGAATGCTCCCTCACGGTACTTCCACTGAAGGTAGGGACGCTGACTCAGGAAGCGCAAGACATCATCATGAACATTTCCACCGGTGTTGAATCTTAAGTCCAGAATCAATCCCTCTTTCGCATATTCTTCACTATTCATATCCATCATGAATTTATCCAGTTCAACTCTGCCCATGTTGCGCATATGTGAGTAGGCAATTCTGTTTTTTCCCTTACTGCGGACCAGACTACGGTTGTTGTCGATCCATTCATCATATAGCAAAGAAACCAGTGCTGAATATGCCTGAGGCCTGACTTTGATATTGTATTTTTCAGATCCGCGGGTAAAGCTGAGACTCAGCTCTTCATCCAGGGAAGGCTGTGCAAAATAATAGTGTCTTGATACCTTAGAATCTACCGCTTCACCATTTACATGAGTCAAAACATCGCCGGCTTTAATATCTTTTCCTTTCTTATCAGACGGGCTGTTTTTGACCACATATTTTACAGTATATGGTTTATCTTCCTCGAAAATAATTCCGGTCTCGGCATTTTGGGTTTTGTAAAATATTTTCTCCTCATCTCCGGAAGAAGCGAATCCTAAATGTGATGCATTTAATTCACCCAGCATGTCATTCAATACTGTACGCAGGTCAGCGCGGGACCCAAGATGAGGCAGATAAGCTGCGTACCTTTTTTTCATTTCGGGCCAGTCCACACCGTGGAATGTTTCATTGTAAAAGTTCTCTTCAATATTTGCCCAGGTTTCGTGAAACATCTGATTGAATTCTTCCTGCAGATTTTTACGGAATTTGTAGCTGATTTCTATTTTTTCGACCTTTTTTGATTCAAGATTTACAGTATGGATATCGCCTGAGAGTAAGCCATACATTTTACCGCCCACTTCGACGATATAGACTGCGCCTTGAACAGCGCCTTCGATTTTTTCTGTCTTGGGAGGCGTAAATGGTTCGTAAGTTGTTTTCCACCAATTTGATTTTCCCTCACCTGTAACGTGCCGCCATTCGAGATATGCAAAGCAATATACGGAGACAGAAGTCCCTAATGCAGCTATAATTGTTAAATTTCTAATTGCCGGTATTACAC
>JALHRR010000018.1 GCA_022841345.1 Saprospiraceae bacterium
TAGGTAATTACGGCATATGGAATTTGGGCATTTTCAATAACAATGGAACACTTTCAATTGACAATGTCAATGGTATAGGCTTATATTTATATGGAGGGGCATTTACAAATGCAGGTGAAATATTTATCGGAAACTCAGCCCTGACTGCCCAGGATTGCATCCAAAATAACGGTGGTGTCTTTATTAATACATTAACAGGAGGAATTACCCTTAATAGGTCATGGGGCAATAGTATATGGAATTTGTCGGGTAGCTTCGAAAACAGTGGAAAAATCAATGTTGGTTCTATTGCCAATACCGGAAACGGAATTCTCAGTTACGCTCCTTTTAGTAATTACCTGGAGGCAGAAATATACATTGACCGGGTGCCTAATGGAATAATCAATACAAATGAATTTACCAATGCCGGCTTGATTCGGATGGGAGAAAACGCGCCTTTGACGGGAAGTGGTATCGCCAACGTACAAGGAGCTGCCGCGGTGTTCAACAACAATGCGGGCGGAGACATCAGCATCAAACAAACGGCGGTGAATGGCGTACTGAATGAGGCCAACTCCACCTTCAACAACAACGCCTGCGCCACGCTCAGCATCTTCGACAACCTCAACAATAGCGGTACGTTCACCAACGCGGGCTTGTTTACGGTCAATACGACACAAACACATACCAATTCAGCCCTCACCAACAACGGAATCATCGTCTATCCGCAGGGCAATCCCATCCTCAACGTGACCAACAACGAGATCGTCATTGCGCCCACCACAGCCAATACCTGCGATGTCATCAGTCCGGCTTTTGACTTGGGCAGCCCAGTGGACTTTACGATAATGGGCATCTTCACCGACGAAGCCGCTACGATGTCGGCAGGAACGTACACAACGGCTACCAATACGTTTACGCCTGCAGCATTCCTGGCGCAAGGCGTTCACACGTTTTATGTAAAAATTACGGATGGTATCGGAGGCTGTACCCGCGTCCTGCCCTGGCAACTGACGACGCAGAATTGTTGCCCCACCATCAATGCCCCCACGATCACCCAACCCACCTGCGCTACCCCCACGGGTACCATCGTGGTGAATGCCACTGGCAACGGGGCGCTGGAATACAGCATCAACAACGGCAGCACCTGGCAAAGCTCGAATACTTTCGGCGGTCAGGCGCCCGGCAACTACCACATTAAAGTGCGCCTGCAGGCCAACCCGACTTGCGAAACCACCTACGGAAGCAACCCTGTGGTACTGAGTTCGCCATTTACCGCCTCCACCACTACGGACACCTGGACGGGCTGCGTTTCGACCGACTGGGCTACGGCGGGTAACTGGGGGGACGGCAGCGTGCCAACGGCTGCGGATAACGTGACGATACCCAATGTGGCCAATGATCCTGTCATCATGAGCAGCACGACGGCGCTTGCCAGGTCGGTGCTGGTGCAGGCTGGGGCCGTGCTTACTATCAACGCGATGGGGAGCTTGACGATCAATAACTCGGCTGTTCATGGCCTGGATAACTATGGCACCGTGGACAACAGCGGATCCATCATCGTGGGAAATGCAACTGCTATTGGCGCCATAGGCATTGTGCATCGTAATGGAGGCGCTTTTAATAATAAACCGGGAGGATACATTCAAATTGACCGGGCACTTGGTGGACAAGCATTTTATTCCATTGGCCTAGTAAACAATGAAGGCGCCATTGAAATTGGAAGCAATGCGGCTATCAGTGGAGAAGGAATCAGAATGGCAGGGAATACATTTAACAACAAATCAGGCGGCTCTATTCAAATTGACCAAACGGGTAATCAGGCCATGCTTGTACAAGCTGGAGCTTTGCTCAGCATCAATGACATGGGGAGTTTGACGATTAATGGCGCGGGTGTTCACGGCCTTGATAATTATGGAACAGTGGAAAATAGCGGCTCCATAATATTAGGAAACACAAGTACTATTGGCGCTATTGGCATCGTCCATCGCAATGGCGGCGCTTTTAATAATAAACCGGGAGGATTTATACAAATTGATCGCGCATTAGGGGCTCAAGCATTTTATTCTGTGGGTCTGGTCAACAATGAGGGCGCTATAAATATTGGAAGCAATGCTGCCGTCAGTGGAGAAGGTATCAGACTGGAAGGGAATACCTTTAACAACAAACCTGGAGGGAATATCCAGATTGACAGCATAGGCAGTCACGCCATTCGAATGCTCAATACCGGTACTATACTGAACAATGAGGCGCTTATCGAGATCGGTAGCCAATCAGAAGTTAGAGGTAATGGAATCAGAAATGGAAATGGTTGCACTTTTAATAATAGGACTGGCGGGGATATCCGGATCAATCGAATAGGTATTTACGGTACAAATGGCATACCCTGTATTGTGAATTTTGGAACATTCACGAACGATGCGGAGATTACCGTCGGCAATGGCGTGCTACTTTATGGGCAAGATGGTATTCAGAACGTTAACGGCAGTTTTACAAACAGTGTGACGGGGATTATATCTATTGAGAAACCCTGGGGCAATGGTATCTGGAACTTCTCCGGTACTTTCCAAAATGCGGGACAAATCACGATTAGTGACGTCTTCAATTCTAATACTGGAAACTTCAGCACGGGTATTCTAAGTACCGCCCCTTTTAGCAATCATGCAGGGGCAGAAATCCACATAGATCAGGTGGCCAGTGGGATTGTCAGCACCAATGCGTTCACCAATGCCGGCTTGATTCGGATGGGAGAAAATGGGCCCTTGGTGGGCAGTGGTATTGCTAACATACAAGGAGCTAATGCTGTGTTCAACAACATTGCGGGAGGTGACATCAGCATCAAACAAACGGCGGTGAATGGGGTGCAAAATGACCTAAATTCCACCTTCAACAACAACGCCTGTGCCACACTCAGCATCTTTGACAACCTCAACAACAGTGGCATATTTACAAATTCCGGGTTGTTGACAGTCAATACCGTGCAAGCGCACACTAACTCAACATTGATAAATAACGGTATAATTGAGTATCCACAAGGTAATCCTATTCCGAATGTTGTAAATAATGATATCATCATTCAACCTATTATGGCAGATTGTATTTCAGTGATGAATGCGCTGGACTTAGGTGCAGCAAATAGCTTTACTGCCGGTGCCATTTGGTATCTGAACGAAGGGCTGAGTATGCCTGGTGGATCTTATAATCAGGGAACAAATATTTTTACACCGACCAATTTGGCTCAGGATAACCCAACTACATTTTATTTTAATGTAACAGATAATACAAATGCCTGCAGCAGAACAGTTTCAATATTAGTTACAATGAGTGATACTACGCCTCCTTCAGTTGAATGCTTCGACCAAACCATTAACTTCAATGGAGAATTAAACATTTCTCTAGTCTCCGAAGATCTGGTGGATGCAGAAGATGCTTGTGGTATTCAAAGCATTGTATTATCCCCGGCAATTATCAATAGTAGTCAAGTCGGTCAGACGATCCCGGTCCAGGTTACAGTCACCGATGTTAATGGTAACTCCGCTTTCTGTACCAGTCAAATTAATACAAGCGGATTGCCTCCGGGCTGGAGTCAAAACATCAATGGTGTCGGATGCTCAAATGGAAATGATATTGATTATAATTATAACACTCAAATCTGGACAGCAACAAGCACTAATTGCTACTATAGCTCACCTTTTACAGCTGATGCTATGGCATTTGCTCAGAGAACTTTATGTGGTGATGGCAGTATCACCGCTCAGGTTACCGGGATCAGCGGATCAGCTTTGGGATGGGCGGGTGTAGTCATGCGCGAAAGCAACTCGGCTGGGGCAAAGAAAGCACAGCTGACAACAAATATGGCAGGGAATCAAAGCCGCAGAGAATTTAGAGTAATGACTAACGGTTCTGCTATTCCTCAGAATTTTGCTGCTCAAAACAAATTCTGGTTGAGACTAGTAAGATCGGGGAATCAATTCATCATGTATAATTCTTCCAATGGAGTTCAGTGGGCTATGGTGGGTACTCAAACAATTGCCATGGGTAGTTGCATCCAAATTGGCTTAGTGACTACTAATTATACATCCAATAGCACTGTGATTGCCACATTTGCAAATGTATCCTATACCGGAAATGGGCCAATATTGAATGCTACTAATCCTGAAAATGGAATTTTAACAGAAGTGGCTAATTTTCACCCAGATTTCAATGTATATCCAAATCCTACTTCAGGAGAATTAAATATAGACTTGCAGGAATTCATCGGTAAAAATGTACAGATCGAGCTTTATAGCCTGGAAGGAAAGCTGATGCAATTGATTCAATTAGATGAAGTGCTTCAAAACACACAGACCATGCTCATGGACAGGTATGCCAATGGAATGTATTTTGTGAAATTGAAAACAGCCGGATTGCCGGATGTGACGAAGAGGGTGGTGCTTACGAAAGAGTAAAAGAGCCTAACTCAACTAACAAATTTTAGGATTACAATTATTTCCAAATACTTCGCCGCTCCAAATCATCGGCCTTTATTTTTAAATGTAAAAAAACAATACGATTACGTAATTAGTCGGATTAGTTTTATTGAAATAAATTGCGTTCTTTGCTATACGCACAAACTCAGTTGGCCCTGAAGTTGCTGGACTGCTGGCAACTTTCAAAAGTATCACCTAAAATTTTTATACTATGTCAAAAATTTTACTACCATTAACCCGGCAGATGCAATGGGCCCTGATTCCTTTGCTTCTTTTGGCATTGACCCGGCAGGTCTGGGGGCAGTGTAACAATGCCTCTCAATACCCCTCTACCCCCATTGATTTGGCGTCGACCAATGCTTCAGGCGCTACTACAACCATCACGACCTGTAATTTTTCCGGCGAGTATTCCGTACTTATCGATGCTGTCTCCGGTAATTCCTATCGGTTTACCACTAGCATTTCTGCAGATTACTTTACGATTCGTTCCGGATCTCCGGGCGGTCCGGTTGTGGGCTCCGGTACTCAACCCTTAACCGTCACTGCGGGAGTCAGCGGATCGCTTTATGTGCATATCAACTCCAGTGCCGACTGTCCTTCAGACGTCACCTGCCGCCAGACGGCTGTCCAATGTACCAGTTGTGCGGGAGGCGGCTGTATCAACAGCACCGTTTACCCCGCGCTCGGCATAAGCCTCAGTCTGACCAATACGACCGGCGCGGTTCAACAGATCACCTCTTGTCAATTTAGTGGGGAATACTACAGTGTGGCCGATGTGATCGCCGGCAAATCGTACACCTTCTCCAGTAGTGCAGGAACGGACTGGATCACAGTGCGCGTAGGTACATTCAATGGAACCATACTTGGCCAGGGCGCCGGCTCTGTGGCGGTCACGCCTTCGACCACCGCCCCCCTGTTTATTCACAATAACGCCAATGCAAGTTGCGGCACCAATACCATTTGCCGTGTTTCAAGTGTACAGTGTACCAATTGTCTTTGTCAAAATAGCATCCAGTTCCCGTCCTCAGCGGTAAGCCTCAACCCGACAAATACTACAGGCGCCACACAGACCGTAACCACCTGCAATTTTGCCACAGAATATTTTGTACTAACGAACGTGCTGGCACTGAAAAACTATACCATAACCAGCAGCGTTGGAACTGACTGGCTGACGGTACGGGGAGGTAGCGCTGGCGGTCCTGTGCTGTTTGAGGGGACTACCCCGCTGGCCATTACCCCGACCAGCATCACAGATTTGTACGTACACGTCAATACGAATTTTGCTTGCGGTACAAACTCAACCTGTCGTATCACTGCAGTGCAATGCACCAACTGCGACCCGACGCCGCCCTGCATCCCAAGCCCGACCTTTCCCACCAACGGTTCTACTGCTTGTCCTACTGCGATGGTGGTGTTATCCTGGCCTGCTTCTATCGGAGCGACCAGCTACGATGTTTACTTTGGAACGACTGCTGTGCCGCCTTTTGTTGGCAATGTAGTCTCGAATAGTATGGCTGTCATCACGCCGACTATGGGAACTTATTTCTGGCGCATCGCCCCGAGGAATGCCAGTGGGCCAACTACATCTTGTACCACCTGGAGTTTTACCAGGCAGGACATTGCCCCGCCAACCATACAGTGCTTCAACCAAACTGTCATCTTCAATGGTGAAACGAGTATACCGCTCGACCCGAATAACCTGGTAGATGCCACAGACAACTGCGGCATACAAAGTATAAGTCTATCCTCAAACAGCATCGCCAGCAGCCAAATTGGTCAAACAATCCCGGTACTTGTGACCGTAACAGATGTGAATGGTAATTCAGCTACTTGTACCAGTCAAATAACAGTAAGCGGATTGCCTTCCGGTTGGAGCCAAAACATTAATGGTGTCGGTTGTGCAAATGGAAATAATATAGTATACAATGAATCCACTGAGGTTTGGACTGCTACCAGTACAAATTGTTATTATTCATCACCATTCACTTCTGATGCCACAGCATTTGCACAAAGAACTTTATGCGGTAATGGCAGTATCACTGCAGAAATTACAGGAATTGGCGGTACAGCTTTGGGTTGGGCAGGTATCATCATGCGTGAAAATAATGCTCCTGGCGCCAGGAAAGTACAGTTAATGACAAATCTTAGCAACTTATTGCGTCGCGAGGTCAGGTCTGTAGCAAATGGTCCTGCAGTTCCACAGCAATCTCAGGCATTTAACAGATATTGGCTTCGCCTGGTAAGAACAGGTAATCAGATAGTAGGCTATAGTTCTTCGAATGGAATCAACTGGTTCCAGGCTATGGCAATTAATATGCCGATGAATGCTTGTATAGAAATGGGTTTGGTGGTGACAAATTATGATCAGTATAGCAGTGTGACCGCCACCTTCGAAAATGTATCGTATACAGGTAATGGACCCGTACCCGCTGCTACTCCAAACGGTAATGGAGTTGTAGTAGCTATGGACCAGTACCAACCTGATTTCTCAGTCTATCCAAATCCTACATCCGGAGAATTGAATATCGACTTGCAGGAATACATTGGCAAAAATGTACAAATTGAGTTGTACAGCCTGGAAGGTAAGCTGATGCAATTGATTCAATTAGATGAAATCCTTCAAAACACACAGACGATGCTTCTGGACAGATATGCCAGTGGAATGTATTTTGTCAAATTGAAATCAGCCGGACTGCCGGATGTAATAAAGAGGTTTGTAATACAGAAAAGTTAAGTTTTGAGGTAGAGATTATAATAATCACTTCGAATTGAAAAAAGAAGGTCGTCCGGTATCGGGGGACCTTTTCTTTTAAGCATTTTTGAATCGATCAAAATGTATGTATTGTTCTCTGAAAAGTCCGAATTTGGATACTATTTGTGTACAACCTTGTAAGTGAGTGTTCTGATAACTATTCAGATTACTATCAGGAATTATTTACAAATTTCGTGAAAATTAAATACTACTTTACAGTAGTTTAGTGGAGAGTGTGTTATTTTCGTATTAACGACTTATGTGGCGTTCTTGAAATTAATCAAATTCAAACTGATCAGTTTTAAAAAGCAATCTATTCTTAAGTATTAATTTTATTTCTTCATTCATAAATATTTTCGCGCATGAATTACAATTACACCAAACTAACATTTCGAACAATTATTTACTCGTTATTTTTCCTCACAATGCATAACGGACTTTCAGCCCAGTGCACAGCTGCCCCACCTGTTGTTGTACCCAATGAATATGCTACTACCGCTGCTGCTTTAACATTTCTCGGGCCATTATCAACTTCTGCAAGAACTTACCAATTGCTGATAAACTCAAATCAAAATACCAATCTGGTAGGTAAGCAATTAACAGGAATTACTTTTCGTATTCCGGCCAATGCTACAGGACCATGGCCAACAGCTGCCATAAATTTCGCAAATTTCGACATCTATCTCAGCCAGTCGGTTGCTCCGGCAGACCGCAGTCTTACATTTGCCGACAACATAGTAGGGCCGCAGACTCAGGTTCGTGATGGAAATTTGGCGATAGCAGCAAATGCATTTCCATCCGGCACCAATCCCAATGGTTTTGGGGTGAATATCGAATTTGATACCCCATATGAATATACAGGAGGCCACCTGCTGGTCGAAATTCGTCATACCGGATTTACAGGCACCAGCCGCAGCGTGGAAGCAGTAGGAACAACAGCAGCACTAGGATATGGGATCAACTTCAGTGCCGCATGGACAGGAAGTTATACCGGTGTTACCGGTTCTCAGGGTAATTTTGCAGTTGTACAATTTACATCTCAGACATGTGGACCTGTCATAGAGCTTTGTCCTACTTTGACTGCAGCAGCTCCTGCAGTCACTGTTGTAAATAGTTCTTGTGGAGAGGCTTGCTCTTTAAATGCTGGTAGTATTACTGCTCCAACAGCTGCTTGCCCAGCGGGTTCTACGCTTCAATACTCCATCAATGGAGGTTCCAGCTGGACCACAAGCTTGCCTTCCTATAACCAAAGCGGTCCGGCACAAACTATCATGACCCGTTGCAATTGCATTGTTGATACCGGTATATCCAGCCCGACGAGCAGTGTGACAACTGCACCTGCGGGTTGTGCTTTACCTTCTGCTCCCAGTATTAGCATTACAAATAACGTTTGTCCGTCTACAAGTGGAAGTATTATTGCTACAGGATGTGGTGCAGGAACCGTATTAGAATATGCTACCTCATCAAATGGGCCATGGACTACAACAGCACCAACTTATACCGGTGAAGTATTCACGGTATTTGCTCGTTGCCGCAATACAACCAGTGCATGTATAAGTTCTATCTCTTCTGCTAATACCGCTCCGGAAGAATGTAGTGTTTGTCCTGATTTGAGTGCATCTGCTCCTCAGGCACAAGTAGTAAACAGTATCTGTAATAATAATTGTACCCTAATAAATGGTTCCATTACAGGAGCTAATAAATGTCCGTTTGGATCTACAGTACAATACTCTACTAACAGCGGATCGACCTGGAGCACAACTGTACCCACCTACAACCAGGCAGGACCACAAACCATAATGACCCGCTGCAATTGTAACATCGATATTACTATTTCCAGCCCAACCAGCAGCGTGACCACGGCACCAGCTAATTGCAATGTATCAGCCGCACCTTCCATCACTATTACCAATAACGTTTGCCCATCTACTTCCGGTGTTATTTCAGCAACAGGATGTGCAGCGGGCTATGTAGTAGAATATGCTCTTACCGCAAACGGCCGATGGTCAAATACACCTCCTGCGTACACAACTACCGCATTTACAGTATACGCGCGTTGCAGAAATACTACTACTAATTGTGTGAGTGCAGTTGCATCAGCCACCACCGCTCCCACAGCTTGTCCGGCTAATAATACTTCACCTCTTCCAGGTAATGCATATACCAATATGGTATCGCAGTTGCGGCCTGATTATAGTGTCTATCCCAATCCCACATCGGGAGAGTTGAATATATTTCTACAAGAATATGCAGGCAGAAATGCTCTTATTGAGATTTTTAGTCTGGAAGGTACTTTACTGAAATCAATTCGAATAGATGAAGTGCATCAAACTACAGAAACCATTCATCTGGATGCTTATCCTACTGGAATGTATTTTGTGAAATTGAAATCTGCTGGGTTGCCGGACGTGACGAAAAGAATAGTGCTGACGAAGAATTAATTCTATTGTTGATTTACTTTCAATAATCCTTATAACTATAATTAAAGGGCATCCATTCAGGTTGCCCTTTTTTCTTTATTCGACGATTTAATAAAGTGTGGTTTCAGAATAAGATTGAAAAAATGTGTTATATGAGATAAATGATTTCACTTATTTTTTAAATTTAAGCTCGAAATTCAAATCCTTCTGTTCAACCTTACCTCACATGCAGATGTCTGTTGGCATTTGTTTTCCTGAAAAACTTCTTTTTCTGTCCGGAAGTCTCTTGCATTAAATCAAGTGCCAATCATTATTTAATTTCAAAAATATTGATGGTATGAAAACTAAGTTAGTTACTGTAAATGCTATTATTATCATTTGGCTTGGTATAGTCCATAGTTCCCTTGCTCAAAAAGTTGATTTGGATAAATACCTTTTTCAGGATAATTTCAGATCCTGGCCTACTCAGTATCTGGGCAATGAATATTTGTCCTATAATGTAACTTCCTATACTGAAGGAAAATCAACTACATACTTTAAGGAAGAAACAATAAAAAAATCAATACACCTTGATTTATGGACTAAGATTGAAAGAACCGGAGACATCTCTTTTGATATATTATTTGAGGATTT
The DNA here is from genome assembly GCA_022841345.1 of Saprospiraceae bacterium. Taxonomy (GTDB): domain Bacteria; phylum Bacteroidota; class Bacteroidia; order Chitinophagales; family Saprospiraceae; genus SLDF01. Next base: position 10,254 of record JALHRR010000018.1, read on the forward strand.
TTATATTCTTGAACCAAGAGTAGTTAGCAGAAGAAAACCTGTTCAAAACAAAGACCAAAAACCGGTTGACGAATTTGCTGTAGAATTACAATTGACATTTCGGGCTACTTGTAAAGTGGTAGACCAAATTAAGAAAGAATTACTTGACGAGCGATTATTTAAAAGCAGAAATGATACCATTAGACACCTTCATCCTAATTACTATTCCCAAAGAAATCAGGCCTTGTCAGAATTTAATAAAGTTAAAGAACAGTTGATTAAAGAGCAAATTACGCTGCATGGTAATAATATATTGAAAAATATTTCTGAGTATTATAATCGCAGATATGGATTCAGTTCCGAAGCCAGAAATTATTTTTTGTGGCTACTGGATAACAAGAAACATCCCGAACATGTAGCTCAGCAGGAAATTTGGAATTTAATAAAGCCGGATATAAAAACGGTAAATAAAAATGGTCTTAGTGATGAAGCTAAAGAACATTTAAGTAAGGCAATCGAATATTTTACGGATGTTAAAAAGAGATTTACTGATGATTCGAAAGACCATAAGAAGCTTAGATACGGTGCATTTTACAATAGTGCCAAAATTTATCACCTATTAGAGATGCCAGATGAGGCTGAGGATGAGATTCTTGGTCTGGAGAATAATGACTATGACGCTAAAGATGCAAAGCAATTAAGAAAGGAAGTTGAAAAACTAAATGAACAGCTTTTGAAATCAGAATCAGGGACAAGAAGATTTACCCGTAGTTTAGATCAAATTGTTGACAGAGGCGAATTTAGCAGATCAAGTCTGGATGTTGTTGCACCCAAAAATGATAAACCTGCAGAAATACCTTTAGAAATCTATCAATACTCAACAGAATCGACGATCACCACTACTGATAATAAGAAAATAAGTGGAAAGATAGACATGGTCTTCAGACCGGGGGAAGACGGGATTTTGCTGTGGGTCAACATCAAAGAGGATAATGGAGTTACTCATGCGGTTACAGCGAGTAAAGTTCTTTCAGCACAGGTAGGAGACAAGATCTTCTGTGTTGAAATGTTACAGGATAAAGTCCCTGTCCTTTTTGAAGTTTTAAAAGAGACTCCCAAATCTCAATTACTCCAACTTTGGGAGAGAACTGGTCCTGTTGAATATGGATACGCAGTGGTATTTAACAAAAAAAGAGTACATACAAGTAGTTATTATTTGATTAATAGAGCTCTTTCAAAAATATTCAAAGATGATTGTCCTAAAGTAGTAGAAATGGCTAAAAAGCGACATTATAAGCATTCTCCCGAAAGCTTGAGTGAGCTTGTAGATCATTTAACAGAGTGTGGTTCATGAAACAGATAAATTAGATTTAATTTGGGATTTGGTTCAGCTATTTTTACTTCATAGCATGTTATGAATAAAATGAGACTGACATTTATAAAAAAATAACTACGCCAATACATGAATGATTTTTGATCTATATTCAACAAATGTTGCCCCCCGGAATATGAATGCTATAATTTGTGAAATTGCGGGTACCCGGAGTTTAATCTGAGTACCCGCTTTTATTTATACTATCATTGTTTTAGAATGAAAGTCTATTTTTACGCTGCTGAGGTCCAGCTTTGGTGCTAAAATGCGTTATTTTGTGACATCAATGATTATTGATTTTTAAATCCAGCGTTTTGAGTGCTACAGTTTTCCTGCTTACTCCACCCTTTACCCAGCTCAATACGCCCTATCCGGCCACATCCTACCTGAAAGGATTTCTAAACACTAAAGGAATCAGTTGCTTTCAGGCAGACCTTGGAATAGAAGTCATCCTTCAGATTTTTTCCAGAAATGGGCTGACAGAGATGTTTGAGCGGGTTCAGGAGCACACTGGCGCAAAGTCAAAAAATGCCCGGCGTATAATAACTATGAAGGATGAATATATTCAGATTATAGATGCCGTCATATCATTTTTGCAGGGAAAAAATCCTACTCTGGCCCATCTGATCTGTCAGGAAGAATTCTTACCGGAAGCAAGCCGTTTTGCACAATTGGATGATCTGGAATGGGCATTTGGAAGCATGGGAATCCAGGATAAGGCAAAACATCTTGCTACTTTATTTTTGGAGGATTTATCTGATTTGATTCAGGAGTGCCTGGATCCACATTTTGGATTCAGCCGGTATGCCGAGCGTCTTGGCAGATCTGCCAATTCTTTTGACGAATTATACGAAGCATTACATCAGCCAAAAACTTTCGTAGATCAACTTCTTGAAGTCGCACTTGAAAAACATATAGTAAATGCAGCTCCAAAACTGGTAGGTATCTCAGTTCCTTTTCCGGGAAATCTCTACAGTGCTTTTAGATGTGCGCAATGGATTAAAAAACAGCATCCGCAAATTAAGATTACTATGGGAGGAGGTTTTCCCAACACAGAATTGCGTTCATTATCAGAGCCCAGGGTTTTTGAATTTTTCGATTTCATCACGCTGGATGATGGAGAAGCACCTATAGAGCATCTGATAGAACATGCGGACGGAAAAAGGCCGCAGGAATTGTTAAAGCGCACTTTTGCATTGTCAGGCGGTAAAGTGGAGTATTTCAATTTTAGCTTGAGTAAAGACTACCCACAGGCAGAGGTTGGTACCCCTGATTACAGTGATTTGTTGTTGGACAAATATATTTCAGTTCTGGAAATTGCTAATCCCATGCACAGAATGTGGAGTGATGGCAGATGGAATAAACTCACTATGGCGCATGGATGTTATTGGGGGAAATGCACATTTTGCGATATTTCACTGGATTATATCAAAGTTTACGAACCCATAGCAGCAGGAATCCTGTGCGACAGAATTGAAACCCTCATTGCGCAGACCGGTCAGAATGGTTTTCACTTTGTAGATGAGGCTGCTCCACCTGCACTTATGAGAGCCCTGGCTCTGGAAATTCTAAAGCGCAAATTGGTTATTTCCTGGTGGACGAATATTCGCTTTGAAAAAAGCTTTAGCGCAGATTTGTGCAGATTACTGAAAGCCTCAGGTTGTATTGCAGTTTCAGGAGGTCTTGAAGTCGCTTCTGACCGCTTGCTGCAATTGATAGACAAGGGCGTAACAGTTGCTCAAGTGGCCAGAGTCACCAGAAATTTTACAGATGCGGGGATTCTGGTACATGCATATCTGATGTATGGATTTCCGACCCAGACAGAGCAGGAGACAATTGATTCCCTTGAAATGGTCAGGCAACTCTTTGCTGCAGGATGTATTCAGTCTGGATTCTGGCATCAATTTGCCATGACAGCTCATGCTCCTGTAGGTATCGATCCTGAAAAATTTGGAGTTGTTTGCAAAAATGAAACGATCGGGACATTTGCAAATAATGATCTGATCCACGAAGATCCCACAGGTGCAGATCATGAGTTGTACAGCTATGGATTGAAAAAATCATTGTTCAATTTTATGCATGGAATTGGCCTGGAATATCCGGTTCAGGATTGGTTTGATTTTGAGGTAACCCCTTCCAGTGTGGAGAGGGAGTATATTGAATCAGCTCTGGATGATGAGGAATTAGTTTCAATAAAACCCAGTACTAAACTCACCTGGCTGGGTCCATTGCCTCAAATTAAAAAATCTAAAAAGGAATTGGATCCAAATAAAGTCAAGCTTTCATTTCAGTTAAAAAAGGAGGAAGTGACTTTCAGAATGGAGACACCAGAAGCAAAATGGCTATTGGAAGTTTTACCTCAAATGTTAGCAGCCTTTGGAAAGACGATGAGCTATGAAGATGTAAAGCAGAGCTATGAATCCGCCGGATTAGAAGATTTTGGCCTGTTCTGGCATGCTACGATGATGTATGATCTGAGGGTGTGTGGGCTGTTGGTGCTGTAATTTGTTAAGTGGCAGACTTTCGAACTTTTGTATCGAATATGACTTTAATTAAATAGCTTGGAATAAATGATTTCATATTTTGTCTGACCTTAACCTGGTGAGAATAATAGTAATCTACCTTTCTGGAACAAAAATTGATAAGAAGAAATTATTCTAAACTGAAGCATTTAAATACAGCTATGGAGAAAAAACCCAACACACAAATTTTGCTTTGTTTCAAAATTTTCCTCTTTATAAGTCACTCCATTATATGTTCCGGACCCTTAATCGCTCAGGATTTGATTAAAGAAGTCCTCCCTTCGAATTCACAGCTAACCGGAAACACATTTACATACAGACTTACATATACATGCAACAATTCCAATGGCCCTTGTGTCGGTGCTCAGGTGATAGATTTGTTGCCGGCGGAAGTTTCTTTTGTTTCTACATTTCCAGCCTCACCATCGGGTAATGTGACTGCAATTAATATTACGCCAAATTATATGGGTACAGGGCGCACCAGAGTCAGCTTTACTTTGGTAAGTCCATTGTCTTCCGGAAGTAGCGGAGTTGTTTCCATTAATGTCCGTTTCCCCAATGGTATTACACCCGATGGTACCATAGCGTCTAATACTGCTGATGGAATTAATTTGAATACTGTTCCAGGAACATACACTACGCCACTTATTAATGTTACAGGTCAATATGCTGATCCCGCAAACGATCCGGTTATGTCCTTAACATTACAAACCGCCCCTGCAAATCTTGACTTGCCGGAAACATACAGAGTAAGTTTGTCAAATCCCAATCTTCCCGGAACCGGAAACATTGTTGCTGCCGGACCTGTCGTCGTCATCCTTGCCCCCGGAACTGTATTCAACGGATCAACTCCTGCAGCTGATTGCCAGCCGGGCTGTGTCGGTACCACTCCTGCTACGGTTTCTTTTAGTTCTCCGTTTTCTGTTCCGATTGCACCAGGTAGTAATAGAGAAATTTTGTTAAATGTCATATTTCCTTCTGCAACATTTCCCTCAGGTATTAATGTCTCTCCATCCGCTACAGCTGAGATCAACGTTTTGGGAGAAGCGTCCCAAATCATCGGTCCTGCTGGCCTGACACACCCTGTCACAACTTTTGTACCCTCGCCCGGAGCGAGTTTTAGTGTAAATATGGCATCCGGAACGCCGAATCCTCCTGCAATAAATCAGAGTTTTACTTATGATATCAATGTATTCAATAATGGAAATGTACCATTGGATAATGGCAGAACTATTTTTACTGTTCCAGTGGAAATGAATATTTTAAGTGTGGTGACAGGATCATATATAAACCTCAGTGATTTTGCCGCAGGAGAAGGAGTAAGGGTCTCTTATGAAAAAAATACAGCTTTGGGAGTATTTACTTTATGGGGCAGTTCACCAAACACCACAACTAATACAACATTAACTGCTCCGCCACCCGGTCTTGGAGCAGGTGAATACATCACACGAATAAGATGGGAGTATGGTCAGATGTCTCCGGGTATGACTGTCAGCAATCGCCCATTAATAACTGGCAGAATAATAAACCCAAACAATGCCGGGGGACCTGTTTCAATTGGAAATTCAATTCAGGCATGTGCAGATTTTACTGCTGTATATATAGCAGGCCCGACAAATGTGAATCGTTTTGAATGTGAAACATTCAATGTTTCCGGGCCTTTTGTACAATTTAATCCTGCTGTGGATATTTTATCCGGCTCAGACTACTATCTGGAAGGTCAAAATGCCATTTACAGACTTCAAATCAGATCTGCAGAACATTCAAGTACACCGGTTCCTTTGCAAGACATTCAGGTAATTTTCGAATTAACCGCAGGACAAACTTTTAATAGTTTTACATTTGACGATCAGGGAACAGGGTTACCCGCACCCCAACAATTTGTACAACAACAAAATTTATTAATTTTCAGGTGGAATGCCGGCAGTGGAAACCTGGGTTCTAACCAGCGTGTATGGATCAATATCAGTTCTGTCATAAATTCAGAAGCCACACATGGCAATGCAGTCAGCACACTATACATCCAATCTGAATCAGGTGGCATTGCTCAGAGATGTAGTACTTCAAGTATTACTGATTCTAAAGATCTTGACACAGATGGTAATACAACTGAAACTTTTTGTACTACAACCGGCCAAATTTTCATTGTAACACCACCAACTGCAATATGCCAAAGTATTCAGGTTCAACTTTCAGCAGATAATACAACTACTGTATCAGCATCAGCGATCAATAATGGAAGTAATGGAGGCTTTGAAGATTTAACCTTTTTAATCAACGGAGAATCATCCCTCGAATTTAATTGCGATGATCTGGGCGAGCAGACTGTCACGCTTTTAGTAACAGATTTTTACGGAGGCACCGGAGAATGTACTGTGAATATTTTTATTCTTGATGATGACAATCCATGTTGTGCGGCCCCGCAAGCTGTTTGTCAGTCTCATACAGCTTACCTCGATGAAGATGGTCTCGTTTCTATAAGCATTCAGGATGTAGATGGTGGAAGTACTTACGAATGTGGTCTGCTGAGTATAGTCATTTCAGAGGAGAACTTTAGCTGTGCAGATACTGGAGTCAATATAATTACTTTAATCATTACCGATATTCATGGGGATCAATCCAGTTGTTCTGCTGTTATAATCGTTTCAGATACCCTACCTCCAACCATTGAATGCAACAATTTTTCACTTAATTTTAATGGGGAGCAAAGTATTCCTTTATCTGTGAACGACCTGGTACTTAGTTCAGATGATAATTGTGGCATTTCGGGAGTTTCATTGTCTCCCGATCAAGTTAGTTCTACACAGATAGGCCAGATAATTATGATTACCGCTACAGCAATTGACTTTTCCGGTAATGAAGCCACTTGTATCAGCCTCGTGAGTGTGGACGGACTTCCTGCCGGTTGGAATCAGAATGAAGATGGCGTTAATTGCACAGATGGAAATGAAGTTTCTTACGATCCATCGAATCAGGAGTTTACAGTAAACAGCACAAATTGCTATTATGCATCTCCATTTACAGCTGATGAACTTGCATTTGCTCAATATTCCCTCTGTGGAAATGGAAGTATTACAGCAGAAATTATCGGAATAACAGGAACCAATGCCTTCGCGGGTCTGACTATGAGGGAGAATAATCAGCCAGGTGCTAAAAAAGTCCAGCTATCCACCAATCTGAGCAGCAATTTCCACAGAAGAGAAATCAGGACTACCACCAATGCCGCAGCAATGCCTCAACAAACTCCTGCTCAGGGAAGACATTGGCTTCGAATTGTAAGAACCGGAAATCAATTTGTCGGATATAGTTCTTCCAACGGAACACAATGGAATCTTTCTTTTTCTGCGAATATTAATATGTCATCCTGCATAGAAACTGGATTAACACTTACAAATTACAATAGCAACAGCAGCTCCTTAGCTACGTTTGCCCATGTGAGTGTAGTAACCGCAAATAATCCACTGTTACTACCTTTTCCAAATGTAGAAGCGCCATCTGCTTATGAGCCGAAATTCGATGTTTATCCCAATCCGGGCAATGGCGAATTTAATCTAAGACTGGATGACTATCTTGGAAAATCAATAGAAATTCAGGTTTTAAACCTTCACAGCCAAATGGTTCAATTAAAATCTATTGTTCAGGTTATTCAGCCTGCAGATAAGATTAGTTTAAAAGATCTGACTTCCGGTATGTATATCATCAGGATTATTTGCTCAGACATGAAAACGTCTTCCAGGTTGGTTTTGAAGAATTGATTTGAATGAAAGAAGTAACTTTCATCAGTATTGGTTGAGCGGACAGAATGGTTCTGAACGCTCAAGTTTTTTCTCATAGCTTTGCCACATGCTTGAAGTCCTTTACGAAGACGAATATATCATTGCCATCAATAAACCACAGGGAATTTTGGTCCACAAAACCTGGATCAGCGAGGACAAAGTATTTTTGCTGCAGCTGTTGCGGGATCAGGTGGGATATCGCCTGTACACAATACACCGGCTGGACAGGGGCACTTCAGGAGTAATATTATTTGCAAAATCCGCCGAACATTCAGGCAGACTTTCTGAGCTTTTCATGGAACACAAAATAGAAAAGAAATATCTGGCAATCGTCAGAGGATGGCTGCCGGAGGAAGACATTATTAATTACCCACTTTCTGACCCCGAAAGTGGTAAATATGAAAAACTGGAAGCGCTTACAGCGTACAAATGCCTGGCAAAATCAGAGATAAATGCCGCAATTGGTCTTAAATACAAAACTGCACGTTTCTCTCTTATAGAAGCTTGTCCGCGGTCCGGGAGAAGGCATCAGATTCGCAAACATTTCGCTCATATCAACCACCCGATATTAGGGGACAAAAGACATGGTGACGTTAAGCATAATACCTATTTTAGAGAGCATTTTAAAATGGACAGAATGTGCTTACATGCTTCAAGCCTGCAATTTAGCCACCCATTCACAGAAGAAGATCTTTTCATTTCAGCTAAATATGATGAAGCATTTGAGCACGCTTTGAAAATCACTGATTTGCATTAGCTATAAAAACAATAAGAATCAAAAATTCTATCTTAATTATCTTAGCTTGAGGGACTAAAAAAAAGCGTATGAGCAGTTCAGACATTATCTTCAAGTTTTATGATGCATTTGTCCATGCAGATGCAAAAACGATGCTGAGTTACTATCACGATGAAATTGAATTTGAAGATCCTGCATTTGGAAAATTGAAAGGGGAAGATGTTAAGAATATGTGGAGAATGCTGATCGAACGGAGCAAAGGGGAGCTAAAAATCACTTTTGATAATGTCGTGGCAGATGAAAAATCAGGAACTGCTGAATGGACGGCAGTATATAATTTTGGTCAGACAGGGAGAGCAGTGACGAATAAAATAAAGGCCAGATTTGAATTTAAAGATGGAAAAATATTCAGACATACAGATCATTTCGATATGTGGAGTTGGTCAGGACAGGCATTAGGTTTGACCGGATATTTATTGGGATGGACCTCATTTTTTAGGAATAAGATTCAAAAACAAACCAGAAAATTATTGAAAAGCTACAGCGACAAACGTATATAGTTTTGGGAGCTGAATATTTGGGTTTGATTTGTCTTTCAAATGGCAGGCAAATTATTCATACGTTCCGGATGTTGTATTTTGGTTTTACTAATTCCATACGCTCCTTGTAGAAGTTAATCCACCTGTTATTTTGTGCAGCCTGGTACGTTTCAAGGAGTTTGAATTAAAATTTATTATTTCCTTCGAAAAAGGAAATCCATACAGGTCAGATTTAAAGAGGTATTTCATGAAAAAGCAAAAACAGATATGAGGCGCGTTTTGATCACAGGGGCATCAGGTACTGTTGGGTGTGAAGTGATAAAAGCTATCAAAGCTTTAGATTTACCAATTCAAATCATGGCCGGAGTTCGCGAAATTACTAAGGAACAGTCTCTGTATGCTGATCACAATCTTCAATACGTGAATTTTGATTATACCAATTTTTCCACATTTACCCCTGCTTTGTTTGAATGTGATACGCTATTTCTGGTCCGTCCCCCACAAATTGCCAATGTGCCAAAGTACTTTTCTCCTTTAATCGAAGTGGCAAAAAATATTGGTATTGAGCATATCATTTTTCTTTCTGTACAAGGTGTGAATGCCAATCCTGGTATTCCGCATTACAAGATTGAAAAGTGCATTGTCGAAAGCAAAATTCCTTATACGTTTTTAAGGCCGGCTTACTTTATGCAGAATTTCCTGACAACGCTGAAAAGTGAATTGAAGCTAAAAAGGAGAATTTTTTTACCGGCAGGAAATACAAAATTTACATTGATTGATGTAGAAGATATCGGCAGAGTGGTGGCAAAAATATTAGAAAAGCCAGAAAAGCATCACAGTCAAAGCTATGATCTTACTTGCGATGAGATGTTAAATTTTAAAGAAATTGCAGAAAAATTTTCCCAGATTCTGGGCACCACTATCAAGTATATTTCTCCCAATCTGTTGAATTTTTATATAGCCAAACGCTGGAATAAACTTCCAACGCGATTTATACTTGTATTAATCTTATTGCATTATTTCCCCCGCTTCCAAAAAGAGCCCTCAATCAGTCCATGTGTAAGCGAAATTACACATCAATCACCCGGAACCTTGAATGCATTCATTGAAAGAAATAAACCTCAATGGCTGTAATTGGGTAAATTTATCTTTCTGTCCTCCCTTCGCAACTTGAAATAAATTGACAATTCCTTAGCAGAATGCGTGTATTTTCTAATTTATTACGTTAATTAGATGAAACTTTTTAGGTCAATTATGAATTCAATCTGCAGTTTTGTAAAATTGAGTGTCGTAAATGGCCAGAATAAACAAAGCGATTAAATGCAAAAAGCTATCCTTTGTATAACTTTCTTCTTAGCGCTTACCTGTCATCTTAAGGCAGTGGTGAAAACCTTGGATTGGATGAGTCTTGAGGCAGAAGCTTGCATCCTGGAACATACCATTATAGATTTAGATGAGGAGTTTTTTCCGCTGAAAAATTTGGAGCATAAGGACCCTGAGACAAAGATGCCGGAAATTGGTTTTTTCAATTCATTTGTCCGCATTCCCATTTCCTATTATTCCAATTTATGTCAACTGACTCCCTATGTCATTCCAATCAATAGCTTCTCAGGATTTACGAATCTCGCTAATGCTCCTTAAATAGTGAGTAATATTTCAGTGCTTTAACTCATTTGGGTATCTGCCCATATTTAAACCTAAACGAACTATCGTTTTTTCTTTCAACTTATTTATGATAATAAAGCGCTTTCATCAAGAAGAAAGGCAACATTATCATCTTGTAATTACTGAGCAATGTATAATAACATAGGAAATACCCCACTCATTTTATCAGACTACTTGTCCGAAAGATATGGGTGCAGGGTTTACATAAAAGAAGATTTTCGGAATCCCGGAGCCTCCTCCAAAGATAGAATTGCCTGGTATATGATTCATTACGCAGAAAAATCAGGCCAAATCAAACCCGGTGGAACCATTGTAGAGGCAAGTAGTGGAAATACTGCCATTGGATTGGCCATGCTATGCAGATTGAAAGGGTATCACTGCAGAATTTATTTGAGTAAAAGCGGAGGTGAAGAAAAAGAAGCTGTTCTGAAATCTCTCGGAGCTGAGGTGATAAGGTGTAAGACCTCGGGTGGTCCTGATGATCCTCAATCTTCACAATTTTTGGCTGCTGAATATGCAAAAGAAACCCCCAATGCTTTTTATTGCAATCAATATTTCAATGAGGCAAATAAACAGGCGCATTTCGAAACTACAGGCCCGGAAATTTGGAAACAAACCAATGGAAAAATCTCCCACTTTCTCGCAGGGGCTGGTACAGGTGGAACCGTAAGCGGTGTAGGCAAATTCCTTAAAAGCCAGAACAGGAACATTCAGATTTCTGCTGTTGATCCTGTAGGTTCGGTTTTGACCCATTATTTCAAACACGGAACCACTGAAGGCTTCATCCCTCAGCCTTATTTTATAGAAGGCATTGGCCGCAACTTTATACCCGGCGCGCTGGATAATCATCAGATTGATCAATTTGTACAGGTTTCGGGTCAAAAAAGCGCTGAAGCTGCCTTCAGGTTTAGGAATCACACCGGTATGGCTCCGGGATTTTCAAGTGGAGCAGTATTGGCAGCCCTGCATGATATCAGGCATTCTTTGAAGAAAGAGGATCATGTTGTGGTGTTTTTTGCTGACAAAGGTGACCGTTATTCCGGCAAACTTTATAATCCTGAATGGTTAGAGAAGAATTTGTTCTCTGCCAAAGATTGGCCTTCTTTTTTTAACAGATATTACAATCCGGCAGTAACACATGCATAAAGAAGGTATAAGTATAGTCATTGCATGGCCGGACACTACTGCCAGAGGAGATGATCGCTGGTATACTGTCTTAAAGAATTTGGGACTTGTTAAGAACCTGAACTTTAAAGTCGGACACGCTGCAATCATATTAATCGACAAAGCGAGCGGGATCTTATATTATTATGATTTTGGCCGGTACATTACCCCCCGTGGTATGGGAAGAGCAAGATCCTGTGATACCGATCCTAAGCTGGAGTTAACGACAAGAGCAACTATAGAAAACGGAAAAATCCTGAACCTGGAAGAAATTCTTCTTGAGATGGATGTAAAGAAGGAAGCCACACATGGAATGGGCCCAATGTATTTTTCTATCATAGATCATACTGACTTTCGCAAGAGTAAGCAAGAAGCAGATAAATGGGTACTTATTGGATCCACACCTTATGGTGCGCTGGCTAAAGGCAACAATAGTTGCTCCCGTTATGTTTGGCAGGTTTTCAAAGCAGGAAGGACTCAAAAGACACCTGATAAATGGACTTCCAGACTCCCGCATGAAACTTTATTTCCCAGCCCAATGAGCAATGTTGTAAATGCTTCCGGAAACAGGGAGGTGTTTATCTATAACGAAAGAAAGCTGGAGAAAATAGTGATGAACAGATGGCGATCCTTTGTGTTTTTTATTCAGCAGGTGGGACACAGTTTTCATCCTGTTAAAAGTAAAAAACTCCCGGATGATCAGCATTTGGGTTTTATTAATGAACCATTAAAACCCTTGAATATTCCTGCTGAGGCTCAATGGCTGGGGGGTATTGGAGAAGGTGCATGGTATCATCTTGAAATTGAAAAAGACTATTGCTTAACGCACAGATATAACCATAAAGGAGAGCTGGAATACACAAAAAAAGGCGTACTTAAAAATGAGACATTCAACTTAGAGTCCCATCAATTTCAGTATGATAGCCATTATTTGTTTACTACATTATTAATACAGGGCCGTGTGATCCGCCTTCACAAAATTCACAGCAAAGAATTTATCTTAAACGAACTTTAATCTTAATTTAAATAACAATGAATCTTAGTATTTTAAAATCAAAAATCCACACAGTTAAAGTTACTGAAGCCAATGTCAGGTACAATGGGTCTATCACTATTGATGCAGACTTGCTTGATGCAGCTCATATTAGGAAATACGAGCAGGTTTATATTAATAATGCAACTAAAGGGTCCCGCATCATGACCTATGTATTACCGGGCAAGAGGGGCAGTGGAGAGGTATGTATGAATGGAGGAGCTGCTTTACACGCATCCGTAGGGGATACAGTTCATATACTTAGTTTTTGTACGCTCGAAGAGCATGAAGTTGACTCTTTTATTCCGCTGGTGATTTTCACCGATGAAAACAATCATGTCAAGTCGATTGAGGAGTATGTGTAAGGAAAGCTGCAAGCTATAAGCAACAAGCTGCAAGTGAACAGCCCACTCACACTCTCTGCTTCCCGTAGCTTTCAGCTACGGCACTCTGACAAAGAAGCTGCGCCGTGTCCCCGGCCCTTTGCGGAAGCCTCAAACTCAGATTGCAAGTGAACAGCCATCGAAGACCGCACTTTTCACCCAAACAGACCCACACCCCAAACTCCCCACCCAACCGCGGGCTCCGACCGCACATCACCTTGCAACTTTTGAAGCGTAGTTGCAAAAAGTTGCAAGACATCACTTCTTTGCGGCGAAGCCAAGATGAAACATCACCTTGCAAGCCGCAGGCGCAGAAAGACACTTGTAGCGAGTGAACGCAGTGAACCTCGCTATCACCTCGCTTCGGACAAATATCGGTTTTGAAGGACATCCTATCAGCCGGTAAACACCAAAAACTTACATTTCACTCAGCAGCCTTATAGACCGCATAATGCATTCTCAGGCGATATTGATAGTCATTGAGTTTATTATTATCCATTGTCGGATACACTCTGTTGGAGAGAAATATAAAGGTGACACCGCACTCCGGATCCACCCAGGCACAAGTACCCGTAAACCCTGTGTGGCCAAAAGTGCCTGCAGAAGCAAGACCAGTAACATTCACTCCTTTTGTCCTGTCAAGCTGTTGCATATCGAAGCCAAGTGCCCTGCGGGTCTCTCCCGGATACCTGGTAGTGAAATATTCAATAGTTTCGGGCTTTAAATATGACTTGCCGGCGTAAGTTCCTTTTTGACTCAGCATGGTCATCAGGATACCCATATCGTTTGCATTGGAAAATAATCCGGCATGACCACTCACTCCTCCCAGCATAGCAGCTGCCATGTCATGCACATAACCTCTCAAAAGCTGTGACCTGAAGTAATTGTCATCTTCTGTGGGTATGATATGGACCGGATCAATTTTGGTCCTGGGATTGAACATGGTGTGATACATGCCTAATGGTTTATAAAATTCTTTATCGACATATTCATCCAATGTCTGCCCGGTAACATTAAAAACTAGTTTTGAGAAAAGAATAAATCCAAGATCACTATACCTGTAAGCTTTTGAAGGAAGGAGTTCACTATCTCTGATTTGTGTCCAGATGTTTTGCATATAGACAGTATCCAGATAAATATTTTCAGCAACCTGAATATAGCCGGGCTGAGGGCTTGTCTTGTAAATGGTAGAATCAAGCGTTACCTGCCCTTTGCCGGCCGAAATTGTTTTTCTGTAAAATGGTAACCAGGGATACAATCCTGCCCTGTGTGCCATGACATCCTTAATCACCAGGTTTTCTTTATTGCTGCCTTTCAAACCGGGAAGGTAGTCCCCCAATGTTTTATCAAGGTCTATTTTACCATCCTCATATAATTTCATCAGTGCCAGTGTTGTAGATGCCACTTTGGTGACAGATGCAACATCATATAAATCCTCTAATTTCACCGGTCTGCTTCCATCATAAATATGCTTTCCAAAAGCCTTGTGATAAATAACAGTCTGGTCCTTTATAACCATGATCTGACAGCCTGGAGCAGCTTTAATTTGCATCATTTCTTTTGCAATTCCATCCAATTTTTCCAGTTCACGAGTGCTGACTCCCATGCCCTCCGCGATTCCATACTTGAGTCTGGTGGTGGTTTTGCTCTCAATACCGGATCTGAATTTCCATTGATTTCCAACAGATACTGGCAGTTTTCCGGTAAAGCTCCTTGCTCCAAATAATGCCTGTACACACAAATCATGCACCATCAGATCATCCTCATAAGCCATAACAACGCTACTCAATCCACCAAATAACTGAAGTGCATATGGGTTTCCAAAAACAGAGATGATTGTTTTTTTACTCTTACTTATCTGCCTGATCAATTGAATACTCTGTTGCGTGATGCCAAACTCTTTAGTGGCCAGCCGACTTCCCGGGTGAACAGAAATAAGTAAAAGATCATATTTATCCAGATCTTGCAAAAGCTCATTCCGCTGGTTGACAGTGAAATTCATACTTAAGCTCATGGTATCCGCAGGAATATACCTTTGCACTGCTGCAGGGAATCCCTGCGCTGCCGGAGACCCAATAGACAGCACTAAAGTTTTTTGACCACTTGAGTATTGAACAGGAATCAGTCCGGCTGTATCCTTAACCAGTGTCATAGCATTTGCAATGATTTCTTCTTTTATCAACAAACCCATGCCATTATTGAGATCATTGGACAAGTTCTCTAAAGCAGGAGTATTATTATAGGTGAGGCCGGTTCTGAATTTGGCTTTCAGAATTCTTTTTACCGATTCTTCCAGCCTGTACAGAGGAATACTTAAATCTAAAAATCCATCTTTCAAAGCTTTAAATGCTACCTCTATGTCTTCCGGTAAAAGCAGAACATCATTTCCTGCCATTATTGCTCTGGTTGCTATTTCAGCTTGTTTAAAGTTTTTTGTAACACCTTTCATCTCCAGAGCATCCGTGAAAACTAGTCCATTAAATTGCATTCTCTGTCTTAAAAGGGTATCCACTACAGCCGGAGAGAGAGTGGTTGGAAGATTGGGCGTCGAATCCAGTGCAGGAATATGCATATGAGCGATCATCATACTCTGCAGCCCATTATCTGCCAGCAATTGAAAAGGAAATAATTCAAATTGCTCTAATCGTCGAATATCATGATTTACCACAGGCAAATCATAGTGAGAATCCACCTGAGTATCTCCATGTCCGGGAAAATGCTTTGCGCATGCCATGACTCCCTCATCCTGAAGCCCGATCATGTACATGTAAGACTTGGTTACAACATTATATTTATCCTCCCCGAATGAACGATCGTTGATGACAGGGTTAAGAGGATTGTTGTTAATATCTACTACCGGTCCAAAATTGATATGTACACCCAGTCTTTTCAACTGTTTTCCTATTTCCCTTCCAAAATTGTATACAATCTGATTATCATCAATGGCACCCATCATCAGACTTCGGGGATAAACAATGACAGAATCTTTATTAAGCCGCATTCCAAGACCCCATTCTGCATCCATGGATATCATGAGGGGTACTTTTTGGGATAGCGCCTGATATTTCTGTGTCAGTTCCAATTGTTTGTAAGGTGTGCCCTGAAAGAAACACAAGCCACCGACATGGAATTTCTTTATCTGATCCTCTACTTTTTTGACATGTTCGGGTCCCAGGTTGGAATGCGCCCGGATCATAAATAGTTGCCCGATCCGCTCATCCAGTGTCATTGAGTTGTAAACTGAATCTACCCAGACCATTTCTCTGACACCCGGTACTTTGAGCGCTCTGAAAGCAAGAGCCGGGATGGGCTCAGTCGCATCAGGTACAGGTTTGCGATTGTCCGTGTGTGCAGACAACATTAGCAGGCTACATAGCAATACTAAAAGGTGAAGCGGAATATTATTTATATATAGTGCACGACGGCTCATTTGCGTTGATTTCTTTCCATTACCGCAGGATCCATTTCTTTGGCTTTGGCATAAAAGTAATTACCTTTTTCAACATCTCCTGCACTAAAGTATGCAGTTCCCAGATTTAACCAGGCATCAGCCAGATCTGGCTGAACAGATGTTGCCTTTTCAAAATATTCAATCGCCAGAGTATGATTGCCACCAACGCCGTTTGCTACCCCCAGCAACCTTAAGGTCTCGTAATCATCGGGTAGATAACGTATAGCTTCATTTAAATATTGAAGTGCCTTCTCCAGATTGCCCATTTTTTCTCCGTACATTTTTCCTCCCTCCCTGTATGCCTTACCCAGATTGCCTTTTGCATCTTCATAGTTGGGGTTGATAGAGAGGGTTTTAAGATAGGATTCAATGGCTTTATCATATTCCTCATTGTAAAAATAGGCATTGCCCAGTAATAACCAGGCATTAAGATACTGAGGATGTATGCTGATGGCTTTTTCGAGATGTGCTTTAGCTGCAGCGATCCACTCTGATTTTTTTGCTGCGTCTTCTTCATTATTGGCAAAAATCAATTTCTCAGCTCCTGCAGCATTCAGTAGTTTGGCGCTATTTTTTGAAATTTCGACATCTGAGGTGAATAACTTTGAATTGGATTC
Organism: Saprospiraceae bacterium; assembly: GCA_022841345.1. Lineage (GTDB taxonomy): Bacteria > Bacteroidota > Bacteroidia > Chitinophagales > Saprospiraceae > SLDF01. The sequence goes on from JALHRR010000018.1 coordinate 27,491, forward strand.
CCAAACATTATTACGGGTGATGGTCTTGAGACTATATAGCCCCAGCAGCGTGAGCAGAATACCAAAGAATATGTTTTGTTTACCCTTATTCCAGACTTCTGTTGTCATCCAATAAGCTGTCAACAGTGAAAATCCTACAGAAGGCATGAACAAAAAACGCTCAGACATATTGGTTCCTACCGGGAAAAACACATTGGATACTATTGATAATGTTGCAATAAAATAAATCAGACAAAAAGCATAATCAGATCTGGATTTCCATTTCAAAAATATAAAAATTCCCATAGCAATGTAAAGTGCCACACTCGCCAGAACTCCGGGTTGACTCCAGGACATCATGGCAATATGCCTTGGATAGTAATCATGTGTCAATGGATGCGGAAATAGTAAAAGCTGAATATACCTTCCCAGTGTATATGTAATCGTGGCCATTTTTTCGCTCAGGTTCATAGGAACAAAAGTATCTCCGGCTAATTTCAGGAACGGATTATTCAGCAATTCCATAGGTGGTTCTGAACCAAACCATTGGCCCAGGACTTGAGCCCTTATCAAAAGAAATATGAAGGTAGCCGCGCTCAACATCCCGATCGGTATGATGGCTGATTTCCATTGAAATTTGCGGAAAAAAAGAATTGAAAGCGGAATAATCGCCATAAAAGTTATCGCATTCTCCTTGGAAAGTAGTCCTAAAAAGAAGGTAATCCCGGCAAGAAAATACCAGAAGATTTTTTGAGTATCCATGCCTTTTAACACAAGTCTTAAACTTAACAGACTTAATAAAAGACATATGATTTCATCTCTTCCTTTGACATTGGCAACGGCTTCTGTGTGAATGGGGTGAGCCGCAAATAACAGCGCTGCGCTGAAAGCAATCAGAGAACTTGTGTCGCCAAAACGGAATTTTAATAAGGCCAGCAGACATAGATACAGAGCAATGACACAAGCCGCATACCATAGCACAGTCAATAGATGGAAAGCGAAGGGGTTGAGTCCAAACAATTCATATTCGATTGCAAAAATCACCAGGGTAAATGGTCTGTACCTGCCTCCTGCAACCAGATTGGCCTTTCCTTCTTCCTTGAAGAAACCAAAGAATGTGTCATACTTTAAAATGCCAGGAATTCCTTGAACTCCCTGCTGGGTAAACATATTGTCTGTAATGACGATCGCATCATCCTGGGTGTAATCATGACCAAGTGTATTTCCATACAGTAAAAAACAAAAAAGAAGGAGGGCAATGGAAGCATTGCGGGATGATTGCAAAAACGACAGGAATGGGTGCAACACATTAGTAGAATGCACTGGTATCGCTTCCGCAGCAGTTTTTCGAGACGGCTTAGCCATAATAGTATGTGTAGTTTTGTCTGGCTTGTGCAAATATGAAAAATATCTGCGAATTATATATTATAAATAATCATTATTTTTAATTTTCCCCCTGATTCACTTCAAAATATTATTATTTGGTTTGCTTCACACATGACACAAAAAAAAGAGCCCAATATGCATTCATATCAGGCTCCCTTCTCGGATAAATGTTTACGTTGTGCAAACAAACGTAAGTTGCAAATGTAAGAGACATACTACAATATTAAATACACCCATTAAAAAATACCCCGATTAAGGTAATGGCAGATATGTAATAATTCTAAGGAAAGTGCGATGAGAAATCTTCAATTCAAAGAATAGAAAGAATCGCCTCTGAGTAAACAAAACCGCAGTAACACTGGATGCAATTCAGGATAAAGCAATACCTTTTAACTTGCGGGAGGTAGGGGCAGGAAAATACTGGTTTTCCTTTTATATTCCTCAAAGTCAGGTCTTCCGGCATATTTTTTCTCCAGCAGAGGGATCCCTGAAACAAATAAAATAAGCCAGGTAATGATGATGGGTCCAATAATGGATGGCCATATAGGGATCGAATGCATGCACATAATGAAAATCCCCCACCATAATAGCACCTCTCCAAAATAATTGGGATGCCTGCTGTATCTCCATAATCCTGAGCAAATGATTTTCCCTTTGTTTTCAGGATTTTTTTTGAACGCTGCCAATTGATAGTCGCTTATCGCTTCAAAATAAAATCCAATACACCAGAGCAGCAAACCTGGAAAATAAAACCATGAATAAGGCTGTACACTGTACTCGTGAAACATCAGGACCGGTAAGGCTATCAGAAATAATAATAAACCCTGAAGCATAAACACTTGCAGCCAGGAACGCAGATAGAACCATTTGCCCCATTCCATTCTCCACTGTTGATATCGGAAGTCTTCCGGTTTGTTGCGATTTCGCGAAAGGACATGTATAGAAAGCCTTATTCCCCAGATTGTAATCAGTATAGAAAGTATAATATTTTGAAAATCAAATGCATCTCTTGTAATCACAGATATCCAGTTCAGTAAAACGAATCCCGGACCCCAGGCCACATCTGCTATATCATTTCGCTTTAGCCATAGAGCCAGGATGAACCCAATGTTCATGTATACAAACAAAATTATAGCGAGCTGAATGTAATAATTCATATCCCAAATTTTCTTGCAAGCCACCAGGTAATGACTGAAACAGAACCAGCAAGTACCATACCCCAGATCAAATCTACAATGACTACTTTAAGTGGCCAGTCTTTCAAGGTAGCCAGGTTAGTGAGATCATACGTAGCATATGTGATGAATCCGAACAAAATGCCATAACCCAGCGCATACTGCCATGACCCGTTGAGATGAGCCGGAGCGATAACGAAAATGACCATTCCGGCCAGAAAAATCAGATAGAATAATATGGCTGCTGTCCAATTGACCTGTGGCCGCATCAGATGACCTATCTGTTGGGCATAGAAATTTTTGGCAATCAAACCGAGCCACAATATATCAATAGCGAAAAAGACCGGTAAGGCGATGAGGTAAAGTTTGTAGTACATCTTATAAGATTGAATTAATGAATGGAGTTGGCATGAGCTTAAAATTACAAACAGTATTTAATAGTCTTGCTTTTACATTTCAATTGAATGATATTCTGGTTAATTCCTGCCCGACCTTTTATTTCTAAAATTCATATAAACGGGACAAACAATGATGGTAGGGTAACTTTAATTGCAAATACCTTGTTATTTAGAATATGGAACAACTTCAATGCTTTAAATCAAAATTTGACACTAAAAGATTGTTTTAAAAATAGTAAATAAATAGTATATTTTGTAAATATAATTTAAATGTTTGATTTTATTTGATAATTATTGTGTTTGTGATATTATTATAACTCTTTTTGGGGAATAATATGTATCTTTGCTTTCTAAATGTCTAAGACTGAATGAATTTGCACGTAAAACATATGATCAGTAGTAGCTGTATACAGATGGCTAAACAAAAATTGGCGGAGATAGGTATTTTTCCCGATGAAATAATATTAGGAAGGATAACCTTGAAGGAATTGAAGCTGGAGGAAGATAAACTAAAAGAAATAGAATCAGTGCTGGAAAGCCTGGGGTTCAAACTTCTTGAAAACAATCGAAAAGTCCTGATTGATAAAATTCAGCAAGTCATAAGGGAGATAGTGCATCAGATGGAAGAACGACCCACGAGCAATTACTCTGAGTTTATCAGTCAAGAGCTGGGCTATGACTACACCTATATTTCAAATTTGTATTCAGTAGAAACCGGTAAGACAATACAACAAAGTATTATCGAGCTCAAAATTGAAAGAGCCATTGATCTGATGGATCAGGATATCAGTTTCAAACAAATTTCTTACATACTGCATTACAGTAGTTTGGCTCACTTCTGTTCCCAATTCAAAAAAACTACCGGATTTACACCAACAAAATTCAAGGAATTGGATAAGAAGGATCGGGTCTATGCCATAAAAAAAGCAAGTCAATAACCCTGAAGAACTCAATTGGTAGAAATAAATTTTGTTAATTCAGCTAAGACTAGGAGCAGCACCGGCAACATAGGCTATATGAATCGGACTGACGATCCAATAAAAAAGGCCTCCAAATTTGGAAGCCTTTTTATGATCAGTGCGGGCGGAGGGACTCGAACCCCCATGCCTCTCGGCGCTAGATCCTAAGTCTAGTGCGTCTACCAGTTTCGCCACGCCCGCATTCGGGATGTGCCTTTCTTCAAAAGCGAGGCAAATATACAGAATCAGAATTCATAATTCAAAGCAATAGCCTCAACTATTTTTTTATAATCGTAAAAGAGCGTCATCTAATTACTACATTACAGGATTATTGTTTTATTTGCAATTATATTGTTAGTTTTCAATAAAAACCATAATCAAATAGTATGAATACAGTTCAAGCTAGTTCAAAAAGTATCTTTCTTGCTGATGATGACGCAGATGACTGCACAATTTTTAGAGAAGCTTTAAGAGAAATAAATTACACAACTGAACTCACAATTTCCTACGATGGCGTAGAGCTAATGAATACGCTGGATGAAACTGTACCTCCCCCTCCTTTTGTCATATTTCTTGATCTTAATATGCCAAGGAAAGATGGATTTGAATCCTTGTCAGAAATTCGCCAAAATGAACGATACAAAAATATTCCGGTAGTAATCCTCACAACTGCATCTAATCCGGACATTATAGAAAGGACTTTCCATCTTGGCGCAAATTATTTTGTCAGAAAACCATCCACTTATTCTAAGCTTAAAGATGCCATTCACACCGTATTATCTTTAGATACTGCTCAATTAAATACTCAACCAGAAAGACAACATTTTGTACTATCGGCCTGAAAATCTTTATCGTGAAATGAAAAAGTCAGGATTATCAGTTGTAAAAATAATTTTTGTGCTAGCAATAGTATTATTGATTATTTTATCAGTTTTCTCCTATGTAAGAACTCAAAATCTTATTCAATCCTCTGAATGGGTGAATCATTCCACGCGAATAAAACTCAACCTGGCAAATGCATTCTCTGCTATTATTTCCATGGAGTCTTACCAGCGTGGCTACCTTATTACAAGAGACTCTGTGTTCCTTGAAAATTATAACCTGACCAGGGAGTATCTAAGTAACTCCATTCAAATGATTGAATCCCTGACATCTGACAATAAGGCTCATAGAGCAAATTTGCTTGAGTTAAAAAAAAATGTTTTTAAAAGAATCGGATATCTCGAAAATTTGCTGGTTGAATCCAATACAAAATCAATTACTAATGAGAAAATGTTGAGAGGTAAGCAAATGATGGATGAGATTCAGAAAATAATATTATTAATGTCTGATGAGGAAGATCAGCTATTGAAAATAAGGAATGCAAAACTTGAAAAAGAAATATTCTTCTCCCCGCTCATCACAACACTACTTTTGCTCTGTGCCACTTTTTTTATTCTGATTGCTTACTTTAAAATAATTGGAGATCTGAAGGAATCAGAAGATCTGAAAAGTGAAATTCTGAAAACGAATGCAATGCTTGAAGTAAAAAATGCAGAGCTCCAAAAAAGTGAAGAGCGATATCTGAAAATTTTTGACTTTAGTCCGGTAGCAATGACGCTGGCAGAGATAGGCAACAATCAAATTACTTATGCCAATGAAAATTTTTACAAAACTTTTGGCTATTCAAAAGAAGAAATAATCGGATATACTGCAGAAGAACTTAATTTGGTTTCACCTGAAGAAAATGAACGCTTAATTAAAATCATTCTGAGTCATTTGGATGATGACCGTCCATTGGAAGAGTTACAGAAATTGTCTCCTGAAGAGACGGAAAAATTGCTGCTCAAACTTCGTCTAAAAATGTTTAAGGATGGTTTTGAGGTTAATTATCAGCGGAAAAATGGTGAAAGTTTTTTCGCATTGGTATTTTTTGAGATAGTTGAAATTGGTGGAAAAAAAGTTACAATATCTTCCTACCAGGACATCTCAGAAAGAAAAAAAGCTGCTGCTCAGGTAGAAAAGCAAAATGAAGAGCTCAAAAAAATTAATAAAGAACTGGAATCATTTAATTACATCTCCAGTCATGATCTTCAGGAGCCATTGAGAAAGATTCAGATATTTTCCAACAGAATATTGGAAACAGAGAAGGATAAATTGTCAGGTCCGGGACAGGAATACTTTAATAAAATACAGTCCTCAGCATTGAGAATGCAAAATCTAATAAGAGATTTGCTGGCTTATTCCAGAGTAAGCGCGGATGAGCAGGAATTTGTTAAAACTGACCTGACAAAAATAGTGGAACAAGTTGTCTCAGAGTTGAAAGAAACAATAGATGAAAAACAAGCCATTGTGGAGATAAGACAATTAGATTCATTGCAAATTATTCCTTTCCAGTTTCATCAGTTGTTTATTAACCTTTTCAGTAATGCTTTAAAATTTGCCAGAGAAGGAGTCCCGCTTCAGATTTCTGTTGAATCATCTGTTCAAAAAGGGAGCAAATTTTCAAATGATTACCTTAAAGCGGATTTAAAATACTGCCACATCATTGTCCAGGATAATGGTATCGGTTTTGAACAGGAATATGCTGACAAAATTTTCGATGTATTCCGTCAGCTCAATGTAAAAGGTAAATATGAAGGTTCCGGTATCGGGCTTTCCATCGTGAAAAAAATTGTGGATAATCACAATGGCTATATCACTGCCAGAGGTAAGCTTAATGAAGGAGCCAGATTTGATATTTATATTCCGGTCTGAGAAGAAAGCTGTTGGCTTTTAACGAAAAGCCGGGGTTGAGGTTGGCTGCGCCTTTAGTATCGGGTAGAGATTGTGTGTTGAGCTGCGCTTTGCTTGCTCAGTGTGCTGCAGCCGCTTGCTTCGCGCGGCTGCGTGATGTGGTTCGCATAGCTCCCGGGATGAATTGTGTGCGGTGAGTGTGAGTGTGGAGCAGCCGTGTGAGAGTTATGAGTTATGATGAGCCGCAGTGTTACGTGTGTATAAGAAAAAATTAAAATGTGCCTTTGTTTGATCGCCGATGGCGATCATTGGCTGTTACACATCACGTGAACGAAGTGAACCACATCCCGCGCAAGCTCACACGAGCCGGGCTTTGCCCGAGCTCATACACCGGGCAAGGAGCTACCCTCTAACGCGCCTTAGGCGTGCTACTCCTATCGATTCTGATACTGATCCTCGTAATACTGGAGATAAGCTCCTGAAGTCACATGCTCCAGCCATTCTTCATTATTGAGATACCAGTCAATAGTTTTGCTTAAGCCCTCTTCGAAGGTAAGAGACGGAACCCAGCCGAGTTCTCTTTGAATTTTTCCGGCATCAATAGCATAGCGCAAATCATGCCCGGCACGGTCTTTCACATACGTGATCAGATTTCTGGAAGTCCCCTGTGCTTTACCGGTTTTCTGATCTACTAAATCGCACATGAGATGCACCAAATCAAGATTCTTCCATTCATTATGTCCGCCAATATTATAGGTTTCCCCTGAAGCCCCTTTGTGGAATACCAGATCCAGCGCCATCACATGGTCTCCGACGAATAACCAATCTCTGACATTTTCTCCCTTACCATAGACAGGCAGAGGCTTTCCTGTAAGGACATTGCGAATAAACAGCGGAATCAATTTCTCCGGAAACTGGTAAGGACCGTAATTATTGGAGCAATTTGAAACTACAACAGGGAGATTATAAGTATGCCCGAAAGCCATCACGAGGTGATCCGATCCGGCTTTAGATGCAGAATAAGGACTGCGGGGATCATAGGCTGTGGTCTCCTCAAAAAGCCCCTCCTCTCCCAATGATCCGTAGACTTCGTCAGTAGAAATGTGCAAAAATCTTTTGTCTGACATATTCTCTTTCCAGGATTCTTTTGCAGCCTGAAGCATGGATGCTGTACCCATTACATTCGTATGAACAAAAATCAATGGGTCAGAAATGGATCGATCTACATGAGATTCCGCTGCACAATGCATGACACCGTCTACTGCATATGTGTTAAAAACTTCTCTGAGTTGATTAAGATCTGTGATATCTCCGCGGACAAACTGATAATTGGGAAGATGCTCGATGTCTCTCAGGTTTTCAAGGTTTCCGGCATAAGTCAGTTTATCGAAATTGATAATCCTGTAGTCCGGATATTTTGTCACCATATGTCTCACAAGATGTGATCCGATAAATCCGGCTCCACCGGTGATTAGTATATTCCTTTTGAATTGATCTGACATAGTTTGTAAATATTACCTCGCATCAACGACACTACGGCCGATACTATTATAATAAAATCCTTCTTCCTCTAAATTATGAAGATCATAAAGATTTCTTCCGTCGAAAATGACAGGTGAGGAAAGCAATTGCTTCATCACTTCAAAACTTGGAGTCCTGAACAGAGCCCATTCTGTCACAATAGCCAGCGCATCCGCTCCGACAAGCGCTTCGTACTGATCCTTGACAAATTTGATCTTATCTCCATATATTGCCTGCACATTGGGCATTGCTTCCGGATCGAAAGCTCTGATATTTGCCCCTGCGGCCAATAAATCATCAATAATACTCAATGCAGGAGCTTCACGAATATCATCAGTATTAGGCTTGAAAGCCAGACCCCAAACAGCAATCGTTTTGCCATTAACATCACCATCGAAGTATTTCAATATTTTATCACTAAGAATCTGCTTTTGGATGGAATTGACATTCATTACAGATTCCAATATCTTGAAATCATAACCTTCTCCATGAGCAGTCTTGGCTAAAGCCATTACATCTTTTGGAAAGCAAGATCCTCCGTATCCTACTCCCGGGAACAAAAATCGTTTGCCGATTCTGGTATCACTACCCATACCAATGCGCACAAAATCCACATTTGCACCAAGCTTTTCGCAAAGATTAGCGATCTCATTCATGAAACTGATCCTGGTAGCCAGATAAGAATTAGCGGCATATTTGGTCATTTCTGCAGAGCGTTCATCCATGACAATGATGGGATTACCCTGACGAACGAAGGGCTCATACAATCTGCGCATGACAGTTGCGGCCCTTTCGGAGGAAGTCCCGATCACCACTCTGTCTGGTTTCATAAAATCATCTACGGCAACTCCTTCACGCAGAAATTCAGGATTGGAGACCACATCAAACAGATCTTCGCTAAGGTTCTCCGCCAGAATGGCATGGACCTTATCAGAAGTCCCTACCGGCACTGTGCTCTTGTCAATGATGACAGTGTATTTTGTAATCATCTTACTCAACTGCCTCGCTACACCCATGATGTAGGAGAGATCTGCAGATCCATCCTCACCGGGAGGAGTAGGTAATGCAAGGAAAATGATTTCAGCGTGATCGGCAGCTGAGTGAAGATCAGTTGTAAAGTGTAATCTGCCTTGTTTTATATTTCTTTCGAAGATTTGCTCCAGACCGGGTTCGTAGATGGTGACTACTCCGGATTGCAATTTTTCTACTTTTTTTGCATCGATGTCAACGCAGATAACATCATTACCGGTTTCGGCAAAACATGTTCCTGTGACCAGTCCGACATAGCCGGTTCCTACTACTGCCAATTTCATTATGTATGCATTTTAAGATTAAATCAGAACTTCAAGGGCGCAAAGATAGTAAAGACTGAGGCAAATTATCTGCTTATTAATGAATGAATCTGAGCGGCTGTCTTATCCCAGTTAAAGTCCTTAGCTTTATGAAGACCTTTTTGAATGAGTGATTCCCTCATTCCGAAATCAGAAGCAACAGATTTCATTGCCAGAGCAATTTCTGGGACATCATAGGGTGAAACCAAATATGATGCATTTGCTCCGATTTCTGCCATGGATGAAATATTTGAAGTGATCACCGGGACCCCCGCCTGAAAAGCCTCTACAACAGGCAACCCAAATCCTTCCAGCAATGAGACATAGACCTGCGCCACTGCAGAACCTACTAAGAGGTGTATCTCACTTTCCTCAATATGACCGGGTAAAATGATATCGGAGCGAAAGGGTGATGTTTCTATGGCTTGTTTCAATTCATTGGAGTTCCATGCCATCCTTCCGGCCAGGATAAGTGGAAAATTTTCCGATGTAGAAGATCTGAATTGCTCATAGGCCTTTACGAGCCTGACAATATTTTTGCGGGGTTGTAACGCCCCCACAAACAAAAAATAAGGTCTTCCGCCGGTCCATTTTTGTCTGGCATCTTTAATCTGATCTTTGCTTAATGGACGAAATACTTCTCTTGTTCCATTATACACTACGGTTGTTTTTGCTCTGGCTTCAGATCCTCCTGCACGCTCTATATCTGCTGCTGTTGCTTCTGAAATAGCAACAATCATATCTGCTCTGTTGATGAAAAGCGGCATATACTTCCGGTAATATGACAATTGATTGGCAGGAATACTCTCGGGAAAATGCAGATACGCCAGGTCATGGATCACCAGTAATGTTTTGCCCCGAAACCTTAGCGAACAAAATCCGTCCGGGGAAATGAATATATCAGGGCGAAACTGATTCAATACGAAAGGAATAGAAAGCTCAAACCAGGTAGTAAATAAAACAGGATGTCTGGCAGGAGGCGGAACGACCTGAGCTTTCACTTTTTCGGTAAACAAAAAACGTTTGTCAAAGGCTCTGTCAAATAAAAATAAATACTCATTCTCAGGAAACATCCGGCACATCCGGCTGAATACTTCATAGGTGTACCAACCGTAGCCTTCAAGCCCTTTACGCAATAGAAACCGGGTATTTACAGCGATTTTCAAATCAGATCATAATCTCGGATGGATAAATGTTCCTGCACACTTTCTGAAACTGAACAGGAAAAACTTTGCAAACATAAGCCATCCTCACACGTTTTACGATAGTATATTTGAATATTGATTTAAATTTGGTCCTCTAAATCACAGAAGCCTTGATAAAAACAGATATCCTAGTCATTGGATCCGGAGTTGCCGGACTCACTTTCTGCATCAAAATGGCCACTAAAAGGCCTAATCTTAAGATTACGCTGCTCACAAAATCCAATCTGGAAGAAAGTAATACTAAGTATGCACAGGGCGGAGTGGCAGCTGTGTGGAATCTCTCGGTGGATTCTTACCAAAAACACATCAACGACACCCTGGATGCAGGTGACGGTTTGTGTAATCCCAAAGTAGTCAATTTTGTCATCAAAGAAGGACCTTTAAGAGTCAAGGAATTGATTGACTGGGGAACCAGATTTGACAAAACTACCATGGAAACCGATTATGATCTGGGCAGAGAAGGAGGTCACTCTGAAAACAGAATCCTGCATTATAAAGATCTGACAGGCTGGGAAATCCAGAGAGCTTTAATTCAAAGGGCTAAATCCTTTGCAAATGTGGAAATCCTGGAGAATTATTTCGTGATTGATCTGCTGACTCAGCATCACCTGGGGTATACAGTCACGAGAGTAACTCCTGGTATTACATGCTATGGTGCTTACATCCTTGATAAAGCTACCAGTGAAATAGAAACATGTCTTGCCCGTATCACAGTCCTGGCATCAGGAGGAGCAGGTCAGGTTTATAAAAATACAACTAATCCTACAGTGGCTACCGGTGATGGCATTGCTATGGTCTACCGGGCAAAAGGAAGAGTTGAGAACATGGAGTTTGTTCAGTTTCATCCCACAGCCTTATTCAATCCAAAGGGCGAAAATCCTGATTTTCTGATTTCAGAAGCAGTTCGCGGAGAAGGTGCTATACTGAAAACGCAGGATGGAAAGGAATTCATGGATGGATACGATCCGAGACAATCACTGGCGCCCAGAGATATTGTAGCAAGGGCGATAGATAATGAGATGAAAAAACTGGGTCATGATTTTGTGTATCTGGATGGACGGAATATTCCGGCAGATGAATTCAAAAAACATTTCCCAACCATTTATGATAAATGCATGAGTCTGGGTATCGATCCACTGAGTGAGATGATTCCGGTAGTTCCTGCCTGTCATTATATGTGCGGAGGTGTGAAAATCAATGAGATAGGTCAAAGTTCCATTCTGAATCTCTATGCATGTGGAGAGTGTACCAGCTCCGGTCTTCATGGAGCGAACCGCCTTGCATCTAATTCCTTGCTTGAAGCTATGGTGTATGCACACAGAATCCATCTGGACGTTCTGAAAAATATCGATGGCGTTAGCTTTGCTAAAAACATTCCTGACTGGGATGCTACAGGAAGCACAGATCCCAAGGAAATGGTATTGATCACTCAATCCCTCAAGGAGCTCAAAGAGGTGATGAGTAGCTATGTCGGAATTGTTCGTTCCAATGTGCGTCTTCAAAGGGCTTATGACAGACTGTATCTGCTGTATAAGGAGACGGAAGAACTATATATGTCTACCACCATTTCTCCCCAATTATGTGAACTTCGTAATTTGCTGACTATCGCTTATCTCGTCACCAAGTCTGCTATGACAAGACAAGAGAGCAGAGGTCTGCACTACACAACTGATTATCCGGAGAAGAATGACTTTATAGAGAATTCGATTATGTAAGCACAAAATATTTCTGAACTTGCTCTTCAAATAAGCGAACCATAAGATAACTCGTTCCTGGAAATCTATCCTCGAAGTAAAACATTGAATTCCTATAAAAATTCATATATATCTGTGCTTAAGTTTTTGTTTTTTCGTGTTTTCAAAGCTTCTTTTCTTTTGGCTTGATCCAAAAGAAACAAAAGATCAAGGCTGTTTAAAATTTCCTTGTTTTCTACGCTGCTCTTCACACTGCGCATGCAAAGCCGCTCGCTTATAGTATTTTAACTTTAAAACTGGGAATGGATCCTAAATTTATTTGGAAGAAGATCGAAGCCTATCCTTTTGCTCGACTTCTGTGCCTGCTTGCTTGTCGTCAAATTCTGCCTGACAACTGTGTTTCGAGCAGCTTGAAAAGCTACAGAAATTTAAAAAGGCCGGGTATAACAGCCAAACAGCCGAAGAGAAGAGGAAGCTTACTTTTTGGAATGGCCTTGTTTCGTGGCACACAAACTCCGTATGGAGTTTAACGTGAATAACCCCGTGCAAGTGCAACGCAGCTCGGGGTAGAAATGACCGATTTCACGAACTCCGAAGGTGTTCAACTTAATGCCTCCTCATGAAATATTCAGTTTCAATAATTGGCGTGCAGAAATCATTCTTCTTCCTTCCGTAACACCCTTGCAATAACTTCCGACTCAAAGCCTCTGCTGAGCGCAAAAGTGTACAATTTCTGCCTCTCAGGAAAAGTAAGTTTTTCTACAGGTTTGTGAATCTTACCTGAGATCACTTTCTGCAGTGCCTGAATGTATTCTTCTTCCTTTATTTCATGCAGGGCTTTTCTTACACAGTAATCAGAAATGCCTTTTGCTTTCAGATGATGTTTGATTTTGATTTTACCCCATCGGTTGATTCGCAATTTACCGGTGGCGAAAGCTATTGAATAACGTTCCTCATTGATAAATCCTTCAGAGATTAAAGCTGCAATAACCTCTTCGGCATCATCTCCCCACATTCCTCCATCCTGTAATTTTTGTCTCACATCCTGCTGACAATGCTCATCAAGGGCACAATACTTTTGCATAGCCTTGAGCGCATCTGATATCAGGTAATATTTGACTTTGCTTTTCATTTCACCTATAGAAAATCTATCATTGTCCGGCTGATATGCTGATCCGGTGAGTGCCATCGTGAGTGTAATCCGGCCTTTGCAGCTCCTTCAATATGCATTTTCCCATCGTCTACAAATATAGTCTCCTCTGGTATAATTCCGGCATCCTGTATGACAAACTCAAAAGCAGCCATATCAGGCTTCCGGTAGCCAATCTGATGAGAGTACCAGATCTTCTCAAACATTTTTTCAAATGATTGAAATGCATCATTGCCCATTTTATCTTTCACACATCCAATATGTATTTCATTGGTATTGCTGAATAAATACAGTTTATGTCTTTTGCTCAATGTCTCCAAAAATGAGATGGTTGTATTGGGAATCACAAGTAAAATGGCATTCCAGGCTTGCAGAAAATCCTGATCCGAAAAAGACTGCTTACTCTCCTTTTTCAACAATTCAATAAACTCAGAAGTATTGATTTTCCCTATTTCAAAATCCCTGAAAAAAGCCGGCATCTCCTGATGATAAGCATCGTAAGGAATTTTCAAAAGACTGGTCATTGCCTGAGCAGATGCTTCCAGATCCAGCGGCAGTATCACATTCCCAAAATCAAAAATGATATTTTTTATGTCAGCTCTCATAAAACGGATTAGACGGAAAGGTAAGTATTCTAAAGAAAAAAGCCACCCGTTATGGATGGCTTCTTTTGTTGGTGGGCCCACCAGGGCTTGAACCTGGGACCACCTGATTATGAGTCAGGTGCTCTAACCAACTGAGCTATAGGCCCGATTAGGGTGTGGGTGTGTGAGTGGGTGAGAGTGTGCTGTGAGTGGGTCACGGGCTAAAGCCCGCGGTAAGCGAAGAGTTTGGAGAACCATGGCTTTTCACTTGAGGATGCAAAAATACTATTTTGTGTAATGAGAAGACTAACATTTTGTCTGAAAAATAATCTTTGACAGGAAATCAGTGGGGATTAAAATATATCCTATTGATCTACAGGCGCTTAGCGCGAGTTAAAATTGTCAATTTGTATAAAGTGACGAATATCATCCTCGTGGAATTGTCCTGTTTTCAATGGAGAATGCTACTTTTGCGTCGATTTTATCAGTAGGCTGGTAACCGCAAGTATGCACCTTGCTATTGTTAACACGTACTTTTTCTACATCATGAGACTATATAACCGAATCAACGGCGAGGAACTCAAGCGCCGGATGAAAGAAAGCGATGAGCAAAGAACAACGCTTTCTTTTTACAAATACTACAAAATTCTCAATCCTAATTTCTTCAGAGATCACCTCTACATTACCCTCGATCAGGTAGGTGTTTTGGGTCGAATCTATGTGGCCAATGAAGGGATCAACGGACAGATTTCTGTTCCCACTCAAAACCTGGATGCTCTGAGAACTGCATTGGAAACCGTTGATTTCCTGCAGAAATTAAGACTCAATATTGCCATAGAAGACGACGGAAAATCATTCTTCAAACTTAAAATTCTTGTCAGAGAGAAGATTGTTGCAGATGGTCTGGAAGACGACACATTTGATGTAACGGATAGAGGTACGCATGTCAATGCCCGCCAATTCAATGAATTAGCGCAGGACCCTGAGACTATACTGGTCGACATGCGCAATCACTATGAAAGTGAAGTGGGTCATTTTGCAAATGCTATCACACCGGATGTTGAGACATTCAGAGAGTCGCTTCCTATCATATCAGATATGCTTTCTGAGAATAAGGAAAAGAAAATCCTGATGTATTGCACCGGCGGTATCCGCTGCGAGAAAGCATCTGCTTATATGAAGCACAAAGGTTTCCAAAATGTGTTTCAACTGGATGGCGGCATCATAGAATATGCCCGTCAGGTCAATGAGCAGAATCTCGAAAATAAATTCATCGGTAAAAACTTTGTATTTGATGAGCGACTTGGAGAACGAATCAGCCATGAAGTCATAGCCCATTGTCATCAATGTGGCAACACCTGTGATACCCATGTAAATTGTGCCAATGACGCCTGCCATCTGCTCTTCATCCAATGTTCAGATTGCAGCTCCAAATACGAAGCCTGCTGCTCGGATGATTGCCGCGACTTCATTCAGCTACCGGAAGAAGATCGTGTGGAGTTGCGCAAAAGCCGTGTTTTCAACGGCACCAAGTTTGGCAAAAACAGGTACAAAGCATATAGAAAGTCGGAGGGAGAGGCATTGGTGTGAGGGCTGTGAAGTGGCTATAGTTGTAGCACGGGTGACGTCTTGCGGCGCTGCGCTTGCAAGGTGACATCCTTAGGCTACGCCAAATGGTGAGGTCGAGGTTCGTCCCTCACTATGCCCCAGGCATCTTTGCCATCTTCGATGTCAAAGGTGACGGCCCCACAAAAGCAACATTTTTGGACTCAAATTCAGTCTACAGCCACCATTTTGCCTGAGGCAAAATAAAAGCGCTATTTGAAAATCCTCCTCTCTACTTGCGTCTAGTAAATTTGCCTCAGGCAAAATGGCCACCAGAACGTCACCTCATATTATTTTTAAAGGCTCAGCCTTTAAAAATAATTTGAGACGTCACCTTTTTATTGCATAGCAATGAAAAGACGTCCCCCCGGCCAGGCGCAGCCGTGCCGGGGCGTCACACTTTTTTGGCAGCGCCTCCTCTATAAAAGACCTGCTGTCCCAGGGTGTCACTCGCGAGTGGTAGCGCCTATACCACTACACCTCTGCAACTTCTCAATACATAAAATACCCATTCAGAAAATCAATCTCAGCTTTCCCATCTCTGAAACTTCCTTCTAAAAACGAAATAGAAATTTTTACATCTTCACCATCGATAGTCTTACCCGTCCAGGTTTGCATGTCCTTTTCAAGCGTATATTTATCCACAGCATCTCTGTTCATTTGTCCGCTCAATTCTTCCAAGGATATTTCTGCCCAGGGGAGATTGTCCCTTTTGACAATTAACTGATTATTATCTATTGAGAATGAAAGAGCAATTTTTCTGGTACTGTCAGTAAACACCTGCATCGTATTGGAGCGATTCCGGATATTATTTGACTGAAATTGTACAATAGAATCGTAGCCTTTTATATCAAAAGCAAACTCTGAAATCTGATGAGATGCATTCATGCTAAAACGATTGTCGAAATCAGCCATTTCCACAGGATTACCCATTCCAAAGTCAACTGCAGTGCATTGTCCCAAATGTTGCATGATAGTATAAGTTGAAAAATTACGGTCCGTTTTTTCTTTTTCCTGCATTAAGGCGTAGCAAGAATCTGGAACAAATTCCTCAATCACACTCAGGCCGTGTAAAGATAATGCATCGGAGAAAGCAGTTGAAAGTTCAGATAATTGTTCATTCTTTATTTGCAAGGGCACTGATTTTTCAGGAAGTCTTTCAAGAGGTGGCTCCATGTTTGATAATGCTTCTCTGATATGGTTTTTTCTATACTTTTTATCCAAATCAAAAGCACTCCAGGGGCTGAATAATACCCATAATGTAAATGCCAGAAAGCTCAGTGGAAACCAAATCAAAGTTTTTCGCCTGATGAATACCTGATAAGCAGTAGTCAGCAAAAGCCAGATTCCGATGCTCAAAACCACAACTCTGTTGAATGTCAATCCATGCTGACTTATCCGCATACCGATGCTCATCAATTGAATGATGGTGAGCGGGAGCAATGCAGGAAACAACCATTGACGGGTGAGCCGAACAAATGTCTGACGCTCATCTTTCAATGGATGGCAGATGATGTAAGTCACTATTGTTAAAGCCGCAGCCGAAAATACGAGGTATGTAACCCAGCCCCTCGGCCATTCACCCAACAGCAACATCCTGACACCGTAAGCATATAAAATTCCCACGTAAAGTACGGATAAGGGAAGAAATACAAAAACAACTATTGGTTTTATGAATGAAGGTGCCGGGCCGGTTTCATCCTCCATTTTTTGATCCGGAACAATGGCTACAAAAAGTAAGACAAACAGCGCCACAAGACAGACAATGGCTACATCTTCATAAGTAAAACCGGGATTTTCGATTTGAAATAAATTGACCAGTGCTGCTCTTGCCAGAGATAAGGCAATGCAAAGAACCAATGCATATAGTCCGGCCACCACTACTGATGTGATCAGATTCTTCAAATAAACCCAATAGGCACTTTCTCCTTTCCAGTAACGGATAGGAGCTGCAAGTGCAATTAAAATGCCTGTGACTATCCATCCGGCAAAGTGATATGCGAGTATTTCTGTATGCTGCGGGATTTCCCAAATTTGCCAGGCAGCCAATCCTGTCAAAACCATCACCAGCAGCCATGAAATCCATTGTATTTTACCTGATACTCTTTGCCAGTATCCTGCACTATAAACCAGCGGCAATGAAATGAATCCGCAAAGCATTATTTTTAAATATACATTCTTTGATGCATAGTCCTGGTAATCAATGTCAATATACTTCAGAATGATGGCAGACTGCAAAAATGAAACTATCAGCAGTATCGGATATTTCTTAAATGAGCCGATAATGGCGCTGCTGATTCTTTGGTAGGAAATCCTTTTCATTTTGCTTCATTTTGTTGTAAACAAAGCTACAGAAAAGAGCAACATGAATTATCAAAGAAAATGAAATTGGACTCAATTAACAAGTTTACATAACCATTTGAAATATGGATAACTTTATTCTTACTTTATATTTGTTTTCACTGTTTTTAAATAAGATGCATGTTGAGCTCAAACTATTTCATTTATAAAACCCTTCCGCTCATGTTCTGTCTCTTTGGGTGGTCATGTAAATCACCTCAATTTGCTATAACTGCTCAATTTGATGCAGTCATGCCTTTTCATGAAGGTGTCGCCCCTGCAAAAAAGTATGATTTATGGGGCTTTATAGACACAAATGGAATCTGGGTGATCCAACCACAATTTAAAGAGATAATTAAAACAGATAAAGCAAAGGTTTTAATGGTTTTGGAAAATGGAGATCATGCTGAAGTCATTAAGAATAAAGCAAGTGGCGCATGGGAAATCCAAACAGCTGAATTTAATAAAATTGAAATTCAATCTTCCTACGGCCCACGCTACATTGAGAAGCAGGGTGGTTTTTATGTTATAATTGATAAAACTGGTTCTCCGATTTCTCCTGAATACAATTCTATCCAGTATGCAGGAGAAGATGTATTTGTAGGACAAAAAAATTATGAAGGACAACATCTTATTCACGCTGATGGCAGGATTTTGACACCTTTTTATGATGAAATTGATACTATCATTCAGTATGGGCGAATCCGCTTCAGAAAAGATAGAAAATATGGTTTACTCGATCCAGGCGGAAAGGTAATACTGGAGCCCTGTATGTGGCTTCTTGAAATTGCAGGTTATAATATTGCATGTACCATGGGAGGTAAGTTAGTATTACACACAGACCAATTAGAAAAACTCTCCGACTGGGAATTCGATCGAATTCAATATTTATCTGCGGACAGATGGATTGGGGTAAACTCAGATACAGGCTTAGGCACAATCTGTGATCTTGAAGGGAATCAGCTGGTAAAGGATGTTTTTGTTAGCAACGGTGAAATGAAATTCGGCAAACTTCCGGCCAAAAATAAGAATGAAAAATGGGGATATCTCGACCACAATGGAGAAGAGGTGATACCATTTGAATATGGTTATACAACAACTTTTATGTCTAATGGTGCTGCAATCTTCGAAATGAAGGATCCCATAAAAGGATGGTTTAAAGGTGTTTTGGATACTACAAATACAATTTTATTACCCGCGGATGAATATGACGAAATCCTTTTTCATGATGACGGAATTTATACCATCGTTCAGGATAAAAAATTTCAATTATTTAATGAAAAATTTGAGCCTTTAACCGGAAAATTCCGTCGTCCGGTAGAGTACTCCGGAAACGGCGTGTACATTGTTTATAAATTCAAAACAAAGCTTGAGTTTGAAAGCTCCAACTGGTATACTGGCAGAAAAGGTGGGTTGAAAATATCAAAAGAAGGTTTTGTAAAAGGAATATATTCTCTGGATGGTCAATTACTTGTTTCTGCTTCTGATTATAGTGAAGACGACAATCTACCACAATGCAAAGAAGGTTTTGTGGCAGCAAAAAGTGGAAAACGCTGGGGATTTGTGAAATGTACTACTCACAAATCCCCGGACTGAGTTTTTAACCAACATAGCTGCTAATAGGCTGTTTGTTTTCAAATCTCCTATATAACACTTTTGCAGAACATTGATATTCAATGATTTAAAAAATTCTAAATTCTACCTTCTAAATTCTAAATTTCAGGCCCCGCCGTGTTATCTTTATCGAATGGTCCCCAAAGCTTTGGGACGGGGACTGAAAACTGAAAACTCCTATATAACACTTTAGCACAACGCTGATATTCAATGTTTTATAAACAAGCAAAAATCAAATGATTTTCAAAACTTTATTTAAAAAATCGACTTCTTTTCGGCTGTTCCAAATCTTAAATCTGATCCCCAAAGCTTTGGGGACTGAAACCTGAAATCTGAAATCTACTCTTCCCCTTTCCTATCATACTGACAACATCCATGCAACTTCTCATACACTTCCTTATCAGCTTTGACATTCGGAGTATCGTGCCCTACTGAAGCTACTTTTTGTTCGATCTGCAATTGAGTGATTTTTTCTTCATCAAAGCGAACATGCAGCTTTTCAGTTTCCTGATTCCAAAAGGCAAAGAATATACCCGGCAATTCATTCACTGCTGATTCGATACGGGTTTTGCACATACCGCAATTGCCGGCTACAGGAAATATGCTCTCTTTGTATTTTTCTGCTGAAGCTGTGACTGCTGCAGCAGGCTTATATTCGTCAATCTTGCCATTTGCTCTGTGAATACTGACTTTAGTAGCTGTATAACCGGCCTTATCGACCGTCTTCACAACTTGCTCAGGTGTGTAATTGGTCTCTGAAGGAACTAAAAACTGCATGGTACCTCCTTCCAGGTCAATATTAAACTGGCGAATTCCCTCTACATTACGGAAGGCCTTTTCAAGACCATTGGCACAAAACGGGCAACCCATTCCATCCACTTTAGCACGAATAGTATCCCTGCTCTGTGCGGAAATTTGAAGACTCATTCCAAGTGCAAAAACTAAAACAATTATATTTCTCATGATTAAATGATTTAAAAATTAAAGAATAAAACGACCACCAATCAATACTGCAATATCCCTGGTAAAATGAACAGGAACCTTCTCCACAAGTGGCACCTGCAGGGACAGATCGATGGTATAACTCCTGAATGCAAACTGAATTCCCTGCGCTGCGTACACTGCATGATCATCCGTCGTTGGCATCCATCTTGCTTCATATTCAAAGTACAACGTCACCTGATTCACAGGATAAACTGGTTTTTTCAGAGGAATTCCGAAGGACATTCTGGATTCCAGGTAATTGGGATGTATCTCCGAAAAGTGATTATATCCCAGTTCACCTACAATCCCATATTTCAATGATTCGAATCCGGCCAAAGCACCTACATATGTTTGAAACGCTCCCATTCCCACATGGGGTACTTCAGAAGGTCTTCCTGTGGGAAACATTTCACTGGCTTTCACCGCCATTCTGAAAGTTTGTCCCATTTTGTCCTTTCTAAGAAATTGATATTTTGCCTTCAGCATAATATCACCTGGTTTCATACCTTCTCTTCTGTCAAATCCTGTGACAGATGCAAATGGTATTTCGATTCCCAGTTCCAGATTGCTTTTGACATTGTATTCAAACATCAGGGGTACAATATGGTAATGATTATCGGCATGCTTGAAATATTGATAATATGTTCGGATGGTTCCCTTATTTGCTCCCAGCATGATGGGTTTATCAGTACGGATGGGAGGTCCCTGCGCCATTGCACTAAAAGCAAAAAGGCTCATGATAACTAACAGTATATAGTGTTGATTTTTCATTTTTTGATTCAAAGATTTGATTGTAAAAGGAAGTGCAAAAAGGCAAAATGCCCCTTTAATCCTGTCAATTTATTCCGGTGTATCCATTATAAAAAAAGATACCCCTGAGTAACCAACAGATTCTCAGATCAAATCATTCAAATTAAAAATGCCTGTAATCGGACTGTGATATCCGTCCAGATGAGCGGAGGATGATAATGAAGAAAATTCCACTGTGTTCCACATAGAGGAATAGAGAATAATACTTCAGCTCGCGGAATGACAATATATGCTAACTGAATCAATTGATTAAGATCCAGTTGAGTTCCGGGCTTCAGCTCCTGTTTTACTTTTTCAAAGTCTGTTTCATCCTCGCAGCAGGATTTTTTAGCATCCGCCATTTCTTCCAATGCTTTGATGCAGCATGGTTTCAGATTCTCTCTCGGAATGCTGGTCAGCAAGGCATAAGCATCCTGCATCTCACATCCTGATTCACCGCAACCTTCCACATGCGCCATAAGCGACACATACTTCAGGTCTCCCTTGCAGTAGTGCTTATTGAGTGCAATCCCTATACCACTGAGGTATATGCTGGTCGCCAATAATATGTGAAGTACTTTTATCAACTTTTAAATTTCTGTCACAAAGGTAATACATCTGTGTTCGTTAAGTTCTATATGTGCTCGTGTTTAACAAGTTGTTATAAACTAGCCGCTCTCATTAATTACGCCCAGCAAAGAAATAATTCCAAACCATTCGCGTCATAATAGATCGGTTTTTAATTCTTATACAACAATATCAAAAGACATGAACCAACTTAAGATCCTGTTTTCTCTGTCGCTTATGTGGTTAGCTTCTTTAAGCTGTTATTCCCAGTATTATAGTCGGGTTCATGAAGAATATAAACTGAGTGGCAAAGATTGCAGAATAGTGGTCTACAGCCTCTATTTAAATAATGCCAATTTTGATCCCAGAGATGATAAGTTATTGGGAACTTATTCTATAGTTTTTGGAAATAGCTGCATTGACTTCAGGAATACTCCTGAAGTATTGGATTTTATTAAAACTGAAAATACATATCATTTAACAGTTGTCACTTCACAAATTGAGCTCAGTCCGACACCTGACACCAGCAACTTAGAAGCTGAGAAAATTAACGTATCATGCTTTCTCATAACTACCGATTTCTGGGATAACAATGGCTCTTTTGAGAACCTGAAGGATGATATAAGACTTGGGAATCATATTGTTACTATATGGACCAATGATGGAGAATTTATTGGAGATGCCAAAATTGTTGATCTACTGAGATCAAAAGGTTACAATATAGAATATAGTATAAATGGAGCTCATACAGGGTTCGAAATCAAAAAAGATGATCCTCAATACGCGAGAAAAGTAATTGAACATTTGCGAAAGGTAAGCCAATAGCCTTCACTGATTATTCAGTTTTATTGTTTAACTTTTCTATAGTTTATTCGCTGTACTCACGATAAAACCTGAACTTTGAATTCCTGAAACCAAAGTTTTGATACAGCGAATCGCCATCATATTATTTTCACTCTCCCTTTTTGCTCCTGCAATCATAACCATCTCATGCCTGAAGTATCAGAAGACAAAAGTCAGAAAGCAGATGAAAAGAATCATCATGGAAGGAGTCGATCCACATGAACTGGTGCATTTTACTTTTCATCTGAAAGATACTGCAACCCTTCTCAGATGGGAGCATCATAAAGAGTTTGAATATCTGGAACAGATGTATGATATAGTAGAAAGAACTTATTTTGAGGATTCAGTCACCTATCTGTGTTGGTGGGATCATGCTGAGACATCGCTCAATAAAGAACTTTCTGCAACTGTCTTTAATTTGCTAAAACAGAATCCTGGCAAATCCAAAGCTCAGGATAAATTTGTCTCATTCTACAAATCTTTGTTTTGCACAGAAGAGCCATCTTTCGCTCAAGTGCAATTTTCCAATATAACTGAATCTCAATTCAGGTATGTAAGCCTTTTTTCCAGGACAAGCTTACAACCTCCTTTCCCACCTCCGGACTTATAAATTCACATGTTGATATGTTAAACATGTCTGAGTTAATCCTCAACATTTGGGATCCTTTTGTACACCTCTGTACAAGAGCATGACATTTATATTTATAGCAAAGATTTATCTTCAATGAAATCAAGAATTTTATTGTTTCTGATATGGGGCTTTTCTTACAGCTTGTCAGCTCAAACTATTACTGTCAAAGATCTTGAGACTCTTCAGCCTATTGAAATGGCTGTACTGACAAGTGAAGAACCCCGTCAATCCGCTGCTACAAATGCCTTGGGACAAGCGGATATTTCTGCCTTTGCAGGTTCAGAAGTGATTGTAATCACTGCACTTGGTTACCAACCTGTTGTTATCAGCTATCATCAACTTTCCGCTGATGGATTTATGCTTTCTTTGCAATCCTTTGGCCTGAGTCTTGAGACTGTGGTTGTAACAGGCACCAGATGGAGACAAAAATCCGGAGATATTCCTTCCAAAATTATCTCCATTTCTCCTCAGGAAATTGCCATGCAAAATCCTCAGACTGCTGCAGATCTGTTGGGTATTTCAGGCAAGGTATTTATCCAGAAAAGCCAGCAGGGTGGAGGAAGTCCCATGATCAGGGGCTTTGCGAGCAACAGGCTGCTTTATGCAGTGGATGGTATTCGAATGAATTCTGCCATTTTCAGGGCCGGAAATATTCAGAATGTAATCAACATTGATCCGTTTGCAACGGAAAGTGTTGAGGTACTTTTCGGTCCCGGTTCGGTGATTTATGGTAGTGACGCTATTGGAGGGGTGATGAGTTTTCAGACATTGACTCCGCAATTTTCACAGGATGAAAAGCCATTGGTAAAAGGCAAATTTGTTACACGCTATTCATCAGCCAATGATGAAAAAACCGGTCATTTTGATGTCAATATTGGCTGGAAAAAATGGTCCCTTGTCAGCAGTATCAGTTCCTGGAATTATGATCATCTGCGACAGGGCAATCATGGGCCCACAGATTATCTCAAACCATATTTTGTCCAAAGACAAAATAGTTCGGATGTTGTGATCACTCAGGATGATCCTTTGCTGCAAATTCCTTCAGCTTACCGGCAGATAAATGTTATGCAGAAAATTCGCTTTTCTCCCAATGAGAAATGGGATTTTCAGTATGGGTTTCATTATTCCGGGACATCTCCATATGGTCGCTATGATCGTCACAACAGAGTGCGCAACGGAACGGCCTGGCATGCTGAATGGAATTATGGACCTCAACTATGGCAGATGCATCATTTGAATATGACACACAAAGGCGCCAATGTTGCTTACGATCAGCTAAGTCTGAGAATTGCCCAACAGACATTTGAAGAAAGCCGGATCGACCGCAATTTGAATAGTGTAGAAAGAAACACACAGGAGGAAAAAGTGCTGGCTTATTCTGCCAATTTGGATTTTACGAAACGCACATCTGCTTCAAATACATTATTCTACGGGCTTGAGTTTGTCCTGAACAATGTAGAATCCACAGGCATGCTGACCGATATCAACACAGGAGTGAGTGGAGTGGGTGCTTCAAGGTATCCTGCTGCTTCATGGACTTCAGCTGCGGCGTATATCAATGATGCTTACAAGATCAGAGAAAACTTGACTTTGCAGGGCGGCATGAGATACAATCACATTTTGATAGAGGCTGATTTTAGTAATAATCTTCCATTCTTTCCTTTTCCATTCAGTTCAGACAGTATCAACAATGGCAACTTAACAGGAAGCATTGGGGCTGTTTACAAACCATCCGAAAGCTGGGTGATCAGCACTAATCTTGGAACTGCTTTCAGATCTCCGAATGTAGATGATTTGGGAAAAGTATTTGATTCAGAACCCGGAACAGTGACTGTCCCCAATCCCGGCTTAAAACCAGAATACGCTTACAATGCCGATCTGGGCATCGCAAAAGTATTCGGCAATCGGCTCAAGATTGATCTTACAGGCTTTTACACCATCCTTCAGAATGCATTGGTGCGCAGAAATTATACTTTGAATGGGCAGGATAGTATTTTGTTTGGAGGAGAATTGGCAGGAGTTCAGGCCATCCAGAATGCTGCAGTAGCCAATGTGTATGGATTACAAGCTGGTCTGGAATGGAAGATTGGAGTCGGTTTCAGTTTCTCAACTGATCTGAATATTCAAATCGGAGAGGAAGAGCTCGACGATGGCACGACCAGTACTTCCAGGCATGCTGCTCCTATGTTTGGGGTGTCAAGATTGCTTTTCAATACAGGAAAATTGAGTCTTCAATTCTACTCCATGTATCAGGCTGAAAGAACATTCGCTGACCTACCTCAGGAGGAAAAGGCCAAAGATGAAATCTATGCCAAAGATGCTGATGGTAACAATTATGCGCCTGCCTGGTACACCCTCAATTTCAAAGCGATGTATCAGCTCTCCAACACTTTTTCTATCTCTACCGGAATAGAAAATCTGACAGATAAGCGATATCGGCCATTTAGTTCGGGCATCTCAGCTCCGGGAATCAACTTTATGATCTCCTTGAAAGCAAGTTTTTAGTTGTGTTCCAACAGGCTTTTGTCGTGGGACGGGTGACGCCATGCTGCGCTTCGCTTGCATGGTGACATCCTTTGCCTACGGCAAAAAGTGACATCCCCGAATTTACTTGTCTGCTCCGCAGTCAAGTAAATTCGGAGGTGACAGCTAGCGCAAAATACCAGCAGGCAAGTCCCTGCTCTCTCTCCGATGGTCGTCCCCAAAGCATTGGGGATCGATCCAATATTTCATGAATTTTTAATTCATCTACTACATATCCACTTCTTTACTCAAAAATGGCTGTTATCGATTAACCGATTCTCCAATTAGCCGATTACCTTCTGCTCTCTCACACAATGCTTCCCGTAGCTTTCAGCTGCGGCTCCCACACTCACACACTTCTTAGCTAAATTGAACTTCTAAGGTCGTAGCTGAAAGCTACTCTGAGCATCTAAGGGACAAATGGCTGCTAATTGGCTGTTTCATTGGCTGTTCTGGCTGTTCAATCGTAATTCGTAATTCGTAATTCGTAAATAGTATTAACGAGCCATTCTCCAAGCTACTCTTGTCAAAATGTAAACGAAATGGTTGTTCATTCGGCTGTTCCATTTTCAACTTTCCATCACCTTAAAATCCTCTTAGAATCATATTCCCTTCCCCCATAGTAAACATCTTAATCTAATTACCCCTTACCTTTGCGGCTCCAATCAGATTATGACTAATGAGATATAGATTACTACTGCTCTTTATATTATTCAATCTCTTTGCCTTTACCCAAAGTCTGACTGCTCAGCAAATCACAATTTTAGAAGGTCAAATTTTCTCTGCAAATCACAGTGAGCCTATTGCAGGCGCTCTGATTTTTACAGAAAATAATAAAGCAAATTATGCAGACGAAAAAGGTCATTTCAAACTGGAAGTACCCAGCGGAAAATTGCATCTGACGATTGAATTTCTGGGCTTTGAAAGTTATGAATATAAAAATCCCAATCTTGCTCCGGGGAAGTTTGACCTCGGAAAAATTGAATTAAAAGAAAAGCAAACATACCTGAAAGAAGTCCAGGTGAGCGCTTCACAACTACCATTCAGGAGTTCATTCGAAGGAACTAATTACTATATCAGTCCTAAGCTGCTCAAGGACATGCAGCCTGTTTCTACGGAAGAAGCCCTGAAAATAATCCCCGGCGTAAATATTCTCGGTGATATGGGTCTTTCAAATCGGCCGAATGTAAGTATTCGCGGATCATGGGGACGAAGATCTGAAAAGGTATTGATGATGGAAGACGGTTCACCCATATCGCCTGCACCTTATACCGCACCGGGTGTTTACTACAATCCCATCAGCGATAGAATCGATGCAATCGAAGTATATACAGGAGCTGACATTCTGAAATATGGACCGAATAATATGTTTGGAATCATCAATTATATTTCCCCCAAACCACCTCAACAACCCGGACTTCGCACCAAAATTGTGGGTGGTCAGAGAGGATTTTTTACGGGATTATTATCCTATGGCGGAACATGGAATAAAGTAGGCACTTTGGTCGAGGCTGTATACAAAAGATTTGATGGATTTATTCAAAATTCATCTGTCGATATGATCAATCTGAATGCCAAAATTTTTGCTGAATTGGCTGAAAATCAATCCCTGTATTTCAAGATCAGCGGACAGTTTGAGGATAATCAGGCCTCTTTGAGTTCCATCACTCCATTGACATTCAAATTAGATCCTACCCAAAACCCATTTGATGCAGACAGATTTACCATGCACAGATATGGTCTGGATATCATTCACAAATGGCTGGCTGGATCAGATATGAGTTTGACTACTAAAATATTTGCTTCTGATTTTGCCAGAGACTGGTGGAGACAGACTACTGCTTTAATCCCTGCAGCAGATGTCAGAGGATATGTTGGTGAAAATATT
Source organism: Saprospiraceae bacterium (assembly GCA_022841345.1). Lineage (GTDB taxonomy): Bacteria > Bacteroidota > Bacteroidia > Chitinophagales > Saprospiraceae > SLDF01. The sequence continues at coordinate 55,372 of JALHRR010000018.1, forward strand.
TTTTCAGACAGATATTCTTACCTGGAAGGCCAAAGTTTCGGCGAAAATGACTTTGTCCGTGTAGGCAGAATCCGTAATGGCAGAGAATCCACGACGGATAGCCGCTGGCATTTTACCGTAGCAGGAGTTGAAGAGACTTTTCAGAAGGAGTGGAAAGGCTCTGACAAATGGAGTAATAGTTTGGAAGCACAATTGAAATTACATTCAGAGACTTACAAAGACATGGTTCTAAATGCTGATTCAAGCAGATGGGCGAGAAGCGGAACATTTACCACGGATCTTGCTTATACATTGCGTTCAATTTCCGGATATATCAGAGATCAATTTCAATGGAAACAATTTCATTTGACTCCCATCCTGCGATTTGAGCAGGTGTGGATGGACAGAACTGACAGGCTTGCCGGTTCGATGGACCCTAATGCCAGTGGCGAGGAATCTGCTTCAAGGGTAAACAGTTATAATATTCTCCAGCCCGGTTTGACATTGGCTTATCAGGTCAATCAGGTCAAAGTATTCGGTAGTGTGTATCGCGGTTACATAGCTCCATCCAAATATTTCGCATTTTTGGTGGAGAGGGATGGAGTATTGGTTCCACCGGATTTTGGCTACGCAAGTAATATTCAACCCGAAATCAGTCTTAACTCAGAAATTGGCATTCGCGGCGAATTATTGGATGGCAGATTGAGCGGTCAGTTTGCATTATTTAACAATCGAATCCGCAATTTTTATCTCGCTGGCTGGAATGAGTATTTTGATAAACTCGGAGTTATTAATATCCGGGGACTGGAAGCTTCGCTGAGATTTGATCTTTTGCCTAAGTTAAGTGAACACAAAATCAGCGTTCAACCAAATATCACATTGCTGCAGACAGGGATCATCAGCGGAGAAATGATTGACAGACATCTATTTACCCAGGTAGTTCACAATACTGCCACCCGGAATGAATTTATTGAAAAAGTAAATGCTAATCCTGCCGGGTATCAGGTATATATCAGAAATGGACAGGGCGCAGAGCAGTTACTGAACCGCCCCATCACGGAAGCAGATCTTTCTCAAATCAGCAGAACAGTTTACAAATTCGGGGAAGGCGGTATTGAAGATGGAGTAGCACCTTATTCACCGGCAGTGGCTTTTTTCATGAATGTTTCTTATTCATTCAGAAAATTCACATTTGGCCTCAGCTACAATCGCATTGGAGCACAATATGCAGAATTTGCCAATTTTAGCAACGAATCCTCTGATGGCGCCATTGGCAAAATTCCTGCTTATCACACTTTCGATTTCAACATCAACTACGATTTCATACTTGCAAAAACCCGTTGTTCCGTATTCATAGTTGGCAAAAACATAGGCAATGACATTTTTCTGGCCTCCCGGCTCAATCGCGGCCAGTCAGGTATCATGCCGGGGGGATTCAGACAGGTTAATGCAGGGGTTAATATGGTGTTTTGAGTTAAAGCGCAATTACTACCGCTTAAAACAGCTCTCCCCTTTCAGCTTCTTACAAGCTTTTGTTGCAGCCCCGGTGACGCCATGCTGCGCTGCGCTTGCAAGGTGACATCCTTTGCCTTCGGCAAATGGTGATGCCTCCTGAATAAATTGTTTGCGAAGCAAGCAATTTATTCAGGAGGTGACAGCTAGCGCAAACTACAGGCAGGCAATTCCCCTGCTTTCACTTTGTCAGATCCGATAGTCATTTCATGAATTTACAATTCATGGATGACAAATTCACTTCTATACACGAAATGGCTGCTTCACTCATAATTCATCACTCATCATTCATAACTCCCACCTCCGATGGTCGAAGTCTATGACTTCGATCCCATATTTTATGAATTTGCAATTCATCCACGACACATTCACTTCATGACTCAAAAATGGCTGTTTACGATTAACCGATTCCCTGCAGCTCTGCCACCCAATGCTTCCCGTAGCTTCCAGATATGGCACCCACACTCACACACTTCTCAGCAAATTTGAACTTCTAAGGTCGTAGCTGAAAGCTACTCTGAGCAACATGTGCACTAAAACTCCATTTCCAGCTGATGAAAATTTTTGTCCCATCGGAATGTCATACGGTGGTGGGCGGTTCTTCCATGTAGAGCAATGGCCCGGACATGTTCTCTGGTAGGATATCCTTTGTTACTCAGCCAGCCATAATATGGAAATTCATGATGAAGGTTTTCCATCCATTCGTCCCGGTAAGTCTTAGCCAGAATGGAAGCTGCTGCTATAGAGGCCATTTTGCCATCGCCTTTAATCAGACAAGTGTAGGGTATGTCCTGATAAGGTTTGAATCTGTTTCCGTCGATTAGAAGGCAGGCGGGGCGAAGAGATAATTGATCCACAGCTCTGTGCATAGCCAGGAATGAGGCCTGCAGAATATTGATCTCATCAATTTCCGCAGCTGTGCAGGTGGCAACCCCATAGCAAATTGCTTTTTCCAAAATCTGCTCTCTGAGCTCAAATCTTTGTTCTCTGCTAAGTTTTTTGGAGTCATTGAGTCCTTCAATGGGATTCGCAGGATCCAGTATCACCGCTGCGGCAAATACCGGGCCTGAAAGACAACCTCTGCCTGCTTCATCCAATCCTGCTTCAATTCGATTTTCTTCCAAAAACAAAGCCAGTGGAACAAAATCATTCTTCGAGTACATGGATTTCGACTCTTCGGTTTTGTCTTCTGCCTTTTTCATTATTATTGGAAGCGATGGGTTGCCTGCTGCCATATCCACTATGTGTTAATCTTCTTTCTTTAATACCGGCTTCTATTAGATATTCTACCACTTCTCTGGCCCTCTCCCGGGATAACTTTTCATTGTAACTTTCATTGCCCTGAGAATCAGTATGACCTCTGATTTCAATTTTTAAATCCTTATTGTCTTCCATGATTACAATTAGCTGATCCAATTCTTCAAATGATCTTGGAAGTAATTCCGCCTTATCTGTCTCAAAATAAATGTAATGCAAGGTAATAATATTGCCTTTTTCAAAACTGGCTTTTTGAATGTCATTTTCTTTAGGTGGCACAGGTATGATCGGATGCAATTTCCTGACTGAAATATCATCAAAATAATAATATGCGAAAGTAAGGGGATCATCCGAGACCATTCTGATGTGTGTAAGGCTATCAGGCATGAAATTGCCTATCATAATGTAATCTGCCTCATTTTTTGCTACAAAGGAACCGCTTACTTTTTCCCAGTACTCATCACAATGCAGAACGTATTCAGAATTGACCTGAGGTTTGAAAAATAGGAGAGCATCGCTCTGAACATCATAAAATCGATTACTGAAGTACACTCCAATATTATTGATCTCATAGGAGCGGGGCAAATGCCGCACCCAAAAATCTACCTGATATCTTTGGCCGGGGACAAGTGCTTCCATCAATTGTATTTGGGCATATTCCCGACAATGAGGCTTGCCTCCCAAACAGCCATACATCGTCAAACCGATCATTCCTTTTCCGGATTTTGGCTCCACTTTTCCAAATCCTTTTTGCGCCCAATTGTGAGGGACCTGAATTTTAGGGCCATATGCGTCAGGAGATGCACCTGTGGGGGAACTCCAGTATTTGAGTGCTTCCGTGAAGTCTTTGCCAAGGTTAAACCAGTTTTTGGGAATGCGATCTGAAAATATTTCGAAACCCGGATTAGGAACCAAATTGGGTAACGTATCCTGAGCAGTGATTGAAAAATGACTGTACAGAATAAAGTGAGTAAATAAAACGGCTCTTGTAAAAACTTCTCCGGCCATATTAATGATCTGCAAAACATTCAAATATAACGAAATCAGTTACTAATAGTCTGATAAGCTCCAAAAATTAACAAGTTTTGCGCACAATTAAGTTGCATAAGGTACTTATTTAGATTGATTTTACTTATGTAATTGAAAATGAATTGTTTATTGGGAGAAATAATCGATCATGAATTCCAATTTCTCTCAGATTTATGGGCTACAGTTTCTATATGTTTTTCTTTTATAAATGAAAAGAAAATGCTGGCCGGGCTGAGTGTCACTTATTGGAAAGAATTGCATTTATAGAGGACATTTGCTTACTTTTGCACCTCAAATAAAAAATCATGCAAAAAGACTTTTTAGATACACTCGGCTTGCAGGCTAAAAATGCAGGTACGGGAACCGGATTAGAAATGATGGATTCTGCAAAATGGATAGATTCTTACTCACCGGTAGATGGCACAATCATCGGTTCTGTCAGCCAGACTACACAGGAACAGTACGAAACTGTAGTGTCAAAAGCTCAGGAAGCTGCAGAATACTGGCGCAATATTCCCGCACCCAAAAGAGGAGAAATCGTTCGTCAGTATGGGGATAAACTTAGAAATTATAAAGAGGCGCTGGGTAAACTTGTTTCTTATGAAATGGGAAAAAGCCTGCAGGAAGGATATGGAGAAGTTCAGGAAATGATTGATATCTGTGATTTTGCAGTAGGTCTTTCCCGTCAATTATATGGACTTACGATGCATTCTGAGCGTTCGCAGCATAGAATGTATGAGCAGTGGCATCCGCTGGGAATCGTCGGCATTATCTCAGCTTTTAATTTTCCGGTTGCAGTATGGTCATGGAATAGCATGATTGCTATGGTTTGCGGAGATGTCTGTATCTGGAAGGCTTCAGAAAAAACGCCATTGTGTTCTGTAGCTTGTCACAATATCTGGAAGGAAGTTGCAGCTGAAAATAATTTGCCGGAAGGAATATCTGCCATCATCAATGGTGATTATAAAGTCGGTGAATGGATGACAAATGATCATAGAATTCCACTGATTTCAGCAACAGGAAGTACAAGAATGGGTAAGATTGTCGGAGCAGCAGTAGCCGGAAGATTGGGCAGGAGTTTGCTGGAATTGGGAGGTAACAATGCCATAGTCATCACGCCGAATGCAGATCTGAATTCAGTGCTTATCGGCGCTGTTTTTGGAGCGGTAGGAACAGCAGGGCAACGTTGCACCAGCACCAGAAGACTGATCATTCATGAGTCGATTTATGAAGAAGTAAAAAACAAACTGGCAAAGGCTTATACTCAACTGAGAATCGGAAATCCTCTGGATACTTCTATTCATGTAGGTCCGCTCATAGACAAGCAGGCAGTCGAAGCATACTCTAATGCAATTAACGAAGCGAAGTCTCAGGGCTGTAAAATTCTGGTCGAAGCCGGAGTCCTTGAAGGACCTGACTATGAAAGCGGATGCTATGTAAAACCTTGTATCATCGAAGCAGAGAATCATCTCCCAATCGTGCAAAAGGAGACATTTGCACCGATTCTGTATATCATGAAATACAGCGATTTGAAGGATGCTTTGGCACAACAAAATGGCGTTCCTCAGGGACTTTCTTCTGCTATCATGACAGACAGTATTCGTGAAGCGGAATATTTCCTGTCTGCCAATGGTTCAGATTGTGGTATCGCAAATGTCAATATCGGTACCAGTGGAGCTGAGATTGGTGGGGCATTTGGCGGTGAAAAGGAAACCGGTGGAGGTCGTGAAAGCGGATCTGATGCCTGGAAAGCTTATATGCGCAGACAAACAAATACTATCAATTATGGAATGAGTTTGCCATTGGCTCAGGGAATTAAATTTGAGTTGTAGTCTCTATAGCTCTCAAGTTAAAAAAATTCAAAGGCCTCTTCTGAAGTGATTCAGGAGAGGCTTTTTCTTTAAGTGATTTAATTTTTTAAGACTTTCAGTTTTAAAAAAAATGTCATTAACAACAACATCTGAGGACTGACAAACAAATAGCTCCAAGAGAGTAAATAAAAAGAGCTTTAAAAAATAAAAATTGCTTGAGAAATGATGTGTACGTGGTTTTTGTTGTGTGCCATATGTTCAAGCTTCTTGTACTTTTGTCTTGATACAAAAGTACCAAAAAATCAAGGTTCATTCTATCAAGGTAATATAGAGTAGCCTCGCACCGGCGTTCGGCGGGGCTCTCTTGCTGCTCGGTTCGCTTCCTTGTAAAGTACGTTTAGTACTTTCCTGCGTCACTCATACTCAGCGCATGCAAAGCCGCTCGCTAACTTTATGAGTTTCTCAAGCAGAAAATATGTATTGAAAATTTATTCATGAGATGGTCGAAGCTTATTCTTTGGCTCGTCTTCTGTGCCTGCTTGCTTGTCGTCAAATTCAGATTGACAACTGTGTTACCAGCAGCTTGAAAACTACGAAAATTTTAAAAGGCCGGATTGAACAGCCAATACAGTCGGTCTAGCCTGGATTAATTTTTAACTTTTAAATACCATGACATCTAAATTGCTGTATTAGCATAGTTTACAAAGAGAGAATTTTAATAAATTAACATAAATATTTATATGTAAGCATAGCATATATGTATATATGTTAATATATTAGCGCAAGAAATAAGATAAGCTCCATTAAATCCTGAAATCAGGCTCACCGGCCATTGAATGGATTTAGTAGCGCTTGACTAAGGAATGTCTCTTTAAGAAAACTATAAATTCAAGCAATTGAATACTCATACCGCACTGTTACAGGTGGTACTGCACTCATGGTGTAGTATTTCATCATGTATTCGTAAGATCGGCAATCTGCCCTGGAATTGCCGGCCCCGGATGATTCCATTGTCGTTCCTTCTGCATTCACTTATCTTTATCACTTCTGTGAATGCAGCATATGTTGAAGGCGACAGCATAACAGATCCTTTTCAATATTTCAAAGACAAACTTTATTTTGAACCGAATGCAGGAATTTGGGATTCTGATATTCGGTATCAAATGTCAGGCCCCGGCAAGCTAATCAGATTCAAAGACTCCGCCATAATATTTACCATTTACGAATCTCCCGGAGCAGGAAACAAGACATCAAGTTCAGAATCCAGTCCTGATTACAAAACATATGTCGAATCTTCTCTTGCACACTTGCGCAGCAGATATGAATCGCAGTCTTCATCCATCTCTCCCGAAGATGAACTCAATGGCCATACATTTCAACTTGCATGGAAGGATGCTCAGCATAGCGGGGGATGGGAAACTTTGCGACCTTATCCGGATGTATTTAACCGATACCGCCCGGACAAGCAATCACCTTCATGTCCTGCATATGCAGAACTTTGGAAAATGGGCTTGTACAATGGCATAGATATCCGCTATTATTCTTCAGAATCGGGGGATCTTGAATACGATTATGTACTGAAGGCCGGTGCAGATTGGCGCCAAATCATGATGATGTATGAGGGAATTGGCGGCATGAGTGTGCTTCCTTCAGGAGAACTTTCACTGGAAACGTCCCTTGGTACAGTTACTGTTGGAACCCCCTTTGTATATCAGGTTATTGATGGAATTAAAAAGCAAATCCCATGTACATATAAGATTCATCCTGATGGAGCAATAGGATTTGAGATGAATGATCAGGATATTGACCCATCTGAAATGCTGATTATCGATCCAGTTGCGATCAAATGGTCCACCTATTTTGGAGGGACGGACAATGATGTAGTAGTAAATATTCAGGAAGATGACAGATTTATTTATGTCCTCTTTGGCACGCTAAGTCTTGATTTTCCCACTACGCCCGGAGCTTTCCAGACTTCATTGGCAGGTAATCAGGACCTGGCTGTGGCTTGTTTTACGCAGGATGGGCAGAGATTATGGTCTACCTATATTGGCGGTTCAGAATTTGAATCAGCTAATTTGATGATTGTAGATGAAAGCTATGTATATATTTTGGGTGAATCCAGTTCTTCTGATTTCCCGGTAAGTCCCGGAGCTTTCCAGACGGATTTGCCGGGTTTCTCTAACCTGATTCTGACAAAGCTCAATAAATTCAACGGACTCAGAGATTGGAGTACCTATCTGGGGGGTGATGCATTTGAGTTTGGAGGAACATTATTACAGGATGAATCAAACCTTTTCATATTTGCATATTCAGGCTCTCAGGATTTTCCCACGACACCCGGAGCCTTGCAGGAAACTCCCACCGGACTTTCTGAAAATCCGGTTTTGGCAAGTATAAGCAAAGAGAGCGGGTTTCCGGTTTGGTCCACTTATTTTGGGACGACAGAGCCTATATTTAGTTTGGTATTTATTGCTGATGCCCTGATAGATGACTCGCAATTGGTGGTGAGTGGATCAGCACCTGAGGGCTTACCTGTAAGTTCAGACGCACTAGCTCCTGACAATTCAGGGGTATTTGGCGGTTTTTGGGGAACATTTGATAAAAATACAGGTGCATTGACTTATTCATCTTTTTTACAGGATGCAGGAGAATATACACTCAATCAAATCGTGGCGACTCAGGATTCTTATATTTTTTATGGGGAAACGGATGCTCAATTTGTACCGGAGCCTGGAGCTTTTCAGCCCGGTTTTGGCGGTGGAAGTTCAGATCTGTTATTGACCTCTGTTGATAAATCAAGCAAACAAATTAAGTGGTCAACATTTCTTGGAGGATCATCCGAAGAATCCATGTCATTTTCATTTCATTCTTTAAGAACACTGGTATATGATGGAGAAAATGTAATGCTGGCCGCCAAAACCGGATCTGCAAATTTTCCAACTTCCCCAGGTGCATTTCAGGAAGAAACAGGTTTTCCTCCCGGACAAAAGTTCATTTTGGCTTCTTATTTGGCTGCAAGTGGTCAGCAAAACTGGAGCACCTTTTATTCCAATCAAAATATACCCGGAGATGACGATCTGATTATGATTGCATTGGAAGAGAATCATCTTTACACTGTAAGCCGTACTCAAAGCAAGGAATTATTCCCTTCTGCACATGCAGTCCAGGCTTTTCCTGCTGGAGTATATGATCTGTTTATCAGTTCAGTCAATCCGGAAAATGGCTTTCCTGAGTGTGCTTCTTACTTTGGTGGAAGAGGCAATGAATCATTTGTCCCATTTGTTTTTGTACAGGGCGATTTGGTAATATCGGGCAATACACAATCTGATGATTTACCTGTCTCGGTCAATGCATTGATCAACCGGAAACCCAATGACACAGATATCGGATTTATCACGAGATTCACTCCCTGTTGCTCAGGTACAGTGATCAACTCTATCACTCCTGATGAACAGGAAGTATGTCGGGGTGGTACGCCGCAGTTGTTAGAGGGCTCAGTCGCAATTTTCGACAGGGGAACCACAGACCTTTTGAGAAATGGTGTCCTTTATCGCCAGGATGGAAGTGCAAGACCGGGACAATATCAATGGCAAATTAGTGCTGACCTGATCATCTGGACAAATATTCCGGGGGCAACTGAACAAAATTTTCAGGCAGAAATTACTGAAGAAGATCGCTGGTACAGAAGGGTGATTGGATGTGACACTTCTATGGTAGTAAGAATTATTTCCCGAAATGTAAATGCTCCAATAGTAGATCCCGGAGGACCATTCATCCATTGCCCCAATATTCCATTCTTAGCGGGAGGAACTCCTACGGTGAGCGGAGCCAATGGAGTATTCAGTATTCAATGGCAACCTTCCATACTATTTAATGATGCCGAGATAAGTAATCCATTATTGAGTATTTCAGAAAATGTAGTTCTTTCTGTCGAAGTGATTGATCAGGAGAATTGCAGAGTAGTAAAAAGTGTACCCGCTTACGTAATTGACGCATATACAGGCCCTGACAGAGCTATTTGTGCCGGAGATATCATCAGATTGGGAAATACACCATTTCTTATTGAGCCTGCAATAACTTATCAGTGGACAATCCTCAGTGGGGATGCCGGAGCATTTGTAGGTACTCAGAATGTCCCTTCTCCATTAGTTGCTCCTGATGTAAGCACCGTTTTCCAATTGGAAGTACAGGGGCCGGATGGCTGTATTTTCCAGAAAACAGTCGAAATCACTGTTGATCTTCCTGTGCAGGCAAATGCCGGACCGGATCATGTTCTTTGTCAGGGAGAAACTACAATACTCGGTACACCTTCTGCCGGTGCAGATATAAGATATAGCTGGCTGCCACGTTTCGAACTTAGTGGTTTTGATCAGGCGCAACCACAGTTTCTTGCTACAAATTCCTCAGATTGTGGAACAGTCACGTACATTTTAAGCGTTCAGAATGAATCGGGTGCATGTCCGGTTTCGGTGGATTCTGTGAATATTGATATCATCTCTGCAGATGCCGGACCCGATGGATGTGGCCCCAGATTAATTGGAACTACTGATCATAGCTGCGGGAAATTTTCATACCAATGGGAAGTGATTTCCGGAGATTTCGGTAGTCTGGGTGCTCAGGGAAATCTTGCCCAGCCATTTGTCAATCCAAATACTTCGACGACATACAGACTGACTGTAAGTTTCAATGGAAAATCCTGCACTAGTGTGGTGAATGTTCCAATTTGTGAATGTCCGGTTTATAATATAAATGAGTCAGTTCCGGTGAATTGCGACGATTTAATTCAACAAACTCCGCATTGCATCACCTTGCCAGGGAATAATGGATATACCATTACCTTGCTCAATCAGGATGCTCAGGTTACATTTGACGGCATTCAGATTTGTCTGATACAGAGCATAACGCAGGATGCGGTTTACCAAATAGAATATGAATTATTTGGTCAAACCTGTGTGAGCTCTGTAACCTTCAATGCCCCTTCCTTTACTATACCATCGGACAATTTAGAGGATATTATCATTTGTCCTGAAACGCAGTCAGATCCTTTGATGCTGATAGGGATTCCTTCTCAGGCTGATTTTAGTTATGCCTGGTGGCCGACACTTGGGCTGGATGCAAGTGATATTTCCAATCCTCTGTTAGATTGGAGTCTGCTCTTACCGGGCAAGAATTTATACACACTTGAAGCAACTCATATTCCAACGAATTGCAGATATTTTATTAATCGGATTATTGATATCAGAGCACCTCTTGCTGATGCCGGACCCGACCGTGATTTTTGCAGTGGGATTTTTACAATACTCGGCACCCCGGGAAATCCAGAGCTGACTTACGAATGGACTCCCAATAATTTTCTGAATGATCCAAATATAGCTGAGCCTGAACTATTAATTTTAGGTGGATCCGGGACTTTTATTTACACACTTAAGGTGAGGGACCCGCTTACCGGATGTGAGAGCGAAGATCAGGTTGAACTAAGCATAGTGGATAATATCACGGCAGATGCGGGGGTTGACAAACAAATCTGTTCAGGTCAGAGTTTAACTCTTGGAGGCAACTCGCTATATGGCCCTGAATACAAATTCAGATGGAGTCCGGAGACAGGATTGGATAATCCTTTTTCTGCCAACCCAATAGCAAGTCCCGCACAAACTACTACCTACAGACTATCCCTGTTTTTGGAAGGTCTGGAGGGCTGTGTGGCAGTGGATGAGGTAACTATTTCGGTAAGAGCTTCCGGTCCTTTGAATTTGAATATCGGGCCGGACCAGACATTATGCAGTCCGGGAACCATTACTCTGGGTAATGCAGCTCAAAACGGATTTGTATATTCATGGACTCCTGTTGAGGGATTAACTGATCCTTCTGCAGCACAACCTATTGCTACCATTACAGATGATATTGTGTATTCACTTTTTGCAGTGGATACAATTAATTGTTTGACAGGAACGGATGAGATTCAAATAACGCTGCAAGATACATTATTGCTTGCCGGCAGAGATACAATGATTTGCTCTGGAGATGAAATTATCATTGGATTACCTGCAGTGGCAGGAGTAAGCTATGCCTGGGAACCTTCACCTTTTCTTACGGGAATTAATATCGCTCAACCGACTGTAAATCCAACTGTAAGTTCCTCATTTATTCTCAGGGCCACAATTGGAAATTGCACTTATGCAGACACAGTTTTGATAACTGTTCTCGAATTGCCTGATTTGTCTGGTTTGCAGGGAGGAATGATATGCAATGATTCAATAGAGATTGGATTGAATACGCCTCAAGCGGGCACTATTTATCTATGGCAGCCAGGGCTTGGATTGTCATCTGTCAATGATCCTTCGCCAATGGCATTTCCTGCTGTATCCACCACATACTATATCACAGCCATTAACGCAGCGGGATGTATTGCTGAGGATTCTGTCGAAGTAATAAATCCACTGGAAATAGTATTTGAAAGGCGGGACTATAGTGTATGTTTGGGTGAATCCATTTTGCTGGGGCCAAATTCTTCAGAGATAAATATTCAATTCACCTGGAGTCCGGGGGAATTTCTAAGTGATCCGGCTATTAGAAATCCGGTGTTTACAGCTACAGAGCCGGGTAGTTTTGCATACTTGCTCAGTGCAGACAAAGATGGATGCAATCAGACCTTTGAAGTAAATGTCTTAGTGAATGATCCCGGGTCTTTAGAATTAAATGTTGAGTCTGCGGTCGTTTGTGCATTAGGGTGTATTGAAGTGAACATTAATCCCGACCAGGATTTTCAATTATTCCAATGGTATCCTGAAACAGGAGTATCTGATCCTCAGTCCGGAAATGTCATTATTTGCCCTGAAACTAGCGGGTTTTATATATTGAACGCTATTAATACTGCCAATTCCTGTGTGATAAAAGATTCAGTCTTTCTGCAATTGTCAGAAAATATTGCTCCGCTTGCAAATGCCGGAAAAGATACCACTATTTGTGTGGCCCAAAGTCTGCAACTGGGATCAGGTGAACAGTCAGGTGTAGAGTATCTCTGGTCTCCCAATCTGTATCTGAGCGGACAGAGTCTTGCCCGCCCGGCTTTTACACCTTCGATTGGGGGAAATTATACCGTAAAACTTGAAGTTTATGATCCACTGACAGGTTGCAGTAATGTCGATGAAATAGACATCAGCGTTATAGATATCAATGTAAATGTTATTGCACCGGACAGTATTTGTACAGGTGCTGAATTTAATGTTTACGCATCTATTGAGATCAATGGTCTTTCTATTAATCCGGATGAATTTGAGATACAATGGGAACCTCAAAATGCCTTAATTCGTCAGGAAGGACTTGAAGCTGTTTTTTCATTAAACACATCAGGTATCATTTATTTTACGCTGAATCATATACCAAGTGGATGCAGTTTCCAGGCTCAAAGATCAGTCAAAGTCATCGCAACACCACAGCCCGATATTGAACTTCCCGAAATTATCTATATATGTGATGCCACTCAAACATTTGAGATGCCGGTCACTCCGGAGCCCGGCCTTTTTTATAATTGGTCTCCGGGTACGGGTCTGAATAGCACCAGTATTGCAAACCCCACTGTTTCCGCTCCGACTCAGAGAGTAGACTACACATTAAGGGTAACAGATTTTTCATTTTCGGAATTCTGCAGAGTTGTGGAATATTATGTTTCGGTGGCGCCTGCAGAAGCACCGGCCATAGATGACATGGATTATTCACTGTGTCAGGATTCAGGCAGCTCAGTTATGATTTCTGCAAACCTGGGTGCCTCAGAATTTACAACTGTTCTTGAATGGACTCCTTCTTCTTTCTTTCCCAATCCAAATGCAGCAGTTCAGAATGTGCCGGCAGACAGCTCCAGAATATTTACCTTACTGGCAGACTGGGTTTCTGATGAGAACCGGACATTTATCGGATGTCAGGCATCGGCTACACATTCAGTTATTATTTTGCCTAACCCAGTTGCGATGGCAGGAAGAGACACTGCATTTTGTCAATTACAGCCTGTTCAACTGGGAGGTCCAGTTGTAGCAGGATATCAATATGAATGGTCCCCTGTTTTTGGACTGAATAACCCTTTCCTGGCCAGACCTGTAGCCAGTATCACTTCAGATATTACATACCGCTTAAAAGTCACAGACCAAAACGGATGCATGGATCTGGATTCTATTCAAATCCTTACCTCCGGGTTTTTACTGGAAGTGGACACATTGCGAAGAGAAACTTGTCTGGGTCAGCAAGATGCTTTTGTGAGAATCAATACCTCCGGGGGAGTAAATCCTTTAATTTTTACATGGACTACTGTCAACGGAAGCGGAATTGTGCAGGGGCAAAAAGACCAGTTTACACTTGCTGCGGGAACATATCAACTCCTTGTAACAGATGCTGCAGGATGTTCTGCCATGATTTCTGTGGTAATTCCCGCAGCACCATTCTGCTGCAGTGAATTTGTCTATAATTTCAATCCTCAAAATATGGATCTGAGTTGTTCGGATATCATTCATTATGAGGAACCCATCATTGAAAATCATTGCTGTACAGGCGTAAATATTGAAGTGCTGGAATATACACTGGATGGAAATTGTGCGCAAAATTATACAGTAGTTCGCCTGTTTACTATCACAGATGATTGCGGTAATATTGAATTTGTGGAACAAAGATTTTTTATCACAGATGTAGTAGCTCCTGTGATTTCAAATTGTGAACCCATTCTGGATACTTTGGAATGTGAAGGAAATAATATTAATCTCATTTTGCAGAATTGGCTGAACACTGTATCTCAAAGAGTCCGGGATTGTGGAATGGATGCATGTGATTCAATGCCTCAATTTGTCAGCAATTTCAATCAGGTTACTTTTGTCCCTTCCTGTGGGCTTAGCGGTTCTATTGAAATTCAGGGATTTCTTAGAGATCAGTGCGGGAATGAGAGTGAAACTATCACGGCAAGACTTGTCATTATTGACAGGACAGCCCCGGATATTTCAGCATGTGTTAATCTGGATGCAACTTTGGATTGTGCTGCCGGAAATGCTCAGACCCTGGCAACCCAATGGCATCAGTCCAATATCACCCAATTGCTGAATTGTGCAGAAGATGCTTGTTCCAATAATTTCTTTCTGACGAATGATTTCAACTTTAATAATTTTGTTACACTCTGTGGTCAAACCGGGACACTAACTGTGACCTACCGTGTTTTTGATGTGTGCATGAACAGTAGTTCGCTGATAACTGCCAATCTCAGCATCAGTGACTTTTCAGCTGTTGAACCCTCTGCATGCGGCGATTTGAGCCTCACCGTTTCATGTGAGAATTTTGACCTCAATACCACTGCCTCTGCCTGGCATCAACAGAACCTTCAATTGCTGAATGATTGTGCATCAAATTCCTGCTCAGGAGCCTGGGAAATCACAGATAATTTTGATTTGAATAATTACGTCATCAACTGTGGTGAGGCAGGAAGTCTCGTGGTGTTTTATACTGTAACAGATCCTTGTAGTGGAATGGCCACTAATCTGGTTGGGATTTTAAATGTGATAAATGACCAGCTTCCTCAATTTGTTCAATGCGGAAATCTCAATATTCAATTGGATTGTACAGATCCGGACATTGAGCTGACTTTACAAAACTGGCACCAACAGAATTTAATCACCTTGCAGCAATGTGCGGTGAATGGCTGCAATCCAGTAGTTCAGATCATTTCAAATTTTGAGGACATTGTATTCCAGCCTGATTGCGGAGGCAGTGGAACCTATACGGTGACATATCAGCTTGTAGATATTTGTGGTGGAATGGGAGATGCCATAAATGGAGTGGCGACTGTTAGCAATTCAAGTCCACCGGACATTTCTCTTTGTCCGGATTTGGATTTGGAAATTGAATGCGATGGAGCTAATAATCTGGCTCAGATCCAGGCCTGGCATGAAAACAACCTTGAAATTCTGAGTAATTGTGCCCAAACAGTTTGCTCATCAGTAGATACCATTCTCCATAATTTTGATCCGGATAATCTGCAGACAAGTTGTACATCACCCGGAACATTGGTTGTCAATTATGTTTTGCTGGATGCCTGTGGACTGAGCTCTGATACATTAATTGCAACATTGACCATACTCTTCATCTCAGATCCGGATTTATCTTCCTGTGTTCTGGACCTCGATGAAACGATTGAATGCAGTACAGATGACTTTATAAATATTGCCAATACCTGGCATCAGAACAATCTGGATGCTTTGGAAACCTGCCTGGAAGGCGCATGTGTGCCCGTAGCTTTGATCAATCATAATTTCAATCCTGCAAATTTTGAACAAGATTGCGGAGAGACCGGGTCACTTACTGTGACTTATCAGATTATGAATGCCTGCGGAGGTGTTCAGCAGAGCATCATTGCAGTTCTTTCCATTATCGATACATTGCCACCGGTGATTAACTGGAATCCGAATGGATTTACAGATATCGGTAATGGTGATACACTTTTTGTGCAATGTGCTGCAAATGAGCCTGACTGGGTATTATCCGGGGTAACAGAAAGCATGATTAGCGCTACAGATAATTGTGGAGGAGAAGTGACAATCGAGATTGTAGATGTGGTAGAGGCAATGGGAAATTGCGAAGACGATGGATTTTTCTTCAGGCTGAGATGTACCATCATTGCTTCAGATGAATGTGATAATGCCGATTCTCTGTGGTTTTATGTTTTAATTATTGATACAATTCCTCCGGTTATTTTGGGCACTCCGGCCGATGTGACAGTCAGCTGCGATCAGATTCCTGCCTGGCCTGTTATTCAGCAATGTCCGGATGATGGCACTTGTTGCGAAGAGGGAATTATTAAAGTCATGGATGCCTGTGAATGTGCCACTCTATTGACAGAGGAAATTCTTGTAGATAATTGTGAAGCGACCTATCAAATACTGAGAATTTGGATTGCGGAAGATAATTGTGGAAATGAAAGACGAGACACCCAGACAATCACTGTTCAAAGAGGCGGTGCTCCCGGATTTGTCATTAATCACGACATTTTAAGTGTCTTCGAGCCTGGCGCAGAAATAACATATGAATGTGATGGATACATGGATGAACCCTTCTGGTTTGCTGGACTCCATGAAGGATTGGTAGAAATAGTAAATGATTGTATTTCAGGGAATGCACCTGTTACTTTCTCTATTACTGAAGTACCTGCAGAAAATTGTGCAACGGATGGATTTGTAAAACAATGGCGGCTTTCCTGGACTGCAACTGAAGCTTGTGGTGAGATCAATGAATTATTTTTCATCGTTAGTTATTTGGATACACAAGCGCCTATCATCAGCGGCTCAGCGGAGGTGTGTAAGCTGGATCAGGCAATTGTTTTTGCTCAAGACTTATGTACAGATGCTACGCTCAGTTTTTCTGATGAATTGGTTCCATCTGTTTGCTTTCCGGGGACGGAAGATCTGCTCAGATTGTGGACTGCTCAGGATGCTTGTGGCAATATCAGCACATTTGAACAGCGAATATTAAGCCCACAAAATCCTGTTCTGGTTACTGTGATTAAAAATAATCAAGCTCTGAATAATGTACAGAGTGGGGATGTCATTCAGGTAGAATGTCAGGGAGATACCGCACCTGATTTTGGGTTCAATGCTTCCGATATTGAATTTATTTCTGTTTGCGGGCAGGAATTAGCTATAACATTTGAAGAGGCCGTATTCCTACAGGGAGATTGCGATTTTGATGGATATCTGGAAAAATGGCGTGTGTCCTGGTCAGCTCAGGACTCCTGTGCAGGTGAAGTTTCTTTCGTATTATTTATTGATATCATTGATACAAGTGCACCTGAATTCATTCCTATGAGTGATGTGATGCTCACTTGTGGACAGGATTTTATTCTTCCTGAGGCTACTGATAATTGCTCAGATGTGGTCATAGATCTGATTGACGAAGAATATGGAACAGAGTTGGATTGTGATCAATTCTGGAATATCCGCAGAAGATATCGCGCCACGGACGAATGTGGAAATTCGGCTGAACAAGACTTTTGGTATATTGTAGACCGGACAGAAAGGGTCATTTTCAGTGGACTGAATGATGAAGTCACTTGTATTGCAAATCCTGTGCCGACAGTAGTTGCCACTGATGCTTGTACGGGGAAAATATATCCGGCTGTACTGACCACAACTAATGCTGCCAGCACCTGTGGAACCGGCACCATCGAAACCAGAACCTGGACGGCTACTGATGATTGTGGAATCGTGTACACTATCCAACAAGAAGTTTTTGTGGGGGATAATAGTGCTCCTCAATTGGCATTTAACCATCCAATATTGGGAACTATTCAGCATCTTCAATCAAGGACTTTGACATGTGAAGAAATAACAGAGCTGGAAACTGCACAGTCATATCCTTTCAAGGCAGATGATATCAGCGTATTGAACGAATGTGTTTTTGATTCCCAAATAGGTATCAATATTCAAAAGTTGCCTCAATGCCCCACTGACAAGAATAAAGAGCGTACAATTTTTACATGGACGGTGAGCGATTTGTGTGGCAATAGCAGTTCTTTTCAAATAACTATTGTAACAAGAGATATTACGGGGCCTGTATTTTTGGATCCTCCTGGTGATTTGGATCTGACTTGTCAGACGATTCCGCCTGCTCCTAATCTGTCGATATTTGACGAATGTTCTGATCTGCTGGTGACCTATAGCGAAACAGAAAGCAGAAGTGGCTTAACCACCGAACTCGAAAGAATATGGATTGCAACGGATGCATGTGCCAATGTCACTGAATTTACTCAACTGGTTACAGCGACTCAGGAGACATCATTTGAATGCAATATTACCGGGCTAACAACTCCGCCATGCAACTCCGGAGGAAATTCTCTGCAAGCTATGATCTATGGTGGCATGCCGCCTTATCAGTATCACTGGACGGTCAGTGGAGGTGTCTGTGAAATTCTGGAAGGACAGGGAACGGATCGCATTGTATATTCCATAGGATTCAGCCAGACTAGTATTATTTTGAGAGTTACTGATGCTGCAGGTTGTATTACCTCCTGTGATGTCAGCTTAGTCTGCGTTCCGGAGCGGGAAGGTGATGGCAGAGTGGGGGATGATCTTTCATCGGTTATCATTTTCTCGATATATCCGATTCCGGCTGCAGATGAATTATTTGCTTTGTACACTGCCACGGAAGACACTTGGGTAGATGTCCTTTTCTTTGACATGGCAGGAAAGGAAGTACTGAAACAAAAATATTATTTCCTTACCTCTGACAGGGAGCAGAAGATCAATATTTCCACACTTCTTCCTGGTATGTATTACATAAGATTTGTTGCTGATAATTTCCATCATATGAGTAAGGTGATTAAGCAGTAGAAAAGATTTCAGATTTCAGTCCCCAAAGCTTTGGGGATCAGTAATCAGATTTTAGATTTGAAACAGCCGGAGTTGAGCAAAATGGAACCTCGCGATTGAAGTAGGCTGCGCTAATGGTTAGCTCCTTACAAGTTGAAAGCCGGGTGGAGGTAGGCTGCGCCTTCGGGTTAGGAGTAGAGATCGTGTGTGTCGCTGCGCGACGTGTGTGCTTGCCGCTTTCTGCGACACGGGATGTGGTTCGCTGCGCTCACGTGGGCATTGTGGGTAGTGGGTGTGGGAAAAGTCGGTGGGAGTTATGAGTTATGAGTTGAAAAGCCAGGGTGATTGAAGTGATAAGTGTGTGTAAGAAAAAAAACTTACAATATGCTTCTTGTTTGATCGTCGAAGACGATCATTGGCTGTTACACATCCCGTGAACGCAGTGAACCACATCCCGCGAGGCCATAGGCCTCAAGCAGCACACGAGCCGGGCTTCGCCCGAGCTCACACACCGGACAAGGAGCTTTCTTCTAACGCGCCCTAGGCACGCTACTCCTATTCACTCTTATACTCCATATCTACTAGCAGTCTGATCAATTGCGGCCGCCAGGTCACGATCTTTCTGCGTCACTTTATCTCCGGCATCATGCGTGCTGAGTGTAAAACTTACTTTGTTAAAAGTATTAGACCAGCTTGGATGATGATTTAGTGATTCTGCTATGAAAGCCACTTCTGTCATAAAAGTGAACGCTTCTCTGAAGTTTTTGAAAGTCAGAGTACGGGTCAATTGATTTTCGGTTTCTTTCCACATAAGGCTGGGTTTTTGGAATGAAACACAGTAAGGCAATTTGAGTTCTGAAGAGATTGAAAGGATTGAGGTGGTGAGTGTGAGTATTGTGTATGGAGTTTTGGGAAGATTGATAAGATTGATAGTGTGTGAAGAGTGTCAGGGGTGTTAGTTATGGGTAAGATTGATGAGATTGAGATGATTGATGGGAAAGATGAGTTTGAGCAGTGAGTAAGTATGTTGAGTAGTGAGAAAATTGATGGGATTGATGAGTATTTTGGGAGTGGGAGTATCCAAATAACTGTGTCAACTTCTGTTCATCCAGCCCATAGGAGCTATGGAAGGAGCCCGTAGGGCGACTGGAAAACTTAGCAATTTTTGTCAATCTTTTCAATCTACCTCAATCTACCTCAATCTTGAATGTATTAATTCCCCGATAATTTTTTTCGCATCGATGAGAGGATTTTCATTAACTCAATACATTCTTTGTGAATAACTTCAATTGATACCAGGGGCACAATTCCAGAAGCTTTTAGTAGATCCAGCCACATTTCTGTTTCATCGGCTTCTTCTACTACGATTGATAATTTGCTGAAGAATTCAGCTTTTGAACGTGCTCTTAATGCAGCCCGATAATTGGCATACATTGAAGTTCCTGACTTTGTAATTTGATAATTGATGACTCTTCCCCTTGAGCTTTCAGGAATTTATTCCGACAAAGAAAGTATTGATAAAGAAAAAGCTCTCAACCTCTCCCTCACGCTGATCTTATATTCAAGCCAGTTCAGATTTTCCATGCTGTACCTTTTTTTGATTGAAAGGATTGAGGTGGTGAGTGTGAATATTGTGTGGGGGTTTCGGGAAGATTGATGGGATTGATGGTGTGAGTGGTGTGTATTGTGAAATGAGTACGGGTGAGATTGATAAGATTGATCGGATTGAGGTGGTGAGTGTGAGTATTGTGTATGGAGTTTTGGGAAGATTGATAGGATTGGTCTAGGATAACAATCTGTTCCATCTTCCTCAATCTTCATCAATCTCCAATCAATCTTTTGTCAATCTACCTCAATCTATCTCAATCTTTTTCAATCTCATTCAATCTTCAATCAATCTTTAATCAATCTTTCTTCAATTAGAACTAAACTTCACCCCAACAAACAAAGTCTGCGGACGCCCCGGACCATATACATAATCAGAATCGCGAATAGCTCCTTTGTCAAAATCCTTCTGATAGCTATTGAAAATATTCTGAATTCCTCCAAAAATCTGAAAAGTGGTACTTCTTGCAATTTCAATGTCATAAGACAATTTAATATTGCATTCCAGGAATTGTCTGGTATTAGTCAGTTCAGTATAAGTGATCAAGGTGCTTGAAGGCTCATCAGGGAAAAGCACCGGCCCGGTGACATGTGGCATATGCATACTTCCTGTATATACTCCTGAAAAACTTACAGATAAATCGGGCATTGGTATCCATGTAAGCGCCCAGAATCCGTACAAATTAGGTGTTTTCAAAATTCTGCTTGTGGAAAGTGCTGTAAGGTCCGGTCTTTCATTTTGGGTTTGTTCATCTGGCTCCCAAATGATTTCAGGATTTTTATAAATGGCTTGTTGCCATGTCATACCGAGTTGAAGATTCAGTTTTCTGGATGCTGCAATTCGCGCTTCAAAATTTGCTCCGCTGACAATTGCTCCATCACCATTTCTTTTGGTCAAAACTGTTACTCCCGAAGGCAATTCAACTGGATTTGCATTTATAAATGGATTGAACAAATTAGTATAAAATCCTTCTACAATAAAGCTTGTCTGCCATCTTCCCATGAAAGTCGTATAGTCAGCCGAAAGTGTGTAGCTATCAGATCGCTCCACTTTCAGCTCATCTGTCAATACAGTGAATCGTGCAGCACCACCTACTGTTTCAATATGCAAATCTTCATCAAATGCCTGCGGAGCGCGGTATCCCTGAGCATAACCGGCTCTGATTCTCAAATCTTCACTCAGATTATATAGTACACTAATTCTGGGAACAGGAACCAAAAGCCCCACTTCATTGATGAATTTGTCAGTGCCGAGTTCATAATTTCCGTCGATATTCACTTTGTCCAGCCTTGCTCCGACAAGCACGGTCAATGGCTCCACCGGATGATAAGTCAATTGTGCAAAACTTCCCAGTACACCTACTCTCTGCGAAATAAGCCGCTCATATCCGGGAATATTATCCTTCGTAAAACTTGACTGATACTCTGCTCCCAGAGCCAAATTCCAGTGATGATTAAATTCTTTTCTGTATTGTACACCGGCAACAGTGGAAAGATCTGATGCTTCCCCATATGCATTTTGAGCAATGTCAAATGCCTCCAAAGCGGCGAAGTCTTCTTCATTTTGAGCTCCCGTAACAAACAGATTGTTGTCGATGATATGCTTATAAGCTGCTGCTCCACCGCCTCCGTAATATGATGCTCGATCAGTTTGCTGAGCTGAAGCATACACACTCATTGAATGGCTCATGTCCGGGGATTTGTATTCAAATGTCAGCCCGGCTCCCAGTATTTTATGATCTAATTGTTCTGTGATGTCACTGAAATGGGGTGCCAGATCGAAGCCATTTCCGCCTCTTCTGAATTCATTGATATTGTAAATATTAAATCCCAGCCTTTTGCGGTCAGAAAACTTGTAGAAAGCATCAGCTCCAAAAGTGGTATTGTTCATTTTTGTGAGTTCAGAATAACCGTCATCATTGGCGTCAAAATAATCCCTTTTTCTGTTCATGGCATACAAATTCATTCCGGCCTTGAGATCTTCACTGACTATACTTCCGTTGACAGAATAGCTCTGATCGGGCACTCTGTAATCCACAAATCCCAGATTGCTTGAAAATTCAAAACTGTTGATTATAGGGTCCTTTGTGATGATATTGATGGTACCTGCAATCGCATTACCGCCATATAGTACTGATCCGGCTCCGCGAATGACTTCCACCCGCTCGATCATATTTGCAGGAATTTGCTCAAGACCATATACTCCCGCCAATGCCGAAAACACCGGTCGGCTATTGATCAAAATCTGTGAATAAGCACCGTCCAGTCCATTCATCCTGACCTGGGTGAATCCGCAGTTTTGACAATTGGTTTCCAATCGAAGTCCGGGAGTAAAGTTCAAACCTTCAGACAGACTGAGACTCTGTGTATTATTGAATAGGCGATTATCAATTACATGTACGACAACGGGAGCTTTGTGAATGGGAATTTCATTTCGGGTGGCAGAGACAACTACTTCGTTCAGGCCTATCAGATCTTCTGTCATGTTCATGTCGAGAACCAGTATTTTGCCAGCTTCAACAGTGATGGATTTTTCTGCAGTACGATAACCTATTTGTGAAAACACAATTCTGTAAGTACCGGCAGCAATGCCTTTGAGGTTATAATTACCGGCCTCATCGCTCAGGGTACCTTTAGTAGTTCCCAGGAGGGTAACACTAACACTCTCCATTGGAGAATCATCATATACGATAGTTCCTGAAATGGATCCTTCCTGTGCTGATAGAGTGAAAGAAAATGATAGAAATATAAAGTAATAAAGTAGTTGTTTCATCGGGACAAAGTCTTTTATCATGCATGCGATGTTGCAAAAGTATATAAAATTTGATTAGCCAAGTAAAATAATTAGGCTTATCTAATAATTATTTTTCCAAATTGTTTATTTTTGGCTGATCAAAGGACAGAATTTGTGTTCTGTAACTGATAATCAGTAAAATATCATCATTCATGAACAGTGCCAGCGAAGAGAATTATTTAAAAGCCATTTACAAATTCATGTATGATGGCAATGAACTGGTTGGAACCGGTGCATTAGCTGAAATGCTGGGAGTTCAGAGTGCCTCTGTGACGGATATGTTGCGCAGATTATCCGAAAAAGGCCTGGTTCGATACACTAAAAGCAGAGGCAGTTCACTGACAGAGGAAGGCATGCAAACGGCGTTGTCTATCATCAGAAAACACCGGCTTTGGGAAGTTTTTCTTGTGGAGAAACTGGGTTTTGGCTGGGACGAAGTTCATCAGTTGGCGGAACAACTGGAACATGTCAAATCAGATATCCTCACTGAACGCCTGGATATTTTTTTGGGGAATCCATCCTTTGATCCACATGGAGATCCGATTCCCGACAAGGAAGGCAAACTTCCACAAAAGCAGACACTTCCCCTCATTGCTGCAACCATTGGTCAGCGATACAAAATCTCCAGATTAGGGGACACCTCCACAGAATTCCTGCAATATCTGGACAAGTCCGGCCTATTGATAGGCTCTTTCATTCAGATGATTCAGCAAGAACCATTCGATCAATCAGTAACTATAGAGCTACAATCCGGTAAAATCATTCACCTTTCCAGTCAGGTGGCGGAGTTGTTGGTGGTGGAGAAGATGGAGTGAGGGGGGAATATTATACGTGAACCAATTGTATTCAACAAATGGTTATATTTGTTCAAACTACTGTATCAATGGAGGAAATTATTTTTAATATATGTGAATCACCTGAGGGTGGCTATGAAGCAGAGGCTCTTGGTCATAGTATATTTACTGAGGCTGACGACTGGGAAATGTTAAAAGTAAATATAATTGAAGCAGTATCCTGCCATTTTGATGACGAAAAGAAAAGAGTAGTAAGAATGCATTTTGTAAAAGACGAGCTTATCGCAGTATGAAAGTTCCCGGAGATGAGTCTGCAAACACTTTAATTGCTAAACTATCAAAAGTCGGATACAAAATTACCAGACAAAAAGGAAGCCATATCACTTTAACGAGAGTTTCTGAGGGCATTCAACATCATGTAACAATCCCTGATCATAACCCATTAAGAATAGGCACTTTGTCTAATATTCTGAAAAGCGTAGCCAAAAACTTAAATGTTTCAAAAAATGAATTGTTAGAAATGATGAATTTGAAATAAAATCCAGCTTCAGGAACTGTAAAAATGTAGATGCTAAGTCCTGATTTTAAAGGATTATATTCAAGAAAAATAAATGAAGACTATAGCTTGATTTATGCAACACCCCAATGGTCAATAAATATTTCATCAATATTTCCTGCATTTTTTTTCTCATCCTTTCAGGGTGCCAATCTCCAAAATTTCAAATAATTGAGCATTCGCTTGAAGGAAACCAAAAAATCACAATAAAAGTACCGGATAGAAAAAGTGACTTTTTATTGTTAATAGAACCGCAGCTAGAATATAGTCCTACGCTAGGGGTTACGCATGCTGATTACGAGGTTTATTATTTTCATGGGATTTCTACATACAAATTGGATTCAATGCACATTAGCATCGATTGTTATTATTCTAAAAATGGAGCAAACTATTACCTTTGCGCTCCGGATTTTAATGACTCCCGTCATGATTATGCCACTTTTCACGTTTTTGAAAATCAAATTCTGGAAAACGGATGCTACTGTGAATACATCGAAATATACCAAAACTCAAACAGACACAAATTCGTAGAAATCCTGTATAATGATAATTTTTATTTTAAAAAAACTGTCGGCATAATAAAGAATTCAATAATGAATTCAGCTGATCGAATAAAAATTAAAGAGTACTTAAAAAGAATAGAGGTCAGCTGGACAATTGATAAAACAGACCAATAATGGCACAAAAGAATTTTCTAATCTTGTTGATGCTCACCTTCGCTTTTGGCCTCCTTTTAGGATGTAAGGATAAATGCATTACCAGCTCAGAATGTGGAATAAAATTGCACCCAACTGATTCTATTAAATGCCTTTTCATTGATACCATAATGATTTACAAAAACTCGATGTCTTTATGGCTGTTTCAAATCTGATCCCCAAAGCTTTGGGGACTGAAATCTGAAATCTGAAAGCTGAAACCTGAAATCATCAGGCCCCGCCGTGCTATCACTATCGAAGGGCAACCCTCATCTTGGGGGACTGAAAAATTCCAGTGTATTATTCATCACTTAACTAACCACATCCCCCTCAATACTTCAGCACCCTCACCTTAGCCTCATGCCCCGCAGCCCGCTGCACTATAATAATATTCCCATATTCCGATTCTGCCCATTCCGTGAATTGATCGTTTTCTCCGAGATAATTTGCCAGATGCGGAGTGGAATTGGAGTGCCCCACAACCATTATAGTCCTGTTTGTTATTGATTTCAGCTGATTGGAAAACGCTTCCAATTTTGCAGGATCATATGTATTGGCTCGTTTGCGTTGAATTTCCATCAAAGGAGCAATCGTCTGACGGGTTCGCTTGTAATCTGAAGTATAAAATTCATCAATCTGCCATTCTCCGAATAGCTCCGCCAGCTTCAGGGCTCTGATTCTACCCGCTGAAGAAAGGTCGGGATCTTTTGGATCATTAGTATCTTTTTCCGCATGCCGAACCAAAATATATGTGCTAATACCCCTTTCCCTGCCTGAAAAAGATATAGATGTTGTGCAGGAATTCAGTAAAAATATACCGCATAGCAATATGCAAAAAGACAATAACTGATTGGTAGTTCGGATCATTTTACAGATAAGTTTTGTTAAAGAAGCTGTTCTTTTGACAAAGAAACATACTTTTATTCTTCCAAAGCTGTTGATAGCTTTGAAATTTTTACCCGAAGGAATAATCCTTTGAGTACGCCGAACCCTTCTATCATATGTCCATAAAAAAACTGGCAGGGCAAACAGCAGTATATGGTTTGAGTTCCATCATTGGAAGAATGCTGTATTTTTTCCTGACACCGCTTTATACCCGCGTTTTTGACAAGAGTGACTATGGAGTCATGACCGACTTGTTTGCGTTTATAGGCATACTTTTTATTTTCTATACTTACAGGATGGAGACGGCATACTTCAGATATGCTTCAGATCATGAATCCCTTCGGGGGAAGACATTTGATACTGCTATTTTATCTGTAGGAGTTCCGGCTATGCTTTGGAGCGTGCTTATTTTCCTTGGAGCAGATAGTATTGCAGAGTGGTTCCGATATCCGGAATATGCCTATATCATTCAAATCTGTGCAGGAATTCTCTTTCTGGATGCATTGGCCGAACTGCCACTATCACGACTTCGCCTCGAAGGAAATGCCATGCGCTTTGCCACGATAAAATTGATTTCCATTGCAGTAAATATTGCGCTGAATTTATTTTTCCTTCTGTTATGTCCTTATTGGCTGGGGGATGATGCTGCAGCGAGAGGCTGGGGCTGGCTGTACAATCCGGAAATTGGTATCGGTTATATCTTTATTGCCAATCTCTTTGCCAGTTTGCTGACTGTAGTGCTGCTTTCCCCGATGTGGCTCAAACTCAAATTTGATTTTGACCGAATACTTATGCTCCGTATGTTTCGATATGCGCTGCCTCTTATCATCGTTGGTTTTTCATTTGTCATCAATGAAATGTTTGACAGGAAAATTATGATATGGCTCTTATCCGGAACTGAAGAAGAAAATAAATCAGTACTGGGATCGTATGGAGCAGCATATAAGCTGACCATGATTCTGGCCTTATTTACCCAGGCATTCCGCTACGGCGCCGAACCTTTTTTCTTTCAGAAAAAAAATGCCGAAAATGCAAAGGAACTGTATGCCGACGTAACAAAATATTACTTCATTTTTGGCCTGACCGGTTGTCTGTTCACATTGCTATTCCTGGATTTATTCAAGTACATTCTGGATGAATCTTACTGGATGGCATTGGGAGTTATTCCTTTATTGCTATTAGCAAACCTCTTAAATGGCCTCTACTACAATGTCTCCATCTGGTACAGACTGACTGACAAAACAATGACCGGGGCCTGGATAGGTCTTACGGGAGCTGCGATAACAATTGCACTAAATATATGGTGGCTGCCCATTTTCGGATATTGGGGAGCAGCTATTGCTACTTTGATTTGCTATGGAGCGATGTTGATTATTTGTTATCTGCTTGGACAAAAACACTATAAAGTCCCATATGATCTGAAGGTCATTGGCATGTATTTTCTGAGTGGAAGCATTATATATGGAATCTCAGTCTATCTGCATCAATGGCTGCAACTCAATCTAGTTCTCACACTTTTGATAAATGCCGTTTTATTTTCTGGATTTATTCTGTTTGTGCTGAGACAGGAATCTGCACTGATGGGGTTGGTGAAGAAGATTAGAGGACGTGTTTAACAGCCGCTTCTAGCTACTAGCTGCTAGCTTCTGGCTGAACAGCCGGAGTGTGGGGTGCAAGTGTGGGTGTGCACCCTGTACACGCCTTTCACTTTGGGATGGAAAAGATAACAGCCTGAAAGAAGCTACAAGGTACAAGGGAACAGCCTGGAAGAAGTTATTGACTTTTTTACCATTTGTGTGTAAGGTGCAAGTGTGAATGTGAACCCTATCCCTGCCTTTTCCCTTTTGAAAGCAACGGCAATAAGATATGCCCCGACTTCTTTACGCATCCCATTTGTTAAAATCCAAAATTATTTTTAAAATAAATTATAGAATTCATAAAATATTCTTCTATTTTAAGGTCTTAAATTCACAACAAATGAATATAAGAAGTAAGTTGATTTTTAATTTATTGCTTATTCTTTTCTCAATAACAGCATATACTCAGGATAGTGTAGATTGTCCTTCTGGTCTTTACTTTGATGCAAAAGAATTGCTGCAACAAAGAGATACGTTCTCTGCTCAGGAAAAGCTGATCCAGCTTTTTTCGAAAACAAATTATGGCGATCTTAGTGTCCACTATAATCTATATGCAAATAATTCTGTCAAGTCTCATGAGCTCAATAGACTACTCAACATTTCCGCCATACAAAAAGGCTGTGATATTAAGTTTTTCAATACCTTATTGAAAAAAAGTAATTTCGATACCATCTCAATGGACGCTGATTTATATCTGCTGAACAATGAAATATATGTTTCAAAATTAGATTCTTTTATGATCAAAGAATTGAAATGGATGGAAGATAGAGATCAGGCTATCAGATTGATAGAGACAGAATCTCCGGAACTTGATAAACAAATGAAATATATAGATTCTACAAACATGCTCTTGCTTCATGGACTGATCAGGTATAATAATTATCAATGGCCCGGCTACGATCAACTTGGATCTGATGGTTCTGAGTATTTGAAAACTATTTTACATCATTTTGATGTAGAAAATTTGAATGAAGTATTGCCCTATATTATTACTGCAATAAAGAATAATCAATTTTTCGACGCTGAAACAATCCTGTATCAGGTGGATAGAAACGTTGCAGGTAGCAACAAATTATTTTTGTATGATTCGGAAACCAAAAAGTTTAAAATTGTTGATGGCAATCTTTTATTACATCCTAAATTGGGAAATTACCAATATTATGGAGGTATAGATCTTTTTGATTCATTTTCAAAAAAGCTATACTTCTGGCCTGTGAATCCCAATCGGGATATGAATATTGTGGTATCATTCCTGCAAGACCTCTGCTTGCCTTTAAATAACCCTGATAAATCTAATGTCATAACTATTGACCCTCAGGGCTTTATTGATATTGCATCAAAATATTGATACCAATAGTCATTAACAGACTTTTGGCTTGAGAAAATCTTCACGCTTGTATATGAGTTATATTTAAATTAAATATCAATGAATTTAAAATTTAAAAATGCAATGGTTGTTCTACTGTCTATAGGGTTGCTATGTTCTTGTAAAATAAAAGTTCCTCATAAAGATGACTCTTTATCAGAGAAGAGATATCTGCAATATTCAGAGAATCTCAAGAAATCATATGAGACCTCTGATTTTTATCAAAGGGCTATTGCTCTTGCAAATCTGGATTATGATTCAAAAGTGGTGTACAAGTATCTTCGGAAAAGTATTCATCAACATGATTCAGTATGTGCTAAATTATACGAGTTTAGATACCAATCCGATAGCTTTAATTTCAGCACAAATCTTGTGAAACGTGATAAACCAAGATTTTTGGATATATGTGTAGAGTGTGAATCCAAGGTCAACTATCAAACATACCTGAAAGAGATGAAAATAAAGGAGTTGGCCTATGCAGAAAGACAGAAAAACAAGCAATTGGAATTAGATCAAAGCTTATTTGATTCAGAACTGATTGCCATTTTAGAAGAAGTACATCAGCGGGATCAGGCATACAGAGGAGATGATAAAAGAAATCCCGAAGCTCAGAGCCGGTATGATTCAATCAATCTTGAGATTATTGAAGATATTATTCATAAATATAACGGATATCCGTGTGTGGAGAAAGTGGGGTACGATAATGCTATGGTGCCATGGCTTGTCTTACATCACCAGAGCGATGTCAGGGTAAGACAAAAATATACTCCTGTTTTAGAAGATGCAGTCAGTAAGAATTGTATGAGCCAATCACTTTTAGATGTCTACAATAGCAGAACGGAGGATTTTATATATTTTGAAAACAAGAAGAAAAATTAAATGTGCAAAGCCAAATTTTCCGCTCGTCTCATTTGCATGTTAACTCTCCTTCTAAGTTCTCAACAGCTAACTGCACAAAACGATACCATCATATATATTAACATTTTGGATTCCTGCAGCAAATACATCATCCTTCCGGATGGCAAAATATCTATGCCAAATCAATGCGAATATGATATAAATTTTAAGGGGAATTTTAATAATGCTGGAAAGCACTATAAAGGGAGGGCAGTCTTTGAAAAAAGAAGAATATATGATTGTCCAACAATTGCAGGAGAAGAGATGTACCGGTTCTATGCTGAAAATACCGATATTGAAATATATAAACTGAGCATTATCGACAAAGATTCTTTTCTGATTATCACAGGATTAAAATCAGGACCGGGAATTGATTGCCATTATATGGGAAGTGCCGTATTAGAGCGATCTGACAGAAAAGGCTGTTTTCAGCCGAATCCTTTTTATCGACCACTAGAGATATTTATAGAAAATTACAAACACAATGCTCATATTCAATTGGCGATGGATCAGCGTTTTGTAGAGGGCAATGTGAGTGTTGATTCCAGCAAAGTTTATATCAAAAATGGTCAATACGGCAAAACCCACAGAAGAAGTAACCCCGAAGATTTGGTGTCACAAAAATATCGTTTTTATTTAGTCGACAAGGGCATTCATGGAGACCTGTTACAGCAAGCTGTTCCGGTAATTTTTGCCCCGGTTCCCTCTGTGTATATGCCTCTGGAAGATAGAAAAAAAGTGATAGAGAAATATCAATCACTTTTGGGAGAATCGGTTTATTTTATTAGTTGTGCCCGGTTCAATCCTGGTCGGGATTATGTTAATACAACCTATGGGGAAGAAATTGAAGGGAATGTGTTGTCTTTTATGCTTTATTCTATGGGAGAATATCTTAAAGAGTAAGGGATGAGGAAACATGCTTTATCTTTCTTGTAAGCAATCAGTGATTGTATAATAACCATAAAAGTGGAGCAATAATAGTAGAAGCAATGAAAAATATACTTATTATAATTCTGGGTATGTTATTACAAATCTCATGTATCGATCGGCAACCGTACTATCCTGAGCAGCAACCTGACATGCCTGATGAGATATATTCTATGTGCATTAGTAAACTAAAAAATGCATATGAAAAAGAAAGTTATTACAGTATTGCCTTTTATGTAGCCAGCCTGAAAGGTTCACACGAAGTAGTTGCAGCTAACCTTGAGAAAGCTTTTAATACAGATTCTTCTTTCTGCAATGCCATTTACGATCTGCAAAATACAGCAGACGAAGGATTTTTCCAGTCATTGTATCGATATGACACCCTTCTATTCAAAAGTTTTCTGACAAAGTGTGATGAAAGAAAAAATCAGACAACTTATGCAGATTACAAAATTGCCTATCAAAGCAGAACGGAAGAAATAAAGAGACAACAACCCCAAATTGATCCTAATAAGGTGAACTATCCTTTAATAGCTGAGCTTACCAGGATCAGAAGCGATGATCAGGATCTTAGAATGAAGTTAAATGGTATGAATTTAAAAGAGGAGGATATGCTGAAATGGCAAAAATCTCAGGATAGCCTGGATAGCGTTAACCTGGAAAAAATAAAGTCAATTTTACATGAGTATGGTTATCCCAAACCCGAATCTGTTGGATATGAGCTTTCCAAAGTTCCATTCTTTGTAATACATCATCAGTCCTCTCTTGAGGTCAGAGCAAAATACCGGCCAATTCTTGAAGAGAATTGCGATGGGGCACTAATGGTGGTGTTTGACAAACGTACAGCTTCACTTTATAAATAGCACTACTTTGAAATTTACCATTTTGTTGATTTCCTTTCTTACCATTCACCTCAGTTGTATTGCTCAGGAGGAATATACCATAAAAGATCAATTTCATAAATGTCTGGAGGGAACAGAAAAGATAATCTTCACATATGAAGATGGAAGAAAAGGATATAGTCATAGTGTTAAGTCGGACTGCATCATCGGCAGCAAATTGCCCGATATCAGCATGCCAGACCTTCAGAGGGAGAAATTGAATTTACAAGATTTAAAAGGTGAAATATCGGTTCTACACTTTTGGTTCTTGCAATGCAAACCCTGTTTGGAGGAAATTCCGGAGCTGAACAAGTTGCGGGAAAGCTTTGCACATACAGATATCAATTTTCTGGCTTTCAGCAAAGATTCTGCAGAAGCAGTTTTGAAGTTCTTAGATATGAAAGAATTCAATTTCAGACTTATTCCTGAGTGTGAAGAATTTATCAATTCAGAATTGAAATTTTTCCATGGTTACCCATCAACTTTAGTAACTGACAGAAATAATAAGGTCTTGAAAATGTATGGCAAATTAACGGATAAGGACATGCAGGATCTGACTAATTTATTGGCAGAGGCTTATACGAAGTGAGATTACTTCATTGTTGATAAATGGAATAAAAAATTGAATACTGCAAAATATGAAAAGTAGAATAGTTAAGATAATAGCTGTTGTATCTATATTATGTATTGTTGTCTTTTTCTCCCTAATCCAAGCGGGTATAATAACCAGAGCTGGAAAAATCGATATGATGGATATTGATTGCACTACTAAAGACTCTCTGTTACAAATTGTGTATGAAAAGGGATTTATTGAAAGACAGAAAGACATAAGTTTAAAGGAATTGGTTGAACTGGATTACTATAATGCCAGCGTAGTAATTAGCATTTTGGAGAAATGTGGTGTACCGGCAAAAGATGAATTGAGTTCCAGGCAGTTTGCTGGAATGTTTATGGCATTACAGCATATACCTGAAAAGTCAATCCATTTAAAGTATCTGTATGCTGTGGATCAAATGTTTAATGATGGTAGCTTAAATATTGAGATGTATGTTTTGTATAAAGACCGGGTATTAATGTATCAGAATTTACCGCAAATGTATGGTACACAAGTAAAGGGAGGCAAAATGTATAAAGTAGATAATATAGACAGCGTAAAGATTCGGAGAAATGAATTAGGCTTGCGCCCTCTTGAAGGATATTTGAAGGATTTTGGAATTGAACTGGAGAATTAACTTAGACAAATCCACTTAGGCAAGATGTGCTTTCAAGGCCCACCGCTTTTTGATGTCCGAAAATAAAATCCACTTAAACCAAGCGTACGTATTTACGTTATTATTTTATAATTTTGCGACATGAAAGTAATCAATTATACGGACCTGAGATTAAACCTTAAGAAGTGGCTGGACTCAGTGGTGGATGATGTTGATGAGTTGATAGTCAGGAGAAAAGATCAAAAGGATTTAGTCATTATTTCATTAGAAGAATACAATTCTTTAAAAGAAACAAACTACCTGCTTTCAGGTAAGAATCGCAAAATATTATTGAAATCAATCGAAGAGGCCAAAACCGGAAAGAAGGAATATAAAAAGCTGAGCGATCAATGAAAATTGCCTGGTCAGCAACAGCCTGGAAAGATTATTTGTATTGGCAAAAGATGGACAGAAAGAAACTTGATAGAATAAATATCCTGATCAAAGACGCTTTGAGGGATCCCTTTGAAGGTATCGGAAATCCTGAGCCACTGAAACATGAATTACAAGGTTTTTGGTCACGGAGAATAGACAGGGAACACCGATTAGTCTATTCATATTCAGAAAAAGAATTACTGATAGTAGCATGCAGGTTTCACTATTGAAATGCTGAGGCTCTCACGGTTATCAGGAAAAGTTTCATCAAATCAACAGCCTCTTAGTCAAATCATAGTCTTTTTCCCGGCACTTGGGATTGGGAATACTTGACGGATATTTTACACTTTGACAATCATTGGTTTTACACTTTGACACGAAATTGTTCTACAGATTGACATGATTTTATTTTACACTTTGTTAGGATAGTTTATAAAAGGCCCGGGCTGACTTTGAGATAAAGTAATCCCACGATTCTATGAACCATCTTTTCAACAAATAACGTTATTAACCTACATTTACATTTCAAATTAAATTGCCTTGGAAACGATCATCATTCAATCTGCAGACAATGCTGCGATAGCCAAAATCAAAGCTTTTCTCAAAGAAATTGAAGTCTCTTATGAAACGCAGTCGTTTGAGGATGAACAGAGTCCCTATGATCCCGATTTTGTTCAAATGGTTTTAGATGCCAGCAAGGAAGAAGGTGGTAAAGAGATTGACCCAAAGAACTTATGGGAAAGTTTAAAATCATAGTAAAACAAACACCCCACACACTCACACCCTCAACCCAACCGCGGGCTCCGCTCGCACATCACCTTTGGTCTATTGAGGCGTAGCCGAAAATAGACCAAAGACATCACTTTTTCGCGGCTTGTCCCGCGAAAAAACATCACCTTTCCAGCCGTAGGCGCAGAAAGACATCACCTATCCAGACCGAAGCTACGGAAATACAACTCCACACCTCACATATCCAGCCGCTCCCAATAATTCTGATCCTCAATCTCGTCCAGAATCTGTAGGTAATTCTGATACCTCAACTCACTGATGGTGTAATTTTCAATAGCCTTCTTAACAGCACATCCCGGCTCATTCCGGTGCGTACAATTGGCAAATTTGCAATCTTCAGAAGCTCTGAAAAACTCTTTGAAATTGTGCGCCACATCCATCACCTCCATATTGTTGAAAGAGAGCGTTTTGATTCCCGGAGTATCGATGATATATCCACCGAAATCGAGCGGATGCATCTCCGCAAATGTGGTAGTATGCTGCCCTTTGCCTGAATAATCAGAAATTTCCTGAGTCTTAATTACCAGTCCTTTACTGAGAACATTGAGCAGGGAAGATTTTCCTACACCCGATTGACCACTGATGAGGGAAATTTTATCTTTTAGTTTTTCCCGCATTAAGTCAAGATTATGCCCATTCGCAGCAGAGACCAACAGCGTTTCATACCCGATTTTATTATAAATGTATTCCAGCGCAGCGTAAGTCTCCAGCTCTTCTTCTCCATAAAGATCAGATTTGTTGAATACAATAATCGCTGGAATATCTCGGGGCTCAGTCATCAGAAGGAAGCGATCAATAAATCCCGGCTTAAGGTCCGGGTCCAGAATAGTCACTACAAGTATGGCCTGATCCACATTACTTGCCAGCAAATGTAAGTCATGCTTTTTGCGGGGAGATTGACGGGCTACATAATTTCTTCTTGGGAAAATGTCGCGGATTATATATTCACCCTTGGTCTCTTCGACCTGTACCTCATCTCCGACAGCAACAGGATTAGTAATTTTCTTACCTTCCAATCTGAATTTTCCTCCGATGCGGGACTCCACTATATCTCCGTTTTCCAGCCTCACGATATACCAACTCCCGGTAGATTTGATGACTATGCCATTGCTTTTGTTGCTCATCAGGAGAAACTTAGGTTTAATTCACGAACGACGGCAGACATTTCAGAGATGAGTCCGGGTTCGGATTCGATGGCATTTCCCACGACGACTATATCAGCGCCCGCCATTAGTTTGTTTTGCAGGGTTTTAGCTTCACGGATTCCCCCTCCAATAATGAGTGGAACCTGCACATTTTCTGAGACCGCACTGATCATCTGATCCGAAATCGGATGCCGTGCACCGCTACCTGCATCCATGTACAATGTACTCAATCCCAGCATTTCTCCGGCCATGGCCGTGCATACAGCGATATCGGATTTGTTGGCAGGAATGGGAAGGGTATGACTAACGTAAGAAGCTGTCGTAAAAGATCCGCCATCTACAAGCATATAGCCCGTTGAAATGATCTCAAGAGGACTATTTTTCAGCATGGGAGCTGCCAAAACATGCTGTCCAATAAGCAATTCAGGATTTCTTCCACTGATCAATGAAAGGAATAAAATGGCGTCAGCATATTCGCTGATTTGGTATGTACTCCCGGGAAATAGAATGATTGGAATAGAGCAGGAAGACTTGAGGGTTCGAAGACAATGATCCATGCGATCATGCATCACCAAACTACCACCCACAAAAAAGTAATCCACCTTATGCACCAGTGCCATTTCGATGATTCTGTCCAGATGTCTCAATCTCAGTTCGTCTGGATCGACCAGAACGGCAAGTGATTTTTTCCGGAATTCTTAGCATGTACCCATTCCTGATAGATGGATCTCATTTTTTTTATTTCAAATATACGTGGAAAATTGAAAGCAGAAACCAAAAGTTGGGCTTTGATATGATTCCTATTACACTTGACTACCTCGTTAAGAGTAATTTTATTTTCATGAAACAAAGGGAAATTACATTTGTAAACTAATACTAAGCAGGTTGGGAATTAGGATTCAAATAAGTACTGTCAAATATAAGCATCCAAAAAGGAGTATTCCAACATTGAAGTTGCTACAATCCCGCCTTAGAGAATAATCCGTAAAAAATGGTTTTGACTGTAGCGGCCATGACTGGTACTGTGTGAGCATTAGGTGAGACTAAGCAGATGTAGAGATGACCTGGAAGGAATAATCAGGAACAACAAATGCAACTGCGAGTTTACCAGGCATAGCGAAAGGAAAACGCATTTTTAGGATTAGGCTCT
>JALHRR010000019.1 GCA_022841345.1 Saprospiraceae bacterium
TTTTAGGTAAAATTTCATCAGAAATCAATTCTATGCTCCAATCAGGGATTATGTCTCCAATTCTCAATTTTGATAATTCCAATCGATTATTCATTTTTTCAATTTTAATGACCACCAACTCTTTAATACACGCAATATCTATATTTTTAGCAGAATTTCGTTCCTGGAGTACCTAAAACTATAATGATTTGCTAATTAGGAGTTTACTTAATGATGAATTGATATTTCTTACTTGCGTTTTTTGTATAAATGATGTAGATTTTTTTAGTCGTTCATCTCGAAGGCGGAATAATTTCAACTTCAAATCTACTTTTAGACTCCATTTTCTTCAACCGGCTATTTTCTTTTTTAAGAAAAGAATTACGCTTCCCAGAACAGGAATATTTTCATAAAATAATTCGCCTGCATCAAAGTAGTCTCTGTGTTTGATTATTTTTTGTTCAAGAGTCAGAACTGAAATACCTGATGCTTTTACATTTTTTTTAGGTCGTTTCAGTTGCAGGTTCATTTCCCATTGCAGGTAAGCCGTAGTGTCAATAATCGATTCATTAGTAAACTGAAAAGAACCTTCCATCAAATTGCTATCTAGTTTTTTGAAGTAAGATTTTAGATTCTCTATCCCGTTAATCCTGTGGATTGGGTCAATGAAGATTACATTATCCGAATAAATTTCATTTAACGCAGTATCATCATCAAACTTCAATTGCCTGAAGTATGCCTTGAATTTTTCAATAGTTTCTATCTGCATGTTTTTATTTATTGTAGTTGACCGAATATATTAAAAATTCATCATGCAAGTATCCGGTGGCATAGCATTTATTTAATTTAGAAATTACTGAGCGTGCAGAGTCCGTAGAAATACCTGCTTATGTGTGGGTATCCCAAGTGTGAAGTGCTTTTATAAAAAAACTGAAATGCAAGAGTCGAATCTTATACTGAAAAACTATATCATGTAAGAAGTCCCACGCGTGAGGGGGATGGAGGGCGGCGACGCAGGAGCCGGTCCCCAAAGCTTTGGGGACGGAAGCGAAGCGAACCCCGGAATCACCCGACCGTCCCCAATGCGTTGGGGACGGACACGCCCAAAAAAATATGATTAGTTAATTGCCTGATTTCACATCGATGCAAGTTTGAAAGGTGAGGAGCTGGGGTAAAAAGTATATTCGCAATTTCTAATTTTAATAATTGGAATTAATTCCTTCTAATCACCTCAAGCCGGTGGGGCTCTTACTTTTTGAGATGGCAAAAAGTAAGCAAAAACCATTTCCGCTGTTGAGCCTAATCCTAAAAATGCGCTTTCGCTTCGTTAAGCCCGCTAAACTCGCCGTAGGTTTTCCTGTTCCTGCTTAATGATCACAGATCATCTCTGTATCTGCTTGGCAGCACAGAGTGCTCACACAGTACCGGTCTTGGCCACTTCGCTCAAAACCATTTTTTACGGATTATTCTCAAAGGCGGAATAATTTCAACTTCAAATATGGAACCACCTCCTTACCCTAAAACGGATAACCAATCGCAATCATGTAAATGATATTCTCCCGACGCCAGTCCTTCTGCCCAAAATCAAAGGATCTGATCCATCTGTCACCTTCAGGGAGGAAGGGCTTTCTCAGGGGAGTCGAGACATCCAGTCGGAGGATGAAAAAGCCGACATCCAGGCGGATACCTAAACCGGTACCAACTGCCAGCTCAGAAAACCATTTGGAGCTGAATTTACTGCCCGGTAATTTATCATTTTCTCTGAGTAACCAGATATTTCCGGCATCTGCAAAGAGCGCTCCCTTGAGGATACCGACAATGGGGAATCTGTACTCAAGGTTTGCCTCGAACTTGATGTCTCCTGCCTGATCAAAAAAGGAGGCGATATCCAGCACATCCGGGCGGTAAGTGCCCGGACCGAGAGAACGGATCCTGAATGCCCTGACACTGTTGGGTCCGGCTGAGAAATATTGTTTGGCGAAGGGTAAGCTGAAGGAATTTCCATAGGGGAGTCCGATACCGGCAAAGGCTCTCATGATCCACTGGGATTGTGTGCCGACACTGGTGTAATGCCTGATATCGATGTCAAATTTGCCGTATTGTGCATAGGGTTGTCCAAATATGGTTTTTTCAGTATTCGGACCATTGAAGGCATTCTGGATTCCACCGATGACATTTCCACTGAGATCCGTATTGAAGAGGATGAAAAATCTGCTTCTTTTATTCTGCCGGCGAAGCTCATTATATTGAACTGAATAGGTCAGTCCCAGAATGAATTGCTGCGCAAAACTTCTTTGTAACAGAGGATTTGCCATCAAAATGGAATCAAAGGCCTCTGAGGTATTGGATAGCGTCACAAAATTGATAGAAATAGGGTTGATTTCATGCGACATTCTCCAGGATGTGTTCCATGTGTACCCATAGGAAGCCAGAATTGAATTGAACCGGAAAAAACTGACACGATGCACTGTGCTGAAACCGACGCCCACTTTTGTGGTGGGCAGGGCATAAGCCTGATTGAGCGGTACCCGGAAGGGAGCTATGAAACGGGGAAACAAAATGGAAGTGGACAATCCGGTTTCAAACGAATTAAGACCTGTCTGTCTTCCACTCGCGATCTGCGTTTCGAATCCGATTTTGCCACTCACTTCTACCGTTTCTCCTCCCTTGAACAGATTTCTGTTTTTATAATTGAGTTGAAAAACCGGCCCTACGAAGTTATTGGATTTGGAGAGTGCCTGAAATTCAGCGCGAATCGTTCTTTTCTTGAGCGGGGACAGAAAAATGTTGGCTTCCAGAATTCCATGTGTATTATAAACACTGGTATCCAGGGGCAAGGGGCGAAATCTTACATTGACAAATTTGTAATTTCCCATACTGCTCAGTCTGGTAGAAGTCAGGTTTTGACGTCTTTGATTGTACAGGTCTGCTTCCCTAAAGTGGATACTCTTAGCAATAAACTTGGGCTTTATAGAGCGTTTTGTTTCGATAAACACCATCCCGTCATACGTCACTGTATCCGTAGGAAGTCGTTCGCCCAGTGACTGATCATAATCAGAGAACACTGTCACATCACCGATATAAAAGGGAATCAGTGCATCTGCCGGCACATTTGTTTTGATGGAAAGATACAGGTCAAACTTTCGCTCTTCATACTGATTGGTATCCACCCTGAAAATCAAATAATCAGGTTGAAAATTGTAGTATCCCTGTCTCTTTAAAAGACTATCCACTCTTTCGCGCTCCTGCTTGAATAGCTCCAGTTCATAACGGGTACCGGGTTTCAATCTTGTCCGGGTCATTCCGGAATCAATAATCGCTGAAGCTTTGGTAGTGTCTGCGATAAATACATATTTATCCAGCAGATAGGGTTCTTTCACTTCAATATCATATTTCCAGCTGCCTGTATGCTCTTTTTCTTTGGACGAAGCGAATATTTTTGACTCGAAGAATCC
Source organism: Saprospiraceae bacterium (assembly GCA_022841345.1). GTDB lineage: Bacteria > Bacteroidota > Bacteroidia > Chitinophagales > Saprospiraceae > SLDF01. The sequence continues at coordinate 3,435 of JALHRR010000019.1, forward strand.
ATTATTCTCCAGTCTGTTTTGCATCAGGGAAATAGTATTGTCTGTATTGACCTGACTCATTAAGGCGGGTTCTTCCCCGAATTTTTTGTTTAGATACTTCCCAAGTTTTTTAGCATTTGGTTTTGTACCTCTGTAATGTGCCCACAGTCCGAAGCGCCATCCGAGTATTTTTGTATTGGGCTTGGGCCGGATGATAGCTTCAATTTCATTTTCCAGGGCTTTTTTGGTTTTCTTATCAGCGGGTCCTGTGATATGGAGGTCGGCTCCGGTGAATAGTTTTTCACCGGGAGGAATATATTTGGCAGTGCGGCAGGACGAACCTATCGTACAAATGATGACTGCAAAAAGGAAACAACGAGAAACCGATCCTTGAATCATGTGAGAAAATAACATATGCGTATCCAATAAACGTAATGCCGGAGAATTTAAGCTCGCAAAGGTAGGACTAATTTGTTTGAGTGATGAGTGATGAATGATGAGTGATGAGTGAACAGCCGGGAAGAAGCTGCTAGCTGCGAGCTGCGAGCTTCAAGAAAACAGCCTGGAACAGCCGGGTGGCTGCGCTAGTGGATTGCCCGTGCTGAGAAAACAGCCTGAGTTGAGGTAGGCTGCGCCTGCGGGATTGAAGTAGAGATTGTGTGTCGGGCTGCGCCCGGTGTGTGCTTGCTTCATTCTGAAGCGCGGGATGTGGTTCGCAAAGCTCACGGGATGAATTGTGAGTGGTGGGTGCGGGTGTGGAACAGCCGGGGGGGGGGATTTGAGATGCGTTGCATGGATTTTCTCGTAGGGGCGCACGGCCGTGCGCCCTACGAGAAAATCGGACGCGCATGCCGGTGTTACAGAAGTATCTTCAAATATGGCAGCTCAAGCGCTGAAGGCGCGACATATAAAAGCGAGGCGGTAAAACCCATCGCTGAAGGCGCGACATATGTTAGCGAGGGTGCATCGCTCCTCGCGAAAAGCCGGTGGGAATGACAATGCCACCCCTCGCGGAAAGCCAGTGGAAAGAACAATCCCCACCCCGGCGCGAAAAGCCGGAGGGAAGGTGTAAGGAATAAGTAGTAAGGTGTAAGTAAACAGCCACAACAGCCATGTGCGGGTTGGGTTAAATTTGCCAGTTTCCAATATATGGTTCGTCAGTAGACTATTTTTGAAATGTACATTTCTTGCTACCATTCACGAAAAACTTGCAAATTGGTGGTGGGTGTTGTATTTAATATTCATATCAAAAAGCAATACAACCCGTTTACTTCGTTTATCTCAGTATCTTTGATCATATTCTTTCTATGCCCAATTTCAAAAAAGTCCTTCGAAGAACACTCCGAACTATACTCGGTGTCCTGACAGGACTCATTTTATTATTTGTTACACTGGTTTTGTTGATTCGTACCCCCTGGGCACAAAGCAAAATTGTGAATAAAGCCATCAGCTATGTCTCTGACAAAACAGGGACTGTGGTAGAATTAGAGCGATTATTTATCACATTCACAGGCAATGTATATCTCGAAGGCCTCTATCTGGAAGACACCGAAGGGGATTCACTCATTTATATACGCAGTTTTGAAACCGGCGTGGCATTAAAACCACTTCTCGATAAGGAAATTCATATTACTAAAATTGACTGGGATGGACTCAGAGCTCATGTCAAAAGAAGTGCCACAGACAGTACATTCAACTTTAATTTTCTAATAGATGCTTTTGTTTCAAAAGACAGTCTCGTAGTTGAGGACCCTGTAGATACAACTGAAAAAGTTGCATTCAAACTCGCAAGTGTCGGTCCGATATCTTTAAGTGATTTTCAGCTTACCTATGATGACAAACTGGAAGATATGCTGGCTTATCTGGCACTGGGTAATCTTCAATTGGAAAACAGACAGCTGGATTTGGATAGTCTGAATTTTGACATCAATAGTCTGGTTCTGGAAAATAGTAAGATCCGGTTTTACTCAGGGAAGTCTCTCAGTTCAGGTGAGGCGGACGAAGATTCTACATCATCTGCAATTCCCACCTTCATTGTGAATAACTTGGAGTTGAAAAATATTGATGCTGAAGTATCCATTCCTCCCGACAGTATTTCGGCCAATCTCGCTATTGGACTTTTAGCGTTGGAGGTCAAAAGTTTTAATCTGAATACCAATACAATTGAGGTGGAGGATTTCATATTGAAAGATAGCAGGGTTGTGGCTAAGTTACCTAAAGGTTCTGCAAGTTCTGGCTCTGAAGACGATCTTGTTCAGGTAGAAAATGACAGTGTAATTTCAGTAGCTTTTCCGGATATGAATATCAATGTGGGTTCTATGCAAATGGAAAATAACTATTTCGAAATCCACAGAGGAAATAAAGTTGCCAAAACGGGAAGTTTTGATCCGGATCACATTGTTCTGTCTGATCTTGATCTGGAAATGCAAAACATTTATCTGAGTAAAGAAGGTGCTGGTTTGGAGCTAAGCTCATTTGATTTTAAAGAGCGCTCGGACTGGGAATTGAAGGAACTTTCATTTAATCTGAAAGCAAGTGAAAAATCATTTGCATTGGATAAGCTGAATTTTCAGACTACTTATTCCAGAGTTAGTATGGATCTGGCAATGAGCTATAGCAGTCTGGATGATTTGATTAACCAGCCTGAAAATGCAACGCTTAATTTGGATTTCAAGCCCTCCATTCTTTCCTTGCAGGATGCCTTTTATTTTGCTCCTGAGTTAAGAAAGGACACTGTATTGGCTCCATTTCACAATAAGCCATTCGGTCTCGATGGCAGTATCAGTGGTAGGGTAGGAGATGCTGATTTGAAAGATTTTGCTATCGATTGGGGTACCAATACACATATTAAAGCCAGTGGAAATATAAAAGGTTTACCTGATGCAAAGGCTTTGGTTTTTAATTTTCCAAAAGTAACATTCGAATCAGTGATGGCTGATTACGCCTCATTTATACCGAAGGATACGATGCCTGTTAAAATTCCTTCAAAAATATTTTTAAATACCAGCCTCAATGGCACTCCTGAAGACATTAAGGCGAAGGGATTACTCAATATTCCGGAAGGTCAGCTTGTATTTGATGCACATCTCAACCAAAAAGGTATTATGTCTTATGATGCCGATTTGTCATTGAATAAAATGGATCTCGGTGCATTGTTGAAAAATGACACGCTTGGATTGATCAATCTGGACATTGACTTCAAAGGAAGTGGAAAAGATATTAAAACCATGACTGCTGAGCTGAAAGGGAAACTCAGGTCTATCGTGATTGGAGAGCAGGAATTTAAGGATATCAGCTTTGATGGAAATCTGAAGAATCAGCTGGCGGAGTTTTCACTTTCAAGTGCACAGCCTTCTCTATTGCTCGATCTGAATGCGACTGCAAATCTAGACTCACTGAATCCTGAATACAATGTGCTCCTGGAAGTAAAAAATCTGGATGCCAATAAACTGGCTCTCAGTAAGGAAGATATGAATGTCTCGGGAACATTGACGGCCAGCATGAAAGGCCCTATGGACAACTTTGTGGCCAATGTAAATATCGCGAATGCCAGGGTTGTCAAAAACAATATCAAGTATGATATGGAAGAGGTCATTATTCTGGCGGATTCTGATGCCAATGGAAGTGAAGTGACTATTGAATCTGATCTGCTGAATGGAAAAATAGACTGGAACACAGACATCAATGCTCTTATCACCGGACTGAACAGATTTGCTGCTCCATATATAGGCAAAGATCCAGATACCATGCAAGTTGGAAAGGACGTCATTCTGAAAGGTGTATTCACATTTGAAGAGAATTCTGTTCTCCAGGAGCTTTTAATACCTCAATTGCAAAACCTGGAAGCCGGAGATCTGACAATTGACTTTAATTCTGCAGAAAATATAATGGGGATTAACTGGGATATTGAACAGATTCATTATACAGAAATGAAGGGCTACAATATCGCAATAGATGTGAGCACAGGCGACGAAAGTCTGAACCTGGATATTGCCTGGGATAGTATTTTACATCCTTCAGCCAAAGTATATAAGACTAGTCTGACCGGCAAGTATAATGGAGAAACTTTCGGATTCAGGGCAGACATCCTGGATAAAGAAGAAGTACCTATGTATTTTTTCGAAGTAGCAGGGGAGATGGAGGGTGAAGATCTTATTATCAGGGTATTACCGGAAAAAATTCTTCTCAACAGGGCCAACTGGAATATTTCTCCCAACAATCAAATCAGCATACTTAAGGACCGGATTCTGGCCAGAGATTTTGTTTTATCTCAGGGAGTACAGAAAATTTCAATAGCCAATAAAACTAATCTTGCTGAAGATCATTTGGGTTTGATTTTTGAAAATTTTCAGGTGGCAACATTCTCTGCCATGTTTCAGCCGGAAGACGAAAGAGTGGATGGTGTGATCGAGGGTGAAGTCTGGGCAATTAATCTGTTTTCTACTCCTTCTTTTGTGGCAGATCTGGAGATTAATAATATCACTTATCAGGAGATGCAGGTAGGTAATCTTAGATTGGATGCTGTGAGTAAATCAGCAGGTAACTATGCGGCTAATCTGGTGATTTCAGGAGGAGCAGCTGATTTGGTTTTGGATGGTAGTTATTCAGTCGCAGGCGACAAAACTACGCTGAATCTGGACCTTGACATCAAATCTGTAGAACTGGCATTGATTGAAAATTTTACAAATAAAGCCATTTCGGATGCAGCAGGGACCATGTCCGGAAAGGTGAAAATTACCGGGTCTCCGGAAAAACCGATTTATGACGGATCTTTTCAGTTCAGAAATGCTGCTGTGACAGTCAGTGCAGTAAATGAAAGATTTACATTGGCGGATGAGCAACTCAGCGTCAGGAATCAGGGAGTTTATTTTGATCGCTTTACCATTCGCGACAGCAGAGGAGAATCCAGTGCCATCACCGGCAGAATTGATACAGAAAAGAGCCTGACAAATCCGGAGTTCTTTCTGGACATTGATGCCAAAGACTTCAGGATGCTTAATTCCACCCGACAAGATAATGACATGTACTTTGGAAGTCTTCTTGCTGATTTGGATATTTCTGTAAGAGGTAATTTGGAAAATCCAGTGGTCAATGGGAGGGTCAGATTAAATCGGGGAAGCAATGTTACTTTCATCATACCGGAAACTCAGGTGGCTGCTGTCGACAAGGAAGGAGTGGTTGTGTTTGTAAATATGAAGGATTCAACCGCGAGTGATTCTGCAGTCATTGATGCTTTTCAAACTGATATGATTGGACTTCAGCTCAGTGCCATCATAGAAGTTGATTCCAGTACTACATTTACTATTGTTATTGATGAGCAATCAGGAGACAATCTCTTAATCAGAGGGGAAGCGAATCTGAGTGTGGACATGGAAGCGAATGGCCGTATAGGGATTTCAGGTGAATATAGAATACTGGATGGACATTATGAAATGAGTCTCTATGAAATAGTCCAGCGCAGATTTGAATTGACCAGAGGCAGCAGGATTACCTGGACTGGAGAGCCACTCAGGGGAGCCTTAGATCTTACCGCTCTTTACAGGACCAAAACTTCTACAGTGGATCTGATGGGCTCTCAACTGGCCGGTGCTGATCAGGCAACAATAAACAGGTATCGTCAGGATTTACCCTTTGAAGTTTTACTTAAAATTAAAGGAACACTTTTGAGACCTGATATTTCATTTGGCCTGGATATGCCGGAATTGCAAAGAAATGCGATAGGGGGCAATGTTTATAATAAGATTCAACAGCTGAATGAAAATGAATCAGAATTGAATAAGCAGGTATTTTCTCTCATTGTTTTAAATCGTTTTTTACCGGAAGATTTGAGTCAGGCCTCAGGAGGCGGGGGAGGAGCCAATGAAATGGCAAGATCCAGTGTAAGTAAATTGCTTTCTTCTCAATTGAATTCGCTCAGTGGAAAATATATCAAAGGCATAGATCTGGATTTCAATTTGGATAGCTATACAGACTACCAAACAGGAGCGGCTGAAAACAGGACACAGCTCAATGTAAATCTCCGGAAAGCTTTACTCAATGATCGTCTGATTGTATCAGTGGGAAGCCAGCTGGATCTGGAGGGAGAAAATCCAAATGATCAACCAGGTGCGGGAGATATTATTGGGGATATTAGTCTGGATTATTTATTGGTTCCGGATGGCCGTTACAGACTGCGGGGATTCAGAAGAAATGAATTTGAAGGGATCATTGATGGACAGATCGTAGTCACCGGATTATCGATTGCATACAACAAAGATTTTGATAATATCCGGGAGCTGTGGAGGAAGCCTGTGGTGATTAGGGATTCTTTACCGGAGATTAAGAAGGCGGAGAAAGAAGATTAACAGCCGGCTGTTGGCTATTGGCCTTTGGCTATTGGCAAGCAGCCTGCTTGAGTTATGAGTTATGAGTGATGAGTTATGAGTTATGAATGATGAGTGAACAGCCGGAAGAAGCTGCAAGCTACAAGCCTCAAGCTGCAAGTTGAACAGCCTGTTTGAGTGATGAGTTAAGAGTTATGAATGATGAGTGAACAGCCGGAAGAAGCTGCAAGCTATGAGCCGCGAGCTGCGAGAAGAACAGCCTGTTTGAGTGATGAGTTATGAGTTATGAATGATGAGTTAACAGCCGGAAGAAGCTGCGAGCTATGAGCCGCGAGTTGCGAGAAGAACAGCCTGTTTGAGTGATGAGTTAAGAGTTATGAATGATGAGTGAACAGCCGGAAGAAGCTGCAAGCTGATATAGCAGTCGAAACAGCTGTGTAGGGGCGATTCATGAATCGCCCCTACACAGCTGTTTCCATGTTGTTAACTAAAAAGCCGGTCTTTCGATGGCTCAATAGACCAAACAGCCAATGAAAGGTGTAATTGTCATAAATGTATCCAGCCTGCCTGTAAGTAACATTTCCAATATAAGAATGGCAAAATCTCCGGGAATTATCAAACCAGTCCTGTTTTTGAAAGAGGTTGACACGGCAAAGATAGTAAATTTAAAATAAAGCTCTTTATGACAGGTAGGAATCGGTAAAAATGCTGGCAATGATGGTATTGATTTATAAACTCAAAAGGCAGGAGAATCAGCTCTTAATCAGCTGAATATAATTTTATTGTCTTTGTTACAAAATGATATGAATATATCTACATTGCACAAAATTAAACAAGATGAAAAAGAATGTATTTGGCGTATTAATTGCAGGATTATTGTTATGCAGTAATCTCTTGACAGCACAAACAGAAATGGTGTGGGATTCTTATGGGCTGGGATTCACACTTACTAAAGGAATGCGTATCACGCAGAATGATGGGGAGACTTTTACTGCTGAAAAGGCGGATCTATTTTTAACTATAGTTCCGGTCAAAAACAGAGAAGTGACGGAGGAACATCTGGCTGAAGCAGTTATCGAAATGGCTGTAGAAATGAATTATGAGACTATAGCTGATGCCGATGAGCTAGAGTTAAATGATTTGTACGGGTATTATGTAGAAGGTACAAGTGATGGTGCTTCTGCTTTTGTAGTGGCATTGATGGATGTGGAGAGTGCCAATAATTATTTGGCGGTGGTAGTTTTCACCCCTAAGACAAGAGATGCTGCTATTGATTTGATAGTAAGCTTCTTTGCCTATGACGAAAAGTAAGCTTTTCAGGGGGTAGGATTTTTTTAATTTCTATCCCCTGAATTGATTTTATACACTTGTTTTATGGTTACATCACCCACATCTATTGCTGGTCCCTCTTTTGACAGAGCAAAAGTTTTAGATATCATTCGGGGAATTGCTTTGCTGGGCATTTTGGTGATGAACATTGGTTTTTTCAGTGGATATGTTTTTATGGATGAAGCTAAAAAACTGGCATTGTCCACTCATACAGCAGACAACATTTTTTACCAGCTGGAACTTCTCTTCTTTCAGGGCAAGTTTTACTCTGTTTTTTCATTTTTATTTGGACTGGGCTGTAGCATTTTCATCAATAATGCCGGCAAGAAAGGAGTGAATCCTGTGCGTTTATTTCAATGGAGAATGGCAATACTGGTTATGATAGGAATCATCCATATCCGGTTTCTGTGGGAAGGTGACATCTTACTTTTGTATGGCTTAACTGGTTTCCTGCTACCACTTTTTACAAAATTTTCTGACAGGCGATTATTGGTTCTAGCAGGCATATTTTTGTTGGTTCCAATATTCCTTGATCTCATCTTACATCTGACCGGGATTTGGCCGGCGGATTTCATTTTTGGATTGGGGTGGCAAGTTGATCAATCAAACGGGTTCACTGAGGATATGGATTTTGGAAGCTACTTATACAGACCGGATCTTACTTTCAAAGAATTTTTCCAATGGCAGGAATCAGCTTTTTTTTATCGCTGGGGTGATTTAATTCAAACACACAGACCATTCAAGATATTGGGAATATTCCTCATAGGATTCGTTGCCGGCAGGAATCAGATGTACCTTGATCTTGAAAAACACAAAACGCTTTTCAGAAAAATTGCCGTTTGGGGAGCAATATCCGGCATACTTTTGGGACTGCTTTACCTGTATTTTTATAATGATAAGCTGCTTATTAAGGATAATATTATGGGAATATTTGACAGTGTTTTTCATAATTTGCAGGTAGCACCTTTTGCATTGAGCTACATTGCATGCATCGCTTTATTGTATATGCAGCAAAAGAACAGGAAATGGCTTGAATTCTTTGCACCTGTTGGAAGAATGGCATTGAGCTCATATCTATCCCAATCCATATTTTGCATCCTGATCTTTTATGGTTTTGGTTTAGCCTGGGGTGGGAGAGTTGGTCCGACAATACTGATTTTCATTGCTTTGGGAATATTTATTTTTCAAACAATAATCAGCTATTTCTGGTTGCAATATTTTCATTTCGGACCGGTGGAATGGCTGTGGAGAAGCCTTACATACAGAAAGTGGCAGGTGTTCAGGAAAACATTTTAATATCGGTTGACTCTTCTTTTCAGAATCTATCGTCTCTTCAACAATTCCAGAAATGCATCCTTTTTTCTTCTTGCAATAGGCACTTTTAATCCATTTTGCATGAAAGCAATATCGGCTTCATGCGTGGATATTTGTTGGACAAATGAAGTGTTGACCATATAAGATTGATGTGTTCTGAAGAACGGAGGATGTGGCAGCATTTCTTCAAATTCTTTTAAGTTTTTGGAGACAAGATGTCGCTCAGACGAAGCCAGATACACGAATGTATAATTTCCATAGCTTTCAATATGGCTGATATTATTGGTTTCTGTAAAAATCATTCCGTTCCCTGTAACAAGGGTAATACGTTCAAATCTTTTATCACTATTTGTGCTCAATAGCCCTTCCATCTGTTCTTTTGATAAGCGTAAATTCCGGTTTGACATTACTTTTTGAACAGCTGCTTTAAATTCATCTGGGTCCACTGGTTTAAGCAGATAATCAATCGCATTATATTTAAATGCTTTGATGGCAAAATCATCATGGGAAGTCGTGAAAATAACCTGAAAATCAGGATTTGGAGTTTGATCCAAAAGATCAAAACCGGTTCCATCCTGCATCTCCACATCCAGAAACAGGAGGTCGATTTTATTTTTCTGAAGATTTTCGATTCCTTCCCTCACTCCGGAAGCTTCAGTTACCTGATCAATTTCGGAAATGGATTGTAAAAAATGCCGGATCACTGCACGGGCTGCAGGTTCATCATCAACGATCAATATTCGGATACCCATGCAAGTGATAGTTTGAACGTAAGGCTAGTCTTGAATGAAAAGTCTGGGTCTAATGAACACTGACTCAAATATACAGAATGCAGTAATCACCTTTCAATTAATTGCAGTAATTCAGATCGAAGACACTTGAAAATCTTTGCCTGATGAATTTTTTAACTAGATTTATAGGGCAGTTTTGAGCAAATACAAGCCTTATGTCGAAATGGCTTAATTTTATAATAATCTTTTTCCTTTACATTCTGAACGGGGAATCAATCTTCAGTCAGAATCTTTCATGGAAAAATTACACTACCGATCATGGATTGCCGGGAAATGAAGTCTATGATCAGCTGCTGGATAGCAGAGGCTATATGTGGTTTGCTACCAACCACGGGATTTGCAGATTCAACGGGTATGAATTTATCCAACCGGTCGATACCAGTCATCTCAGTGGGACGGAGGCATTTCTTCCTACTGAAGATAATGAAGGAAACATTTGGTTTACAAGACTGGACGGCTCTATTTGGAAAGTAGAAAATGATACGATCAGGGCATGGAAATATAATGTGTTGATTGCTCCTTATGTTGCCAAATCCCGCCCGATTGTTAATATGTATTTTGCAAAAAATGCTGAATTATGGTTGACTTTGCATATTCATGGATTTTTAGTTGTCAGTCCGGACGGTGAGGTCAAAGAGATTAAGCGTGCCGGTGACGACTATTTTCTGATAGCAAAAACTGATGACAAGGATTTATATACAATGTGCTTTTTACAGAGTTCAAAAGCAAAGCCAGCATTCAAGCCGCGAAGAAATTTTAAACTTATTTTTTGGAAGAACAGATTTATTGATTCTGAACTTGAATTTCAAGTCGACCTTCCACAGCTCAGTACCTATTTAGAACATGTGTCTTTATCTGATAATGCAAAGTTGCTATGTTTAGGCCGTCAATATTTTTACATCAGGAATGATACAATTGCTTTTCAAGTCAAGCTGCCATTTTATGCAGGGAAAGTAATTTCAACGCAGAAAGGGAAAATACTTATTCCTTCTCATTCCGGAACTTCAAATGGACTCTTCCGATTTGAATCGATGGATGATTTGAAAGCTGGAAATCATGTTAATTTATTGCCCAATCAATTTGTTACCAGAGTTCTGGAGGACGAGGAAGGGGGATACTGGGCTTCTACCCATCACGCGGGAGTATTTTATTGTAAAAACCCGAATTTTGAAATATTAAACAAAGCAAGCGGATTATCTGCAGACGACATTGTGTGCCTGAGCGATGACGGATCAAAAAATATTTATCTGGGAACGAGACCGGCCGGTATTATTAAGTATGATTCAGACCTTAAAACAATGTCTAACATACCCGGGCCTTCAGATTTTAACAGAGAAGTGAATATTATTTATTTTGATACATTAAATGATAAAATTTATGCAAATGAATTACTGCACGTTTACAAAAGGAATTCATGGAGTCCAATGGGTCAAAAGAAAAATGGCGTTCAATCTTTAGCAGGCTTTCCTGTAAAGACTTTAAATCCGGCTCCTGATGGCCATCATATTTGGTCCAGTTCATTCTCCGGATTTGCAAAAATTGACACTGAATCGGACACGCTGGAACTGCTTGGGTACGATTCCTTAATGTCAGGCAAAGAACGAACTTTTTCAGTGGTTCAGGACAAGAGAGATGTGATTTGGGTAACAACAACAAGCGGTCTTAGAATCTGGAAAAATAATAAATATGAAATGCCGCCTTTCACGCATCCAATGCTACATCATCAGCCGAGAAATATTTTGATTACAGGTGATGGAAGTATGTTGTTTAGTTTAAGTGGTAATGGAATTTTGATTAGAAATGTAAATGATGAATGGCAGCATTTGAACCTGAAGGATGGTCTGGTTTCAAACAATATTTCAAAGTTTTATTTGAGCCGGGACGATATCATTTATGCATGTTCCAGTGCAGGACTGAGTATGTTAAGCAAATACCAGGGTATCTGGAAAATTACTAATATCACTGAAAAGGATGGACTTCCTTCTAATCAGGTGAATGATGTAATTAAATTAAACGGCATTCTATGGATAGCAACAAATAAGGGCCTGGTAAAATTAAGGAATTTGCCAACTGTTAAAGCCATGCCTTCACCCATTCTGGAAAAATTATGGATAAATAACAAGAATGTTTCTATTCAGAATAATGTTGAGTTTGCATACAATGAGAACAATATTACCCTTCGATTTTATGCGCTTCATTATCGGTCAGATGGGAGAATTCCATACAGATTCAGACTCTCAGGCGCAGATTCAGTATTTACAAATTCAAACACGCGGGAAGTAAATTTTGCGAATCTGGCTCCCGGGAAATATTTATTTCAGGTGCAGGCACAGAATGAAGCCGGAGAATGGGGCAGTATGACAGAGTGGCCTTTTGTGATTCGGGCCGCATGGTGGCAGACTATATGGTTTTATGGATTTTCCGGCTTTTTAATTGCAGGTATTTTTGCTGTTTGGTACAGAGAAAGACTTCAAAAGAAGCAGCACGAACTTGAGATAAGCACTCAAATAAAAGATTTGGAAGCAGCTGCACTGCGGGCCCAAATGAATCCACATTTTATTTTTAATTCCCTCAGTAGTATTCAGCATTTTATAGCTGAAAATGACAAAGATGCAGCTATTAGCTACTTAGCCAAATTTGCCCGGCTTGTCAGATTAGCTTTGCATGGGTCCGTAGACGGGCAACATACTTTAAGAGAAGAAATTGAAATGTTAGAGTATTATCTCGCATTGGAGAAGTTGAGATTCCGGGGAAAGTTCAATTTTTTAATTAAAATAGCCGATGAAATTGACCCGGACGATATTTCTATCCCGCCTATGCTGATTCAACCATTTGTTGAAAATGCATTGCTTCATGGTATGAAAAACAAAACTGTGGGGGGTAGAATTGAGATCACTTTCGCACTAAAGGATAATATTTTGAAAGCCAGCATAACAGACAATGGACCGGGCATCCATTCTATATTTTCAAAGGCTGATGGAGAAGGACATAAATCAGTTGGAATGACACTTACGAAGCACAGACTGGAAATATTATCAGAACAAGGTATTAAGGATTCTTACATGATTCAGGAAATAAAATCTGATGATGGAACAGTCATAGGCACATCTGTTACCTTGTCCATCCCATTGATCTGAATTTCAGGAGATATATCCATAAATTCTTTATCTGAATCCAGCATTCTTATGAAATCGTTTTTTCATTTCACATCTCCATTCTAACCGAATCTCACTCATTTGATACCGAATCTCATTGAATTCAGATGCAGAATGAATCTGATTGCATTTTTGTATTTCAGTACAATAAGGACAATCGCATGTTGTCAAACAATCATTCCGGGCAAGAATTACTTAAGCTCATCCGTCGTTCTATGCGGCAGGGTGATGTGCATACAGTATTTCAGACATTGAATCAGTCTGCATTTCTACAGGCCGAAAAATTGTACCTGCGCTACAAGCTTGAATATGAACTTCTGCAAAACAAAAAAACTGAGCCGGAAGCATGGTGTCTGGAACAAATAAGAAGCTTCAGGGAAATATTGGAATGGGAAGAATTTCAAAAGAGTAATGAGAACTTATTCACAGAATTGGACAAGGAATTATTGCTTCGCCTGGTAAATTCTTTTGAATTGGAAAAGGCTTTAGAACTATGTGAAGCTCTTGGCGACCATTCAATTTTAATGCAGGCACAGTATAAAATCTTTGAAAGATTATTTCATGAGGGTAAGATCGAACTGGAGATTTGGGAACTCATCCGACATTCGACGCAATACCAATTATGGGAAATGGCAATAACTCCGGGATCAGATTCAAATTACTTCCTTAAAGTCCTGAGGAATATCAAAAACAGGTTCAAGGACCTGTTTATTTAGCGTGATTTACCGAATATCATCCAATTCCGACCGAATATCATTGAGTTCCACAATTTAATTATGATGCATATAAATTTGGACATTGAACAACCAAATGTCTGAATTATGAAGCGATCAGTGCTGTTTTCCTTTTTTGCAATTTTAGCATGTATTGCAATTTCTAATGCTCAGAATTCTTGTGATAACCTTGTTTCGAATGGGGATTTTCAAGCGGGAAATACTGGTTTTACATCCGGATTGGCCTTAGCATGTAATGCTTGTACGGCAGGTACCTACTGTGTTACAAGTAATTTTACCGGAAAATGTTCCGGTTGGCCATCTTTTTTTGACCATACCTTTGGCAATTCAACAGGGTCGTTTCTTGCAATAGATGGAAGTACTGGAGCAGCAAGTGGCGTATGGTCTGACAGTGGGATTCCTGTGGTTCCGGGTGTAACGTATGAATTTTCATTTTTTGTATCAACTGTTTTTGGTCCGGCGCAACAACAGTTTGACCTTGGAATGCTCATTAATAACATAAATGTAAGTACCATAAATATCAGTCAGGTTCCGGGAGTGTGGACAAAGTATACTACTACCTGGACTTGCCCTGTTGGTGTTACATCCATTCCGCTGCAGATCAGACAATTGACTCCCGGTGATTTCAGGGATTTTGGGATTGATGACATCAGTTTTCGTTGCATATCTTGTGAAGCCGATTTCGCCATTAATCATGTAGATGATTGTGGCTTAGTAAGCTTTGCAGATCAATCTTACGGACAATCCCCGATTTTTCATTTCTGGAACTTCGACGATCCGGGAAGTGGATCAAATAACACCTCCAATTCGATGAATCCAACTCATCAATTTACTGAATGCCGCTCTTTTGTTGTATGTCTCACCATTACTACTGCTAATGGATGCGTATCTGAAAAGTGTGAAACAGTTGTTGTATCTGATACTATTCCGCCGATTGCATTATGTCTGGGAGTGGGACTTGAAATGGGCAGTAATTGTCAGGCCACAGTTACCCCCGCACTGATAGATGGTGGATCATCAGACAATTGTTTCATTCAAAGTATGTCAGTAAGTCCGTCCATTATTACTGCATGTGGTGAGTTTCCTTTGACGCTTACTGTTACCGATTGGTGCGGAAATTCAAGCACTTGCCAGACTACAGTACAAACAGCAGAAGTAATTCCTCCTGTAATTACATGTCCTTCCGATATTTTGGTGCATTGCGATGATGATGCAGATCCTTCCAATACAGGATTTGCAACGGCAACGGATAATTGCACTTCTGTTCCGATCATGAGTTATTCGGATCAGATTTCAGGTTTGGTACCGTGCGATGCTACGATTTTTAGAACATGGACAGCTACTGATAGTTGTGGAAATGAGGCCAGCTGTCTTCAGCAGATTATCATTATTGATAATATTCCTCCCATTATCTCAAATTGTCCGCCTGATATCTCAGTTATTGGGAGCTTTAACAATGGAGTTTGCGAGGCTAATGTGACGATTGGAATTCCTTTTGCTTCTGACAATTGCGATACAAATGTGTCTCTAATCAATGATTATAATTCTCAGCTGGATGCAAGCGGAATCTATCAATCTGGGAGTACATTGATTAACTGGACAGCAACTGATGATTGCGGCAATACTGCAAGCTGCAGTGTGAGTGTGACGGTGGAATGTATTGATTCCTGTGTGTGCAGCAATGAAGTAATGTTGGAGCAAAACGGTGTTTCACAAATATTGTCCTGCACACAAGGTTCTCTGGTACCAGTGCTAAGTTGTCCGGTTTCGGATGTTTGGATTAGCGGATTTTTTGGATGTGTCAAATCCCTTTCCGGTGAATTTTGTGAGGATACTCAGGTTAACTGGACGCTGAATGGTCCCGGAAACAGTTTACTCAATAGCGGTGTGACATCAGAATGGTTTCAATTAGTATTTCCTGTCGCATTGATTGGTGCCCCCGGCACTTATTCACTTACGATGAGTACTTTGTGCCCGGGAGCTGTAGATTCATGTACTTGTACATTTTACTGGATACAACAGAATTGTTCTCCTCCATGCCCTAATAACCTTGTTCCTAACCCTGATTTTGAGTCTTATACGACCTGTCCTACCGGATCTTTCCAATTGCCAACATTATCCTGGACTTCGCCGAGCACTGCCTCACCCGATTATTACAATAGTTGTGCAGCAGCGGGTACAGGCGTAAGTACTCCGATCAATGATTTTGGTAATCAATCACCCAGATCGGGTGCCGGATATGTCGGATTAATAATGAGACCAATTAATAATTACCGGGAATATATTGAGACACAATTAACGGCCCCACTTATCGCCAATCAAGTTTATCAGGTTTCATTTTATGTAAATCTGGCTGACAATTCACAGTGGGCTGTGGATGAAATCGGAGCTTATCTTAGTATAGGTTCAGTAGGACCTGTGCCGCTGGCCCCGGTGCTCAATTACATTCCCCAAATCAAGAATCCCGCCGGATTTGTGATTACGGATAAAAATAACTGGACGCTGATTTCAGGCACTTATACAGCAGCAGGTGGTGAAGACCACATCATCATTGGTAATTTCAGTAATAACAGCGCAACAACCACAATGATGGGTCTTGGCGGTCTTTATCCAACATCGTATTATTATATTGAGGATGTTGAAATTTGTGAAATACCCCCGGCTCCCTGCCTGAACAATATTGTGCAGAATTCAGGGTTTTTTCTGGGTGCGGCGCCCGGCGATTTAGGTAATGGAGGTCAGTCGATGTTTTGGCAGACTGAAAGTGGATCGCCGCAGGTCGCAGCGAGTGATTTTTGTGGAGACCCGTTTTCCATTCAAATGCATACAGCAGAGAGCATTTGCCAAACAGGTTTCAATTTCCAGCAAGGTCACACTTACCGGCTTTCATTTTGCGGTCGGTTTTGGGAAGATCCCAATCAACCTACTTCAGATATCAACTTTGAATTTATTGGAAGTAATGGATGTAATGGTTCAAATTTAGAAACAATCGGAGTAAGCGCTGCCATTTCAAATCAATCATGGGCTACATATACTATACCCAACTGGATCGCGTCCCAGTCATTGAACACATTGATTATAAGAGCTTTCAATATTAATGGGCAGGCTTTTGGCCGAATTGACAATATTTGTATAGAGGAGGTGTTGCCGGATACCTGCGTTTGCGGAGGATTTACTGATATGTTTATCCGTGCTCCACAAGGCGCATTGAGTCAGCCGATAACATGTAACAATATTACACCTGTCCAGTTAAATTGTACAGGTCCCGGAAGTAGCTATAATATCAGTGGGCTGTTCCAGTGTAATGGAATTAATTGTCCTCCTGTTACAAATGTTCAGTGGGTACTTACTGGTCCTGCTCCTTCTCAAACTGGTAGTGCAGGTACAAATCCGTATTTCAATATTCAATTATTACCCACTTATTTCCCAATTCCAGGCAATTATAGCTTAGCGTTATCCGGAATCTGTGGTAATGATACCTGTACTTGTGTTCTAAATTTTGTAATTGATTGTCCAGATCTTTGTCCTTGTGATGTTCAGGGGCTGAGCAATGCTGTTGATCAGGGTTTTGCTGTTGTAAAATATCCAACTTCATGCAAGGCCTGTTTTGTACCCATTGCTCTTAGTGATTGTGACGCTGTAGAATGGCATCTCAACACTTCGAATGGACCATTAATGGGGACTAGTGCAGGGAACAATGCAATTTGTTATACATTCCCGGGAGCGGGCACCTACACAGTCGTGATGATAGTTACAAGGAGAAAATCAGACGGTACTATCTGCGAGGTATTCACAAAATCGCAAACGGTATCTCTGACATGCCTTATTATTGCCGATTGCACAGAATCCAGATTCCCCAATCCCACATTCAAACTGGGGGCAATTGGAGGGGGTATGCTTTCAGGTGGCAGCGTTGATGGGTGGGAAGCTGCAAATGGAGAGCCTGTTGTTGTCGAAGGTTCATCCGGAAGTTTTGATGCGTGGTCGATTCAACTTTCAGGTAACTTTGATACATCAGATGTCCTGACGAGCCTGGAGCCAATCTGCATAGAAAAAGCTGAAGGAATGTTCAGTTTCAGAATGGCAGCTAAAAAACATCCAGACAATGAGGGTAAACGGGAAAGACCATGTGATGCGCTAAGAGTTGCAGGCCATGGGTGGACTTCCAGTGTTCCTGCTAGCGGACAATTAGCTTTCATCCCATTGGATTTGCTAGATTCTACAGAGTGGGTTGAAGTTGAGGTGCCTTTCGATTTAAGCACAAGAACAGAATTTGAAACCTGCAGCACGTCCAACAATGGCGTTTTTATTCAGGCCGTAATTTCTGTAACTAATGCTCTTGGCAACGATCAGGGAGGCGAGGATACCTATTCTTATGCCCAATTGGATAATTTCTGCTTCAATGGAACATTGATTACTGCGATTCATGATCAGGGTTTGAAGCCGTCTATCCGTATCTATCCAAATCCTAACTCCGGTGCATTTACTGTTGATTTGGGACATTCTTTACCTTCCGGCATAAGCTTCAGCATTTTAAGTATTACCGGTCAAATGATGATGCAACAAGTAGCCGAACCAGGTACAACAAAACAATGGATTGATGCAGAAAATCTACCTTCCGGCCTTTACTTCATCGAAGTCATCCAAAATGGCAAAATTATAGATGTTCAAAAATTAGTTAAGCACTAAAACTGAGTGATTCATTTATTTGCTTGCAGGGGTCGGAAAGTTTTCCGGCCCTTTTTAATGCCGGTAATGAGGAGAGGAATAGATTAATTACAACTTTCTATCTACAGCAACGTCAATCAGCTCCGCATTCTTTGAAATTTCTCTTACCACTTTATCCAAATCATGGGCAGATTGCAGGACATGATCTAATAGTTTTTTAACTTCTTCATCCGAACTTTGGAAGTTGGAAATGATATCCACAAGACTCATCATTCTGGCGATAGGAGCTCTGACGACATGTGATTGCATCCAGGAAATAGTCCTTAGTTTTTGGTTTTGGGCTTCAATTGCATTTATATATTTCAACCTTTCTGTAATGTCCTGTGCAAGAACAACTTTAGCTTTTTTTGACTTGAAAAAAATAATATTACTTTGAATATCTACCTGAATAATTTCTCCATTCTTTTTCCTGTGTTTGAAAAAGCCCTGAAAAAACATATTATCATTTTGGGTGGAATATTGTATGGCTTCTTCCAGTTTCGGAACTTCTTCTGCAGGTCTTAAATCCTTGATTGTCATTGACAAAAACTCTTCATTGGTATAACCATAGTGTTTGATAGCTGATGCATTAACATCCATGATTTCCAGATTTTCCAGATCATATACCCACATGGGCAACGGACTTAAATGAAAGAGGTCGCTGTATCTTTTTTCTGACTCTTCCAGTTCTGACCTGCTACGCTGGCGTTCGATTGTGTAAATAATACTTTTGTACAGGGAAGATGCATTGATATCATCCTTCAGAAGATAATCAGAGATTCCCATTGACAGAGATCTTATCCCGAAACCCAGGTCTGAATTTCCGGTAAGCACTATTGTGGGATTTGTCAGACCTAATGAAAGTACTTCTTTTATTAATTCTTCCCCGCTTTTATCCGGCAAAGAAAGATCCAGTAGAATGACATCGAAATTTACACCAGGTGATTGTAAAATTGTATTGGCCTCTTTATAATTCCTGGCGATAACAAGACTTGAAATGTCTATGTATTCACTCAGATAATCTTCAATGAGAGCGATATCCCCGGGATTATCTTCGATCAATAAAATTTTCAATTTTTCTTTTTGCATCAGCGGTTTAATTCGTAGGTAGTTTCACGATATGAACCCAAAAATCTTCCATCGTTTTAATAGCTCTCAGAAACCCATCAGAATCTACCGGTTTTGTGATGTAGCAATTTGCGTGGTTTTCATATGACTTATTGATGTCAATTTTTGATGAAGATGTAGTCAGCATTATGACCGGAATCTGCTTTAAATCCTGGTGATTCTTTATAAACTGCAATACTTCATGCCCGTTTTTCTTGGGAAGATTTACATCCAGAACTATAATATCAGGGGTCTCTGCTTTCGTATATTCACCTTCTTTTTTAAGAAAGTCCATAGCTTTTTTTCCATCCCTAACAACATCAATTCGGTTGATGATTTTCCCCTGCTGAAGTGCTTCTGTGGTGAGCATTATGTCTCCTTCATTGTCTTCTACTAATAAAATATGGACTTCTTTCATAATGTGCTGCTAAAGTTGCTTTAAGATGGTAAAAGTGAAAGTTGAACCTTTATCTTCATCTGATTCAACACTGATATTTCCTCCCAGATTTTCAATAATTTTTCTGGTAATCGCCAATCCAATTCCGGTACCTGAATATTGAGATCTGTCATGTAGTCTTTGGAATATGATAAAAATCCTCTCATAATATTCAGGTTCAATACCTATTCCATTGTCTGCAATTGAAAATTGCCAATGAGTATTACAATCTACGAAACTTATCCGAATAACTGGTAATCTTTCATTTGAATGATATTTGAGCGCATTGCTGATCAAATTTTGAAAGACTTGCCTGACTGGAGTTTTATAAGATTTTATTGTTGGAAGGCCATCAAATTGGATGATGGCTTTCAATTCAGCAATTTGTACTTGATGGAGAATTAAAATTTCCTTGACTACTTCTATGACATTTATCTCTTCAAGTGAATCTTCCATCCTGCCCACTCTTGAATATTCAAGTAAGTCCAGTATAATCTGCCGCATTCTTTTGGCACCATCTACAGCAAAATGAATGTATTTTTTCCCGGTATCATCTAATTTGTCATTATACTTCTTTTCCAGCTGTGACAGGAAACCTGTAACCATTCTGAGTGGTTCCTGCAAGTCATGGGAAGCCACATATGCAAACTGCTCCAGCTCGCTGTTAGAGACACTCAGATCTTTTGCCTGAATCAACAGCTGTTGATTTAAATCTTTGAGCTGTTCTTCAGTAAGTTTGCGATCTGTGATATTTTTGAAATATATAGAAATGCCTGAATTGGATGGATATGCACTTACTTCAAACCATTTCTCAATAGTGTCATAATATGCTTCAAAATGCCGGGGCTTGCCATCTGCAACTGCATCTTGATAATTTCTATAAAAATCAGTGTCCACTGCATCCCTATAGGGGTCCCATATATTTTGACCTATCATTTCATTTTTGGATTTCCCCAACAATTTCTCAGCTTCTTTATTCCAATAGGTTACTATCCAGTTTTTATCGAGGGCAATAAAAGCGTCATCTATGCTTTCAAGTATTTGATTTTTCTCATTAAATGCTTCCATTGCTGCGATCTGAGCTTTTTTGGTGGCATCAATATCCTGGATACTTCCAAATAATTTGGTTGGAATGCCATTTTCCATCTCAACATTTCCGAGTAGCCGAACCCACAATTCATTTCCTTTAGCTGTAACGACGATTAATTCCAGGTCAAAAGGAGTCCCGGTCATGATGGCATTGGTACCTTCCTGGGTCAGTTTTTCTCTGCTAAAACCTTCTTTATAAAACTGAAGTAATCCTGCAAAATCATATTCGGTACCATCCCCGATTTCATAAATACTTCGAGTGATTGGTGACAAATAAGTTGTCCCTTTTTGGATTTCAGCTTCCCAACTTCCTACCCGGGCAAGATTATTTGATTTTTCCAGAAGCTCCTGCAGTTTCTTCTTTTCAGTTACATCCTGCATGGCGCCTACCAACCTTATTGCTTTACCTTTTTCATTTCTCAGAATAATAGCCCGGTCCAACACCTGAGCGTAATTTCCATCAGCTTTCCTATACCGATATTCTTCTTCCCAATTATCATATGTTCCTTCTATCGCCACATTGATACTTTCTCTAATTTTGCTCAAATCTGATGGGTGAATTCTGGAATACCATGAATCTATTTCCATATCTGAGCCGGAAGTCTGATATCCGAAAATCGTGAAAAAAGCATCTCCCCAAATAATTTTATTCGTCTCCAGATTCCAGTCCCAAATAGCGTCGAATGTTGCTTTAGATACATATTCATATCGTTTATTACTTTCTATGAGGGCATCTTCAGCAATTTTTCTGGCTGAAATATCAATTCCCACACATTGTATTTCTGTCGGTTGGCCTTTGGAATCAGTAAGGCAAATAAAATCCCAGATGGTAGTTACTATGGATCCATCTGATTTGGGCTTGTCCAGTTCGACCTGAAATACCTGATTAAAATGCGCGAAGCACTTTTCTACTGTTTCTTTAACTCTGTTATGATGATATTCCAATATTGAATCCAGGCCATTTTGGCCATAGAGTATATCCGAATGGTGGACCCATCCAAAATCTTGTCTGAATTTTTCATTACAGAATGTATAGTTTCCTTCCAGATCTGTTCTGATAACATAATTGGTTTGGGATTCAATCAAACCTCTGTGCCGGGCTTCGCTCATCAGAAGCTTTTCTTTTGCAATATGATTTTCTGTAATATCCTGTGCTGTTCCTTCAAAGATTAGAGGATTTCCGGCTTTGTCCAGCTTATATTTACCTCTTTCATGTATCCATTTAATGGATCCATCCGGAAGTATTATACGGTGCTCAAATTCATTGCCCTGATCATAGGAAGGTTCTTGGTGCGGATCAAAGTAGTGTCTGTCATCAGGATGAACAGATTGCATCAGATTTTCATAGCTGGGTGTATAAGTTTCTTTTTCGACACCCCAAATATTGTATAATTCATCTGACCAATACAAACTGAAATCAGCCAGATTGATTTGCCAGTATCCTAATTGAGCAATCTTTTGGGCAGTTTGTAATTTTTCTTCGTCCTCTTTAAGTTTAGCAATATATCTTTTCTTTTCAGTAATGTCGACACAAGTAACAAATGCTCCAATAATTTCATTTTGCTCATTGAGTGCGGGCTTATAGTTTAAACTGAAATCTATATGATTTCCTTCCTGTGACACAACCTGAATTTCTGAATGTATGCTTTCTCCGTTTAGTACTTTTTTGTAAAGTTCTCTTACTATTTCTACTCTCTCCGGCTGTGCATATGTCACAATATTTTCTCCGACTTTTACCTTCTGTCCGAAATAATTTCTGTAGAGTTTGTCAAATTGAGCATTGAAAGAAAGAATATTGAGTTTTTTATCTGTCAGAACAAAAGACTCTTCAGTATTATTGATGAGCATTTTCATTTCAAATTCTGATTGCTTGGTCTGGGTCGCATCCTTGGCAATACAGTACATGAGCTGTGAATCATCGTCCCATCTGGCAGACCAGATTATGGGAACAGTGCTACCATCTTTTCTTATATATCTGTTTTCAAAATTGGTGAAATCAATTCCACTTGCAATCTCAGCAGCAACTCTGTTTGTCAATTCGACGTCCTGGGGATGGACCATTTCTATAAATGACCTTCCAGCTAATTCTTTCGGAGTATATCCCCAGATTGTGTAGGATGCTGCACTGACCTGTTCAAATCGACCCTCAGCATCAACCGTGCAAATGATGTCCAATGATTGGTCAAGAATTTTTTGCAGCGATTCTTTGCTCTTTTTAAGTTCCTCTGCAGATCGCTTGGATTGAGTAATATCCATAAAAGTCACTACAGATCCTTTGATCCCTTCGCCGTCAATGATAGGGTTGGTTGAATAGCTTACTTCAATGTGTGTACCGTCCGATTTCCAAAATAGTTCATCTATCACCGTACTTCTTACAGCATTGAGATTGGCTGCAAATAAAGGACATTCTTCAGCAGGGTAGGGGCTTCCATCTCTTTTCGTATGGTGAATAAGTTCATGCATATTTTTTCCAATACAGTCCTGTGCATCGTATCCAAGCATGGTTGCAGCTGCATTATTAATAAAAATGCACGCTCCTTCCAGATTGATACCATATAATCCTTCATATGTAGATTGGAGAAGTAGTTCGAATTTGCTGTTCAATTGACGCAATATCTCTTCATACTGAATACGCTCGGTAACATCTCTGAAATTGTCGACAATACCGTTAATGTTTGGATCATGCAGCATATTTGTCAATGTAGCTTCCACCCAGCGCCAGGAACCATCCTTGTGTTTGATTCTACCTGTATGACCGGGGATTGGAACTCCCGGATTTTCAAGACTTTCAGCCATACGCTTTGCAGTTGCTTCTCTGTCTTCCGGGTGCAGGATTTCAAACAAATCCAGCATAATAGATTCAGCTTCCGTATAACCCAGTACCCTTTCAATCGAAGGAGATACATATTTGGGTTTACCGGCCATATCTACAATAACAACAGCGTCTGCGCCATTTTCAACTAATGCTCTGTACCTTTTTTCTTTAGTGATCAGGAATTCTTCAGCAGATTTTTCCGGAGTGATATTGATGACCAAAGCATCCCATATGATCGATCCATCCAGCATTTTTTGAGGGGTACCGATTCCTCTTTGCCAGTGAACCGTACCATCAGCGTTCAAAATACGCCATTCGGATGTCCATTTTTCCAGCGTTGCAGCTGACCTTTTCAAGGAAGCCCGCATCGCCGAAAGGTCTTCCGGCAGGAACAGATCCCAAATTAATTGATTGTTTTGTATTGCATCCGCAGCATCCATGCCCCATAGCCATTTTGAACCACTGCTTAGATATAATATTTGATCGGTTCCATCTTCATTCAATTGATATTGGAAAATGGCACCCGGTAAATTATTATTAATGATATTAAGCCTGTCTTCTGCAAATTTTTGATCCGTGATATCTGTGGCTGTTAGAAATACTCCAATTATTTTTTCCTCAGAGTCTCTCGCAGGACTGTACTTGAATTTAAAGCTTTTATAATTGTTGTCTATCGTAGGTATCGTAATTTCTTTTTGTTCGTATTCACCTTTAATGACCCGTTCTAATGTCGTTTGTAACTTTGAACTGTCTTCCTGAAGTGCATAATTCAGTATATTTTCTCCTTTTTTAATTTCTAATCCCCTGTACTTTGAATACCATTTTTTTGTCTGATTATTGAAGGAGACAATTTTAAAATCCATATCCAGTAATACAAATCCTTCCTCGGTATTGTTGATTAACAAGGACATCTCCTGTTCACTTTGTTGCGACTTGTTGAAGTCCTGGATCATGGTGAATGCAAATTCTTCACCTAAAGGGCTTGTATAAAGTACAGAAGTAAATTCCACAGGAAATCTGATGCCGTTTTTATGAATGGCTGTCAGTTTTCCAATCGTTCGGCCAGTCCTTTCTCTTTCTCCAATAATATTTGAAAGTTCAGGATCATTATGCTCTAAAATGCCTTGCCTGCCTATTTTTTTGAATTCATCCAGACTGAATCCAAATAACTCAGAAGCTGCCTGATTTGCTTCCAGTATTGTACCGTCAGGTTTCATTAGAAAAATGGCAGAACGAGAAAAGTGGGAAAGTGAATCGAATGGGCCCCCGCTTATATTTTCAGTTTTATCAGGGTTTGCAGACTGATTAACATCTACGGACGTTCCCGAATGGTAGGGAGTTAATATATTCAAAGAAATCAAATCCACCTCGTGTGTTTCATCCAGGAGGGGGATAAACGTCAAAATTAATTTAACAGGAACCGGGGATGCATCATTCAGTTGCAGGGTAATTTGAGTACTATCCCCACTCAATGCCATTTCAAAAGCCTCAGCAACGTTTGGGTGAAAATGTTCTTTGAGCATCTCGCCCAAATGCAAACCTTTTCTCAGATCTGTTGAGAAATGTTCTTTGACTATATTTAATGCATTCTTGTTAAAACTCTTAACTGCTTTATCAATATCAAGCAAGATAGAACCCTGCGATAAATCTACCTGAGCAATCGGGCTGGACTCCTGCAATAATGAAGGCTGAGCTTCATTTATGGAATTCAATGAAGCATCCCCCGTAGCAGGGTTGCTTTGTATTTTCAGTCGCTTAGATTTCATGCACAGGTTGCTAAATAAAAATTCCCGGATCAAAATGCATAGATATTAGGAATAAGGAGCCCTAATTAACTACACTTTGAATGAGAGTACCATAAAGGTAGTTCTTTTACGACAGCATATTGTTGTTGTCTTTAGTCCTTTATAATTTTAATTTGCTTTTAATTTAATCAAGACAATGTCTGTTCTCTGCTAAGTGTCTGGAGTTCAGTGCCATAATTGATCAACTACAACTTTATAAACAGGATCTTCCATGACATTCACTTCTATAATATCCTCTGCATTTTTCAATAGTTTTTAAACTGCCCGCTGAAAATTCAGGAGATCTTCTTTTATGGTTTTGGGATATTCAGGGATTCATTATCGGGAAATTAAGCGTGCCTGGTTTGAACTATTTACTTTCAAATGAGCCGAATAGTAAGAAAATTCTTCTTATAACAAATTAAATTTTATTTCATATGATGAAAGAATAGATAGCTTCTGCGTATATTAGTAAGATTATACAAAATAGAATGAATACCTCTTAAAATAGGAACGCCCCGGGATTTTTTCCAATGCTTAAACCTTGTCCGGCATACAAAATTATGCAAAGTACACGTTGGTTAAGTAGTTATTTAAATCTCACTCCCGGGCAGCTTCTGGCTTCAATAAGCACTTCAAATACAAATTCCATCAAAGTTTTGAGTGCATACTAATCATAAGTGAAGTCCTTTGTTTTACCTTGAATAATGGTAACTAATGGGAATTTTCCATTTTGAGTTATTCACATTTCTATTTCAATTATTATACTAAATACAGTAGTCTTAGATGAAAGTATCCTCCATCCCGGTTTTTGATATATTATCCAAATTGAGGGATTATTTTCAGGGAGAACATGAGATTAGAAAGGAAGATCATGGAGCTCCTTTTCGTTCTGAACTATACAGTTTGGACCAAATGGATATGCATGGTGTGGTGCTCGCCCGTTCACATAAATTGCTGCATAAGAGTTCGTCAGATACTTTATTAAAAAGGCTGGACAACAACGAAAAGACGCTGCTTGAAGTAAGAAATTTACTGGTTGAAAGTATCAGAGATGGCAAATTAATCACACCGGCTGCTGAATGGTTACTGGACAATTTCTATTTGATCGAAGAACAGGTTGTCATTGCCCGCAAGCATTTTCCTAAAGGATATAGTCAGGGATTGCCGCACCTGAGTTCAGGGAGCTCAGAAGGACTTCCAAGAGTGTATGATATTGTTCTGGAGCTGATATCTCACAGTGATGGCAGGGTGGACATCAATGGTCTCAGCAGTTTTATTTCATCCTATCAATCAGTCAAAATCCTGACATTGGGAGAATTATGGGCACTGCCGATTATGCTGAGACTGGCAGTTCTTGAAAATTTGAGGCGAATAGCCGGTCAGATTGCTTTAGACATGATTGATTATAATCTGGCAGATTACTGGTCAGATAAATTTGTCAAAACAGTCAAAGAGGAGCCTGCTGATTTGATTCTCATTATAGCAGACATGGCCAGGTCAAAGCCGGTTTTATCGGGTCCCTTTGTTGCAGGATTGACTCGTCACCTTCAGGGAAAAGGACTCGAATTGATGCTGCCTTTGAATTGGATGGAGCAACAGCTGAATTCAAAAGGTTCCAACAGTCTTGATCTGGTAAGGGCTGAAAATCAAAGACAAGCCGCGGATCAGGTTTCTGTCCGGAATAGCATAGGTACACTCAGGTTCCTTGGCTCCACAGACTGGCATGAGTTTGTAGAGACGCTGAGCAGTGTAGAAGCTGTATTGAAAAAGGATGAAGCCGGGATTTATGCTAAAATGGATTTTGCCACCAGAGATTGTTATCGTCATGTGGTTGAAAGGATTGCCAAATCAAGCCTTCTGACTGAAACAGAAGTGGCGGAGAAAATTTTGGGCCTGACTAAAGGTCATGATGAAGGCTTTCAAAGAACCGAGCGGCAAAAACATATTGGTTATTTTTTGATTGATAAAGGGTTCTCAACTGCCATAAAGGTGTGCGGAATGAAGTTGAGTTTCTTCCAGAAATTCAAAATGACACTCAAGCAGCATCCGATGTTCCTGTATTCATTGGCGATGATTTTGCTTACATGTGGCATTGCAGGAGGTATGGTTTCTGTTACGTACCCATATTTTGCAGACCAGATTTGGATCATTGTTTTGACATCATTGCTTGCATTGGCAGGGGCTGCACAACTGTCTCTGTCTTTGATAAATTGGCTGGCAACAATCCTGGTGAGCCCAAAGTTGCTGCCTAAAATGAATTTTTCCAAAGGTATTCCCCCTGAATTCAGGTCCCTTGTCGTCGTTCCGACTATGTTGTCTGATGCTGATTTTATAGACTCCCAGATAGAAGCGCTTGAGATCAGATATTTGGCTAATAAAGATGAAAATTTGCATTTTGGACTTCTAACGGATTATTTGGATGCAGATCAGGAGCATATGCCCGGAGATGAAGAACTGCTTAAGCAGGTCAGCGAGCGAATTGTGGCATTGAATCAAAAGTATCATAGAGAGGATCAGGATATATTTTTTCTTTTTCACAGAAACAGAACATGGAATCCCAAAGAGGAGAAATGGATGGGATATGAGCGGAAGAGAGGAAAGCTTGCTGCGCTGAATGCTTTGATTCTGGGCCGGGGTCAGGGGCAATTTTCTAAAGTTATTGGATTGACCAGTATTTTGTCCAATGTGCGATATGTGATTACACTGGATGCAGATACTCAGCTGCCCAGAGAAGCAGCATGGAAAATGGTCGCCACCATGGCACACCCATTGAACCATCCTATTATTGAAAGGCATTTAAATCAAATTGAGGAAGGTTATACTATTCTGCAACCCAGAGTAGCATCGCGAATTTCTCCCGGTGGAATTACACCTTATCTAAGACTACAGGGAATGGCAATTGGTATTGATCCATATACAAGAATGTCTTCAGACGTGTATCAGGATTTATTTGCTGAAGGTTCTTTCATAGGAAAAGGTATCTACGATGTAAATGTTTTTGACCGGATTCTGGAAGGCACACTCCCTGAGAATAGAATTCTCAGTCACGATTTACTGGAAGGAAGTTATACCCGTTCAGGATTGCTGAGTGATGTCTTGCTATATGAAGAGAATCCGTCTCAATACTGGGTAGATATGCGGCGGCAGCAGAGATGGATCAGGGGTGATTGGCAGATTGCCGCCTGGATTTTTCCATTTATCAGGAACCCGGAAGGAAAATGGATAAGGAACAGATTGTCTGCACTTTCAAAATGGAAAATATTTGATAATCTCAGAAGAAGTTTATTGCCTCTGACATTATTACTCATGTTGATTTTAGGATGGACCATTCTGGCAAATCCGGTTTTCTGGACTATAATGGTTATCAATATTGTTTTGTTTGCTTCAGTGGCAGCAGCGGGTTGGCAATTGCTTCATAAGCCACCTGATTTACCTGTGAATGCACACTTAATGGAGGTTGTCGTCTCGGTCAGGGATTTATTGATTCGATTTGTATTCAATATGGCAGTTTTGCCATTCGAAGCATTATTGCATACCCATGCTGTGCTTCGTACCCTCTGGAGAGTACTAATTTCCAAAAGAAAACTCCTGGAATGGACGCCTTCGGGTAATATATCATTTAAAGATTTTACAATAAGGACTGTTTACAATTGGATGTGTATCTCACCTTTTGTTGCCATTGCATGTGCT
The DNA here is from genome assembly GCA_022841345.1 of Saprospiraceae bacterium. Classification (GTDB taxonomy): domain Bacteria; phylum Bacteroidota; class Bacteroidia; order Chitinophagales; family Saprospiraceae; genus SLDF01. The sequence goes on from JALHRR010000019.1 coordinate 32,691, forward strand.
ATTTATTTAGTTTATATGGGTTCAGGAGCAATTTTCGTTGCCGGACCAATTCTCCTGCTCTGGTTATTGAGTCCTGTGATTGTCTGGAGATTCAGTACCACACTGAAGGCGACAGAAGCAGTTTTATCAGAAGAACATACCATATTCCTGCACAAAATAGCACGTAAAACATGGGGATTTTTTGAACAATTTGTTACAGATTCTGACCATTGGTTGCCACCTGACAACTATCAGGAGCAACCGGTTTCAGCAATAGCTCACAGGACTTCGCCAACCAATATGGGGCTGGCATTATTGGCTAATCTGTCTGCTTATGATTTTGGGTTTATTTCAGCCGGATCTATGCTTTCCAGAACCGGGCGAACACTTCACTCAATGCAGCAACTGGATAGGTATAAAGGGCACTTTTTTAATTGGTATGATACCTTGTCATTGAGGACACTGCACCCCCGTTATGTATCAACAGTAGACAGTGGTAATCTGGCAGGGCATTTATTGACATTGAAGCAGGGAATTATTACGATTGAGAATCAACCTGTTATCAGCATTAGAAATATTGAAGGTTTGCTGACGACAGTTCGTATTGTAAAGGATATTTCTAATGGTCAGTTTGGAAATACGGTTGATCATTTGGAAAAAGATCTTAAATCATACATCGATCAAAATATTTTGACCGTTGGGTCGGTTTGCAAATTGATCTTTCAAATACGGATTCAGGTGGATGGTTTGACAGAAAGTCAATCTGTGGATGATACTGAACTGTATCGATGGACGAGAGAGTTGAAAGAACAAGTGATTGACCTTGAATCGGAGCTGCATCAGATGGTGCCATGGGCTAGTAAATTACCCCGGCAAAAAGCTCCGGAGTCATTGGGGGATTGGGAGACTATGCCAAGTCTAAAAGCTTTAGCAAATTTTACCCTTGAGTATAAATCAAAGCTTAATTCAAATGGCAATGGAATCCATTCCGGATCCGAACACGAAGAATTATTACATTACTTCCAAATAATCAGTCAGAAGGTTAAGGAGAGGGAAGATTTGATCTTCGAACTTGCAGAAATTTGTGAAGAATTCAGCGACCTGGAATATGATTTCCTTTATGATAAGGCTACCAATTTGCTGCGTATTGGATTTAATGTAGATGAAAACCGAAGAGATGACGGTTTCTATGATTTGCTTGCTTCTGAAGCAAGACTGGGAATATTCGTTGCAATTGCTCAGGGTAAGCTTCCGCAGGATAGTTGGTTCGCGCTGGGTCGCTTGTTGACAAATTCAGGTGGTGATCCCATTTTATTGTCATGGAGCGGATCCATGTTTGAATATTTGATGCCACAACTGGTGATGCCTTCTTACGACCATACATTATTGGCTCAAACCAACAAAGCATCGGTCAACCGGCAGATTCAATATGGAGCACAACGGAGCATCCCATGGGGTATTTCTGAATCTGCTTACAGCAGGGTGGATGCAGGAAGAATTTATCAGTACCGGGCTTTTGGAGTTCCCGGTCTGGGGTTGAAGAGGGGATTGGAGGATGATCTTGTCATTGCTCCATATGCAACCATGCTGGCTTTGATGATCAATCCTGAAAAATCAGCCAATAACCTGCAAGTGATGGCAGCCCAGGGATTTGAGGGTCAATATGGTTTCTATGAAGCTATTGACTATACGCCTTCCAGACTTCAGAGGGGAATGCCACTGAGCATTGTGAATTCATACATGGTTCACCATCAGGGTATGAGCTTGCTGTCTCTGGCTTATGTATTACTGGATAAACCAATGCAGCACAGGTTTATTTCTGAACTAAGATTTCAGGCAACTTTGCTCTTACTTCAGGAACGTGTCCCCAGGGCCACCGTGTTTTATGCTCATACCGCTGACATTGTGGAAACCCATTCTCATATCGTGGATTCACAAATCAGATCTATACCTACAGCAAATACCCATATTCCGGAGATTCAATTGCTCAGTAATGGACGTTATCAGGTCATGGTCACAAATTCAGGAGCAGGGTATAGCAAATGGAAAGACATTGCAATCACTCGTTGGAGGGAAGACACTACACAGGACAATCGTGGAATTTTTTGCTATATTAAGGATATTATAAGTGGTGATTTCTGGTCCAATACGCATCATCCTACCATGCATAGGGCTAAAGAATATGAAGCCATATTCTCACAGGGACATATTGAATTCCGCAGATTGGATTTTGGTATTGAAACAAAAACAGAAATCGTCATTTCTCCTGAGGATGATACTGAAATGAGAAGAATCAAACTCAGCAACAGGTCTAATACGACGAGAGTTCTGGAGATTACGAGTTATGCAGAAATTGTGCTGGCATCGCAAGCCTCGGACGAATCTCATCCGGCTTTCAGCAATCTATTTGTTCAAACAGAAATATTATCAGAATTCAAAGCGGTACTTTGTACAAGAAGACCCAGATCCTCTGATGAAAAACCTCCATGGATGTTTCACCACATGGACGCTTATAATGTAGATGTGGAGATGGTTTCTTATGAAACTGACAGAATGCAATTTACCGGTCGGGGCAAAACTCTGGCGAATCCTCAGGGATTGCATGCGGATTTATTAGGAGGTAGTCAGGGGGCAGTGCTGGATCCTATAATTGCTGTGAGATACAGACTGAGGATCAAGCCGGGTCAAAGTGCTGTGGTAGATATGATCTATGGCATCAGCGATACAAGAGAATCTTGTGAAGCGCTTATGCACAAGTATAGAGACAGATATTTGAAGAAACGGGCATTTGAGCTATTCTGGACGCACAGCCAAATGTTACTCAGACAGATCAATGCATCAGAAGCGGATGGACAGTTGTATGACAGACTGGCAGCTTCAGTCATATTTAATAATCCCGCTTTAAGGGCCGATTCAACTGTGATCAGCAGTAATTTCAGAGGACAATCCAGCCTGTGGAGTCACTCTGTATCCGGTGATTTACCCATTGTGCTGGTACATATATTCAATCAGGAAAATATCGAACTGGTCAAACAATTTGTGCAGGCCCATGCCTATTGGAGGCTGAAAGGACTGGAAGTGGATCTTGTTATTCTTAATGAAGACCATGGGTCATACAGACAAGAATTGCATGATCAGATTCTGGGATTGACAGTGGGTGAAGCAGGAAATCATCCTTCTCATGGCAAACCCGGGAAGATTTTTGTCAAATCAGCAGATCAAATCTCCCCTGAAGATCGTACACTTTTCGAGAGTGTTGCCAGGGTAGTAATTTACGACATCAAAGGCACATTATCTGATCAGCTCAACAAATATGTGCCGGACGGCAATCAGTCACCGTTTATTGAAATTAAGCCACCTGTACAATCCACCATAAGATATCCGGTCAGATTGCCTTCCGATTTATTGTTTAACAATGGTATAGGAGGTTTTACACCAGACGGATCGGAGTATAAAATGTTGATTCGCAAAGATAAAACTACTCCTGCACCCTGGGTGAATGTGATAGCTAATTCCAATTTTGGATCCGTAATATCAGAAAGCGGCTCTGCATACACCTGGGCTGTCAATGCACATGCTTACAGACTCACACCGTGGAGTAATGATCCGGTTAGTGATAATGGGGGAGAAGCATTTTATCTGAGAAATGAAACTACCGGGCATTTTTGGTCACCTGCGCCCTATCCGGCCGGCAGTAATGAACCATATGTAACAACTCATGGATTTGGCTACTCGACATTCGAGCATAATACGGACGGGATTAGCACTGAAATGACTGTTTTTGTTGATAAAGATCTTCCTGTCAAGTTTGTCATGATTAAAGTTAAAAACCTTTCAGGACAGGAATGTAAATTGTCCTGCACAGGCTATCTCGATATTGTACTGGGAGATTTGAGATCCAAAACAAGCATGAATATTATATCAGAATATGATGTTAATTCAGGCGCCTTACTTTTCAAAAACCGGTATAATTCCAGCTTTGCAGAGCGGGTCAGCTTTTTTAAAGTAAATAGCAAGCATATCACATATACCAGTGACAGAGCAGAATTTATCGGGAGGAACAGGAATTTAAAGCACCCTGAAGCAATGAAGAGGACCAGACTTTCCGGAAGAACCGGCGCGGGATTAGATACCTGTGCTGCCATTCAGGCTAGCTTTGATCTGCTTGATGGCGGAGAAAAACTCATAATTTTCCAGCTGGGAAATGACATCAATCAAAGTGCAGTTGTTGATTTAATAAATAATTTTGGCACTACAGAGTATGTCCTTCGTTCTCTGGAAGAAGTAAAGGGATTCTGGAAAAATACATTGCAGAAAATTCAGGTCTCAACTCCGGACATCGCTTTGAACCTCCTTGCCAATGGCTGGCTGGCCTATCAAAATATGTGCTGCAGGATTTTCGCCAGAAGCGGATTTTATCAATCAGGAGGTGCATTTGGATTCAGAGATCAACTCCAGGATATCCTGAGTGTCCTCATGAGCCGGCCTGAATTGGCAAGACAACAAATATTGCTTAATGCGTCCAGACAGTTTGTGGAAGGAGATGTTCAGCACTGGTGGCATCCGCCTGAAGGCAGAGGAGTCCGTACCCGATGTTCTGATGATTTATTATGGTTGCCATTTGCTGTGACGAGGTATATTTCTGTGACCGGGGATACAGATATTCTTTTGGAGGAAGCAAATTTTCTGGAGTCCAGGGAATTGCACCCGGGGGAAGAATCTTTCTATGATTTGCCTGCCATAAGTCCTCACCATGGATCTATTTTTGAACACTGTGTTAGAGCTATCAAGCGAAGTTTAGATTTCGGTGTCCATGGATTGCCATTGATAGGTTCAGGTGACTGGAATGATGGGATGGATCGTGTAGGTCTGCATGGAAAAGGAGAAAGTGTTTGGCTAGCATTTTTCCTCTATGATACACTTACAGGTTTTGCTCCTGTAGCTGAAAACTTTGGTGATTCCAATTTTGCAAAGTTGTGTATGGAACAGGCTTCCATGTTGCAGAATAGTATTGAGTCTGAAGCCTGGGACGGCGAATGGTTCAAGCGCGCATGGATGGACGATGGTTCTGAATTGGGCTCTTCTGATAGTCCCGAATGCAGGATTGATGCTATAGCACAAAGCTGGTCAGTCTTATCTGATGCAGCAGATCCGGGCAGACAAATTCAGGCCATGAATTCACTTGACAAACATTTGGTGAAGAGAGAACTCAGACTGATACAATTGTTGGATCCGCCATTTGATGACAATGGACCCAACCCCGGATATATCAGAGGATATGTACCGGGCGTAAGAGAAAATGGTGGGCAGTATTCTCACGCTGCAATTTGGGCATTAATTGCATTTGCTAAATTGGGGGACAGAGATAAAGTATATGAATTATTCAGCATGATTCAGCCTGTGAGTCATGGGTCTGATCCTGAAAGACTCAAAGTATATAAAGTGGAACCCTATGTCATGGCTGCGGATGTGTATGCCAACGAGTCTCATAAAGGAAGGGGTGGCTGGACATGGTATACCGGCTCTGCAGGATGGATGTACCAGTTTATTATACATGCCTTGCTGGGAATAGATCAAAATAAGGATCAACTGATATTTAAGCCGTGTTTTCCATTAGATTGGCCCAAAATTTCAATAGTTTACAAGTATAGAACCTCCGTTTATAATATCTCTGTTTTCCAGTTCGATGGAAATGAACAGAGCTGGTGGAAGCTGGATAATCTAAAGGGAAATGGAGAATCCATTAAATTATTGGATGATGGATTAGAACACAAAGTAGAAATGCATTTCAATATTAGGTAGCTTTAAATACAAGTACATACAGGTATCAAAAAAGCCCTTCCAAAGTAATGGAAGGGCTTTATCTGAAAGAATTATTTTCAGTTATCTCATGCACTGCATGGAGTTGACTTTTAGTCACCTGAGGCTTTTTTACTAGCTTTCTTAGCTTTTTTATCAGCTCTTTTTTCTTTCAGATTTTTTTCAGACTTCTTCTTGTCTTCTTTCTGGACTGACTTTTCTTTTGACATAATATAATTGTTTAGGCTAAGATAACGCAATTTCAATATCGAATCGTTTGAATCTGCTTCAGATGGAGATATTTTATTTTTTAGCTACCCAAAGTCGCCAGTACCCACTCTTCATTGGGTGACCTGGAACTAATCGATTTTTTGAAAACTGATTGTCCATGGGTGCCGATGTATCAGCTCATGCAACAAATTTTTGGGAGTCAATGACCATTTTCAGGAATTGAGGGAGCCTGCGCAATTTTTTTTTCAAACATTGAATTCTGTAAAATTTAAGAGAATAAATATAACTATTACGGGGAGGAGTGGGCGTAGCTTTGTATTCTGGAAATCGGACAATTATTACACGGATTAATTCGAATTAAGAAATATTAAAGATTATTTCCTTTGAGTTAATTTGATGGGTACAATTTGATTCGGTGCTATTTGTTTGACTGAATTTTACGCTCTATGAGTTATTTGTTATATCTGGTAGCAACAATATTAATTATCGTTTGGGCAACCGGTTATTTCGCTTACAGTGCTGGAAATGCTATTCACTTGCTATTAGTTATTGGCATCATTGTAATCATTCTCAGAGCGGTAAGAGGCAGAAATCCAATATAGTGTTTTCTTTATAACAGTATTTTAAATTCATTATATAATCATAAATCAATATTTTAATATGGAACATTCAAATGGAAATGCAAAATTGATAGGAGCTCTTTTAGGAGGAGCACTTATAGGCGCTGCAATTGGAGTTTTATTTGCACCGAATAAAGGTAGCGAAACAAGAAATAAGATTGCTGGTAGCGCAAAAGACCTGGCTTCTGAAATCAAAAACAGAGTGAAGGAAGAAGCTAGTAATTTACGTAATAAAGCTGAGGATGTAAAAAACCAGGCTAAAGATTATGTTAATCAAGGTAAAGAATATGCTTCTAATAAAGCATCTGAAGTTGCCAGCCATGCTGCGGATCAGAATAGTCGCAGATCTTAAAAATATTGGGTCAACCGGTTAAGTCGTGAATTTGTCAGAAGGGTGCACGACCGCTTGTTGACCCGATTTTTTTTGTTAACTTAACACCCCAAAAGTACAAAGAAATGATAGATAAGGAAAAATGGGATTCCCTCACAGATAATGTGAAAGCATATGTAAATACTCAAATTGAGTTACTGAAGTTGCAGTTAACAGATAAAATATCCGCAGCAGGCTCTACCATATTCTCTTCTGTATTATTGGTATTGACCATTATATCCTGTATATTCTTTTTAAGTTGTTGGGCAGCATTATACCTTTCTGCCAGAATGGGGGACATTTATTCAGGATTTGCTATTGTCGGTGGATTTTATCTGCTGCTTTCTATAATTTTAATTGTAGCACGCAAACAAATTCTTGTAACCCCAATAAGAAGTCAGCTTATCAAGGTTTTATTTAAAGATGAAGATTAAATAAAAATATATAATGAGTACTCCTGGAAGAAAAAAACTTGAAGAAATCTGCGATGGCGAAGACTTAAATTGTGAGATTGAATATTTACAATCACTCAAAACTCAACAGGAGCAAGCTATTTCAGACTCTTTTTTTGCAGTTGCCCATGCCGTTAACCCTGTGACCCTTATGAAGGACGCAATTCATGGACTGGCTTCAGTCCGTCCTACCAATGGGGATATTGTCAGCATAGGTACTAATATTGGCAGCAATTATGTGATTGAAAAAGTACTGGGTAAAAATCGCAGTATTAAAGGGTTTGTAAGTGCTCTCATCGTTGAGAAATTATCAACTGAACTGATTAACAGGAATGCTCCTCAAATGCTTAATCAGGTAATTGACTGGGGCAAACAAATAGGCATCGATCTGGAAGACAGAATCTAGAGCACGTCTATAGTCTATAATTAATCCTGTGACTTCCTGCAAGTGATGGGATTTTGCAATTTTTACACACCTGGTAAACCCCGGTTCAAGGAATTGTATAACAATTCTCTACGGGTTTGTAACAACATATCCTGATATAATAGTGAATTTTGAGAATCATGATTGTGGAATCGGACACTTCTGATCATGATCTCAATTCAAAATCATTAAAATAGAATAGTAACATGGATACCGAGAAAGATTTGTTGGTGAAAATTATGCAGGTAACGCGGAAGATTCAGGATAACCATCCCGAATTATGTGAATTCTTGTCTGAATTGCCTGAGACTATAGCTTCCGGTGATAATCCGGAAGTTGATGTTGATTCTTTAAGAGATTATCTGGAATCACTGAATGAATTATTGGAGAAGGCCGGACAAGCCAGTTAACAAGATTGATCTCATATAATTCAATTTTTAGTTTTCAAAGAAATTTTAATTTAAGTGAAAAGGAGCCCAGGCTCCTTTTTTTGTTTGCTGTATCTCACCATTCATTTTGAGTAGATGGATTGAGTAAGCAGGGCGAAAAGAAGCATTTGGGATTCAAAAGAAATACAATCAGGAAAGAGGTCACGATGCTTGTTATCAGTGTATTTCCATAGCAAATGGAATCAGCGATTATGTGAAATATATAAGATTTGAAGGATTGCGTGTAACATATTAGGCCTTAAACATCTGCAAATTTGTAGTATCAAAGCAACAATAAAAATTAAATATTATGAATACCATACAAGCTCAAGTCACAGACAGAACGCCTTTGGTAAATGCATCGAGAAATACAAATCAAAGCTTTACCAGTATTTATGAAAATTATGGTGCTGCAATGCATAACACAATCTTTAGAATCGTAAAATCTCAACCTGTAGCAGAGGATGTTCTCCAGGAGGCCTTTATCAAAATATGGAAGAATTATTCTTACTATGATGATTCTAAGGGAAGACTTTTCACATGGCTTACTACAGTAGCAAAAAATTGTGCGCTTGATTATTTGAGATCCAAAGGTCATAAGCAAGCGATGAAAAGAGACCACAATCCAATTAAGGAGGATGCGATAGTGGGAGCCATGCATGTAGATCACATTGGTATCAGTGAAATTTTGAACAAAGAGCTTTTACCGGACAATAAAATTGTGATGGAAATGATTTATCTGCAGGGATACACACTGGAAGCGACCGCGAAAGAAATGGGAATTCCACTGGGCACAGTAAAAACTAAGGTCCGTAATTCGATTAATACACTTAGAAAAGTGGTTACCAGACAACAGGTTTGCTAATATTTGCAGAAGATTTTCATGACGATAATCATCAAAAAGATAAGGAGCAGTCTTAAACTTATTTAAGTAAATGCATGTTGCTCATAACATAAGACCCTGGGTATTGCTTTTCTAATCTTTATCAACGAAAGTAGATTTTATCAGCTTTCATAAAGCGGTTTCCTGGTCAATAATTACAATTTTATTTACAAAAATTTAATCTCAATCATTATGGAAAATTTAAGGGAAAACGGAAAACTAATTGGTGCTTTATTAGCGGGAGCTTTAGTCGGCGCTGCCATCGGAGTATTATTTGCACCTGCAAGTGGTAATAAAACTCGTAAGAAAATTGCCGGAGGCGCTAAAGACTGGATTGAAGAAGCAAAACAAAAAGTAAAAAAACAAGCAGAAAAACTGGGCAAAAAAGCTGACGAACTGGAAGCACTTGCCAAAAATAAAGTAGAGGAAGCATCCAATAATGCAAAACAAAAAGTAGAGAATTTTAAATAATTCCCTATTTTGACTTCGGCCAACTCTATAGATCTGTAGGTCTGTTTCAGTTGGCCGTTTTTATTTTAATTTTACAAATTCATTGTCCAAGCAGAAAATTATGAAATCCTCTCAGATTGCATCCCAGAATGATTTGAAATTGCGCATATTGCAGCTCAAAGCAGAGCAAAATCAAGCTACAGAAAATCTTAAGGACTCTTTTGGCGAAGTAGTAGATTTACTCCGCCCTGCAAATCTGGCAAAAAATATCTTCAGCGACCTTTTTCAGGACAAGCAAGTCCAGCAAGATCTAACGCAACTGGGCCTGACATTTGGAACTAATATGCTCATCAGCTATCTGTTTGGCAAAAATAAAAATTTCAAACGCTTTGTTGGCTCCTCTCTTTTGGAGCAATTCAGTACAAATTTTATCCAGAACAATATTCCACTCATCATGGATTATCTTGAATTGATTATAGCAAATTCCCAATCTGACGAAACAGAGGATGATCAGGATCAGGATCTCTCAGAAACTGACCGATATGCACAATATGCCCAGTAATTAAAGGGAGCATCTCTCTTTAGATTGGTTTTAATAAGTGAGTTTTATACTCAATTTCCGCTTTTTTCCACGTAGTATTTACGTATATATTAGGACTTGGCATACTGTCAAGGTAACCTTCATTTAACCTCAAAAATTTACATCATGAAAGCAACAGGAATTGTTTTAATCGTCATTGGTATTATCCTGACAATCGTAACATCATTCAAATTCTTTACCAAAGAAAAAGTGATCGATATAGGTGCCCTGGAAGTCACAGCTGACAAACCGAATTATGTAAGCTGGTCACCTATTTTAGGTATTGTAATAATTGTTGTAGGGGGAGTTGTGTTATGGCAGGCAAAAAAGCAGTAGAAAACTTCTTGCTTTCCAGATTTAATTTGATTATGATAATTATGTAAGACTTCAGTCAAATTATATAATGCATCTGCAGGACTTTGAGAGCATCTTTGTATTGCATCACAATATTGTTCAATATTCAGAATGCAAAAGAAAATTAACCCAAATAATCAGACTGAATTCTAAAACACAAAAAATTTTAATACAAATGGAGAATGGATCAAAATCACACTTTTTTCGCAATACACTTCTGCTGGGAATATGCATAGGCACAGTCCTGGGATTAGTGATCGCTCCCTGGGAAGGTCAGAAGACCAGAAAAAAAATTGCAAAACGCTCACGTGAATTAGCAAATTTTATTTCCGGGAAAAATGGAAATATTGAATTAAACGACAATCCGGACATCACTATAATGGTGGTAGAGCCGTCCGTCACAACAGAATTATAACTTAATATTTTAACCAAAAACTAATAAAAAATGAAATCTAATATTTTGAAAATGTCAATGTTTGCATTCCTGATTACAGGTATGCTTATGAGTTGTAATGATTCACCAGGAGAGAAGGTGGAAGAAGCTGAAGAAAATGTGCTTGAGGCCCAGCAAGAGCTGGACGAAGCTCGTCAGGATTCAATCGAGTACGTATCGTACAGATCAGAGTCAGAAAGAAAACTGGATATGTATGACCAGAAAATCGCAGAATTAAAGCAAAGGAAAAGAACAGCTTCCAAGGAGATTGAAGATCAGTATGACAGAGAAATAGAAGAAATGGAGAGACGAAATAAAGAATTGAGAGACAATATTAATAACTATCAATCCGGTGGACGGGACAGATGGGAGTCTTTCAAGTATAGTTTCAACGAAAACATGAATGAACTGGAAAATTCGATCTCCAATTTTTTCAATAGAGATACAATCAAAAAAGACGGTCAATAAGGTTTTTATCCGTTATTTCGGATTTTGACTTTTACCGTAACCTTGGAGAAATAGTTCCATACAGTATTTTTCTATTCAAAGCATTCCGCTCCAACGAACCAATTAGTTGGAGTGGAATTTTTAAACTCAGCCATCATGAACAGGTATCAATCAGTTATTATCTATGGTTTATTAATTGTTATTAATGGGATTATATTGATGGCACTATCTTACAATCCTTCAAGGGCAATTCAATACTCCATCGGAATTGGGATGATTCTGGCTGCGGTGTTCGCCATCATAAGCTCCAACATGAGCAAGGAATATCAAATTCCCAGAAAGTATCACGCTATCCACGCCGGAGGAATGATGGCATATGGTTTGGCCGTATTATTTTTAGCAATTGATATTGAACTTTTCTTTCAGATTACCACATTCTTTTTCTTGTACTATGGAATTGTCGAGATAATATTTTGTCTTCAACTATTTATTTTAAAAACCAGAATTCCCTTATATATCAATGTGTTGAGAATGATCATTGGTCTGACAATTGCTCTCGGAGCAGTGTTTGTTATGGCAGCCTCAGAACTGGATTTCAGTATTGCGCTGATCGCTTCAGGATTGACATTTACTTTTAGCGGAATTATTCTTGTAATCTTCAACAATGCACTTATGAAAGAAAGAGCTCTACCATTAAATGAATGATAGCTCAATGATTTTTTGAAAGGCTTTTGCGTCGAATATTCTTGAGTGTCATCTTTTTAATTATTTCAAAAGGGATCTATTCTCTAAAAAAGTAAAAAAGAAAGACATGGAAAAGAACAAAAAAGAAAAAAATGACTCCTCTTTGAATCAGGAAAATTCAAATTATGAGTCACAGGAAACCAACTCGAATGAACGGTTTTTATATCCTGATTATCCCTACTTTTCTCTTGATGAACATAAGTACATGGGTAAGGAAAAATCTGAGTTAAGTACACGTTTGACAGGGAGTAGTCCTTTGCAGGATGAAGAAGGCATGCAGAATGAGAATAATCAGATGCTGGAAAGTTCGTCGAATCCTTTGACTCCCTTTTTGACGGATGTCGAGTCCTTCGATTCTGAATCTGTTGATTCATTCAATATGGATAAAAATACAGAAGAGCAGGAAAAAGGTAATTACAGCGGCTCACATGAAGGGGATAATATCGGGGATAGTGACGAACATCAGAATTATACAGGGGAACCTTGACATATATAGAATTATCATCTTTTTTTAATGAATAAATTTACTAATACAATGCTTAGCTTACCGATAATATATAATAATAATCTTGAGACTGTAGAAAGAGTTGATTTGCACAGATTTATTGGTAAATGGTACACCATCGCATCATATCCTCAGCGCATTGGTCCAATAGTTCACAATACTGCTGTGGAATACAGACTTACGCCAAAGGGAAATCTGAAGATAAGTAAAATCTACAAAGGTAGAGGGCGTATGAAAAAGGACTTAATATTGAGTGGGACAGGATTTGTAGAGAAAGATACCAATAATGCAAAATTCAGGGAGCAATTTCTGTGGCCATTCGTAGATGCCTCTTGTGTAATTGACTTAGCTGATGACTATAGCTTCGCAGTTATCAGCAAACCCGATAAATCTTCTTTGACTATTTTATCCCGAAATATAAAAATGGATCCGAGTACTTATTCGTCTATTATTGACAGAATAAAAAACAAAGGATTTAACACTGAACGTCTTAGATTAACTCCTGAATTTTAAAACTCCAATTTGGCAAAAGTAATGCGGAATTTATTCTGATATACCTTTGACTGAATAAAATTGTAAAAGTATGGTCGGAGATGTGTGATAACATTTTCGACCATTTTTTATTTCAATTCCATTTTCCACCGGAAGAGATAATGAGCATAAGGGCAAATAAACCATATACAATGACCAGTCCAATGGGTATAAAAAGAAGAAAATTGCCTAATTTGTAAGTCCCCTGATTTTTCAACGCAAACCAGGCCACAATCGTCAATAATGATATCACTCCACCGACACTTATATTTATCCCGCTGGAGTGAAAATTTACATAATGTCCAGCTCTTTTATTCATGATATAGACGAAAATGTGCGTAGCAGCTAAATATAAGAAATAAAGAGCTGCAGCAATATTTATGGTGAAACCAAAGATTTGGTACAATTTCATTGCTGATAGAATTTATAGATTTATCGAAGTGTGATCGTCCTGCAAAACTATAGTCTCAGAAAATGATTTTTCATTTTTATTGATTGTAACTGCAACTTATTGCATTTAAACATGATTGTTACTGTTTAAAGTGTCATTTCAATCTTCAGATTACTATTCAAATCAAGCGTCTGGGCATGGACAAACTGGTTAAAATAATTCCTATTTTATGATGGCATGAAAATACTTTGGAAATATCTCAGACCTCATAGCAGACTTATTTTTCTGGCTTTGTTAATTGCAGCGATAGCCCAATTATTGAGCCTGATCGATCCGATTATTTTTGGAAAAATAATTGATGAGTATGCAAATGATCAAACTAATAAGGGAGATAAAGAGTTGGTCAATGGTGCTCTATATTGGCTGCTGATTGCGCTGGGAGTGGCAATTCTGGCCAGACTTGCCCGCAGTGTGCAGGAATATGTAATGCGATTGGCGGTGCAGAAATTTGGCATGCAGATATTCAATGATGGATTAAGGCAAATCCTCAGACTATCCTATCAGGAATACGAAGAACAACGAAGCGGTGAGACACTGGCAATTCTGCAAAAGGTCCGGACGGATACTGAGAAATTTATATCCTCTTTTATCAATATTCTGTTTTCATCTCTCGTGGGATTTGCTTTTTTAATCTGGTATGCAATTACCAAACACTGGGCACTGATTCCAGTTTTTTTTATCGGATTTCTTGTTTTGGGAAGTATCACTGTGCTTTTGAGCAAGAAAATAAAGACAATTCAGCGACAGATCAACAGAAGAACAACACAAATGTCCGGCCTCATTACGGAATCTCTGCGTAATATTGAATTAGTGAAGAGTCTTGGCCTTACATTTCCCGAAGTCAGACGGATGAAGGTCCACACGAAAAAGATATTTGACCTGGAAATGGCTAAAGTGAAACAGGTTCGCTTCCTTACATTTTATCAGGATACCGCATTAAATTTGCTTCGTCATTCGGTGCTGTTCACTCTGTTATGGTTGATTTTCAGGGATGTTTTATCCCCCGGCGAGATGATTGCTATGCAATTCATTTCTACCATTATTTTCGCTCCTCTTCAGGAGTTGGGAAATATCCTGGTGTTTTACAGGGAGACGGAATCATCTCTTCAGTTGTTTGATGGATTGATGCAAAAACCCGTGGAGAAAAGACCCGAGGATGCTATTACGGTGAGTGAATTAACCGAGCTGAGTTTTGAAAATGTCGTTTTCCGTCATAAAACTGCTCAGCAGAATTCAGTAGATGGGATTTCATTTAAAGTTAAAACCGGTGAAACTATCGCATTTGTTGGTCCTTCGGGATCAGGTAAATCAACAATGGTTAAATTACTGGTAGGCCTGTACACTCCGGTGGAAGGCACCATCTTTTTTAATGATGTTGATTCCCGCAAATTGAGATATAATGCGATGCGCAGGCAAGTCGGATTCGTGACACAGGATACTCAGCTCTTTGCGGGAACGATCAAAGAAAATTTACTGTACGTCAAGCCGGATGCTACTGATGAAGAGATCATGGAGGCGCTTCGTAAAGCTTCCTGTGAACAGATGCTGGCCCGAAGTGAAAAAGGAATTCATACTCGTTTGGGTGAAGGAGGACTGAAGCTGTCCGGTGGCGAAAAACAAAGAATTTCCATCGCAAGGGCATTGATCCGGCGTCCTCAGCTGATGATATTTGATGAGGCCACTTCAGCCCTCGATTCTTTGACCGAAGAAACAATCACTGACACAGTCCGTGAAATTTCAGGACGAAAAGAGCAGATTACCATCTTAATCGCCCACCGGCTCTCAACTATTTTGCATGCGGACAGAATCATAGTTCTTGAAAAGGGTAAAATTGCAGAATCCGGGTCTCATGATGAACTTGTAGCCGCCAAAGGATTGTATTATGCAATGTGGAGACAGCAGATAGGGGAGAGGAAGATAGTTTAGATTTCAGAAATCAGTCCCCAAAGCTTTGGGGATCAGATTTGAACAGCCGGGTGGGAGTAGTTATGAGTGATGAGTTAGGGATGATGAATCATGAGTGAAACAGCAGGGAGAAAGTTATGAGTTATCCGAAGGACTGCACAGTGGTGCAAAGCGGAACCCCGCGGTGAGATATGAGATATGAGATATGAGAGATAAGAGATAACAGCCAGTTATGAGTTATGGGTTATGAATTATGAGTGAGGTAACTGTCGCGCAGTGAGGAACGAACCTCGCGATTGAACAGCCGGAATGAATTTGCCTTCTTGTTTTGTGCGCCAGCCATCACCTTTTTATTTTCAAAGCGAAGCTGCAGGAAATTAAAGACACTTGTGCCGTAGTGAGTAAAACGAACCTCGGTATCACTTTTTCATGGCTTGCACCATGAAAAAACATCACCTTTCAAGCCTGAGGCGCAGAAAGACATCACCTTTCCAGGCGGAACAGCAGAAAGACATCACTTCGCTAGGATAAATCCCCGGAAATAGTTGGAAATAATCGGGAGAACAGCAGATCTATATTGTAAGAATTAGTCTCCATTTTATTAAAAATCATTTTCTACATTTGAAGTAATGAATTCAAGTTTCGATACAATCATTATTGGTGCGGGTTCGATGGGATCTTCCGCGGCTTATTTCCTGGCTAAAGCCGGACATAAAGTGCTTTGTCTGGATCGTTATTCTTCCCCTCATGTTTTCGGGTCTCATAGCGGACAAAGCAGAATCGTGAGAAAAGCGTATTTCGAACATCCTGATTATGTGCCATTGCTCAATCGATCTTATCAGAATTGGAGAATGATTGAAGAGGAGAGCTCGCAGCAACTTTATTTTGAAACAGGACTTTTATACCTAACGCATTCCGGAACTGAAATTGACAGAGGAGTCAGAAAAGCTGCACAACTTCACAGTCTACCGCTGCTTGAATTGAAAAATTCAGATCTGAATGATAGATGGCCTCAAATTCAGGTACCTGAAAACATGCAAATATTATTTGAAGAGGAAGCCGGATTTGCTATACCGGAGTTGACAATAAATACTTTGATCAAATTAGCTGAATTTCATGGGGCTGTTTTCAAAATGCCTGAAAGCGCACTCAAGTGGACTACTTCCGCAAGCACATGCACTGTCACTACCAATCACGGAATCTATACTGCAGACAAACTGATCTTTTGTTCCGGAGCCTGGAGTTCATACCTGCTTCCGGAATTGAAAATTCCATTGAAAGTAAGCAGACAGACTTTAGCATGGTTTGAGACAGATAGTTCTTCTGATTTTTCCCCTGAAAATTTTCCATGCTTCATGATTGAAGATTCGGAGGATGATTTGTTTTATGGATTTCCGGTATTGCCGCAAGTTACATTGGGAGGTTCAGGTGGTTTGAAAATTGCTCACCACAAAGTTGTCGATTATGTGATTGATATTCAAAATTATACACCTCAGCATTCAATTTCATTGGATGAAGAATCACTGCTGAGAAGTATTTTGAATAAATATTTACCGGGAGCAAATGGAAGATTACTTCAAGCTACAACTTGCCTGTACACTAATTCCCCTGATGGAGATTTTATACTGGATTTTTTGCCAGAGCACAATGAAAGGATAATAATTGCCTGCGGTTTTAGTGGGCACGGTTTCAAATTTGTTCCGGTTATGGGAGAGATTTTATGCGATCTTGCAGTGAAAGGAAGAACTGATCTGAATATTGATTTTTTAAGTCTGAAAAGATTTGATTAGTTAAGATTCATTTATACGTAATCCTGGTTTCTAAATGGAAGCTCTTTTTGAACATCTTTACCCATATAAATGGTTACTCCGTCAACTTTAATTTTAGCAGGATAAAATAAGTAGAATCTGCCGGATTCATATTCCATTTTGTCCCATGGAATGAATAAAGGTTTGTGTCCCAGGGTAAATAATTTTGCAGTTCTGAGGTACAGGCCTGTCTCATTGACTGCATATCTGATGGTGCCACTATATCTGCATCGATTTAACAGCGCACTACACCATTTCACATCCTCCGGAAAATTAGATGTTTGATATGTTTTTGCTAAATATTGCCAGCGGGAGAGATAACTGATCAGCAAGACAATGCCGGACCATAATGAGACAAAGAAAATAGAAAAAACAACCAAAATTGAGAGCATGTAAAGCGCTGAAGCCATAACTAAATCGTTTTGTGCGAATTGTACTTTCAACACATTGAATAATGCCTTAAATATAGGACTCCAGAATTAGTTTCTATTTACAAAATGTTATGGATTCTTTTATTGATCAGCCCTGAATTAATTATTTCTCAACAAAAACCGGAGATTGCTGCGCTGAATAGTGATTTTCTGTTAACTGTAATTGCTCTTTTGTTTTCCAATTCATAATGCTGATATGGAACTGTGATTCTTCGTTGTCCGAATGATTATAAACAAGCCATTTCCCATCTGAGCTCCAGTCATGCCATCCATCTGATTGTTGATTGTTAATTAATTTCCACTGTTTTTTCCCATCCGGGGCGATCGCATAAATGCTGTGCCTTCCATCTTGTTTGGATACATAAGAAATGAAATTTTCAGCAGGATGCCATCTGGCCGCTCCGGCCTTGTATCCATATTCTTTCGCAGATGGATTATCTTCCGGATAAGTCGTCAATTGTCTGGCCCCGGTCCCATCAGAATTCATTACAAATAGTTCTTCATGTGTATTTCTGTCTCTTTTATCTTTTTTGTAAGAATAGACTATCTGTTTTCCATCCGGCGAAAAACAGGGGTCGCCATATGTGGCACTTGTATCGTTGGTTATTTGCTTAAAAGATCCATTTTCTGTATCAAGCAGGAATAATTGAAACCTCAATGCTTTACCTATTCGTCCCGTAACTATCATTTCTTTACCCTTATTTCTGCTGCTCATCCAGCTATCTTCCAGCTGCAGTTCACTTATCTTTTGAATATTTTTGCCATTTGTATCCATTTTATATAGAAAAAAACAGCGATGACAGGTATCTCTGTCGCTCACAAAATAAAGACGATCTTTATAAGAATAATAAGTCCAGGCAACATCTTTGTGATTTGTGATATTCTTCTTATCCGAACCATTTGAGTTCATCATCATGATTTCATAATTGTCACCCGAACTGTCTTTGGCATTTACATTGTAGGCTATCAGGTAATTATCAGGCACTTTAAGTTCATTATTTTCTGATTGAGAAAACAAGCTTGAGTTATTCATAATGAGAAGAATATTGAGGAGAATAAGTCTTTTCATTTCATTGATTTTACCAAGTGTACAAGAATTGATTTCGGCTTATCTCCAGGCTCCCAGTATAAATCCGATCAATGTAAAGTACAAGGTAATATATCCTCCATTGATAAGAATGTATTTTAGTGAGCGCTGTTCGAATAATGCAACGATAGCAAAGATTAGAGCTGAAAACCCAAAACCGGCCAAGAATCCTGCTGTGGCTCCCCAGGATGCATCTGTGCCTTCGTCCCCCAGGAAAAAAGCCAAATTGTAGCTGATAATCAACGAGATAATAAGTGTAAATCCATAGGTTTTGGCAGGATTGACTTTTTGCATATCAGCATCAATAAAATTGTTTTCTTTCATCCAGGCTTTGTAAAAAAGAAGAGGTGAATACCAAATTCCCCCAACTAATAAATTTGAGACAGCACATACAATTACTGCCCAATGATTAATGTGAAATTGCTCCATGGTTTATTATTTTTTAGCAAAGTAATAGCATAGTATTATATCTGGATTGGAAAAAATTTACCTCAACCTACGGCAAGGTAATTAAGGTTTTCAGTTTTCAATCTCAAGTATTCTGAGGGGGTGCATCCTGAGAACAATTTGAACTCATTGATAAAGTGGGATTGATCATAGAATCCAGACTCATGTGCTATCCTGCTCCAATCTGCTTCCCTCTTCATTTCAATCTCCTTTATAGCTTTTTGAAATCTCATGACTTTAAGGAACCCTTTGGGAGTTAGACCCACATGAGAGCTGAACTGATGAATAAAATGCTTTTGCGAATAGCCGATCTTGTCTGATAAAGCTTTGATGGTGAGCTGATGTGGTGTGGACAAAATCTTCTTCACAGCAAAAATGACGCATGGATTCAGGATTAATTTGCTTTGATAAAATTGAATAAAATACTTTTCCGCTTTGGCAAATTTCCCCCCTATAGATTCAATGTTCTGCAGTTCCTCTCTAAGGAAAAGAAAGTCACGTGGCAAAACATCCCGGCCATGTACTACATGATCAGTGAGTGTGTCAACCGGCATTTCCAGAAAAGGATAAGATTGTCCTTTGTGAAAATAAATAATAAACATTTCCGAGTCTTTGCCCGATGGTATAGTGATACATTTATTTCTAATCCCGGAAAACCAAACTTCCTTGCAAGCCTGTTTTTCTTCCAGGGTATCATTGTCATAAATATATTGGGGATTGCCTGAGAGTTCAAATATCAGGTGAATATCCCCATCAGGAAGAAAGCGGTCTATTGAATGGACAGGATTTGCGTCCTTGTAATAAAAGAACCTGTCAATAAATTGATTCAACGGAAAACCCGGGAAGTACATTTCTGCAATCATAAGCTTACAAGTATTCAAATGTAATAATTACTCATTTAGCCAATTCGTATTTGCTAACATATTTCATATTACTTTCGTGTTCGTATAAGGCACTGGATGATTTTGCATACAAATAATTGAATTTAATGATTGTCAATATGAATTTTCAAAGGGTCTTAATAGCTGGCTGTATTCTTATCCACTCAGTATTTGCAATACAATCTTTATCCGCGCAAGCCCTAACTTTCGCTCAGAAGAAGGTGGACAAACTTATCATCACTTCGATTGCAAAGGATGTTTTTGTCTACTCAACTTTCAATGAATTTGCGGGCAAGCTGTTCCCTTCCAATAGTATGTATTTAGTTACTGAGGATGGAGTGGTGCTGATTGATACACCCTGGGATGCAGCACAATTGCAGCCCTTGCTGGATAGTATAAAAACGCGGCATGGTAAAGATGTGATCATGTGCATCTCTACCCATTTTCATGCAGACAGGACTGCCGGACTTGAATATTACAACGGTAAAAATATTAAAACTTTCTCGACCCAAATGACACTGGATTCCTGCATCTCCAGGGGAGAAAAAAGAGCAGAGAATATATTTCGAAATGATACGATTTTTAAAGTAGGACAATATGAATTCGAAGCATATTATCCCGGTCCCGGACATAGCCCGGACAATATTGTCATTTGGGTCCCTCACGCCAGAGTCCTTTTCGGGGGCTGCTTTGTAAAAAGCACAGAGAACACTGATCTGGGAAATTTGTCAGATGCCGTTGTTGGTCAATGGGCTCAGAGTATGTTGAAAGTTGAAGAGCGATATCCGAAAGCAAAGGTTGTGGTTCCGGGGCATTTTGGATGGGGGAGTAAGAAGAATCTTAAGCATACGAGGAGGTTGGTGGAGCAGTACCTGAAGGAGAAGTAACAATGCCTCTTTTGGTTTTGACTTTAGTGTTCGATGAATTAAAAATTCATGAATTACAGGATCGAAGTTACAAACTGGGACCATCGGAAGCAGAAAATTTATGGCTGTTTCAAATCTAAAATTACTGAAATCTGAAAGCTGAAAACTGAAATCAGGCCCCGCTGTGTTATCTTCATCGAATGGTCCCCAAAGCTTTGGGGACGGGGACTGAAATCTGAAATCTTACATAAAAAATGGCAGGATCACTATTGAAAGTCCCTGCCACTTATTTTTTATTTAAATCAATCTACGCTTGTTTCACCATTTGAATTTCACATTCAATGCGAACTTCATCACTTACAAGCACTCCACCAGCCTCGAGTGCAGCATTCCAGTTTAATCCCCATTCTTTACGGTTGAGTTTTCCTGTAACTGAGAAAGCTGATTTAATATTTCCCCATGGATCTTTTCCGATTCCACCAAATTCAACATTTAAGTTGACAGGATTGCTGATGCCATGCATACTTAGGTTTCCTTTGAGTTCAAATGTATTGTCATCGACTGCCTTGAAGGATGTAGATTCAAATTTCACTTCCGGGTTTGCTTCAGCATTAAAGAAATCTGCACTTTTCAGGTGAGTATCTCTGTCTGCATTTCCAGTATTTACGGATGCCGTTTTAGCGGTAAAGCTGATCTTAGCATCTTCCAGGCTATCTCCATTGGCAACAGCAGTAGCATTGATTTCGTCGAATTTACCTGAAACATTACTGAACATCATATGTCTGATTTTGAATCCGACTTCTGAGTGGGTGGGATCTAAAGCCCAATTGATAGTTGACATGATTATTTTATTTTACGATTTTAATTACAATTTGATTTAGACTGACATAGGCACTTCCATGAGTAAAATATCTGTGTCGTCAGAAGTAGATTTGATAGAAATTTTGTTTGTATTCCAGATACCAAATCCGTCCCTGCTTTCCAATGCCTGATTTTCAATACTGGCAGTTCCTTTAATGATAAACGCATAGACACCATTTCCAGGCTTCTTGATAATGTAGTCAGTGTTCACTCCTTTCTTGAAAGTACCCAGATGAAACCATGCATCCTGATTGATCCATACACCTGCATCTTTAGGATTAGGGGATAGGATTTGCTGAAATTTATTTTTTCTCTCTATGGGATTCAGGCTGATTTGATCGTATCTCGGAGTGACATTTCTCTTATTGGGGAAAAGCCAGATTTGCAAAAACTTGACTTTTTTGTCTTTGTTTTTATTGTACTCCGAGTGTGTGATTCCTGTTCCTGCACTCATGGCCTGGATGTCGCCGTTTCTGATCACAGCTACATTACCCATGCTATCCTTGTGTTCCAGATCTCCTTCCAGAGGAATACTGATGATCTCCATATTGTCATGAGGATGCGTACCAAATCCTTTTCCCGGATCTACCCTGTCATCATTCAATACCCGGAGGACTCCAAAGTGCATTCTTTCCGGATTGTGATAATTGGCGAAACTAAATGTATGCCTGCTTTCCAGCCAGCCATGATTCGCCAGGCCTCTGGTATTGGCTTTATGCAACACTGTGTTTTCCATGATCTTTGATTGTGTGTTAGGAATATGATTAAATCCCAGACCTTCTTCAGGCTCCATTTGCTGAAGCGTTTTCAATTCATCGATATCATTTGCGAGTAATCGCATTCCGGATGCAGATGCGGCAAATATGCCGGTTCCTAATAATCCTTTTCTGATGAAATCTTTTCTGTCCATGATTTTTTCATTTTGATATTACAAAAATACACCCGAATAGAGCTCAGAACCAATAATGTAGATTAAGAAAAAGGAGAAAATGAGAGAATTGTTGATGGGATTGAAGGATTATATTCAGAGCTTATGAGATGTTTCATAGTTTTCTTTGTAATAATTGAAAATTTGTGTCCACGAATTACACAAAAGGGACACGAAAAAAATCAAAGAAGTCTTTAATGAGGCTTGAAAAAATAATGCAAGTCATAGAGGGTATCTGGCCGCATTTGGAAATTGAACACCTTCGGCGTTCGAGAAAGGAAGCCATCTACCCCGGGCTGCGTTTTACTTGCACGGGGGTATCCAAATTAAACTCCTTGCGGAGTTTTCGATATGTGTAATGGTATGTTGGAAAGTTAACATATACAGGATAATTTTGTCATTTTGATTCTTATAACTCATAACTCATAACTCATAACTCATAACTCATATCTCATATCTTATCTCTTATCTCTTCCTCATCATCCCCTTCTTCATCTTACTTAGAAATTCCGGTGTGACGCCTATATAGGATGCCACCTGCTTCTGAGGAAGGATTTGAATCAAGGTAGGATAAGTCACACAAAATTGTTCGTATCGCTGTTGGGCATTCAATCCCAAATTGTCAACTACACGCTGTCGGTATGCCACAAGTGAATTCTCCGTGATGATGCGGAAGTAACGCTCAAATTTGGGAATATCATCGAACAATTTCATTTGATTTTTACGGCTAAATAGAAAAGCTTCTGTGTCGACAATAGGTTCGATGTAAAGCTGTGCCGGTCTTTGGGAAATGAAGCTATACATGTCTGTCATCCACCAGCCTTCCGGAGCAAATTGAATAATATGTTCAAAACCATTGTCATCAATAGAGTAGGAGCGGAGGCATCCTTCTATTACGAATGCAGCTTCATGAGCGATTTCACCGGGTTGGAGGACCGGGTGCTTTTTTTTGAATTTGACAGAAGTTAGGAGTGAGAGAAAATGTTGTTGTTCTTCTTCACTCAGAGTGATATGCTTTTCAATGCCTTTTAGTATGATAGATTTCTCTGCATTCATGATTCAAAGATAAGATACTGCGGGAGCAAAAATGGATATATCTTATCTCATAAATACTAAAAGCCCGAAATACACAGATTTCGGGCTTTTAGTATTTATTTTATTCTAGATCTTAAAATTTAAAACCAACTTTAGCGAAATAAAACGCGCCACTGAAGCCCATTTGAACCGGATCCCAGAGTCCTCCGGTCTCAGTTTCAGTGTCCTGCTGAGTCGGATATACATTGAAGACGTTGGCTGCTCCTATGCTAATCAGTGTGTTTTTATCAAGTTTGTATCCTAAGGTGATGTCTGTAGTAATGCGTGGATCATATACATCTATCGTACCCAGCCAGTCCTCCAATTCTACCTTATCAAATCTCACAAAACGGATATTGGCCTGGAAATTTCTGATCTTATAATCGAGCGTCAAGTTAAGTTTGCTGGGTGGGGCAGATGCCAGTAAAAATAGTCGTTCTCTGTTTCCAAAATAAATATCTTCTTTACCGGCAAGTTTGTCATTGGTATAGACGTTTTCGACAGTCATGCGATTAAAATTAGCAGCAAAACTTGCCGTTAATTTACCATTTCCCAAATTTCTTACATAGGTCAGTATTAAATCTGCTCCCAATGTCCTGGTATCCACAGCATTTGTAAAGAATTGAGCAGCACCCACACCCAGTGCCTGCAACTCTGCACCTATGTCCGGATCGCTGTCTTCAAATGCCCCGGTTAAAACAATCCTGTCTTTGATATCTACATAATATCCGTCCAGGGTAGCAGAAAATCCTTCGAAAAGCTTACTCGTAATACCCAGGCTGGCATTGATTGATTTTTCTTCTTTAAGCTGGGGAATCCCCAGTACTCTTGTGATAGGACTGTTGTTGGGAGCGATAATTTTATCAACTGCTTCACCACTTACAAAATCTGTGAAGGTGGAACTAAAATTGATCTGCGGCAGGGAAGGGGCGCGGAACCCTGTACTGGCAGAAGCCCGAATGGCAAATGCGGGAGAAACCGCAAATCTGGCTGCTAACTTTCCATTGAAGGTACTTCCAAAATCAGAGTATCTTTCACCCCGCACAGCAGCCGCCATCATAAATCTTTTGTTAAAATCAAATTCTATATCCATGTAAGCTGCCAGGTTACTTCTGCTCTCATTGCGCTCATCATTGGGCTGGAATCCCGGGAATCCCTGCGAACCTCCCGGACGTCCCAATCTGTCTATTCTGGTAATGACACCATCAACTATACTGTCAACAATGCCATAATTGCGATATGAGGCTTCCTCGCCTGCAAAAATCTGATAATTATCCACTCTGTATTCACTGCCAAAGGCAATATTTAATCCTGAATCTCCTCTTTGAGAAAATTTTGTAAAGTGAATTCCGGTAGTATTCTGCCTTTGTTGAAAGCCTCCTGCATCAAAACGAAGGGGAGATCTGGCAAGCAGAGAGGCGTTTAGAGTACCATCGACAAAATAGTGAAACTTATTAAATCCGGTTGTGTGGTTAAAATCAAGATCCCATCCTCCGATTTTACTGCGTACACCGGCGGAAAGAGATTGGTCATTGATCACAGATTGAATTCTGGGATTGAATCCATTGGGATATATTTCCGGTACATTTCTTTCGCTGTCAGCCGATCTTGTCCATGCATATGCATCTGTCATGCGATGTCCGATTCCGCCAAAAGTATAAAATTGTATTTTCTCAGATAAGGGAATCTGGCTATTCAGAAACACAGAAATGTTTTCAGATGACGCATCTCCAAATTGCTCCCTGTAAATGTCAAATTCATTCGGATCAGCCGGTCGGTTTGTTTTTTCACGTCGCAGATATTCAGTGGTAAGATTAACGAATCCGCTCTGACCAATAGCCTGGCCAAAATTGGCACTGAGCTGATAGGTTTCTCCATCAACATTGCGGTCATCTCTTAATTTTGCCTGCCGGACACCTGTAACTACATTTCCTGTGAATTCATCCACGTTTGATTTGAGCACTATATTTATTACACCCGCGATAGCATCCGACCCATATTGTGCGCTGGCACCATCACGAAGGATTTCAATCCGGTCTATTGCAGATGCAGGAATTGAATTCAGGTCAGTACCGGTATTTCCTCTTCCTCTGGCTCCAAAAATATTAACGAGTGCAGATTGATGTCTTCGTTTTCCATTGATCAAAACCAATGTTTGATCCGGTCCCAATCCTCTTAAAGTAGCGGGGTCCACGTGATCACTTCCGTCTGCTCCGGATTGTCTGTTTGAATTAAAGGAAGGTGCTGCATACTGGAGTAATTGATTGATGTCCAGTTGTCCTGTCGAATTGATCAGTTCAGCAATTGGGATGATATCTATGGCAACCGGTGTTTCTGTGGCGGAGCGGTTCAAACTTCTGCTTCCCACTACTTCAACTCTGGATAATGTCAAAATATTTTCCTGCATTTCAACTTCCAGAAAAGTGGCTTCAATAACGGTAATTTCATTGCTCAGGAATCCAAGCATATTAAACACCAAAACAGATTGAGGCCTTAAATTTGTTATCTCAAAGCTCCCATCATTGTTACTGATGACGGCATTGTTTGTTCCTTTTTCATTTATACTTACTCCCGGAATAGGCTGTGCGCCTGCATCCACGACTCTTCCCTGAATGGAAAACTGAGCATAGATATTGAGTGGAAAAAGGCAGAAAGACAGAATCAGAAGGGTGAAGCTAATTTTCATATTTGCTTGATTGTTTGATGAATGAAATTGTGTGGATACAATACTTAGAGTGGAGCAAATAGTGTGAGGTTAATGCGATAACAATGTATATAATTTTTCTTTGATAATGTAGACTGAATGTTTTGTTTCTGATTGATATGAATTTTAATATTTATTGACTGTAAAGAACTACATGATAATTGTGAAAATGTAATACTTTAGAGTGTGATAAGTACTTTCAAAAATCATCAGAGATGAAGCCATTGAATTTTTTACCTCTCTTTGTTCTTTATTTCATAATGCTTATTGCTTTTGGTGCATTGTGTAGTTTTGAAGATCTGTTAAATGGCGAATTTGCAGTACTCATTTTTATAAGCTTGGTAGCAATTATTGCTTCAATGATTTTGGCCTTCCTCACAATCAAAATCAGGACTTCTGAAACTCAAAACAACAAAAGAAAATTTAACCTTTTTTTCATATTTTACTCTTTATTCTTCCTTACAACAAATGTATTTATGGTCTTGAATGACAGTACCCGCCTAACTTTTGCGAGAGTTTTAATATCTTTTGGATTGACTTTTCTTATGGGGTTTCTGGGTGCGAAAGTTTCTATTTTAAGCATGTCAAAAAAAACAGCTTAATCATGGTTCACTATAGTGATTATTGCTGATCAGTATATTTCCAGTAAATGATTGTTGCGAGGTATCCGGTAATGCCCGTAAAGAATACAATCGCGTAACTCACTTCATTAATTGATTCTCTGTATTCCGGACTGATACCACTAAATAATCCCGGAACAGCCCAGGGAAAATATGCTCCATATCCTGTAGCTGCAATGATCTGAGCTACTACCAGTGTTAATGCTACGAACCCTAAAGGAGCGAGGTACCCTCTTCCACGCAGAGCAAAAAATGCAATTGGTGTGCCAATAATGATGGTCAGGAAAGTTGTGTTGAAATATAGGGTTAACTGCTTAATTATCTGTTCAGTTTCCATCATGGGAAGCTGTAACAGCCATCCCAAAATCAGGCCGGTCAACAAATTGGAGATTACCAGTGCAAGACTCCAAAACACATATATTATAAACTTAGCATTGAGAATTCTGGTTCTGGAACTGGGAAGTGACAGCAAATCCTTGGCTGTACCATCTGTATATTCACGTCCAAATACCCAACTGGCTACAAAACCAAAAATCAAAACTCCCCCGACTCCGATTGCCTGTGTCAATATTCCCAAATATGCATTCCAATCAGGTTTGATGCCCATTGCTTCGATCTTGAGACTGAGTGCACCTGCATTCGCCAGCGCTTCCGGATCTCTCATGATGAGAATAAATACAGCTCCCATAACCGGGGCAAGTCCGAAGGCAATAAAACTCACCCAAAGGATGGAGGCATTTTTCAACTTGAGCCATTCTGCTTGTAATGCATTCATATCAGTTGTTTTTTGAAGCCTTTATTGTTCTTAAAAAGTACATTTCCAGATCTTCGGTGAATGTGGATAGGAGATGCAGGGGTATATCATGTTCTACCAGTATTCGTGATATTCTTTCAGGGAATTGAATAGCTTGTTGGTCACTGAGCTCTATTAAATTGTTATTTGCAAGTGTGGCATGGTAGCCTGCATCAGCCAATATTTTAATAGCAGCTGTATTATTATGTGTGCCTACAATCAATTTTTTCTGAAGCTGAGACAATAAGGCTTCTGTATCCAATTCCCTGATCAATTTGCCTTCATGGACGATACCGATTCTGTTGGCCACTTTGGAGATTTCTCCCAGGATATGACTGGAGAGCAAAATGGTTGAACCGTTTTGGGTAAGTTCGTTTAATAAATTTCTGACCTCAACGATTCCTTCGGGGTCCAGTCCATTGATTGGTTCGTCCAGGATGTGCAATTGAGGACGGTGCATGAGGGCTTTGGCAAGTCCCAATCGTTGTTGGTTTCCCAGGGAAAGAACTTTAGCCGGGGAGTGGCGATATTTCTCCAGCTTAAGTTTCTCTAATATAATGTCAATGAGCTTTGGATTGTGAAGATTGCGGAGCTTGTAAAAAACTCTGAGATTGTCCAATACTGATAAATTGGGATATGCGTGCGGTGTCTCGACGAGATAACCTATATCATTCCATCTTTGAAATGTGTTGTCCAGCTTTTGGCCGAAGAGAAATATTTCTCCCTGATCTGGTTGGATCATTCCGAGAAGCATTCTGATCAAAGTAGTTTTGCCGGCGCCGTTTAGGCCTAGAAATCCATATATCTCTCCCTGATTAACATGTATGGAAATCTTGTCCGCAGCGTGTGTGGATCCGTAATGTTTGCTTAAGATGTGTGTTCTGATGACTTCCATGGGTTGGTTAAGTGGTAGCGTGAGTTCGACGGAAGCTGTCTGGGTCTTGTTTTGTCACTATTTTTGCTTCTTTCAGGCAAAAATAGCGCCAAAACAATAATTTAGTCACTTCTACCCGGGGTTTTACCCCGGGTTATTTATATGTTACCCACTTCGGGGTAAATGGTATTTACACTCGGCCAAGGTGTATGCTAACATCTTCTAGTTGTCCATGCCTTTAGGGTGGATTCGACAGAAGTGGCTTTTTAGTCACCACTTTAAATTTTTTCAAGTTCCCCCAAACTTTGGGAATCAAAACATTTATGTTTCTATTCTAACCCCGGATTTTCATCCGGGGCTACTCGTTGGCGCTGCGAAGTAAAGCGGATAGCCCGGCCGGGAGTAATATAAAATTGCATCTTCAAAAATTGCTATTTTATATTACCTCGCGGGCACGCCCAAAACAATAAAAAAACCCGGCACTTCTCAAGACCGGGTTCATTGGGCTTCATTATGTGTATCGATGCTTAGAATGATACGGCTGCAGATACGTTTTCAATTCATTTTTGGATTGTATGGGTCAAAGTCAGGTGCGTATATAAACAAATGGTAACAAAATTCAAAATTTATAATAATTTATTTTTTCTAAATTGTAGAAAATTAACTATAGACTTAATATTAATAATAATTTGTAAATCAATATATAACATCATATAAAAATTTTTAATTTGTATTTAGTAAGATTTAAACTGATTGAAATTACTGTAAAATAAAATAAATAAAAATTTAAAGTTCTAAAAACAGTGTATCTTTACTTAACATCTCTTTGAAGTCAGTAATAGTAAGACATTGTTATAAAACAAATAGAAAATCTTACCTGAAACCAATTTCCCTTCTGATATTGGACTAAATCGAGAGGACTTTGTAGGTAGCAACCATACAAAATTCTTGAAAAGAATGCATCCCACCCTAATAGGAGACGGAGGGTGATTGTTATTCTTGTTGCTTTTGGATTCTCAGATTTAACAAACTTAACAATGTTTTATGAAAAAGTTCTTACTTTTTACGGTAGTGCTATGCGCCTACATCATCCCTTCTTCACTCTATTCACAATTACCTGATCTCGGCACGACATCAGGTTTTGCTTTTTTTACGGCAGCCGGAGCCTTCACTGTAACAGGTGCATCTGTAGTTACAGGTGATGTAGGAACTCACGCCGGCGCCTACGCAGCATTCCCTCCCGGTGTTCTCATCGGAAATCCACATGTAGCGAATACTCTTACTGCTCTGGCAGCAACGGATGTATTAGTCGCGTATCAATACCTCGATGGTTTGATCTGTAACAATGTTGTAGGTGTGACTTTCGGAAACGGTCAGATACTGACTCCCGGAGTTCACTGCGTGGGAGCAGCATCTACTATTGAGGGCAACCTTACGCTTAATGGTCTGAATGATCCGAATTCTATTTTCATCATTCAAATTGACGGAGCTTTGGCAAGTGCTACAAACTCCACGGTGACACTTATTAATGGTGCTTCCATATGTAATATATTCTGGCAAATCAACGGAGCAGTAGAGTTGGGTGTCAATTCATTTTTCAGAGGAAATATTTTAGCTGCAGGTGCTATCAGTCTTTATTCGGGTTCTTCTATTGAAGGCCGTGCTTTAACAACTGCAGGCGCAATAAGTCTGTCTGATAATGTAGCTTCTATATGTGCTTTGGATTTTGGTATCTCCTGCCCGGCTACCATTACAGTTTCCTGCTCTTCAGCTGTCCCGGTTCCCAATTTGGCAGCTATAACTATAATAGGTAATTGCGCTACTCTGACTGTAGATGCGGATGTGATTCAAAATTACACTTGCGAAAATAATTACGCGATTTCAAGAGTATATCGGGCAACAAATGATTGCGGTACAATAAGTACTTGCGAACAAATTATCACAGTACTGGATGCAATCGCTCCGGTATTGACTTGTATACCCGATGTTACGGTGTCTTGTGAATCGGATGTTCCGGCTGCAAATCCAGGAGGAATCGGGGCTACTGATAATTGTGGTGCGACAGTGACAGTCACTGTTTTGCCAGACGCTATCTCTAATGTACTATGTGACAATCAATATACCATTACCAGAGTTTATACAGCTACCGATGAATGTGGAAACGCAGGAACCTGCGCCCAAATTATTACTGTTAATAATGCTGCTTCACCTACCATTACTTGTCCCGCTGACCTCAGCTTCACATGCACTACTGAAGTACCTGCTTCAGATATTTCTCAGATTACCGGTGCAGATGGATGTGGTGATGCTGTTACTATCAGTGTAGGAGCAGATGTAGTGAGTAACTTCATCTGTGCAAATAATTACACCATTTCACGAACTTATACTGCCACAGATGATTGTGGCAATACAGCCACTTGTGTTCAGACAATTACAATCGCAGATTCAGGGGCGCCTACTATTACCTGCCCTGCTGATTTGACACTTACATGTGTTGCTGACGCTCCGGCTCCGGATACAAACATTTCCCTGATCGCAGATAATTGCGGCGGGATTTTAAATGTAACAGTTGCACCGGATGTTCTAACCGGAACCAGCTGTGCGACAGGATTTTCACTTTTAAGAGTCTACACTGTTACGGACTTGTGTGGAAACACAGGAACTTGTGCACAGAGTATGACAATCCAGGATGATATAGCTCCGACCATTATCTGTCCTCCAACAGCAAGCGTTACTTGTGGTCTGGATTTTCCGGTTCCCGGAGTTGGAGTCGTAACAAACGATAACTGTGTAGGTTTGATAGATCTAACTTTTGAGCAAGTTGCCAGCAATGGTGTCGAATGTGAAGTGATGCGCACCTATACTGCAACAGATATTTGCGGAAATACTGCAACCTGTGAGCAGATCATTTCAGTGATTGATAATGTTGCTCCCGTGATTACCTGTGCTGCAACATTAACAGTTGGATGTGCAGGAGATGCTCCGGCAGCTTCTGTTTCTGCTGCTATCGTTACTGATGCTTGTGACCCTGCAGTAATTGTAACGCTTGCTCCTGATGTAATTAGTAATCTTACCTGTGAAAATGGATTTACCATCACACGTTTATTCACGGCAACTGATGCCTGTGGAAATGTAGCGACTTGCCTTCAAACAATAATTGTTAATGACGAGGAAGTTCCTGTCATCAGTTTTTGCCCTCCGGCAATCACAATTGCATGTGGAGCTGATTTACCTGCCAGTGATATTGGACTTTTAGTTGCATCAGATAATTGCACAGCAGCCGGCGACCTGAATATGTTTAGTACGGACGTTTTCAATGGCGGAAATGGGTGCGGCTCAAGTCCTGCCATTACAAGCAGAATTTATACAGTACAGGATGCTTGCGGAAATGAAGCTACTTGTGTTCAAACAATTAATATGACAGATGATGAATCTCCTGTGATTACGAGCTGCCCTTCTGAAGTAAATATAGCATGTGTAGCTGACCTTGTCGCAGGTGATGTTCAGTTGATCGTTGCTACAGATAATTGCACAATTACGGAAGACCTTGCCATCACATTCGATGATATTGATAATGGAGGTTCAGGATGTAATGCAGATCCACTTGTTATTCAAAGAACTTATGTAGTGAGTGATGTTTGTGGAAATACTGCAAGTTGCGCACAAATTCTGAACATAGTAGATAATGAAGCACCGGTCATTATTAATTGCCCTGCAGAGGTGACTATTAATTGTATAGATGATTTGGATCCGGGGAATACTAATTTGATTTCAGTTACTGATAATTGTGCTTTTGTTGCAGATCCTGTAATTGATGTGCTTGATATCAGTAACAATGGTTCAGGCTGTGCATCAGATCCGCTTATTATCAACAGAACTTTCACAGTTAGTGATGCTTGTGGTAATAGTAGTGTTTGCACTCAAGTCATTACATTGATTGATAATGTAGCGCCGGTTATTCAGGATTGTCCTGCTGACCTTCAATTAACATGTATTGAAGATGTACCCGGAGCTGCAGAACTTACAGCTTCAGCTGACTGCAGCGATGTGGTTGTAAGCATGGCAGAAACAAATAATGGTGGTACGGCTTGTCTTTTAGACCCATTAATTATTTCCAGAACATATACTGCAACGGATGATTGTGGAAACACAAGTGCCTGTACCCAACTTATCTCGATTATAAATGAATCAGTTCCGGTTATTCAGAACTGCCCTCTCAGCCTGCAAATAGTTTGCTTAGGCGATATGCCGGCTGTCTCAATTGTGACTGCTTCCAGCATTTGCAGTGTAGCCACAGTAGCTATGCTTGAAAGCAATAATGGTGGTTCAGGATGCGGAAGTGATCCATTAATTATCAGCAGAACGTATACAGCAACGGACGCTTGCGGAAACACCAGTTCTTGCACACAACTTATCACAATTCTTAATCAGTCAGTCCCTGTAATTGAAAATTGCCCGTCTGACCTGCAATTCGATTGTATCGCTGATCTTCCTGCTGCAGGTTCTGTGACTGCCACAGGTAATTGTGGTGATGCTGTTGTAACTATGCAGGAAACTAATAATGGAGGTTCAGGATGTGGAAACGACCCATTAATCATTACCAGAACCTATACTGCGACAGATGCTTGTGGAAATACAAGTGTGTGTGCACAAACAATAACAGTTGTTGATGAAATCTCACCAGTCATTCAAAACTGCCCGGCTGATGTACAGTATGTGTGTATTGAAGAAGTTCCTTCTGCCAATACGAATCAAATTATTACATCAGATAATTGCATCACCGGTAATGTAAGTTTTGTAGAGAGCAATAATGGAGGCGGTGGCTGTGGATCTGATCCTTTAATTATAACAAGAATTTTTACTGTTTCAGATGCTTGTGGAAACACTGCCAGTTGTGATCAGATTATTACAATAATTGATGATGAAGCTCCTGTTATTACTGTCCAACACCCTACATTGGGAATTTTGGCAAACGGAGAAACCATCAGCATTCAATGCGAAAGCAATACTGCCGGATGGAATGTAGAAGCATTTGTGGAAGGAATGGCTCTTGTAACGGACAATTGTTCACAAGATGCTGCTGTTGTATTTACAGCAAACTCAAATGCAGGTACAGATTGCGAAAACGAAGGATTTTTAATGCAAATGACATATCAGTGGACTGCTACAGACAATTGTGGAAATGTTTCTTCATTCAGTGTAATCATAGAAGTAGTGGATACTATCGCTCCTGTCCTGGTGGGAGTTCCGGATGATATCACAGTAAGTTGTGATGCAATTCCTGCAACAGCGAGTGCTCTTCCCTGCGGTACGATCGCGCAAACCTGGAGTGATTACATCATTGTCATCGATGAATGTGAATGTGCGGAAGTAACATTTGAAGAAATAGTCATTGAAGGAAATTGTAATACGGCCAATGTGATTTTGAGAATCTGGACAGGAACTGATAATTGTGGAAATACAGTAAGAGACACACAGAGAGTAAATGTGATCAATAACTCAGGTCCGGATTTTTTATGGAATACAGATATTACAGGAAATATTGCCAATGGAGAAATACTGGAAGTGGAATGCTTCCAGGGTGGTTTACCTGCATGGGTATATGATCTTGATTTCAGAAGTATGCAGGCTGTTGATGCATGTCAGTCAAATTCTGATCTGCGTGTTTCATTCAACTATGAGTTCATGGGTTTCGGTGATTGTATAACAGACGGATATGTTCAGGCATATGAATTCGTGTGGACTGCAACGAGTTCATGTGGAGTTCTGGGAGAATTTAAATTTCAAATCCACCTTACAGATACAACTGCCCCGGTAATCGAAAACTGGCAGGAACTGGTTTGCCCTGGCCCTTTTGTTGAAGACAAATGGGTCGTTGCAGAATCATGTTCAGGTGTAGCATTTGATGTGAGTGAGAGCAATGTAGCCAGTACCTGTAATCCGGGTCAGCAAGATATTCTCAGAACATTGATTTTGACAGATGGATGTAACAATACAGCAGAATATCAGCAGCTTGTAGCAAGTCCAGAGGATGGCCCGGTTTTCGAATGGAAAGCTGAATCTTTCAATAATGCACTGAGCGGTGATACCATTCTATTGGAATGTGGTGTCATGGGAGCTAATACAATAAGCGGAATTTCTAAACATGACCTTACAGCAAGTGCAGGCTGCAGTAATATTCTGAATGTGGATTTCAAAGAAGAGTTGATGTACGAAGGAGATTGTTTTGAAAATGAATTCCTGAAAACGGTCAAACTGACATGGACTGCAACAGATGAATGTCTGCAGACAAGTGTGTTTGAATTGATGGTAAATTTGATGGACAACACAGCTCCTGTGATTCACTCCCCAAATCGTATTACTGTCATGTGCGGACAAGAAATACCTGCACCGCTAGTGACAGATTATTGCAGCGAAGTGAGCGTCAGAGTAGAAGAACTTTCACGAACTTTTACTGATTGTCCGGATTACATGGTTATTCAAAGGAATATCATTGCAGCGGATGAGTGTGGCAATACACATTCCATGAAACAAGAAGTTACTATGACCAGCATGGGTGTTGATATGTTCGCAGGCATAGATATGGTGATTTGTATTACAGGAACTCAGATTCCCGCATTACCTGACTTTACAGATCCTTGTACCGGAGATATGTTAATTCCTGAGGTTCGCCTGGAAGCAATGCACTCTGATTGTGGATTACCCGGAACAATGCGCAGAATGATAAAATTGACAAATAATTGTGGAATGGTGTCTGAAATGGAGCAAACTATCCTTATGAGAACACAATTAATTCCTGAATTAGTAATTGTTCATCCTGTACTGGGAATGATTAAGGACAAAACAGAATTAAAACTGGAATGTGGTGAACAGGAAATAAATTTCAATGTAAGACAAGCCCGCCTGGTCAATTCTTGTCCGGGAGACGAAATCCGGTTTGAAATAAATGAAACATTTTCTACTGATTGCAAAGCGGATGGATTCATAAAAAGAATGGAGTACAAATGGACCGCAAATGATGTTTGTGGCAATCAGACCATATTTAGCATTTTTGTAAATTTCAATGATACACAATCCCCTGTTTTTACAAATATTCCGGTTAATCAGGAGATTACCTGCGGAGATCTTCCGGAAGTAGATGCCCCGGAGATTTCAGACTTGTGCTCTGAGGTAGATATTACTTATGCTGAGACACGTATTGAAAGAGAAGGGGTGGTATTTGTAACCAGAACCTGGATCGCTGAAGACGACTGTGGAAATAGTTCTCAGGTTTCTCAGGAGATAACAATGAGAAGTAACTCTGAGCTGGATTGCAATAT
Source organism: Saprospiraceae bacterium (assembly GCA_022841345.1). Classification (GTDB taxonomy): domain Bacteria; phylum Bacteroidota; class Bacteroidia; order Chitinophagales; family Saprospiraceae; genus SLDF01. The sequence goes on from JALHRR010000019.1 coordinate 68,970, forward strand.
GGAGTTAATGGACTCAATGATTTGCAATGGAGATAATATCAGAGTCAGTACTGACATCAGTGGCCCTTATACTTATTTCTGGGAAGTGGAAGGTGGCGCTTGCTTCATTATGGGCGGACAAGGAACTTCTATGATAACCATCAATGTTGGCTTTTCTGATGTCACTGTTAGGTTGAGAGTGATAGATGAGAATGGATGTCCGGTAGAATGTGTGCAAACTTTCTCTTGTCAGTCCAATCAAAACTTTGCAGGATTGAAAGCTGGAGCAAGTAATGTACAAGTAACTGAGCTGTTTCCAAATCCTGCAGCACATGAAGTGAATGTTAAATACACTGCAGCAAATGCATCTACCGGTAAAATCCGGGTATTTGACCTGATGGGCCGCACACGCTTCACAACTAGTGTGGAGATCCAGAAAGGTTCTCATCAATTGCAGATTGCGCTGGATCAGTTGACTTCATCAGGATTTTATTTCATAGAACTGGAATCTGACAATGTGGTTAAAACATATCGCTTTATAAAAAATTAGTAAGAGAACATTGTTTTGAATACAAGTGAGATAGTGAGAAATTTCTACTTGTTGTTGAGTTTGGCATCCGGTGTGTTTACATGCCGGATGTTTTTTTTTAAGAAGCCTCGAGCTGCGAGTTTCGAGAAAACAGCAGGTGTGAGTTGTGCGTTTTGGGTGTGAACCCTATCCCTGCCCTTTCCCTTTTGAAGGGAAAGGAAAACAGCCGGGACAAGAAGCTACGAGCCTCGAGCTGCAGCTTCAAGTGAACAGCTGGTGAGTAGGTACGAGGATGCTGATGTTCCAGGGGAGGCAATAGTTGATGTAATAATTCTCTGCAAGCTAGCTCAAGCCCTGAAGGGGCGACATATACAAGCGAGGCGGTAAAACCCCTCGCGAAAAGCCGGAAGGAATGACAATCCCAACCCCTCGCAAAAAGCCGGTGGGAAGAAGAAATCCATCCCTCGTGGTAAAGGACGCATCAATCGTCAAATTTAATTTACGAATTTGGATCAACATGAAAGAGAATAGTCCAGGCGTAAATGGTGGATTATCGTGAATAAATTAAAAATTCATAAAATATGGGATGGATATCTAAAGCTTTGGGTATCGACCATCGTCATTGTTATTTGATCGCCGAAAGCGATCAATAGCTGTTACACATCCCGTGAACGAAGTGAATCACATCCCGCGCGGGCATTGCCCGCAAGCTCACACGAGCCGGGCATCGCCCGAGCTCACACACCGTGAAAGGAGCTTTCTTCTATCGCGCCCTAGGCGCGTTACTCTTCCTCTGTTTACGAGAATGCCACTTATTAGGTGTTCGTAATTGCACACGATCTCAACTAAGCGTTACATTTTAACGCGCCCAAGGCGCGCTACTCACCCTCTGCAAGCTGAATCCAGCAATCTAAACAAAAAGTCGTTTGCCATTTCCGATAAAAATCAGCATCTTTGAGAGACCAGTGTTATTTGTATTGTTTTTGCAAAATAGCGAACTTCTCTCTTAAATCTGAGAATAAATAGAAACTCAGACAGCGTTATGGCCACAGCTTTCGTAACTGTTAATAGCAGAGCGAATGAGAGAGGCAGATTTGGCTTGAGTTAACCTGATTTTAGATTCCCTTCAAGGGTTTTATTTCATATATCCAAATATTTGCATATGAAAAACATTACATTCCTCCTCATTTTGCTTCTGACACTTGCAGGCAATTCTCTTTTTGCTCAGCGATTGGAATTAGAGTCCATTCTGGAATTAAATTTTGCGCCATTCAAGATATACAGGATTGATGATAAACGATCTTTGGTCGTGACCGAGAATAAGGATATTTGTAAATCTCACACATTAGATTTTCTGCATTTTGATGAAGTTGTCAAATCCATATTACTTCCTGAAAGTTTTGTAGGACATGTAAAAGTTATTGGAGATGAAATTGAAGTGCTAACCACTATTCAGCTTTTTGATGTAGCGGGTATTTATGGAGTCCGGAGATATCATTTTGATTTGAATGGAAATACCCTTAGCGAACCGGAAGAATTTATGTTTGATAATTTTGATGTACCACAGCAATTTACTCAGGCTTATATAGCTGAAACAGTTGAAGGATTCTTTGTAGCTAATTTCCTGGGGCAGCTATTTAATGCAGAACATACCCAGAACAATTTTTTAAGGCTGAATGCTCAGTTTGAAGGTAATATTGTAGATACAAAAGTCAGGAAACTTGAAGTGTATGAAGGCACAGGTATCGGAGGACTTGTAGTAAGGCAGGTTTTATATGCCACGGAATCAAAAATATATACATATAATTATAATATAAGTGTCATTGAGTTATCTACTCTGGAATTAGATGATATTCGATTCGCTGAAGTGAGTGATGATAATGAAATTGTTGTAGTACACGGCAATAAAGTTACTTTATTTGATTTTGAATTAAATCAGATTGCGCAGGCAGAACTGCCGCAGGTTATGGATCACTTTTATCTGGAAGATCGTCTGTTGCATGCTTTAAAGCCTCTGAATACGTCAGATTCAATTATCATTCATCTGGACCATATTTATTTGAAGTTTGATTTGAATTCAATGCTTGTTGCAGAAGAAAAAATGATTTCCGGAGTAGGAGCGAGGGTGGCGGATTTCTACGCAAAAGATGGTCAACTTCATATTCTAAGTTCTAGTGGTTCGGGGAAGCAGGTAGTAATGCAACAATTTGATATGAGCCTGAGTCCTGATACGCATGTATATACTGATTTAAGTGCAGGTGATTACAGTGTAGTTGATATCAATAGATTTACAATCTTAATTCCTTCGATTGAAGCTACATTGGAACTTCCAGTTCAGAATTTATCCGGGGAATTTATTTCTGAAGTCCGGTATGGATCTTATTTTGACTACATATTTGGGTTTGCATGTGGCGAAGAAGTATTTGGTAATGTGGATGTTCAGCTGGGTTTTATGGATGAGGAAGTGATCAGGGTAAAAGTCAAATGCAATCGCTTTACTACTGTGGATGGAGGTGATTCGCTTTTATACACTTGTCCATGTGTAGATATTTTTCCATATGAACATCATATAGATCTGGATGAATCTAACAATCAAATCTGTGCGCAAATAAAAGTCTCCTCCACCATAGTCTCCACAAAGGAGGAAATTATAGAGAAAAACTGGACACTTTCTCCGAATCCGGTTCAGAATGAGCTCATCATTCAGTTTGACGAAACATTGTCAAAATCTGCCAATTGGCAAATTATGGATCTGACCGGAAGGCTCCTTCAGAGCGGAATGGTAAATCAGGGAGCAGATTCAGAATTGCTCACAATCCGGATGATGAATTCGGGCATGTATATTTTTCAACTCAGTGATGCTGTGACTGCTCAAGTGCTGGGAGTGCAGAAGTTTGTGAAGGAGTAGGGGGTATCAAATTCAAATTTCGAATAAATGATTGTGAGCTATACGAGGCAAGAGCTGTTGGGTTATTTGCGAGGCGCTGCAAATAAAAACGGGTGTCACCCCTGCGCGGCTGGTTTGTTACAGGGTAGACGCTGCCAAAGACGAGTGACGCCCCGACACGGCTGCGCCTGGCCGGGGTGACGTCTTTTCATTGCTACGCAATAAAAAGGTGACGCCCCCTTAGATTTTTAAAGGCTCAGCCTTTAAAAATCTAAGGAGGTGACGTTCTGGTGGTCATTTTGCCGACGGCAAAATTACTACACGCAGGTTAAGGGAAGGCTTTTCTAACAGTGCTTTCATTTTGCCTGAGGCAAAATGGGAGTTGTGTTCTGAATTTGAGTTCAAAAATGTCGCTTATGCAGGAGCGTCACTCATGACATCGCAGATGGCATGAATGCCTGGGGCGCAGTGAGGAACGAACCTCGACCTCACCTTTTGCCGTAGGCAAAAGACGTCACCCCTTGCCTGGCGGAGCCGGCCAGGGGCGTCACCGTGCTACGAGTTATGCCGGTAAGACGATAAACTATATAGCCGACAGGTACAATATTCCAAACAGTAAAAGCAGCATATTCTCCTTATCCGGCGTATCATCAATATTAGTCATTCTCCTCATTTCTTCACCTTCAAAAACTCATTATCATGGCACAAATGGAAATGAATGAAAACGGTGATTCCAGAAAAGGACGCTCCACCAAGAAATCCACAAAAGTTGATATGACTCCCATGGTGGATTTGGGTTTTCTATTGATCACATTTTTTATGCTTGCTACTACACTGAGTAAACCTCAGGCAATTGACATGAATATGCCAGCAAAATCTGATGCTGAAGATCAGCAAGTCATCCCCGAATCAAAAGCCCTGACCCTGATTCTTGGTGCAGATGATACTTTGTTCTACAGTGTGGGAAGCAATTATGAAAAGGTGGGTTTTCTGGATTTTTCTCAGGCTGCGAATGTTGAAAAAATCATTTATAATCGTCAGCAGGAAGTAGCTGCCAAATATGGCGATAAAGATCATTTAGTCATCTTAATCAAAGCCATGTCCTCTTCCAAATATCGCAATCTGGTGAATATTCTGGATGAGATGGAGATTACTCAGACGAAGAGGTTTTCGCTGCTGGAATTCACTGAAGCTGATTCGCTGATGTTATACGGATTGGCAGAGAGGTAAAATGAAATCGTGTTTGATATAATAACATAATATTGTTTAATTATAGATCATTTATTATCTTTGTGTGATTCATTTGATAATCGTGCATTGCTATGAGTTACATCATTTCCAGACAAGAAATTGGCAAGAGGATCAGTTTGCTCCGAAAATTTAAAGGCTTGTCTCAGGATGATTTGGCTAAAAGATTAAACATTTCCAGACCTTCATTAACTCAGGCAGAACTGGGCAACAGAAATATAGACATTCTTGAATTGCAGCAGATGTCCTTGATTTTAGAGTTTTCTTTGGTCGATATAATGTCTGAAAATTTTAAGTCTGTGAAGCCTATGGAAAATGAAATCGGTGTTCGTTCTGAAAAGTCTGCTGATAGAATTTCAGTCCCGCAGCTCAATGTTAAAAAGTTTAAAAACATTTTGTTGTACATCCTGGAGTGCTGCGCCGGCAAGCCCAATGTTGGCGAAACTGTCCTGTACAAATTATTGTATTTCGCCGATTTCAATTACTATGAAGTTTACGAAGAACATTTGACAGGAGCTCAGTATCGCAAATTACCTTACGGGCCGGTACCCCAAAAAATGGACATTATCATTAATAAGATGCTGGCCGACTCAGAAATACAGAGAGTGAAAACTGAATATTTCGGGTTTCCACAAATCAGGTACTTACCACTTATCAAGTCTGACCTTACCCAATTTAAAGCAAGTGAAAAGGAAATTATTGACAGGGTCATTGATCAGATGAGTGACTGGTCTGCTTCGGCAATTAGTTCATATTCTCATAAGGATATGCCCTGGATGGCTTCCAAAGAAGGTGACGAAATAAATTATGAATTGGTATTTTACAGAGATGCGCCTTTCTCCGTGAGAAACTATGAAGTAGAAAGTGAGTGATGACAATTTTTGAAGAGTTACCCGAGTTCAAAAGAGATTTGGGAAAATTGTTAAAAAAGTACAAATCCCTGAAGGAGGACCTGGATGTCGTAAGATTAGTTCTGTGCGTTTACCCTGATGAAAGAGCTCCATTCAGTTTTCGGATTAATAGTTTGGGAATTGATAAGTGTATCATCAAGGTAAAAAAGATTGCAAGTAAATCATTTAAGGGTCGTGGGGTGAATTCGGGATTTAGGTTGATTTATGCTTATTTTAATTCGGATAATCGCATCGTTTTTATTGAATTGTATCATAAAAATGAAAAAGACAATGAAGATAGGGAGAGGATAATCAGGAATTTCAGTGATTAATCAATATAATTATTTTAGCCGCCTTGAATTTTCACCTTTAATCCGGCATAATCAATCTTAGAGTTATGTCTGGGATCTCTTGGTATTTTGTTTACAAATTTATATTCCGAAATGGGCAAGTTCAAAGTTGATATTTCAGTCCTGAAAGCTTCAGAAGTGAAGTTCTTTTTCAATTCAATTATCCCGGTGACATTGCCATTGATTTCCATAATTGTCCCGATTTCTACGCTTTTGCAATGCTGAAAGAGCCCTTCATATACAAAAGGAGAAATGATCTTTTCATCCTTATAAATCAATGTATTACACCTCCCTGTGAGAAAGAGATTTCCGGCATCATCCAAAAAACCGCTGTCTCCGGTTCTGTGCCAGCAAATCCCATTGATGAATATTTTATTAAGTTTCACTGCTTCCGGATTATCAATATAATCCCTCAAAACATGAGGACCACTGACTATGATTTCACCAATCTGTCCGGGTGCTAACCTGATTCGATCCAATTCATTTTCTGAATTTATTACAACCTGAGCTTCCATGATTGGAATGATACACACCCTGGATTCTTTGCAAAGTGATCCAACATTCAGACCTTCGAGAGCATACTCATCGCTATGTCTTTCAATTTGTTCAGCTTTTAGCCGTGAAATAGGCTCCGCTTCTGTTGAGCCATAAATGATTTCAATAGCAGCCTGCGGAAATGCATTTTTGTACAATTCTATTTCAGGAAAAAATACAGGAGCTCCTCCGGTAAATATCTTTTGCAGGTCCGGTAAAGATTGATGGTGCTCCAGCAAATATTCTGCCATTTTTCTGATAAAAAAGGGTGAAGTCACTAATGTATTTGTCTTTGATTGTTTCATTTGATGGAAACAAAATTGTGTTTCCTTAGCATTGTGCTTTGAAACTTTGAATTTCGGAATGGTTGAGCTGGAACCTACTCCCAAATTGATCAGCAACACAATTGGAAGAGTAGTCATATTGATATCACTTACAGAAGGTTGAATGATATCACGCAGAGCTTTGAATTGCTCATAAAGCAAACCATGCGTACGATTGGCGGCTTTTGGCTGACCGGTCGATCCCGTTGTAAAAGTAATCAAAGCAGAATCATCAAGCTCTGTAGAAGCCCATTCCTTCCGCCCGGAATTCAGGCTTTTGTACCCGGGTGAAATCCTGATTTTTATTTTGAATATCTCAGGAATAAGCAATCCTATAATGCGCAGTTTCAATGGTCCGATAAAAGCTTTGCATTGAACCACAGTAAGACATAATCTAAGTCTGGAAATACTAACCCATTCGTCCAGAAAAACCGGAACAGCACCTATGTAGAATAAGGAAAGAACTGTTCTGTACAAATCAATGGACATAGGTACAAAAACTAGTACTTTGTCGCCTTTAGCTATGCCTTTTCCTGTATATAATTCACTGGTTTCCCGGACTTCCTGCAAGAGTTTACCATATGTTATTTCCTGCGATTTATGCACAATAGCTATCCCTTCAGGATTCTTCAAAGCTGCCTCAACAAATAACTGAACAATGTTAAAATGAGTTTGCATTTACTCCTCGTTGAAATGTTTGATATTTTGCAGATTATCCCTAAAAATGTCAGCGATCCTGAATGAAGCAAGATGCATTTTATATTCATCTATTGCATTTGATTTACCTTCTTTATAATAGAGTGCAAAAGTGAGTTTACACTTGGTTTCAGATATGGGAATGTAAACTTGTTCCGTGATCAGATTATCTGCTTTCATGGGGAAATGTTGCATATTGAAAATTGTCAGCTTTCTTCCCTTATTGGGAATCACTTCTATGATTTCTTCATCCCATTGAATACCTGACTTGTCTTCATTCTTGAAACAACGCCTGAAAGAACCTTTATTTCCATCCGGCACTTCTTCAGGGTTTAATGAAATAATGTGATCAACGAATACAGACCATTCACTTGCATTGCCTGAGTTTCCCAGATATTGAAAGACTTGAGAAACCGGAGCATCTATTTCTACAGAACAAACAATCTTTTTTATTTGATCCCCTTCAGATTGCTTGTAAGGGCTTATAAATGGAATTATAATGAGCAAGGCTGCTATTGATATAAAAAACCCGGTCAACCATCTGCTGAGATTTGATTTAAATTTCTTTTCCATAAAGTGCATATTTTTTATAGCTGCTTCCTCCGAAAACATTCGAAGTATATTGAGAATTGGCATCTTCCTTTAAGTAGGCATAGATCAAAGAATCGAAATCATTTTGTTTTGCCCGATGAGCAAGATGCATGCTCAGAATCAAACCCAGGCCGGACCATTTTTTTTCAGGACTTCTGGCAAGGGTTTTTACAATGAGATTTTTTTGTTCGGTATTGTACAAGTCTCTGTAGCAGAAAATAAACCCAATAATATTTTTTTCATTATCCTCAGCGATAATTACATATTCTGGATCTATGAGCGCTTGGATTGACAGATACTTTCGATTGAAATATTCCCTGGAAATAGGACTGAAAAGAAAATTAGATTCAAAAGAATCATTAATCAATGAGTATAATTTATCCAATTCTTTGTCAAAATGGTTCATATCCAGATTCCTTAATCTCATTCCATTTTCTCGAAGTTTTGCTTCAATAGAAAGTAATCGCTCATCTTGCACAGCGAAATTTATTGAAATCGATGAATTGTATGTGGCAATGGTTTCAAAGCCATTTGAAAGAAAGTGTTGATTGTAGTAAAGGTGATGATATGGCTCAGATAAAAAATTGGGGTAATCATTGTGTGTGCTGAAGCGATAATGATCCCAGGTCGATCCGTTCATGGGCCCTATGATATATTCTGCGCCATGATTCTTAGCTTCTTTTGAAATATGGTTCAATAAATGCTGACTCAAATCAGGATTGTCAAAAGATTCATAATTACCAATTAAAGCAGTGGGTTTATCCATGTACCTGATACCGGGATTAAAATACAATGCAGCCCTTGAAATTAGATTTCCATCCACAAAAAGCATGTAACAGGTATGAAGGTATAGTTCATTCAGCTGTTCAGATGGTGCCGAACCAGACTCAGGGTACAGCTTATTTTTCAAATCCTGAAAGGATTGAAAAGAGTCTTCTCCGGGCATTGTGCTTATGATTCTTATATCCATTGCTATAATAAATTTGTGTAATTGAATATAAATAAGCAGGTAAGGGCTGAGGCAGGAATCGTTATATTATCATGACCCTGCCCGGTAAATAATTCTACTGTTGTAGTTACTGCAGCGATAATTATACTTGACATGAATATATTAATGATAACGGCATCAGGCCAGAAGAAATAAAGTGTCAAAAAGGAAATGATGGACGCTGTAATGAAGAAAGTTCCGGAACCTATCCGGGTCTTTTGATTAACCCGAAAACCGATTTTTCCGGATGGCCAGTGTTTTCCTGCAATAGCTGCAAATGGGTCACTGATAGCCAGAATTAAAATAGGAATATAGTAGAAAACGATGTTGTAGTCATTGAATTCAAAGGCCAGGTAGCATATATAAACAGAGACAGGATACCACAAACTGCCATATGATATCCTGTCAATAGAGTTAATGGACGGAAGCAGATTATGTCTCTTGCTTAGAACAAGGAGGATCAGAAAACTTGAACAAAGCAAAAGTACCAGCCAATGATTTTTTAATAATATTGGAAACAAAAGGCTCAGTATTCCGGTGCCCAGATGAATGAATTTACGGGTAATTTCAACCTTGATTTTAAACCTGTGAAAAAGAATTTCACCGATAGCAAATAAGCCCAGAAAAGCAAAAGCCAGAAAGATTGTATTTAAAATCGCTGTACTCATAAAGCTTGTTCTACTATGAATTGATTATAAAAAAAACCTTTGTCCTGCAGGGTAAGTGCTTCAGAAAGCTCATGGAGATATGTAATTTTTGGAGCTTTCAGATCGCTTATTTTTCTCGGCACCATCAAATTCCAATATGCCATCCTGCCACCCCGAAGTAAATGGGATGTAAGTCTACCAGCACTTTTCTGATAAGTTTCCATATCCATGTATTCAAATATATTGGACAAATTCATGGAATGCACGGGCCCATGGAGTTCAAGTGCATCCTCTGCGAAGCCCTTAAATAGTACCAACCGGTCCAAATTTGACTTGATGATATCATAATTTTCAAGCCTCAGGTAATGGGGGAGAAGCGGACGAAATGCACCTGTGAGGTTATATCTTAAAATGAAATTATCCTGTGCCCCGATGGAGCTCAAGTGTAAGGCAGCTCTGTTGAATATGAAAGATCCAACGTCCAGTTTTACTTCTTTAAGAAAATTAGGATCCCGTCCCAGATAGCCCATGACTGTCTTGCTGAAGAAAAACTTGAACAAAAATCGCCATCTCGTGGTATTCCATATTTTATCATAAAACAACTTCTGTGCAGATTGATCTTTAAGCTCTAACAAGCCATGCACAGTTTTTTGAGAATGAATCAGCGGCAAAATGTACCGGACAAAAGTTTGAAAATACTTTTCAAATTTACCCTGATGAATGACGCCTGACCGGATTAGGGAAATATTGTTGTCCCAGTATGTTCGTGCCTCATTACTAAGTTTAATTTTCACTTTTTCATAAGTCCGGAGTCTGTCTGAGGAATCCATGAATCCCAAAAATTGAAGTGTCTCAACCTGATCCAGGAGCCGGATGGCTTCTTTTTTCAATTCGATCAAATATAATTGTACCGGGTTTATATCTGCCGCAATGACTATCTCCGGATTGCTCATCAATAAAGAAAAACTATTATCCCCGGCAGAGCCTATGGATAGAATTCTGCTATTTTCAGGAGGGTTCAGACCGCTCAACAGAATGTCCGGATCTTCCCAGCAATTGGCATATCGTATAAAATCAAATCTTGTATGCTCAGTCAGACTCATACTCATTCAGCTTTGCTTATGATTTTAATTTCTCCGGTTCCTCCGTCCATTTCGATGATATCACCTGTTTGAAGCGTCTTAAGCAAACCAGTTACGCTTACAATACATGGTTTTCCCATTTCACGCGATACGATGGCAGAATGGCTGAGTAAACTCCCTCTTTCTACTATGATTCCGGAAGCACTGGGGAACAAGGTAACCCATCCGGGGTCCGTACTGGATGTCACGAGAATGTCTCCATTAAGGGATGGCACATCATCCGGATTTCTGATGACTTGTACCCTTCCTTTTACTATTCCAGGACAACAGCCGATTCCTTTTAAATCTCCGTCCAATACTTCTGACATCATGTGAGCATAAAAATTATTTGCATGATAAACAATCCCATATGTAGCAAAGCGCTCCGATGGGGGAGGCATTAGTTGGAATTGACTGTACTCGGTCTTACGGAGTTCTATGAGCCCTTTCATGTTTTGGAATACAGAAGTTCCTTCGATAAATGAAAAGATTTCTTCCTTTGTCAGATAGAAAATGTCTCTTTCATCACTTATGATTCCTTCTGAATAGAATTTTCTGCCGATTGTATTAAAAATTTTTCGGACCATCCCGAATGCCCTGGTTCTCTCATACCGCAGGTTTTCTCTGGCACTGACGAGGGACCTTGTTTTTTTGATGATGGTATTCAACCACCATTTCCTGAACATCTGATTTTTAAGCTTTTCATTGACCTGAAACGCTGCATCAGAGCGGATTTTTTCTTCTATGTGCGTGTTGGCTTTTTCGTAAGTTAAACCTGATTCCACATATGATTTCAATATTTTAATAAATTTCGCAGGTGCTTCTGAATAGGATACAGATTCCAGCTTCAACTCACCGATACATCTTTCACCAAATTCTGATAAATATTGATCAATGTCCTTTTTGATAGAAGCAAAAGACGCTTCCCCACTCCTTTTTAATTCATTCCAAATATTTTCTTCCCTGTGATTCAGGAAAAGTTGTTTCAGCGATTCATTTTGCACTATTAAATGTGCCAGATGCATAGTCCTGTGAATGGGCTGCGTTGAAATGATATCGCTGCTTCCACACAACAGGTCATTGTGGATATTGGGATTTTCACTGATTTTATATTTTTCACATGTCTTCTGTAAAAGTCCAAACCAAATCATAGCAAAAAAATCATTCAGGAGCGGAGCCTTCCATTCATTGAGAAGTTTACGTTCAAAATTTAAATACAATTCCATGAGTTCGGCTGCATTTTTCTCCTGGAAATTTATTGCTTTATAAGCTGAGATTTCTGAATCCACAAGGAGCATAAATTCCTTACGCTTTTTGGGAAGCATGATAAATCTCCGAATCATCTGGAAAAGCATTTTGAGTATATTCCACCATGCTGAGGTTTGGGATAATCGATAGCTCTGTGGTATATCAAATTTCTCTTTGACACCCATCATCTTTTCCATGAATCGTGCATTAATGCTATATCCCGGCAGCATTGCCAGCATATGATACCAGGTTTTCAGATTGTAATAGACCCGCCCATTTATCAATCCCAATGTGTTTGCAAAGACTCTTTCATGTCGTTTTATTTCTTTTAGGCGGACACCCAGAAACTGGCTGAAAAGCTTGTAGGCATTTTCATATGATTTGCTGATGAAAGAGAAAGTAAGGGGAGTGGTGACACCCGGATAAGATTCTATGATATTGCTGTTGTCCCAGAGAATATATGAATCTTTCTTATCGCTTGTTTTTTGGAGATTAGTGATGGGCCTTGCCTGAAGTAAATAGAGTACATTTTGCGAAAAGGCAAATTCTATATCCTGCGGTTTGCCAAATTCATTCTGACATTCATCCAGCACTGTTGAAATTTGAAATATCTGTTCATTACTAAGGCTTGGGAGATGTATTTTTTCAAACTCAACTTTTTCGATTTTTATGCCTGGAGTTCCGGTTTCATCTTTAGTTACTTTCTGAGTTTTCGCAACCAACTCTGAAGTTACAGATGTACCGGAAACAAAGTAAGTATCAGCATTGAACTCGCCGGAGACAAGTCCTTCTCCCAGGCCGTACAGCGCATTGATCACTTTTGTTTTTCTGTCCCCGGTAATCGGATTGATTCCAAATGCAACACCTGAAATGTCAGCTTCTACCATTTCCTGAATGATGACAGCGATGCCTGTATTTTCAGTAAGACCGGCATTTGCCCGATAGTCCCTGATTCTGGCTGAATAAGCAGATTTCCAGGTTTCTTTTATCTTTTCAGTTAAATGCTCAAAAGTAACGTGCAGTGAAGATGCATACTGACCTGCAAAAGAGTGTAATTCACCATCTTCATCAATGGCGCTGGAGCGTACTGCAAAATCTGTGTTTTCGCTAAAATATTGACTTATCTCAGTGAGTAATGAAGCTGGCAATTCACAATTGTCAATGAATGTTCTTATTGTTTCTGGATCGCTATTTTTAACATCATCGGGTATTAGTTCATGTAATGCTTCCTGAGGAATCACCAGCCATTTTGGAACATTCCATCCCAGATGGCTCAATCTCCACAGATTGAATGCTTTACCACCGATACTTTGGATACCCGGAATTTCAGAGTCAATATTATATACTAATTTCATGAGAAGTTCAATAATTTTTGGACCATTGGAATCCCACCCAGTGATAAATACATCATTATTGTCCATATTCCTGAAGCATATTCGATATACTTTGATGATTTTTCACTGTAGTTTTTCAGGAAAAATATTGCAGGCAGGAGACATAGCAGAAATATAATACCCAGAATCATGAAAGCAGATAATGCATATCCGGCATAATGGGCAGCTGCAATGCTCAGAATTAAAGTCACAAATAGTACCAATATCCAGAGCCATGTGGCTTTGGAGGTGCCGAGCATGGCTGTGTACGTCAGGACACCAGGAGCTTCTTTTTGAGGGCTGCGGATTTTCCTTCCGATTTCTAGTACTATCCCATTCATGAATGAGACAGCAAAGAAATAAAGCAAGCCAAATGGTGCCGCTGCATTTTCCAAATACCAGTCAAGCCCACTGGCAAATACATCTACAAGGGGTATGATCAGCATATGGGAAGTCACATACCAGAATGGATGTTTTTTGAGCCAGTCAGCAATAAAAAATTCTTTTCCCATCAGGCTTAAATACCCCATCACCAGAAGATATAGAACTATCATTTCGGGTATCCAGATCAGAATGACGAGTAATTGGGCAATTATTACTATCCATGCTATATTTCTCAATTCATTCAGGGAAACCAAGCCTCTGGGGACCGGAAGTTCTTTCCTGTGCAAAGCATCATCTTCCTTGTCCTTGAATTCATCAAAAATTCTTAGCAGCAGAAAAAGTGTGATGGTGATAAAAATACCTATCAGAAATAATTCCCATCGGATAAAACCATCCAATCCTCTGCTGATTCTTGAATATGAAATAGCTGAAAAACTAAATGCACTGATCAAAATGCCATGAGCAATAAGCGGAAATCTTTCTTTTTGATAAATCAATAACCTTTTTAAAAGTGAAGATTTATTTTCCACTTCAATGCTGAATTCGTTCTGCGGATGTTCCGGTGTATTTTTCATATTTTCTTTCTCCCCAGTTTTTCATGAGCTGTTGAAAAGTGACCTGCAGAAAGTGCTGCAGCGATAGAAAGCTCTCCTGCCAGTATCAGTGCACCACAGATTTCTGCAAATTTTCTGGATTTTCCTTCACCATAACAATCCATTAATTCCAGACATTCCTTCTGTGTCGGCAAGGAAGTTCCTCCACCAATGGTGCCGGTTATCAGGTTTGGAAGCGTAATGGAACAGTACAAGTCTCCTTCTGCTGTCAACTCCATTCTGGTCAGTCCAATGGACGCTTCTGATACGCATGCTACATCCTGTCCGGTTGCTAAAAACAGGGCGGTCAGTCCATTTGCAAATTGCCCCTGCGCACCGATGGCACCGCTTTGAATAATTCCAACTGTTGATGATTGCCAGTACTGACACATGGCTACAGAGCTGGTTTTGAGCACTTCATTGACTATATTCTCGGGAACTATTACTTCTGCTGTCACTTTTTTGCCCCTTACATTGCTAAATGACAGGGCGGTCGCTTTTTTATCACCGGAGTAATTACTTTCAATGTACCAATTCGTGGGTTGGCAAGGGGAATTTGCCAGAATGTATTTGCAAATTGCATCTGTGCAGATAGTAACCATGTTTTGACCTGCAGCATCGCCTGTGTGATATTCAAAAGTCACAATCAGATGATTCCCTTCTATGTTCAGTTTCATGTCTGTAAGGTTGGCATAATTGCTTTTTGAACTGGTGATTTCTTTGAATTTATCCAATTGCTTCAGAATCCAGCTCAGGAATATGCCCAGGTCACCAATGTTGAGAAATTTAAATAAAGGGCTTCTTTGTACGCCTTCGATCAGACAGATGGAAGTCACTCCTCCGGAATAGAAGCAGGCTTTGGCACCGCGGTGATAGGATGCTACCAAAGCACCTTCAGTAGTAGCAAGCGGGATATAGAAATCCCCGTTTGCTGCCGAACCAATGATTTTAAGAGGTCCTATTATGCCGGTAGGCACAGAGGTCATCCCTATATAATTTTCAATATTTCCTTCGAATACTTTCAGGTCCTTCAATATTGATTTGCCATTAATAAATTCCAGTTTAGTATCGGTTACTTTATTCAGAAAGTCAATCCTTTCCTCCAGGCCTTCACTGGTAATAGCGGACTCAAATGCAATTCTGTTTCCAGCCTGATTGTTGGCAGATTTTGATTTTATTGCCTGTATTAATGTATCAATATTGTGATATTGACTAAGGATTTCAAGGGCATTACTACTTTTATTGGATGAAGTTGCCATATTTTTCTTTCGGTTTTATTTTACTCAATTTACTTCTAACACAACGTGAGTTTGATGAAGGTTTCATGTCTTGTTTTGTCATAATTTTTGCTTCTTTCAGGCAAAAATAACGCCAAAACAATGTGCTATTCACCTCTACCCGGGGTTTTACCCCGGGTTATTTATATATTACCCACTTTGGGGTAATAGTTATCACAATTAGCTTTAGTCAATTTTTCCGTCGAACTCAATAGTAATCAAGCTACATAAAAAAGATATTTGCAACCTATTTTTCCATTTGATTAATTGAAAAAGGATGCTCTACATTGGCTGTTGAAAATACATTCAACAGAAAATTGATTTAGTATAACTTGCTTGTGGAAAGGGAAATGAAAACAGAAAAATCCGGACTTTATGGGAATCTTTTACCGGATCAAAGTCGAAATATAATAATCAAAGGTAATATTATATCGAAGTTCAGTTTAATAACTTCACAATTATGTGAATTATTGTTTTACCAAACTGTAGTAATAAAGAATAGCTATTGAAAAAAAAGAACCGAAGCTTTGTTAAAGTCCGGTTCTCCTCTCGTTAATCTTTATGCTGATCAGGCAGCTTTAATGTGCGCATAAATGTATGAATAATTTTTTGGAATGTAGTAATAAAACTACAATTAAGGCTGTGTTATGATTCGAATATAATTGGTCAAAATACTAATATTTGACTTTCAATTAGAACTTATTGGAATAAACAACTTCTAATTGACCTCAAGCCGGTCGGGCTTTTCTTTTTTTTCTGCAGCCAAAAAAAAGAAACAAAAAAAAGCCGCCCACTGTGTAGCCTAAGCCTAAAAATGCGCTTTCGTTGCGCTATGCCTGCTAAACTCGCCTTGGCATTTCTTGTTCCTGCTTATTCTTGACAGGTCACCTCTATTTCTGCATGGCCTCTCTGGTAGCTCACACAGTACCAGTCATGGCCGCTTCACTCAAAACCATTTTTTACGGCTTATTCTACAAGGTGGGAACCTACTCGTAGAAACTTAAAGAATTCTTTTTGACTTATTTTGGATTTGTTGTTTTAAGATACTTTAATCAGAACTGCACCTAAATATTGATCAAAAAATTCCTAACCGTACAAAAAGCCCGGTATAAGAGGAAAGTCCCTGCACGTAATTCCTGCTTAATGGAAAGCTGCTTGTAGTGCCCAATTCAAAGTTTTTGAAAATGGAGGTTTCGCTGAATCTCGCAAGTGTTCCCTCTAATTGAATCATGAATATGCTTTTATTGTCTGCTCTGTCCAGCCATCTGTATTCCGGCCCGACACCCATGACCATCCACCACTTGTCCTTCTCCGGATGCAATTGAATTTGAGCCCTGAACAAAGGAGCGAAGGACACCATAGTCGTTATATTTTCCGGCATAACGCCTGGTTCGGATATGAAAACTCTCATTGGAAAGGCAATACCTATTGTGCTATTGCGGTTTCCTGTGAAATTTTGAATGTGGAAATAGTTGTAAATTCCCATTCCGTATGTCGAAGTTATACCGGCATGCACACTTCCGACTGAACCAAAAAGCCCGGTTTCCAGCAAAATGAAATCAGCGTGAGGATAAGGTTTCGTTTGATTTTGGGAATAAACATTTAATATTCCAAACAGGAGAAGAATAATAATGAAATGCTTGCTATAACAATTGTATAATTCTTGCATGTTCTATTTATTTATTCAATGATCAAATCATTCAAATCCAATTTTAATAAACTGCAAATCAAGCTGTCATAAAGTTAAAAATATAATTTTAGAAAGATGTCATTTCAATCGAAAGTTTGAATTAGACAGGATTTTATAATGTTTTATGCGTGGGTGTAGAATTCGATAAAAATTGAATGAATATTTCCTTTGAATCTTTTAATGATCAACCGGTACTTCAACCATTTCAATGAATAGCAACCCAAATAAATATCACACTCAAATAAACCCATAACATGGAAAACAAAATATGTATGCTTGTCTCAAATTTTTTTCCTTTCCACAAAGCTGATGAATAACCGAAAAACTGGATTATGAGCCTTAGTGTCCAGAAAATTCCCAGCCCGAGGGATACTGTTTTTCCGAGATCTGTATGGATCAGATCAGTTGTAGAAATCAGGCACAATATCCCCATCAAAAACACAGTCAGTGCAATGAATAAGGTGTGAACCGTCATCATTTGTCTGTTAATCAGACTCAATGGCTGAAGTTCTATTTTCCAGTTAAAGTATCTGGGAAAAATGATATGGACAAGGGAGAGAATGATAAGCAGTACTCCAATAATCTTATAATGTATCTCCATGTTTTTCAAGTATGAATGTGGTTATAAATGCAGTTATTTTTATTTCTTGTTTCACTTTCAGGTTTGCCAATTCGAAAGTTTGCAACCAGTTGGATTTAGAATGAAAGTGAAAAAATCCCAAGGTATATGCCATAAAGTTTTTCAAGTCTCTCAAGTGTTCTGTCACGTAAATCTGTCCTGTGGATTTAGTAACTCTGTTTAGTTCTTTGAAGAAGTTGATTCTTTCATACTTTTCTCTAATTTCATGGGCTGATAATATAGCAAGTGCAATATCAAATGTACTGTCAGGAAATGGAAGCTTTTCTGTTGAAACCTGAATAGTATTTAAGGGTGGAGGATATGCTTTTCTAGCTCTTAGGATGGATATTTCTGTATGCTTTTTGGGGTGGTAGAAATCACAGATACTTAAGTCGCATTCAGGATATTTGCTTTGGATAATTTCACTTGTCTCATCAAATCCGGCATTGATATTCAAAATCATTTTGTTGTTTGAAGCAGGGAGCCACGAAAGTTGGTAGAGGTCTGAAATATCATAAATGTAAAATGAAATGACAAGCGATATACTGATTGATAAAATCGCTGGAATTGTAACCCAAATTGCAAGGGACTGAATGTCAGAAGGAAGCTGTTGTTTCACTACAAATAATGATACCAAAGCCAGACCAGCGATGACATAAAAATGCCAGTTAAAATGAATGATATTCAACACTCCCTGAAAGGGTTTTCGTTTCAGTTCCATTTTTCCTTTCTACCTTTTTTCCAGTAATAAGGAATATTTCTGATTTCAAAGGCATTGGCCAAATGTACATTCTCCAGCTTCAGCTGATCGAGAAAATCAAATTCATAATTTATCACTTTTATTGGCTTGGGTATCCAGTTTTGACGAACGCCCTCAATGATTAAAACGGATTTTTCAGTGGGATTATAAGTAAATGTGAAGGGTAGGGGACCTGCAAATTTTCTGGCATCTTTCCAGTCTGTAAATGGCGATCCTTCAGGAATGCTGATTTCAGCCTCGGTCTGCTGTATTGTAAGGTGAAATTTGGATTTCACAGAACTGATCATTTTCAGGTTAGTTTCAGTATGTTGTTTGATGTCTGTGGTTGTATAATTATAATGAGTAAAGATATTGCCCATAAATTCCATTTTCTTTTTGTCTGTCTCTGACTTGATGATGTACAGTCCTCTCAACCGTTTGCCTGCTCTGGTAGTGTACTTGACAAAAATCCGATACCCAATTAAGAAGAAATCATTACCCATGAATGCAGGAAACCCCTTGGGTCGGAGTCCGCTTGTTTGTACCATAGCTACCGCTATAAATGCCCATTTGTCCTGATATGTATCCAGTTCCAGACATTCGGGAATCAAATTCTGAACTTGTTCCTTCGGAATGGCAAAAGTAAGGACAACAGAACTTTCAAAAAATGCTTCTACTGCAAAGGGATGGTTCTTTAAAAATTTCATTAGGATATCTGGGATTTGATCTTGCTATTCAATACAAATTCATTGTAATATACTATTACAATGAAAAGCAATGCAAATAATGAATTGAATCTTCCCCAAAGTAACAACTCCGGGACGAGAATAAACTCAATAATATTCATTGTTGCAACTATGGTTATTTGCAGAATAGCATTGACCTTTGATTTGATCGCGGACAAAACCCAAACAGCCATCATTATTTCTGAAACTCCGATAAGTACTGTCAATTGTCGGGAATATTCTGATCCCAGAATGCCTGCTACAATCTGTTCATGCCTTGGAACGAGATTGAGTACCTTGCAAAGCAGACCATTTACCAGCCATACTGCAGCAATAAAATATTTTAGGATGGTTTGCCTGAGATCTGTTATTTGAATTTTCATCACTCTTCAAACTTCTTGAATATCGAGCTCGCTATATGTCCGCCAAATCCAAAAGTATTGCTCATAGCGTGACGAACGGTCCTATGCCGGGCTTTGCCTAATGTCAGGTCAAATTTAGCTGCGAACTCCGGCTCAATGTTTTGACTATTAATGGTTGGTGGAATGATGTTTTCTTTCACTGCCTGAATGCAGATGATTGCTTCAATCGCACCTGCTGCACCCAGCAAGTGTCCTGTCATGGATTTAGTACCACTGATGGAAGCATTGGGATTTGTGCCAAAAATAGTTTCGATCGCTTTTAATTCACTGGGATCTCCTTGAGGAGTGGAGGTTGCATGAGCATTGATGTAATCTATGTCTCCGGGACTTAGCATCGCTTCTTCCAATGCCAGATTCATACCCAGGACTGCGCCAGCTCCATCAGGATGGGTTCCGGTAAGATGGTAAGCGTCAGATGCCAGGCCACCTCCTACAATTTCTGCGAGGATAGGTGCATTACGTTTGATGGCATGTTCATAACTTTCCAGTATGATAGCTCCTGCACCTTCACCGAGAACAAAACCGTCCCTGTCAATATCAAATGGTTTTGATGCCTGGAGATAGTTTTCATTGTTGGTCGACAAGGCTCTGGAAGCATTGAATCCTCCTATGGAACTTTCGATAACGGAGGCTTCCGACCCACCTGTGATGATCATGTCAGCTTTATTCCAGCGGATGTAATTGAATGCGTCGATGATAGCTGTATTACTTGCAGAACAAGCGGAAGCCGTGGTATAATTAACGCCCCTTAATTTATATTTGATTGCAATCACACCTGAGGCGATATTGATAATCCGTTTGGGAACAAAATATGGGCTGAAACGTGGAATGCCGTTGCCGGTTTTGTACTCTGCAACTTGTTCTTCGAAAGTAGAGGCTCCTCCTTCTCCTGATGCCCAGATCACACCTATTCTGTCTTTATTTAGCGTTTCAAAGTTAATCTGCGCTTGTTCTACCGCTTCATGAACTGAG
>JALHRR010000020.1:0-81006 GCA_022841345.1 Saprospiraceae bacterium
TGCTTCAACTGGAAAAGGATGGTGTCACAACAATACCTGTGGGATATGGTCTGCTGGCCAGCGGACTTGTAGGCGACGGGAGAATGGCAGAGCCTGAGGAAATTCTGCATTTTTTGGATAAGGCACTGCCAGCCAAACAAGAATTAAAAGGTAAAAAAGTTTTGATCACTGCCGGTCCTACTCAGGAAGCTATCGATCCTGTGCGATTCATCAGCAATCATTCTACCGGCAAAATGGGCGTTGCAATTGCTGAAGCTGCAAAGAAATCAGGAGCAGAGGTGTATCTGGTACATGGTCCATTGCAAATCCCCATTCCTTCCGGAATCAATACTTTCCCTGTAAAGAGTGCAGCTGAAATGCTGGAGCAAACGCAATATTTGAAATCTCAGCATCAGCCTGAAGTATTGATCTTCACTGCTGCGGTGGCAGATTATAAGGTAGCCAATGTATCTGATCAAAAAATCAAGAAAGAAGACATGGGCGCTCTTAATCTTGCATTGGAGCTGAATCCGGATATCGCATTGACAATGGGAGAATCAAAGGAGGATGGTGCATTGCATGTAATATTTGCACTGGAATCTGAGAATGGTAAAGAAAATGCAAAGAAGAAACTTAAGCGTAAAAATGCTGATCTGGTGGTGCTGAACATGACCGGTAGTGATGCCGCTGGATTTGGAGCGGATACCAACAAAGTTTCTCTAATTTTCAAGGATGATCGCACAAAAGATTTTCCGGTCATGAGCAAAAAAGAAGTTGCTCAGCATATCATTTCAGCGATAGCTTCGTTACTGGATTAAAATAATCACTAAGAAAGTTGTTTATGCGCCTAATATCTGTTTTTCTTTTCTTACTGCTAAGCTTTGTTACTTTCAACACCCTGTCAGCACAGGAGATTGTATTTGATATAAGAATCACGACCCCTACGTTGCAATTGACAGATCCCAAGGTTTTCCGTACAATGGAAAATGCTGTCACAGAATTGATCAATTCCCGGAGATGGACAGAAAATGAATATCTTCCGGACGAGCGTATCAAATGCAATGTGCAGATCAATATCACAAAGGAACAATCTGAGACTAATTTTGATGCAGAGCTGACCATTCAGGCTACCAGACCGGTGTATGGCAGCACTTATGAGACGATTTTGTTAAACCATGTGGACAGGGATTTTAATTTTAGTTTTGAAGAAGCACGGCCTTTGATTTATAGTGAAAATCAATTTACCGATAATCTCAGCCATGTATTGGCATTCTATGTATATATGATATTGGGCCTGGACAATGATTCTTTTGCTCCTTACGGTGGAGATCAGATGTACCAAAAAGCGCAGGAAATTATTAGCGCAGTGCCGGGCAGCAATCCTCCCAGAGGCTGGAGGGCCAATGATGGCAACAGAAACAGATATTGGCTGGCCGAGAACATTCAGAGTCCCAGGGTAAGGCCTTTCAGACGTTCATATTATGATTACCACCGGCTGGGGCTGGATATGATGCACAAAGATGCAGTTGCCGGAAGAAATGCGATTTCAGCAGCTTTGGATGAAATTGAAAAAGTAAATGTAAGTTATCCCAGCGCGCCTATATTGATCGCTTTTGTCAATGCAAAGAGTCAGGAACTCGCTGATATATTTATCCAGGCTACTCCGCCTGAAAAGCAAAAAGTCTACAGAGTGCTGACTAAAATCGATCCATCCGCTGCTGCCAGAATTCCTGAGCTGAGGCGTTAACGAAGAATCAATTCCGTTCTGTCCGGCCCAGTGGAGATCATGCTTACGGGCGTTTCCAGTCTGTTTTCAAGATAAGCTATATATTCCTGAAATTCAGCAGGAGTATCACTCATTTCCGTGATACCTGTCAGATCGCGATTCCAACCTTTCAACTCTTCATAAACCGGAACAATATTCGGATCGCTTAGCTCATAGGGAACCTCCGTAACCACGTTGCCGGAGATATTGTATGTATTGGCAGCAGACAGTGTTTCAAAATCATTGAGAACATCCATTTTGGTAACAACCAGTTCTGTTACACCATTGATCATACAAGTATATCTCAATTGCACCAGGTCAATCCATCCGCAACGTCTGGGACGACCGGTGGTCGCACCGAATTCAGCTCCGATAGCACGCAATTTTTCTCCTGTTTCATCATTCAATTCAGTAGGGAACGGACCACTTCCTACACGGGTGCAGTATGCTTTAGTGATACCGATGACTTTCCCGATTTTTGACGGGGCCAAACCGAGTCCCGTACATACACCTGCCGTGATCGTATTGGAAGAGGTCACGAAAGGATACGTTCCAAAATCTATGTCAAGCATGCTTCCCTGAGCGCCTTCTGCAAGTATGCGTTTGCCGGCTTTCAGCGCATTATTGATGTAATACTCGCAATCTATAATATGGAAACTACGCAGCCGGTCGATGGCATCCATCCACAATTGTTCCTGTATATCCAGGTCAAACTCAACTGCGGGATACATTTTGAGCAAACCAAGATGCTTTTCCTTGAGAACCTGGTACTTTTCTTTAAAGTCCGGGGTCAGAATATCCCCTATACGCAAGCCATTTCTGCCGGTTTTGTCCATGTAAGTTGGACCTATTCCCTTCAGGGTGGAGCCGATTTTTGCGAGACCTTTAGATGCTTCAGAAGCGGCATCCAGCCATCTGTGCGTAGGCAGTATCAAATGAGCTTTGCGGGCAATGAGGAGACGTTCTTTATAGGATACGCCGAACTCATCGAGCTTATCCATTTCTTTGCCGAGTGTGACCGGGTCTATAACAACACCGTTGCCGATGACATTGATGAGTTCAGATCTGAATATTCCGGACGGAATCGTATGGAGAACAAATTTTTTGCCATCAAACTTCAGAGTATGTCCGGCATTGGGTCCGCCTTGAAATCTGGCAATAATGTCATATTCCGGGGCCAGGAAATCGACAATTTTACCTTTTCCTTCATCACCCCATTGTAAACCGAGGAGTACATCAATCTTCATCATGCGTGATTCGCTTTAACTGAAAAATGAAAAACCTGACAGAATTATCTGTCAGGTTTGACGCTTGCTTGTCGTAACAAATATACAGGCTAATTCTGCAATATTTTATTTTAATATATATTTTATCATTTCATGTTTAGAAGAGAAATTAGAATGACATTATTTCTAATTGATTAGTATTGAAGAAAAACCTATATCTTATCAATTTTGCATAATTATTATTTTAGTTTCCTGACACTTTCAGTATGCTTATACAGAGATTCTATTTGAGTAATGGCCATTTGATTGAGTATTTCCAATCTTTGTGATTGCTCCATTCCCTGATGAATCAATAAGGCATTTGTACTTTCCATATTAGATAATACTACCAATTGTTCAATGGGAGCATAATCACGTATATTGCCATTTAGTTCAGGGTTTTCATCCCGCCACTGTTTTGCAGTTTTACCAAATAGTGCCATATTTAAGACATCTGCTTCACTAGCATATATAAATGATATCTGATGTTTGTTTAGTTTTTCAGGAATCAGATTGATTTTAATAGCATCTGTATGAATTTGATAGTTGACTTTAGCCAGGGTTCGTTGAAAATTCCATTCAAGTTTTAGACGATCACTTTCTTCTTCTTTAAGTCGTTGAAATTCTTTGATGAAATAAAACTTAAACTCTGCACTTATCCATGTAGCAAATTCGAATGCTATATCTCTATGTGCAAAGGTCCCACCATATCTTCCTGATTTTGAAATAATCCCAATTGCCTGGGTCGATTCGATCCATCTTTGTGGCGTAAGCGTAAAACTGTTTGAGCCGGAAACGGTTTTAAAGGCATCGAATTCGATGCCTTTAAAATTGGGATTGTGTAATTGCTCCCAGAGGCCACAAAATTCAATAGCACTTCTTGTTCTCATCCAGTTTTGAATGATGTAATTTGTTCTTTCTGTATCACGATAACGAGCCATATCGGTTAAAGAAATATAATCTTCTGCTTTCCTGGAAAACAGTGAAATCTCTCTTCCTTTTACCTCTATTTTTTTGTTCTTTGCCATATCAATTACAACCGTTTTCTACTTAATTCTATTAAATCTGTTTACAATAAATTTAAAATAAAAAACAAGTATTCCCATAGCGACTTAATAATTCCTGTTCAATAATAATTTGTTATGCGATGATCTCCAAATGAAATTTTTACATTAATGCAGCAATTCACTTGTGTAGATTCTAAGAATTAAGAAAGAAATGTAATAAACATGGAGTAAATAGATTTAAAGATCAAATCACTTCACCAAAAACACAGTCCCTGTCTGCTCAATAATCCTTCCGCTGGTCTGCATGGCTTTCACGCGGTAGCTGTATGCTCCCAATGGCAGTTCCTTTCCTCCTTTGGTACCTTTCCAGGGTGTGTCCGGATCATTGGTTGAGAATACCTGTCCTCCATATCTGTCGAATATATGCAACTCATATGAATTGATGGATTCACGGTACAGGATGACCGGTTTGAATTCATCGTTGAAGCCTCCGGGAACGAGGGCATTTGGAAATAGCAGCGTGGAATTTTGCTCTACACAGTGGACATTGGACTGGCTCCTCAAGGGTAATACGCCGGTACATTCCTGTTCGAGATTGCTGACAAGAACATAGCAGAATTGTGTGGTCCCCGTTGCTGGTCCGCTCAGACTCTCTGTAAACTCAAACGCTTCTGCATTCAACCGACTCAGAAAAATAACATTCGAACCTTCCACTCTGAATATTTCATTATCCAAAACGGATTGACCATGCAGCGTATCCTGCTCCCAGAATGCCCGGTTTTGTCGTCCCGGTAAAACTGCTCCACTTAGGAATATGGTGGGAAAAACATTAGAAGATATATTGTCGCCACAATTATCGATTGTTTCAATTTTGTAATAGACTATACCTGATGCGGCCAGGCCGCGGGTGTCTGTAAATGTCTGATTATCTGAAGTAAAGACAGGATTTACTTCCTCAAAAATGACCTGATCCAAATTGTCCGGACTACTCCCGCTCAGAATACGAATCCTTTCTAATGCAGCATTGCTATTTATCCTCCAGTTCAAAGTAACATCACCGTTGAGCGCTACGGTCACCAATTCCAGGCAAAGATCATCTACAGGTTGTATTACCTGAGAACGGAAGCAAACCTCAGTTGATGTGGCTCTATTGTTAGTCACTGATTCTCTTGCTCTGACTGTAAAACAATAATCCCTGTCATCATCCAGCCCGGAATAGACAAATCTGGTAGCCAGGGTTGTATCTGCTAAAACAGCTGCAGCTCCATCGATGCTGACAAATATTTCATATGCATCCAGGCCATTGACCCAGTTGATATATGGATTCCAGGTTAAAGTAGCTTCCCGGGTGCATGGATCAGTTGTGACATTGAGTAAGATGGTATTGTGAAAATTATCAAAAGGTCCTTTGATGTCACAGGCATCCATCGCCAGAACATAATAAATTTCAACCTTCCCATTGGGATCTGCTCCGGTATCTGTGAAGTTAAAAATATTACTCACAGTGTCAATCGGGACAGTGCCTGCAGGTGTAGACCTGTAAATAATATAAAACCGGGTTTGAGGAGAAGTGCTGGGTAGCCAGCTAATATCTACATTATTACCCGAGACACTGACAGAACTAATTACAACCGCATCCGGTGGACGGTTGCTAAAGGTATCAGTAGGGGCTGAAAAATTACCCGGACAGGCATATTGACTTCTGAGATAATAATATCGGAGCGGAATGCCCGGAATCGGATTGATAAATTCAGTTTGAGCAATATTGGTTACTGTCGTCAACAATGTATATGGACCGGGGCGGGTATCACTGATATAAATTTCAAGCCCCTGAAATGCACCACATGGATTATTGGGCAGGGACCATACGACAGTATCCCCCTTGACACAGAGAAAATCAGGTGGTACGATCTGAGCCTGAAGCGCTCCATTCCAAAAGAACAGATTCAAAAAACAGATGGTAATAAATTTCATTGACGCGGCAGATATTTTTGAATGAAATACTCCATTTCCACGAGGGTATCCAGGGTGTATTCCATACTTATTTTGTTATTGATTTTCTTTCTCAGATAGACTAACCCCAGATTTTCAGCATACCATTCTTCAGCTTCAGTTTCCACTTCGAGTGTACCTTCCTGATCGAATTCCAGCAAATCCCTGACTGACATCCGGATTGCAGGAATGGTCCTACCCTGAAAGATAAACGAAGTATAACCTAAAAAACGACGATTGCGCGTGAGTGTTGTATTGCTGGGTGGTTCCGTGTTTTCCTCCCATCTCAGACTGAAAAGAAAAACCCCCAGCGAATCTGTAACCTGAAATGGAAATTGGTTGCCCTGCAATACCTCCGTTTTGATTTTTTCCGGTTTTCCTTCAGGAGTTGGACGGAATAAAACATAGTTTTCTGTGACGGTGCCGTTGTCGACAATTACTTCTGATTGAAATTGTCTGACTTCCAGGTTTGGATCATAATTCTGGGCAGTGAGATACCATTTTCCTTCTTGCTGTAATGATTTAAAAAACCAGTAATCTTCAGGCTGATCCTCCATCCCTGAAGCATAGATATATACTTTGCCCTCTTCTAAGGTCTTATATGGAAAATAATACCGGGAGATATCTCTTTTGCCCGAGCCTTCTCCACAAGAATTGAGCATTATTAAACAAAGTAGCCCCAGGAAGGACAAAGCAAAAAGATGGCGGAAGACAGAATGGGAATAGTATCTTTTCATTTTGCAAAAATAATCAGACTATACGCAAATAAAGCATTCATGCTAATTATATTAATTTTCAATATAATATGAATTAAATACGACCTGATAAAATCAGATCGCTCTGCTGTCCTGATTGAATTTTGTCCTCATATATTGAACCCAATCAGTACAAGTCCTTCTTTATTCATTTGGAAAAATACGCTCAGGTAAGAAAGGGATTGTACATTTTCTCATAGCCAATTGTTGTAGAAGGTCCGTGGCCGGGATAGACCACTGTTTCCAGGGGTAATGACCATAACCGCTCCCTGATACTTCTGATCAATGTCTCATGATTTCCTCCCGGTAGATCCGTTCTTCCAATACTTTCCCTGAAAAGTACATCTCCTGCTATTAGAAATTTTTCTTCTTTGCAGAAAAAGGATAAACTCGCCGGTGAATGTCCCGGAGTAAAAATGGCTTCCAGCGAAATATTTCCCAAAGTAATAATATCTCCATCTTCAATATACTTCTCAGGTAGCGGAGAAGGGGCGCTCATGGGTACCCCATACATTTGAGCAATTTGTTCGGCAGCTTTCAGTACCGGCAATTCTCCCACATGCATCTCAGGTTTTAAAGCGTACTGCCGGTGAACGAAGTCGTTTCCGTATATATGATCAAGATGGGCGTGCGTATTAATCAAGCGTACAGGCTTAAGTTTTGACTCGCTGATAAAGGTTTTTAATTCTGTTTCTTCCTTGCTGAAATAGCACCCCGGATCGAAAATGATACATTCACCGGAACTCGTTGAAAGCACAATAGTATTTTCTTCGAATGGATTAAAAGTGAAGACCGTAACAAGAGCCATATTTTTGCGTTTAAAGACAGATATACCAATCTATCTGATTGAAATGGGATATTCTGATATTTCCGGCGCTTTAAAAATGCCTGATTTATAAAGCAGTCCCACTCAATAAATTGAAAAAACTAATTACAATAGATTGATCAAAAAGGTTTACATTGATCAGGTAAATGTATAGAACTTCATGAAGTACTCAGTCCTACTTTTTGCTTTATTCTTTTTCTTTCAGCTGCAGGGACAAGTGTCTCAGGTAGAGTTTGGAAAAAACAGAATTCAGTATCACGATGATTTTGACCAATGGCTGAGCTATGAAAGTCAGAATTTCATTACCTATTGGTATGGTAACTCCCGCAATGCAGGTCACAAGGCCGTCCAAATTGCTGAAAGTGTTTATGAAGACATCAACAGCCACCTGGAATATAGAATCAATGACAAAATAGAACTAATTGTTTATGTGGATATCACAGACGCCAAGCAAAGTAATATCGGCAGTGAAGAGATTGTCATGGGGCGTACCGGTCAAACCCGGATTGAAAGAAATAAAATCTTTGTACACTTTGACGGAGACTTCAGAAATTTCAGAAAACAAATCAGGGAGGGTATAGCAGCGGTATTTATCAATTACATGTTGTTTGGTTCTGAAATTCAGGAGATATTACAAAATATCGTCGCACTGGGATTACCTGACTGGTTTATTCAGGGACTTACTTCTTACATTGGAGAGCCCTGGAGCATTGAAACTGATAATGCACTTCGGGATGCCTTGTCTAAAAAAGCATACAAGAATTTTGATCAGTTTGCAAAAGCAGAACCCAAGCTGGCGGGGCAAGCTTTCTGGCTATATATAGATCTTAATTTTGGCCGGGCAGAAATAAGTAATCTGCTGTATGTGATCCGAATCAACCGCAATCTGGAAAATGGAATTGCCTATGTATTCGGTCAAAACTATAAAAGCCTGGCTGAGAATACCTGGATTTTTATGCAGCAACTCAATGGCACTGAATTGCCGCTGATAGATTCTCTGTTGCAAAAGGATAGGCTGCCAATTAAAAACAGAAGGAAAATTCCTTATTCCCATGTGAAATTACATCCACAGGCACCCATCCTTGCTTATACTTCCAATAATGAAGGCAGAACAAAAGTAATGCTGTATGACACAGAAGCCAAACGCAGGAAAACCATTTTTACCAATTCATATAAAAACACCCTGCAGGCTACTGACTATAATTATCCTCTGATATCCTGGAGCCCTTCCGGAAATACACTTGCTATTCTCTACGAGAGACGGGATCGAATGTATCTGATTTTGCATGACATTAAGACCGGAAAAAAAGAAAAACAAGTGGTTCCAAATCGCTTCCAAAGAATTTATTCTCTGGATTGGTGGGATGAGAATAGTCTGTTGTTTTCTGCCGGAGAAAATGTTTATACAGATCTATATATTTATCGGTTGAGAAACAGGCAATCCACACAGCTTACCGATGATATTTTTGATGACCGGTATGCAATTGCAGGAATGTATAAAAATCGAGAGGGAATCTTTTTCTCCAGCACAAGACGTACACTTGTGAATGAGAAGAATGCAGGTGAAACTATCATTCCGTTCAAAACATTTAATATTTTCTTTCTTCCATACGATGAACCCAGAGACAGTTTCATTCAAATCACAAGAAATGATGCAAGTGATCATACACATCTGTCCTACACATCCAATGGCGCGTTACATTTTCTAAGTAATGAAAATGGGATTGTCAACAGAATGAAACTAGATCTCATGTCCGGAGAAACAAGCCCGGTTTTCCAAAGCAATTATCCGCGGAATATCATCGCAATGGATGCTAATTTTACGACTAATTCCCTGGCAGAAATCATCAATTTCCAGGGAAAGCCGATGATTCTGCAACAAAAACTCAGCGATCAGGTCAATCAGAATCCCGGGAAAACTGTCTTTTATGAGCTATATAAAGCATCAGCAGGTCAAGCGACTAAAGGCCCGGGAGGTACTTCGATTAAAGGATTGCCGTTCAAGGCTCCTCCGCTCAAACCCATTCAAATAGACAGTATCATTGAGACCAATCCCGATTACTTCTTTGTCTCCCCTTTTGGAGATATGCCGAAAGAAGAAAAAAGCATGACCCTGATTCCTGAGTTTAAATTGAACGAACGAGAATCTTCCTCTGAAAATGTCAGTTCCACAGGAATTAATCCTGCATATGAAAGAATCAATCCATTGAGGGTAGTTCCATACAGATTGAGATTCAGGATAGATTATGTCACTACCAATCTGGACAACGAACCCCTTTTCGGCGGTCTGGAATCCTATGCAGGACTGGGTGAAGTTCGCTTCAATAATCCGATGGGGATTCTCTTTAAGGCTAATTTCAAGGATTTGTTTGAAGACTATCAAATGGAAGGTGGAATTCGTATTCCTACTACTTTTAATGGAGCAGAATATTTTCTGTTTTTAGATGATAAAAAGTCTAGACTGGACAAGCGATATGCTCTTTACCGCAGGACAAATGCCAGAAATGAAGGGTTTATAGGAAATATTACCATCCGAAGCAGGACAGAAATTTTGCTGGGTCAATTTCAGGTCCGATATCCACTGGACGTATTTACCAGTCTGAGGGCCATCGCCACTTTACGAAGAGATAAATTTACTTATCTGGCCTCTGAGCCCAATTCTCTCAATGAACCGCCGACCCAGGATCAAAGGCTAGGGGGAAGGCTGGAATATGTGTTCGACAATTCTATGGCAGTTGATGTCAATATCCTGAATGGAACCCGCTACAAGATTTACACAGAATTTGTCAAGAAATTCCAGATTCAATTACTGGATGGATTAAAATTTGATCTGGCACAGGGATTTTTGGGGATTGTAGGCTTCGATGCCAGACATTATATTCCAATAGGTAAACATGGTGTATTTGCCATCCGGGCAGCCGGAGCGACTTCTTTTGGTTCTGAAAAGATTCTGTATTTATTGGGCGGTTCAGATAATTGGATCACGCCCAGATTTAATGATAATATTCCTTTGCCTTCAGGTGATGATTTTGCCTTTCAAACTACAACTCCCAATCTGAGAGGATTTGATTTCAACATCCGAAATGGTAATTCCTTTGCCCTTTTAAATTTTGAAGCAAGACTTCCCATTTTCAAGTACCTGATCAACAGACCCATCAGGTCAACATTTATCCGGCACTTCCAGGTCGTGGGTTTCTTTGATATGGGTACAGCATGGCAGGGCATCTCGCCCTTCAACAGAGAGAATCCACTGAATACCATTTACATCGAAAACCCTCCAACAGTCTTTGTGAAAGTAAATTACTTCAGAGACCCCATCGTAATGGGTTATGGTGTAGGCTTGAGAACGATGTTGTTTGGTTACTTTATCAGGGCAGATTATGGATGGGGAGTTGAAACCAAGCAGGTACTTAAACCAAAGTTCCATCTGGCACTGGGTATGGACTTTTGATTTACGATTTACGATTTAATTGAAACAGCCAATGGGTGTTGCTGGTTACTAGTTGCTGGTTGAACCTTCCAGACAGCCATTTCTACTGGTTATACTGCCAGGAAGAAGCCGCCTATTTGTTTTTTGCGCCAGCTCATCACCTCCCTAAAATTGGTTGCGAAACAGCTAATTTTAAGGAGACATCACTTTTTCAGGGCTTGTCCCCTGAAAAAACACGCGTGGTGAGGAATCGAATCATCACCTTTCAAGCAGTAGGCGCTGAAAGACATCACCCCGACTCACTTGTAAACAACTTCCGCATTCTCATTCTTAATCCAGATGCCCCAGGTGCGGCTGTAGCCGTGAATCTTGTTGGTTTCTTTTGCTGATGCATTGACAACAGGATAACCGCGATTTACCCATTCAAAAATACTTCCATAGATATTGTAGACTTCTTTGAAGCCCATGTCCAGAAGCTTTTCCGTCATTTTCTCACTTCTGTACCCAATGGAGCAATAGATAGCAACCGGCTTGTTTTTATCCAGTTTTTGAAGAACTTCCTCATTCATTTCTTTGTAACCGAGTAACTGAGCGTTTTTCAAGTGTGAGACATTGAACTCCTCCGGTTCTCTGGCATCCAGGATCTGGAATTCCGTGTATCTTTCCTTCAGCTCACTCACGTCAAGCGTTGGGACTGTGCCCTTCACTGTCTGCTTCACCATTTTGTCAAACCATTTGTTTTCACAATACGGTTCATCCTTATTTTGTGCGACACCGCTGTATCTGCACGCGCTCCAGAGCAGCATCATCAGGAAAAATATTCTTTTCATTATTTTAAATTATGTGCATCAAATCTGCACCGGTCCGTCGCCTACTCTGTCAGAGATATAAATACCATCCTGACAATGCGGAACTAACTCTGTAACAATGAAATCAGTCACCTGTTCATGCTTGTCATCCGGATAGAGCAAATGGATATTAGGGCCTGCATCCAGACTGAAATATGCCTGAATTCCAGTATCCTTTCTATACTGACGTATTTTCCTGATCAAAGCAATGCTGGCGGGTTCCATCAAAATATAGGAAGGATTGGACTGCATCATGAGCGCATGCAGCGTGAGCGCTTCCTGTTCGATGATGTCACCGGCGCGATCTATTTCCCCCGATTCAAGGGCTCCCAGGATCTGATGCAATCTTTGTTTCGCCTGCTGATATCTCGCATCTGCAAAGGGGTGATCCTGCATCAACTGATGTCCTGCACTACTGGACACAGCTTTTTCTTTTTGACTTACAATCAAAATGGCATTATGAAAAGACTTAAATACATCATGCATTTTGCTTTCCATCGGAATCGCATACAGATCCGAAGAATCCGCAACGCCTGCTGTTTCGCCCCATAGTGCTGCTTTGCCATATATGGATCTGCAGGCTGATCCGGACAAGAGTCTGGAGGCATAAGAAGCTTTTCTTTCAAATTCAACATCATCCGATAATGTTCCGAACAACTCATCTTCCAGGCTGCAAAGACATAACGCCAGTGCGCTCATACTGGAAGCAGAAGAAGCAATTCCGGCTGAATGTGGGAATGAATTATGGGTGTCCACAATGAGACGCATCTGATGCAGGAATGGAAACATCTCGAGCAATTTTTGCATTCTCAACTTCAATTCCTCCTCAAATGCCTCATGTCTCATTTGCTGGAAAAACAATTCCAGTTCGATGGTTTTGTCCGTTCCGTCCTTGGGCCCCCATTCCAATGTCATATTGGTATATGCCTGTTCCAGTGTGAAGCTGATCGAGGGATTCCTCGGCAATTGTTGTCCAAGTTTGCCCCAATACTTGATCAGTGCCAGATTGGAAGGGCTTTGCCAGGTGATCATTCCTTCAGGGGTTTGACCACTTTCAATGACTAAATGAGGGTTGTTGTAAAGGGTTGATTTCATGCTTTTATCTTTATTCAGTTCGAATGTAGGTCACAACGACCTTATTTGTTTTCATCTTGATTCACCCCGGATTGCAATCCGGGCTAACCATTGGTAATACCCCTTTCTGGGGTATATTATTCTCAATTTCTCTTCTATTCAGGCTTCCCAAATCCAATAGAGGACATCATCAGGTACATTTCGCGCCGCAAATTAATGATTTCTGTCCAACGATGGTGCCGGTGTATAAAAGTACCTGTTTGAAACACGGAGGGAAGATCATACAATAGGTTTTTTCCACTGTCCGGATGTATTCTCAAAACCAGGGCTTCTATCCATTCAGATGTTACATTTTCCTTTTTTAGCGTCTCTGTGGACAAAAGTGAAGTAACCTGAGAAAGTATGGGTGTCAAATTCACCGGCAGAGGAAATTCACCTGCGAGTATCCATTGAATCAGGCTCTGCTGTCGCTGCAGGACAAGTTCATCCTGATGCCATGACTTCAATAAATGTATATGATGTGACACGGGAATTGCCCGGAGAAAGATTTTCATTTGAAGATTACCCCATTTGGAATCATCAGGAGCAGATTGATAATTTTTGTAAGCAGCATTCAATAGTTCTTTTTCATCATAGGTAATGAGGTTATAAATCCATTGATCCCTTTGCTCCGGATGCGCCTCCAGAATCTGCCACCATAACGCTGCATCCGGCATCAGATCCAGGCTTTTCAAATTGAAATGCAATAAACTCTGTGGACTTGCTTTTCCAAATATCGATTTTTTATTCTTTACTAATCCACCTATATCTTTCTTCACTATGGTGGGAGATTTCTTTATATCAGGGTCAATAAACTGCTTTTTGATTTTGTACTTTCCATTCATTTGTCTTATGACTTCCAGCTGTTCCGGCACATATTGATGCAAAAAGTTTCCATCCATACGATCTGGTAAAATCCCGGATTTAAAAAGCTCAGGCAAAAGAATCGGATTCAATTGCCATTTGTAATGCTGATGCAGGTAACAAAACTCCGGAAGGAGCTCGTCATAGTTATTCAGAATATGCTTTTTATAAAAAAAATATGTCCGTCTGGGGGCGAAAGGAAGCATCTTCGAAATAGTTTCTGAAGGATCTGAGAGCATTACCTGAGGAAGGCGTGACTCAAAACTAAAAAGGGAAATAACATTCAACAGGTTTTTCTCCAAAGTTGCCTCCTGATCAAAGACAATCCCTGTCTTCTCCCAAAATTCCGGAGAAGGTTGTACTCTGGAAGTGCCCAGCATAAGGTAACGACAAAGTTCAGTTTGAATATGCATGTTATTGTAAATCTAATACAATACTTCTGTTCTCTTTTACCATTTCTTTTATCTCTTGAGTAATATACCTACGCTCTTTTTCAGTTCAGGATTCTGTTCCTCAGGAGTTTAGCCACCAAAATGTTTTTTTACTTTTTCATGACAAAATTTCGTGGTCATGTAAACCTAATTAGAAGCTAACCCGGGCTGGATGCTGTAAAATTAATGCTTTGAAAAAGAAGAACTGAAATATGCCTGAAAGGCCCGTATATAACGAAGAAAGCCGGACTACCCCATTGTCCGGCTTTACAATCTCAAACTATGAAAACAAAAACTAAACCCTCAAATCTTTTGTAACTATTTAAACGCCAGGCGTTTTTAAAAGTTCCATCCGATTTGAAAAAACTACCTGACTCGCTTAGGCATTGCCAAAGAATCCCGTAGAATATTTTGATAAAAAATGCGGCTGCGTTGACTTTGCGACGCATCAAAGTGCTTTGATAGGGTAAAGAAAATAAAACTCCTTATATTTTTCAAATAGTTATTACTGTTCTGCAAAAAAACTATCTGACAAAATTCAAAGTTGTCGTTCGATTATTACAAGAAAGAATATTTGGATTTTCTTTACCCTGATGGGCAATGGCAATTCGCCCCTACGATTGTGCCCACCGCCAGCAGTTACCGATTCTATGCCTCAACAAACCACAGACCAAACTCTTCACAAATATTCACACTGAAAACCTCAATCTTCCCACATTCCTCACCTAAATACTCGCGCTCATCACATCAATCTTTATCAATCTCCTTCAATCTTCTCAAACACTAACTCAAAACACCCACTCTCTCCTCAATCTTTTCAATCTCACCCACACTCCCCTCTCAACACCCATCACCCCCACCTTATCAATCTTCCCTCACTCACTAACACTCACCGTGCACCAATCTGCATTCCTGATAAAATCTCCTCCCAAAGATCCCTCCGTACATACTCCGGCATGATATGCTCCAATACTCGTCGGGTTTTGCTATTGTAAAGTACCAGTCGGGGAAATTGATACCATTGATATGCTTTTGCAATGGGGTGAGTAATCCCCCCTTTCAGATGGACAGATGGAATACTTGCGGGTACTTTTGATTTACCTTCTTCCCATTTTTCAGAAGAATAGTCAACAGAAACCGCCACCCATCCTAATGGATATTCATTGAGCCACTCCGGCTTGTGGAAAATTGAATCCTCTGTATAATAATCATACAGCATGAGGATTATCAGCGAATCTTTCCCTCCATTGCTTTCAAGTATTGTAACATTGGGCTCAATATTGTCAAGATTTAATGTAGATGAAGCGTCTGGTAAACCTGCATGCATTGATTTTAATGCGTTTTCAAGATCTTCTGCATACGTTTCAGTGTCCTTGAGCAGGAAAAGACAATCTCTGATAAAATCTACGTCTTTGGCAGTCATTTTCCGGGGGTTGATCTGACGACTGCTGCTCTCCAATCTGGCTCTCACCCTGAATGTTTGAGAAAAATCCAAATCTCTTCTCAACTGTGTACAATTGATCATGTCCGGCATCTCCATCACTTCAAACTTACCAAAACCCATTTTTGACGCTAATTGACCCAGCGCAATTATCTGCGGGTATTGTGCATACAATTCTCTCGTTCTGGCAACAACCTCTTCCGGAAAAGTGAAGCTTGTTGTATCTTTTGTATGCATGGAACTTGTCTCTCTTAAATGAGTGTACAACCATTTTCTGGCAAACATATTTGCCTTGTACAACTCCAGAAAATAAACCTCAGACTCTGATGCAGTAAAATGATCTAGCATCCAGGTATTGATGGAGATGCTGTCTTGTGTAGCATTGCCCGTATTAAGCGGGTCTAAAAGATCCGGATATCTTCTGCTTACACCGTAGTTCTGGTATTCGTAAAAGAATTTCTGTACGTTTCTGGTCTGTCCCTGAAAATCTATGTGAGAGATTGTTTCTGTTTCGGGAGAATTAGTAAACTTGATATGAAGCAAATCTCCCGGCCACAAAAACAGTTTTATAGAATAAGGTTTACCAAACATTTCCAAACTGGCCAATGTAGGTTTTTCAAGTAAAATTTTAATATATCCACGACCATTTTCATCCGGTTGAATTTCTTTGAGATCATGCCTGAATGAGCCATTTTCTATCATTAAGACGCTTGATTTCCAACTTGAATCAGGATACTCGATGAGAATTTCCATCGAGCTCTCTTTATCCTGTCCTTTCAAATCAGGATGATATCCTATTAAAACAACAATGATCCATACGAGATGACGAAAGCCAGATTTACTTCTCATGTCAGAAATATATTGAGAAATAACGATGGTTTTTATTTTTCTGTATCTATTATTAATCCGGCAAAAAGGTGTTTTCAATTTTTAAATAATTATTCCTATCATTACCAACTCAGAATGTTCCCGGTTAATCTTTTTCAGGAATCCAAACAACGCTCTATGTCAGTAAATGCTGCTACCCTTCAGCGACATCTCGGCACTTATGATGAAGGCCATCCGGGTCCTCTGGTGATATTGATTGGAGCCATGCATGGCAACGAACTGGCTGGAGTCAAAGCGATTGATTTGGTAATGAAAATGCTGCAAGTCGAGCATGTGACAAAACCGGATTTTCTGTTTAAGGGACGACTCATTGCTTTCAGCGGGAATCTCCATGCAGCGAGAGAAGGGATGCGGTTCATTGACAGGGACCTTAATCGTCTATGGAATTATGAGCATCTTGAAAAATTAAGGTCAGGAAAAATATCTCCGACGTGTGCTGAAGATCACGAATTGTTGGAACTCAGTGAAATCATAGAACAGGAAATCAAGACTTATACAGGAAATCAAATTGTTCTTCTGGATCTTCATACTACTTCCGCCGGTGGAGGAATATTTGTTGTTCCGGCAGAGAAAGATTCCAGCAGGGTTTTGGCTTTAGGATTGGGCGCACCAGTGGTAGATGGGCTCCTTCAAAATTTGAGTAATACCTGCCTTCAATATTTCTCAACGCATTTTGTTGAAAAGAATCTGGATGCTGTGAGCTTTGAAAGTGGTCAGCATGATGATCCTGCCTCGGTATATGTGGCTATTGCGGCCATCATCAACCTCTTGCGATCTGTAGGCTGTGTAGAGGATCATGATGTGGAAAGCCGGCACGACGTCATACTCAAAAAGCATTCCGCGGGTTTGCCCTGCTATAGCACATTAGTTGAAAAACATTCCAT
Organism: Saprospiraceae bacterium; assembly: GCA_022841345.1. Taxonomy (GTDB): domain Bacteria; phylum Bacteroidota; class Bacteroidia; order Chitinophagales; family Saprospiraceae; genus SLDF01. Next base: position 17,489 of record JALHRR010000020.1, read on the forward strand.
TCTTCCGGAAGATCAGTTTGTCATGCATCCCGGATATCATAATTTTCAAAAGGTTTCCAGAGGAGAAGTGTTGGCTACTGATATCAATGGCCCCATTACTTCTCCGGAGGATCTCATGATTTTGATGCCGCTTTATCAATCAAAGGGGAATGATGGATTTTTTCTGATAAGGCCGGATGAGAGGAAGGGGTATTTTGAGGAAGCTGATTGATGACATTTCTCTGCTCATTTCTTCTCAGAGTCCTTTCATCTCTCAGTTGAGTATAGAAATACGATGTTGTACTGATAAATTATATGGCCTTAGCCGCTTCGAGAATATCTTTAAAGCCATCAATATCATATAGTAGGCCTGGTAAATCTTTGTCAAGCCAAAATAAAAATAAAAGCATTTCTTTATGCCTTGCTTCTAAGTTTTTAAGATTGTTAAATACGGGCTCATAATGGTAGACACGGTTGCGCAATATCCGAATGTGATGCAAGACATCCGATATGGTGTCTCGTTTTCTAATATGCTTTGGCGTGTTTCTGAAAATCAATCGCAAGGGCTTCCATAATAAGCTTGCATAGTTTCGATTAAATAAGGTAGTCCAAAATCCAAAGTTTAATTCGGCAATTATTCTGTCTGATGTTATGGTCTTTCTACGTAATGTAAGTTTTTGTGTTGCGTCAGAAACGAAAGTCAAAAACTCTAAAGGCAATTTATTTTTAAACCAAAATTCGTCTTGAAAATGTACTTTCAAAGTTTCGTGAATAGCATTCCTTAAACTTATTTCGATGACAGCTAAAACTGGGTAGAAGGCTTCAGATAGTTCAATGTTTATTTTGTAAAGGAGATAGGCTTTTTCAAAATCAAGATTTGCCTCTTCAAGATATACATTAAATCTTGGCGTGGATAGATAATAATTTAACTGTTGTTCTGTCATGAATTATTACAAATTTGCATAAACACACACAAAAGTCCAAATTCTACCGTATTTTTGTATTGTGATGCTGCTTCCTCCTCTCCCAAACTTGTGTTGGTGATGAAAGCAGCTTTTGCATTTTAGAGCATTGCTTTTCAGCTCAAATTAATCACACCACACATGGGACAATTTATTTCAGAGGAAGATATCGATCAGGTATTTGAAGAGATGAGCACTAAAGAAAGCCTGCAGGAAAAATGGCTTCGTTCGTTTACCAATCAACAACCGCATATTGCAGCCTGGCTGCTGGGAGAATCCTTTGAATTGCTCACGGATGAAGAAAAAGACTTGCTGTTCTTTCTGGCTATGGTGATTTATGAAGCTTCCAAAAGAAAAAATGGGTCCCTTCCTGAAGTAGACGGAGAATCCCTTCGCGATGCCGAAGAACTCAACTGGCAAATCATGGAAGACGTGAAAGCAACAACCTTCAGAGATCGCATTTCCGTTTTCTTTGATGATACGGAGCAGGAGGATGTTCTCGCATTCATAGAAGACTCTCTTGTCGAGGACGAGGAAGATGAACCAATTGTCACTAAGGTTGGCAGAGAACCTATGTTTCTGGGATTAAAAACTGTGGCTGATGTGTTGACGTGATGTAGTAGTAATTAGAGCAGTGTTACATTCCTTGTTCTATATCCCAAATTCCTGATTGCTCAAATTCTCTTATATTCTCTTTCCATAGTTTATACTCGTCACTTGTGTAATCAACATCTTGATTTTCATTTTTCGGAGGACTTGGCTGGTTACCACTTAAAAAGCCCTTAACCCAGTATTTTGTCTGTTCTGACGACTCAAGTATTTCATCCTTGGAAACAAAAAATGACCTTTGTTTTACAGGACACCATGCCCACATTCTTCCATGGAAAGTATGTGGATTTCCGATCAGAAAATGTTTTCCGTCACAACCTTTATGGTTAAACCATAACTTATCGTCGTAAGAAGTTTCTTGCTCCATGATTTAACAAAAATATATGTCAAAATCTTCTTTGGACTTATTCAATAATATCTCTTTATTCACAGCTCTAATTTATATAATGTTAAAAAAATCATTAACCATCTTTCTTCATTTGCGTCTTTTCATGTAATCAGAGACACCATAAATCACAACTGCCCCAACACAAACTGTATAATCCGGGCCTCTTCCGCATCTGCCTTATCGGATATGATTTGGGCTTTTTCGAGCATTTCGTTCACGAATTCCGGATCTTCAAAGTCTTTTGTGTTGATGCGCACATTTAAATAGGCTCCTTTGACAGCAGCTTTTGCGCATAAGGCTCCGACAGCAGCATCTGAGAGCGAGTTTTGATTGCCTTCCCTAACCATGACATCTGCTAGTTCGAAAACCTGAACTGCTTGTTCCATTACTGCATATGGAATTTCAATGGCTACGCGGGTGGCATTTTTAATGGCCGCCTTTCTTACTTTTACCTCATCTTCCGTGGATTTGGGTAATTTAAATGCTTCCATGATTCCATTAAAAGCTGCCGTATCTGCATCCACGAGATTCAGGAGCGTTTTCTTCAATGTCTGTCCTCTTTCTGCAAAGTCAGAAAAGTATTGATACTTATCTTCCCAACCGCTTTTACCTGCAGAGAGATTAGCCACCATGGTAGTGAGCGCAGCTCCCAAAGCTCCAGCATAAGCAGAAATGGATCCACCACCGGGAGCAGGACTTTCGGAAGCCGTCAGATCTGCAAATGCTCCCAGGTCCATCCGAACAAGCGGATTGCTGCTTGCATCTTCCAGGAGATATTCTATGATTTTTTTCTGCGGGTCAAAAGCACCCAATTCATCGAGACCAAGTGATTTAATGGCAATTTTAATTAATTCAGCCTCTGATACACCGGTGGATCTTTCCTGTTTTTGCAAGTAATATTTTCCGGCATCCACCATCACACTCAGCGGAACCAAACCTACCAATTCAGACCCTGTTACCCGCATACCTCTGCTTTCTGCGCTTTTGCAGCAAGCATCAAATGCCACATGCAGTGGTGTTTCCTGAATATTGGTTAGATTCATGGACACCTGTGCCACGCCGTATTCTTCAATAAACCATCCGATTGCTTTTACCGATTTGCACATTCCTGCCTGACGAAGCGGTTCTCCCTGATCATCCTTCAAAATAGTTCCTGTTGTAGGATGTCCCTCTCTGAGTATTCTGCCTTGTTCACGCACATCAAAGGCAACTGAATTGGCTCTTTTGACAGAGGTTGTATTCAGATTGACATTATATGCCACCAGAAAATCTCTTGCTCCAATGACGGTAGCTCCTGAGCGCGGGTTGAATTTTGAAGGACCATAATCCGGTTTCCACTCAGCTTTTTGCAATTTATCCGCCATTCCTTCATATTCTCCGGCTCTGATATGCGCCAGATTCTTGCGCTCAGGCTGTGTGGCTGCGGCTTCGTACATAAATATAGGAATCGGGAGTTCCCGACCGACCCGCTCAGCCAATTTGTGGGCATAAGCTGCTGTTTCTTCCAGGCTGATATTGGCAATTGGAATCAATGGGCAAACATCTGTAGCGCCCATCCGCGGATGTTCACCCTTGTGTTTGCTCATATCTATAAGTTCCCCGGCTTTCTTAATGGCCAGGAAAGCAGCTTCAATCACTGGTTCCGGATGCCCGACAAAAGTAACTACCGTGCGGTTGGTAGCTTTGCCGGGATCTACATCGAGAAGCTTCACCCCGTCGACTGATTCTATCTCAGCAGTAATTTGTCTGATGACAGCAAGATCGACACCTTCACTAAAATTGGGAACACATTCTATAATGGGAGCAGTATTCATTTCTTACAGGTTTAGTTTTTTCAAAGAGCCGCAAATATAATACCCTGTCACGGAAATACCTTCTTATAAAAGATTGTCTTCATCTCCTGATCTTTTTGGCTGTTCTAATAGCTACCTTCTTATAATGAACGCGTTGCATTCAAGTTTCCCGTTTTTTGATAACATATCATCGTAGCACGGGGGACATCTTGCTCGCTGCGCTTGCAAGGTGACATCTTATGCCTGCGGCAAAAGGTGACATCCCCGAAAAAAATTGACAGCTTTGCAGTCAATTTTTTCGGTGGTGACAGCTGTGCATAAAATAGAATTGCAGCTTCTTCCCGGCTGTTCACTTACGCCCTACCACTTATGTCTTACACCTTATTTCCGGCCGTTCAGCTAGCAGCCAGCTGCGGCTGTTTGGGGTGTTCAAATCGTATATCGTTTTTGGTTGTTCCCCAATCAGCGCTTTACCCTTTAAACGAGGCTGTTTACCGGCTGTTAACTCCTACACCCCTTAACGCCTTAACGAACACACAACAAACCCACAACCCCAACTGGCTGTTCGCCAAAAGCCAAAAGCTAATAGCCAACAGCGGCTGTTTCATCCGGGCACTACCTCATCAAATACATTTTGGTACTAAAAGCAGGTATATTCATCGTTCCGGGTATATTTTCAGTATTGTAATCAGGCAACGATTGCCACTCCGTTCTGTCATTGATCCATTCGGAAAAACGGGAGGTGGCTACATTTTGTTCTTTTCCGTGTGTATTCATGATGATGACAATTCTTTCTGATTCATCATATCTAATATAGATATAGACTCCATTTTCAGGAATATAGTGAATGAGTTTTCCGGATCCCAGAGCAGGATGGGACTTTCGCATTTTGATCAGTGATTGAGTGAATCTGAAAATTTCTTCTTCTTCGACAGTTCTTCCTGCTCTCTGAAATTTGTCTATTCCATCTGCCGGCCAGCCACCGGGAAAATCCTGGCGGACTTTACCATCGGGGTCTGCATGGTTTTTGAGCAAAATTTCTGTGCCATAATACAGCTGGGGTATGCCTCTGGTAGTCATCATCCAGCTGAGCGCCGACTTAAGTTTATCTTTATTTTCACCAAGGACAGAATAGATTCGGCTCACATCATGGTTGTCCAGAAATACCACATTTCTATAGGCGTCTTCATACAGGAAGTCATGGGACATTGTGTGGTACATTCTTGCCGCTCCGCTGGTCCATCCCTGTTCCTGATTCAGCGCTTCAGTGATGGCATAATACATTTGAAAATCAGTTACAGCGGGCATATAATTATTTTGCTTCCCTCTCATATTATTTTGCTGCGTGAAGAAAGCCTGATTGGGACTGCCATGCACCCAGGTTTCTGCAAATAAGGAGACTTTTGGAAATGCTTCATTGACTTTCTTTGCCCAGTTTGCCATAAATGATCTGTCCGGATATGCATACGTATCGATCCTATATGCATCCAGATCTGCATAAGCTATCCACCAGATATTATTTTGAATGAGATATCGGGCAAGTCTGGGATGCTGCTGATTCAGATCCGGCATATGCCGGTCAAACCAACCAGTATTCATCCTGTTGAAATCCCCGGTTGATACATATGGGTCCATATAAACCTGGTCCCGGTAGCTTGTTTTGATAAACGTGTCGTGCTGATGAATCCAGTTTCTGTCCGGCAAGTCTTTGATAAACCAATGCTGATCTCCCACATGATTGTGGATGATATCCATGACTACTTTGATGCCCTTTTCATGGCAGCGCTTTACCAGTTCTTTGTATAAGTCATTGCTTCCCAATCTTTTGTCGATATTATACAAGTCCGTGACCGCGTAGCCATGATAGGATTCATACGGTTGATTATTCTCCTGCACCGGATTCAGCCAGAGTGCAGTGATTCCCAGTGTGTCCAGATAATCCAGCTTGTCCATTATTCCCTGCAAATCCCCGCCATGTCTGAAGTACATTTTCCGGCGGTCAATGCCTTTTTGCTGCATATCTCTGTAACTGTCATTTTTATCATCTCCATTGGCAAAACGATCCGGCATGATCAGATAGATTATATCCTGCGTGTTCAGTCCATGGAACTGGCCTCCCAGAGCATCTTTTTCCAGGATAGGATATTTATATATTTTACTTTTGCCTGCCTTTGTCAGCTGTATAGGTATATTTCCCGGCTTTGCTGAAGGATCAATTTGAAGCTCTATAAACAGATAGTTAGGGTTTTCCACTTCATGAACAGCTATTTTCTTTACCCCTGAATACTCCAGTTGAACACTTGAACCCTTGATGTTTTTATCATAAATCAATACTTCTACCACAGAATCTGTCATACCAATCCACCAGTTGGGTGGTTCCATTCGAAAGCCCTGAAAGTCTTTTCCATCCGCATTTCTGAGCATGTATTCTGAGTGCTTTACTCCATCGGGAAGTTTTTGTTGCGGGTCAAAAGAGTCTTCTTTCTGTGCTTTGATGGTAACTCCAGCAGAGAAAATAAAAAGGAGAATTAAAGCAAATGAAAATGCCTGTCTGATGTAAGTAAATAAAAACATAGTTGCCGGTTTTATTTTTTCAAGAACAATTATATGCATAAAATGATTACTCCCCCAATTCATTTACTTTTGAGCTGCGGTTTCTTTCATGTTTTCGTCAATGTCCAACAATAAACTAGTTCCTCATTTATATCTTCTTGCAGTTGCCTTCATATATGGAGCAAACTACACGATAGCAAAAGATGTCATGTCCAGCGGGCTCATTAAGCCAATGGCTTTCATTCTGTGCAGGGTATTGGCAGGCGTTCTTTTATTCTGGGCAACTTCTATTTTTATTAAAGAGAAAATAGAACGAAAAGATCATACTATTCTGCTGATTTGTGCACTAACCGGCGTGGTGATCAATCAAACGCTCTTTTTCTATGGTCTCCATTTGGGTTCAGTCATTCATGCATCCCTCATTATGACTGCTACTCCGATTTTGGTGGTAGCAGTTTCCTGGATAATGCTGAAGGAGGCCATAACCTATTTCAAAATTGGAGGTGTATTGCTTGGTTGTTCCGGTGCGATATTACTAATACTGCAAGCCCGGGTTCAGGGCCAGTCTATCAATGAGCCTCTTGGTAATGCCTTTATATTTATAAATGCTGTTTCCTTTGCTGTGTATCTGGTGCTGGTAAAAAGGCTGACACACAAGTATCACCCTGTGACTATCTCCAAATGGGTGTTTTTGTATGGCAGTATATTATGTATTCCACTGGGCTTATACCAAATTCAGGATGTGGTGTGGAGCGATTTTGATATGTTCTCCTGGATCGGCTTCCTATATGTGCTGATATTTACTACATTCCTGGCGTACCTTCTGAATGCTCTGGCCTTAAAACAAGTTAGTGCCAGTACAGTTAGTGTATACATTTACCTCCAGCCACTGATTGCAGTTTTGATTGCTTTGACATTGCAAAAGGATCAATTAGATGGAGTTAAAATCCTGGCTGCCGTGTTAATTTTCAGCGGGGTTTACCTGTCAGGAAAAAAAATGAAGGCATCTACTACCTGATTTGGGGTATTTTTAATAATTCTTTCATTTCGTATGTCAATATTATGAGTATATATTTCTCTATATCTCTTAGTCATTAAAAGGTATGGAAAAATCGTAATAAGAATGTGCCCAAATGCTCAAATTATTGATTAACAACCAATTAAAACACATTTAGGATTTTTTTAATATATCCCACAATGTTTATTTATTGTTAAAAAATGTTGGGAAAAAATGAGCGGTCTTTGTGGTTTATTTCTTTACTTTACCGCACGAATTAACAATCCCCCAAGATTACACATGGAACATAGTGCCAATAAACAAAGTACGCTCCTACATCTCATTACTGAATATGAAGCCTTGTCTCAAAAAGGAGACATAGCTGTTTTCGAAGAAAAAACCTTTTTTACTTTAATACAATTTTACGAGTCAGAGTTTTCAGCGGAGAAAGCCCTGGAAGTAATAGACCATGCCCTGGAAATTTATGCATACAGTGTTGATTTCTACTTACGCAAGGCAGAATTGTTGTTCAATGTAAAACAGTTTTCGCAGGCGGACGCTGTCATTACTCAGGCAGAAACGCTTGCACCTAATGATATTTTAGTATCTCTGATGAGGGCCAAATATAAAGTTTTGACCAAGCAGTATCACGATGCGCTGGCTATTACCGAAGAACTAAAGTCTCATAAAGAACCACAATTGCTTACTGAGATCTTGTTGACAGAAGCCTTTATCTACGATCAGAGTCGTGAATATGAAAAGCAATTCGATGTTCTGGCTCAACTTTTACAAAAAGATCACAGCAATCTTAATGCTCTGGAGAGAATTTCAGCTGCAGTAGAAAACACAAAGAGATATAACGAGAGTATTGCTCTGCATCAGCAAATTATTGATAAAGATCCATATTCATACCAGGCATGGTACAATCTGGCTCATGCATACTCCTGCACACACGAATATGAAAGAGCTATCGATGCATACGAATATGTTTACATCATCAATAAGGATTTTGAAGCGGCATACAGAGACAGAGGAGATCTTTGTTTGGAACTATGCAATTATAAGGAAGCCCTCAAGTCATTTAAAGAAGCAAATGATGTCTTTGGATCTGATCCTGACACCCTGACTAATATCGGCCAATGCCTGATTCACCTGGATCAAAGCAAACATGCCAGAAAATATTTGACCAAGGCGCTAAAAATCGATCCTTATAACGAAGAACTACATTACTATATCGGACTTTCATTTGCAAAAGAAAGAAGCTGGGTCAATGCTATCAATGCATTCAAACGTGCGCTCGAAATGGATGACAGCAGAGAAGAATATCTTGCCAGCCTGGGAGATGCGTATTTTCATCTGAATGAATTCAGCAAAGCTATATATTACTTTAAAAAGGCTGTAAAACACGGTCCTGAACAAAGCTTTATCTGGATGTCATATGCCAATTTCCTTTTGGCAACCAACAGAATTAAAGAGTCCTTACTTGTTCTGGAAAAAGGCGAATATTTTGCCAACTGTGTAGAATTAACTTATGTGAAATCAGCTGCATACTTCCTGCTGGAGGATTCACTGAATGGAATGAAAGTTCTGGAAGAAGCGCTTCAAACGGATCCTGAATTACATTCCGTCTTATTCTCATATGCCCCTCATCTGATGGTCAACCATGAGATCCAATCTATGATCAACTATTACAGTGCCCGTTAAAGAGATTATTTAACTCATATTTTATTATATCCCGTACTGAAAGCCTCTGACCCCAACGACAGAGGCTTTTTCTTTTGTGCTTACGTTTTCACAGCTGGTCGAAGACCCTTGCCAGCTTGTTGTAATTTTGGCTTTAGTCGTAAAGACTGTTGGAGCTATTTCCGGTGAAATTGTCGAAGCGAAGTGATGGCTTTCTGTTTTCTGCAGCTGCGCTTTGAAAATAGAAAGGTGATGGCTAACGCGAAGACAAGGAGGCAGCTTCTCCCGGATGTTCTCTCAAGGCTCGAAGCTTCTTTTTCCCGGCTGTTCGCCAAAGGCAAATGGCCAATTGCTAATAGCCGGCTGCTACTCACTCCTCTTCATCCTTCTTTCCAAGCTGATTCTCTGCTTCCAATTTGTCAAACAAAGCATTTAGCTTGTACATCTCGTCGAGTGTATCGTCCTGATAAAATTCTATTCCGGGAATTCTCCTGATAAACTTGCGGATTCGCTCTCCCAGAGAAAACCTCAATCTGGTCGTGTTTTCCCTTAAAGCTTGAATCACTGCCTCTTTATCCTCCGCATTGTACACACTGAGATAGATTTTAGCCAGCCCAAAGTCTGGCGTAATTTTTACCGAGGTAACCGTCACCAATGCTTGTTCATAAATATATAGCCCTTCCTCCCGCAGCACGGTACCGAAGTTTCTTTTGATCAATTCCGCAGCTTGCTTTTGTCTTTTCGTTTCCATGTCTATTTTGATGTGCTATGAAGCAAATTGAAGCGAATATACGAAATCATATTACAAGCAAACATTCTCATACCCATGCTTGCCTTAGGTCAATCGATACTTAACAGCCAAATTAACTCCAATTAATATAGATTTATTTCTAATTATCAGCCTTAAAATGCTGCCAATAAAAACCATATTCAATAGTTTTATCTTTTAATTGTAAACCACACATACATTTTGCAATTTGGAAATCCTCTTGAAGCCGATATTGAATTTCTGAAGGGTGTAGGTCCTGTCAGAGCTGAACTATTGAAGTCAGAGCTTGGATTCTATAAAGCCAGAGACCTGGTTTATGACTTTCCTGCACGACATGTGGACAGAAGTTCTTTCACAAAAATCAATCAGGTCAAAGAAGAAGGTACTTATATTCAGCTTGTCGGTCAATTGATCCACGTGGAACTTCTCAGTTCCGGGAAAGCAAGAAGACTTCGCGGGGTTTTCAAGGATGAAACAGGAACAGCAGAATTTGTCTGGTTCAAGAATATCAAAACGCTTCAACAATTTCTGCAAATCAATGGCACTTATATTGCATTTGGCCGGGCGACTTTCTATAATCACAAATTGAATATTGCCCATCCCGAACTGGAATTACTCAGTGCAGAGGCAAGTCCGGCAACGGAGCAAGGTGTTAGGATATTTCCGGTATACAGGAGTACTGAAAAGCTAAACCAGCGTGGCCTGGATGGCAAAGTACGCAGAAGAATTATGGCCCAGCTGATGGAAAAACTTCAGCCTTCACATATTCCGGAACCCCTGCCTGAGTATCTGGTAGAACGCATGAAATTCCTCCCGGCTTATGAAACTATCCGGCAAATTCACTTTCCGGACAATCAGGACAAGTTGCTGAAAGCGGAAAAACGGCTCAAGTTTGAAGAGTTTTTCTTCCATCAGCTCAAGATCCTGCATAGTCAACAAATCAGAAAGCAAGTCATTAAAGGTTATTCCTTCAAAAGTATTGGAGATCATTTCAATGGATTCTACAAAGATTATCTGCCATTTGAACTTACAGGAGCACAGAAGCGGGTTTTAAAAGAAATAAGACGTGATCTAGGTCTTGGAATTCAGATGAACCGTCTTTTGCAGGGGGATGTAGGAAGCGGCAAGACGATCGTTGCGCTACTGTGTATGCTGATGGCTTTGGATAATGGCTTTCAATCCTGTCTGGTGGCTCCTACTGAAATTCTGGCAACGCAACATTATATTGGTTTAACAGAATTGCTCAAAGATACATCCGTCACAGTAGGATATCTGAGCGGAAGTGTAAAGGGCAAAGCGCGTGCCGCTCTCCTCGAATCTCTTGCATCAGGAGAATTACATATTCTGATAGGAACACATGCAGTGCTGGAAGACCCGGTTGTTTTTCAAAAACTGGGACTTGCCATCACGGATGAACAGCATCGCTTCGGAGTAGCACAGCGTGCCAGGCTTTGGAAAAAAAGTCAACCATATCCTCCGCATATCCTCGTGATGACCGCCACGCCTATACCCAGGACACTGGCCATGACTTTGTATGGTGATCTGGATGTATCTGTAATTGATGAATTACCTCCGGGAAGACAGCCTATTCAAACTACCTACAGGTCAGAAATTTATCGCGGTGAGGTTATCGAGTTTATGAAAAATCAAATTAAAGAAGGTCGTCAGATTTATGTCGTTTATCCTTTGATCGAAGAATCTGAAACGCTGGATCTTGAAAATCTTCAGCATGGATACGAAAAACTGCAGGTACATTTCCCCACACCTGAGTTTCAAATCAGTGTCGTACATGGAAGAATGAAAGCGGCGGATAAAGATTGGGAAATGAAGCGATTCGTAGAAGGTACTGCCCAAATTATGGTAGCCACCACCGTCATTGAAGTGGGCGTAAATGTGCCCAATGCTTCTGTAATGATTATTGAAAATTCTGAGCGATTTGGGCTATCTCAGTTACATCAGTTGAGGGGAAGAGTCGGAAGGGGGGCGTCTCAATCCTTTTGTATACTGATGACCAATTTTAAACTGACTGAAGATGCACGCTTGCGCCTGGATACCATGAAACGCACCAACAATGGCTTTGAAATTGCTGAGGTGGATCTTGAGATCCGCGGCCCCGGCGCTTTAGAAGGTACTCAGCAAAGTGGCATTCCGGAATTTAAAATTGCCAATCTGGCTAAAGATGGCCGCATTCTGCAATATGCCCGGGAAGTGGTGCTCAGTATTTTGGACAAAGACCCGGAACTCAATCTGCCTGAGCATCGAACCCTGAAAATGGCTGTCAGTAAGGATTTGAAGGAAGCAGAGAAGTGGAGCAATATTAGCTAGGTGATGTCTTTCTGCGCCTATGGCTTGAAAGGTGATGGTTCGATTCCTCACCACAAGTGTTTTTTCGTGGTACAAGCCACGAAAAAGTGATGTCTTGCAACTTTTTTCAGCTACGCTTCAAAAGTTGCAAGGTGATGTGCGTGCGGAGCCCGCAGTAGGGTTCAGGGTTTTAGGTGGGGGTCTGTTAGTGAGATGAGTGAGCCTGATATTAACAACCAAACCTCCCACTCAAAACAAGCTCTTACTCAAAACTCGCCACTCAACCGCAAGCTCCGTAGCGAGGCTACGCTCGCTATCTAAGGACTTGCACATCACCTTTTTGTTTCAAAGCCAAGCTGCAGAAAACAAAAAGACATCACCTTCCAAAGCGCAGCTGAATGAAGACATCACCTAGGCGCAACGCAGCCGGGACATCACCTTCCCTGGGGCCAGCCAATTCCTTACGTCTATAGAAGTAGATGGTTAAATGAGTAATACAGGGGCTTGGCTCACACCGGGTGTTCGCCCACAGTAAATAGCCAACAGGTAAAAGCCGGCTGTTACAGTCCCGCTCTCGCTGAAATCTCCAGCATTCTGTCAATAGATGCTCTTCCTTTCTGAATAACCCAATCCGGAAGAATAATTTCAGGAAGCTCGTATTCCATACACAGATACAACTTTTCTAAAGTGTTGCGCTTCATATGCGGGCAATCATTACACGCACATGAATTATTCGGAGGCGCAGGAATGAACGTTTTATGGGGAGAATGCTTCTGCATTTGGTGCAGAATACCGGACTCGGTGGCAACAATAAATGATTCCGCTGATTCCCTGATAGTGTAATTCAACAATCCGGTAGTAGAGCCAATAAAATCAGCCTCCGCCAATATATGTGGTTCACATTCCGGATGTGCGATAAATTTTGCGTCCGGATGCTCCATTCTTAAACGGTGAATTCGCTCTCTGGAAAATATTTCATGAACCATACAGGCTCCATCCCATAATACCATTTTGCGACCCGTCTTTTTTTGCAGATAATGCCCCAGATTTTTATCAGGAGCAAAGATAATCGGCTGATTCTCAGGAATACTCTCAATGATCTGAACAGCATTAGTTGAGGTACAGCAGATATCAGTCATTGTCTTCAATTCCGCAGTGCAATTGATGTAGGATACCACGATATGATCAGGATACTGATCTCTGAATTCTTTGAATAGTGCAGGAGGACAGGAATCTGCCAGCGAACAACCTGCTTTCAGGTCCGGTAAAACCACTTTTTTATTGGGATTAAGCATTTTGGCAGTTTCAGCCATAAAGTGTACTCCGGCAAAAACGATTATATCTGCGTCGGTAGCAGCAGCCTGCTGGCTCAGGCCCAAACTGTCTCCTACATAATCCGCCAGATCCTGAATCTCGGATTCCTGATAGTAGTGTGCCAGAATAACTGCATTTTTTTCTTTTTTAAGCCGGATAATCGCAGCTTCCAGATCAATTCCGGGTTCAACCGATAAATTGAGATACCCTCTTCTGAGTAAAAATTCCTGTTCGTTCATCGGTTCCAATTCCACTGTGGTAAGTGACATACTTTTTGCTTATAGTGTTTATTGGGATGGGACCTCTGATTTTTTCCCATCTCAACTAAAAGATTTCTTTATTTCTTCCGGCATGAAAACTAGAAACAATTTAAATTGATTTTTAATTCCGCCTAATTAGCCCCAATCAGAAATACTGCCGGAGTTTTATAAAGCTCGGGGGCTGTCATTTTTTTCCAATCCTTCACAGCTTTACTGCCGATCCATTGCTCCGGCCCACTCAGATCCTTAGCAATTACCAGCCGGACATCTGAGGATAAAACTTCCATTGCCGCTTCAAAAACCTGATTATTCCTATACGGTGTCTCAATAAAAATTTGTGTACATTTTTCACGAATGGCTTTACCTTCCAATTGCTTTAACACCTGTCGAAGATCCTGCTTTTGTGCCGGCAAATATCCATGAAAAAAGAACTTCTGACCCGTCAATCCTGATGACATTAATGCCAATAAAATACTGGAAGGCCCGACCAGGGGAATCACTGTAATACCCAATTGATGTGCCAACCTTACCACCTCCGCACCGGGATCTGCCACTCCCGGACATCCTGCCTCAGACATCAGGCCTATGTTTTTACCTCCCAATGCTTGCTGTAAGAAACCATTCAAACCCTCCTGTGGTTTGTGTTTGTCCAATTCTAAAACCTGTAAGGCCTGCATATCAATCCCCGGAACAATTTGCCTGAGCCACATCCTGGCAGTTTTTCCACGCTCTGCAATAAATATCTGGATGGGCGCAACAGCCTCCCTGGTAGCCTGAGGAATCGTATTGATTCCTTCTTCGGTAATTGGTACCGGAATTAAATAAAGTGCTCCTTTGGAAACTTGCATTTGTATTTATTTAGACCGCTCGAATAATAGAGCTGTTATGAGGTTATTATGTATGGCATATTTTGATGTATCCTGATCCAACTAAATCATCCCGGCTATACATTTTTATTTATTATATATTTTGCTCTTGCCTTTCTTTTCTTTACATTTTCAGACAGATACGAATGTAATCATTTTGACATTTAAAAATATTTTCATTTGTCTGCTCAAAATGCTCCTGAATCAAAATATTTGGCAAGATTAATGTATATAAAATTGCGTAGTTCAAACGTTTAAGAGGTATCAAATGAGTTGAATAATCTCTTGATCGGGCCGGTTCTAAAATTGGGGGATTAAAGAATCGGCCTTTTTATTTGAAAAAAGCCCTGCAGCAATTGCTTCAGGGCTTTTCTATTTTCTATATCATTCTTTTTCCGGATTAGAGTGATTGTCTGATTTTATTCAGGGCAGATCCGGCAATTAGCCATTCGATTTGCTGTTCATTATAGGTATGCTGCACAGCAATGCTTTCTTCAGTTCCGTCTGTATGATTTAAAACAACTGTCAAAGGCTGACCCGGCTTCATTTGTGCCAACCCATTGATGTCTATTAAATCATCCTGCCTGATTTTGTCATAATCCTCCGGATTCACAAACGTCAGCGCCAACATTCCCTGCTTTTTCAGGTTGGTTTCATGGATTCTGGCAAATGATTTGACAATTACTGCCTTCACTCCCAGATATCTCGGTTCCATTGCAGCATGCTCTCTCGATGAACCTTCTCCATAGTTTTCCTCACCTACTACTATCGTTCCCACTTTTTTCGACTGGTATAGTCTTGCAGAATCCGGAACGGGCATATATTCATTTGTCTCATAATTGATCACTGAATTAATCTGTCCATTGTAGGCATTGACAGCTCCTATCAGAAGATTATTAGAAATATTTTCAAGGTGTCCTCTGTATTTCAACCATGGTCCTGCCATAGATATATGATCTGTTGTGCACTTACCTTTTGCTTTGATTAATACCCGCATATATTTCAATTGCTCCGCTTCTATAGGAATAAATGGAGTAAGTAATTGAATTCTTTGTGAGTGAGGGTCAACACTCAATTCAATATGAGAACCATCTGCAGCGGGCTCCAGGAAACCTGCATCCTCTACATCAAAACCTCTTGAAGGCAATTCCTCTCCATAGGGAGGATCAAGTCTTACTTTTTCTCCATTTCTGTTGATTAATGTATCTGTCATCGGGTTAAATGTCAAATCTCCTGCAATAGCAAAAGCAGTCACAATCTCCGGTGAGGCCACAAAAGCGTGTGTATTTGGATTTCCATCATTTCTCTTGGAGAAGTTCCTGTTGAAGGAAGTGATTATGGAGTTTTTCCTGTTGGGGTCAGTAGTATGCCGATCCCATTGACCAATGCATGGACCACAAGCATTGGCCAGCACCATACCTCCAATATCTGAGAATGATGCCAGCTGACCATCTCTTTCAACAGTAAATCTGATAAGCTCTGAGCCTGGTGTTATGGTGAATTCTGCTTTAGCCTGGAGATTCTTTTCTACTGCTTGTCTGGCAATGGATGCCGCTCTGTCCAGGTCCTCATATGATGAATTGGTACATGATCCTATAAGGCCTACTTCCAGTTTTTCAGGATATTGGTTGGCTCTCATAAAATCTGCAAACTGAGAAAGAGGAGTAGCCAAATCCGGAGTGAATGGTCCGTTGATATGTGGCTCCAGCTCATCCAGATTGATCTCAATTACCTGATTGAAATATTGCTCAGGATTTGCATAGCAAGCTGCATCACCTGTGAGTTCTGCAGCCACAGCGTCAGCCAGATTGGCAACCTCTTCTCTACCTGTTGCTTTGAGATATCTGCTCATGGAATCATCATAACCGAAGACCGAAGTAGTAGCTCCGATTTCTGCTCCCATATTGCAGATCGTACCTTTTCCTGTGCATGACATGGACTCCGCTCCTGGTCCAAAATATTCTACAATTGCACCGGTTCCTCCTTTTACAGTCAGAATTCCCGCAACTTTCAAAATTACATCCTTTGGAGATGTCCAGCCGTTCAATTTTCCCGTTAGTTTAACTCCAATCAATTTAGGCATTTTCAATTCCCAGGCCATTCCGGACATGACATCAACTGCATCAGCTCCTCCCACTCCAATAGCGATCATTCCCAAACCTCCCGCATTCACTGTATGTGAGTCCGTTCCTATCATCATTCCTCCCGGAAATGCATAGTTTTCAAGTACTATCTGGTGAATAATTCCGGCCCCGGGCTTCCAGAATCCAATTCCATATTTATTAGATACATTTTGCAGAAAATCAAACACTTCTGAGCTTTGATCCAGTGCACGGTTTAAATCTTCCGTTGCACCGACTTTTGCCTGAATAAGGTGATCGCAATGCACTGTACTTGGAACCGCGACTTTGGGTCTGCCACACATCATAAATTGCAATAATGCCATCTGGGCAGTTGCATCCTGCATGGCCACTCTATCCGGGGCGAAAAACACATAGTCGCCCCCTCTTTGATATTCCGTTAACGGTGAATCTTCATGTAAATGGGCATATAAAATTTTCTCGGATAAGGTCAAAGGGCACCCAAGGAGCGCTCTTGCTTTATTTATTTTGGAGGCATATGAGGAATAAAATTCCCTGATCATGTCAATATCAAATATCATACTTTCGGTTTTTGCTGTGCAAATCTAATGCTTTCACTTTAATTCCCGCTTATTGTAAAGCTATCTTCAATACGTTTTTACAGCAATATTGTTGAAGAAAAAAGCCCATTTCAGAAAAAATCCGAAATGGGCTCTAAATTATACTTTAAATGACAAGGGTTTAATCTTCATCCTCTTCTTCTTCATCGTCGTCATCGTCATCGTCTTCTTCATCCTCTTCCAGGGACTCAAAAATATCATCAATACTGATGACCTCTTCTACAAACAAATCTGCCGTAGGATCATTCATGACCATTTCTACCATCTCATCACTCAACGTTCCGTTTTCTTCGTAATAAGACATGATCTCAGCCGTCTTTTCTTCTGACAATTCAATATTTTCCAGCACCAGATTGGCTGTAAATTGGATGGAAACTTTCATGTTAGTTGATTTTATTAATGTAATGTAAGTCTAAAAGTACTCAATATTATTAGATTGCAAAAATTCCACTTTCCTCTTTTCAGGAAGCTTGTAACTTTTAATTTACAATCTTATTGATGTACGACAAATTATACATTATTTTATTGCCAGAATGGAAGAATTTATATTGTGGCATTCTTTTCTCAGTAGCACCTATCGTTTAAATATTTCTTTGCCCTGCAATCATCGCCATTAATTCTTCGTCAGAAATATCCTCTTCGCAAAGAAGAATTGACTGTTCCATTGATTCCTGTATAATATTTAAATTGTCTGTGACAATGGCCGGCTCATCCGTAATCCATATTCCAGCAGAATGAGATACCGTTTTATTTGATCGCTTATTCATAAGGATATATTTTTAATTTTTATATAATAAAATACTCTTATTATAACGCCTTATCAAGTAAATGATTATTCAGCAAAATAAGTTGTATATAATATATACGAGGATAACGTTTCTAAAGACTGCAAGGTTGGTAACACACATTAATTTACTATTAATTTTATACTCAGGTTGATTTGCATAATTCATACATTTCATAAAAGTCTTGCCCTCTCCATCTAACTAATACCTTTTGTTTTTTACCATCTAATTTTGTTGACCGTTTCATCCGCTCTTTTTCCAGATTGATCTTATTAATAAATTGAATTCAGGCTTTTTACTATAGTTTTACTTTCTGTTGCTGGTTTTAAACGTACCTCATTGCAACAATTAACAATTGTTACTCAATGATTTGCCCTTTTTTAATCCTGTTGTAGCACTTTATGATGGTGGTTCATTATGCGTTGTTTTAAAAATGGTTTTATGAAAATTAAGGTAGTTCTCGGTCTCATCGTCCTTTACATAATAGTTTTTTCAAATGCATGTCGCTTTGATCCTATTGATATAGATGGTGATCCTATTGATACAACGGGAAATCCGATAGACACTACAGATAATCCTGTTAATACTTGTCATCCCGACACTGTGTATTTTAGCAGGGATGTCCTGCCAATATTTGTTTCCAATTGTGCCATTTCTGGATGTCATGATGCCATCACCAGAGAGGAGGGTATTCAGCTCACAGATTATGATAATATTATAAACACCGGCGACATCAAGCCTTTTGATTTAGAGGCAGGAGATATTTATGAAAAAATAACAGAGGATCGCAACGACAAGCGGATGCCTCCTCCTCCAAGAGCCAAATTAACAAATGCCCAAATTGCAACAATTGCCAAATGGATTCAGCAGGGTGCAAAAAATCTTAGTTGTAATGAAGGTGGATGTAATACTGATAATGTGACTTATTCCGGTACTATTGCCCCGTTTTTACAAAACACGTGTAACGGATGCCATACCGGATCTTCGGCGGGTGCAGGTATTCAGCTCAACACTTATGCAGGTGTTCGTTCTGTTGCCCTTAATGGTCGTCTGGTAGGTGCAGTGAGTCACACTACCGGATTTGTACCAATGCCTCAGGGTGGGGCTAAGATTAATGACTGCAGAATTTCTCAAATCACTACCTGGGTAAATGCCGGCGCCCCGCAAAATTAAAAAAGGTCAGCTGCTTCTCATTCCCTCCATCATATTCAAATGGTTCTATCAAAGAAGGGTCATTATTGCTCACTTTGTTTACAGCTTCGGAGACGGTGTAATATCTCAGCATATCATCCGGCAAAGGTTGCAGCATTTGCAATACTTCTGTTTCAGCTATATCTTCACTGAGCCACATATTCGAACCTTATATAAATTAAAATTGCGGGCCTTCAGTGTGCATTTCTGTAATGAATGCAGATATAATTGTCTAGTTGTATGAATTGATTTTCTGAATCATGTAATTTTCTTTTATCAAATTACCCGTTTACCTCTCCCCCCCTTGTTCTGGAGCTTTTGCCAGGAAAGTATCCTTTACTCGCCCATTCAAAGTAAACAGATAAGAATCATAAATAATTAGGCTTTTCTGGTGATTAATATCATCAATTCCCCACCTGGATACATGTAATATTGAAGTGTATATAAAACCACTATAATGATGTATTCAATCGTGCCTTTAATGTCTTTTTCCCGCCCTGCCCTGTTGTTCCTGATGGTAGTTATGATATATCAAGTTTCAGCACAACGTTTGGGCTATCGCAGCATTCCAATTACTTTTTTGGATGCTTTAGATGTAGAAATAAAGGAAGGCGAACAAATAACATATTACTCCGGATGGTCATCCGATAAGCCATTTTCTTCAATGCAGACGGTAGAGCCCGGGTATGTTTTAGGTACAAACAAATATTCTGATGCAGAGCATGGTCAGGTTTATGTTCTGGATGGTACTCGCCTGCTCAGCAGTGTGTACCTTGGGGTACATACCCGCGGAGTAATGAAAGGAGCTGTTCGAATAAATGTGCGCAGTTTTGGTCGGTTGCCGGGTCGGTTATTAGGAGAGATCGTTTGGTCTTTGGATTCATTAACCGAAGGAGTCCATTGGCAGAAATTGGATTTTCCCGGGAAAACTGTCCTTCAGGGGTCGGTAATAATAAGCCTGGATGTTAGAGATGTAGAATCGGGTCAGATTGGGCTGCTAAGTCAGCGTACTGATATTGATCAGATCTGGACAAAGACGGCGGAGCACAAATGGAAGAAGCAGGAGACCTTGTGGCGCAGGCCGCCGCTGGGGGCAACATTATTTCCAGTGTTTTTAAACAGGAGCTCATTCGCAGGAGGCTCAGGAACCAGAGAAGATCCATTCCTGGTGGAAACTGCTGAACAGCTTAATGCGGTTCGTGATTTTCCATCATCACATTTTGTTCAGATTGATGACATAGATTTGGGAAACAGCCCCTGGAATGAAGGTGAAGGTTGGCTGCCCATAGGCAATGATTCTTTGTATTTTACAGGAAGCTATAGTGGAGGGGGCTTTACGATTAATGGTTTGACCATAAATAGACGCGCTGTAGACTATCAGGGTTTATTTGGTCAGACGGCCTCTTCCTTGATCTGGAATCTTGAGGTAAAAGGATCAACTGTACGCGGCGGGAATTATACAGGCATTTTGGTTGGACGGGCATTAGGGGGTGAGATACTAAATGTGTCCGTGGATGGAGAGGTGATGGGTGTTGATTTTGTGGGAGGTATAGCGGGAGCAATATATACTGGTTGGATCAGAGATTGTGTGTCAGCGTCACTGGTGCAAGGGGTCAGCCATGCAGGCGGTGTAGCGGGTCGTGGCCAGCTTTCTGCCTGTTTCGCTTCAGGTACAGTCAATGGTAACGACTCAAGTTTTCGGCTTGGCGGTCTGCTGGGGGAAGGACAAGCGATAAACAGCCGCGCTACCGGTGCAGTATCTGGAGGAACAGAAATAGGAGGGTTAATCGGACGAGGAGAGGCTTATGGCTGCGTGGCTACTGGGGCGGTGCAAGGAAGTGGTGATTATATTGGTGGATTAATAGGAGAACTGGAAATGGGACAATCTACTGAGGATAATGGAGTGTTTGGGCCCGGGGATACAACACCCGGGGATACAACACAATTAAAGGATAGTCTTCGTATTCAGGGCAGTGGGCAAATTGAAATCATACTCGAAGATGGCACCCGGTTTATCATGGAAGGCAATGGCTCTGAAATGGGAGCAGAGGCCGGTCGTGTTCCTGTGGATGTGTCTATAGCAGATTTCGCTCCTGAATGGGCAGGTTTTCGAGCAACCGGCTCAATGAGGATTCTGAAAGTGACTGGGGCCGGAGATCCCTCTCAAGTGAAGCCCATTATCAGTATTCCTGTAGAAGAAATTGGAACAATTAATCCAGAAACAGTGGTCATTTTAAGGGTGGGGGATTTGGGTGTTGATGGGGATTTATACGAGAATCACGGGGTTATTTTACCAGTAATTACAATAGAGGATAGCAAGTTGAAATTTGTTGATGCCCCATTTCCGGAATGCGTCATTCCGGATGATGGCATTGGAGAAAACCCGCATGCGCGCTTAGATACATGGGTTGGTAATGTGAAATATGTTTTACTAACTTATGATAAGACTTTAAACTGGAGTAAATCGCCAGTGGTAGAACGAATGGTACCTGATACTCTAAAAGCAGAAGATGGATTCAGGCAACTTTGGAGGAGAAGTACTAAAGAGGCGCAGGCAAAATTGCGAAAAAAGCCGGTTTGTAATATTGTCCTGCTGGTGCACGGACACAACGAAGAGGAAAAAGGTGGTTACTTAGGAAGTAAGATTATAACACCCTGGGAGTTCGGTTACAAACGCTTAGTGTGGGATATCATGTATGAGGAGTTTCTAAAAAACACTTCCGGGGATATTCCTGGGGATTGCACAGCATTTTACGAATTTATTTTTCCTACTTACAGGCCTATCTTCTCACCGATAATGGAAAAGTCCGGGTTTCGAATGCCTACTCTGGGAGAAGAATTGGGGAGGATGGTAAATGAGCGCTTGCTTCAGGATGAACAGATCAAGAAAATGATTGAGGAGGATATGATGTTTAACCTATATATAGTGTCTCATTCACAAGGAGGTTTAGTAAGCAGGGCAGGCTTGCGATTCATGGATGAACGCTTACTGAAAAATTTGAAGAAGGTTATTACCTGGGGCTCTCCGCATCGGGGAGCAAGTTTGTACTCTTTGAGATATGCGCTCTCCGTTGGTCATGACATTGTGATTGACAATATTCGCTTTCCTTTGCAGAATATAGGCCAGAGTACCGGCTATCAGAATGGGGTGGCAGGAATTGCTATCGATGCTCCCGGTATACGTGATTTGCGGTGGGATGTTTCTATGAAGGAATTATTGCGCTTAGGTGATTTGATGCGAGAAAATTCAGCAACCTTAAATGAATTTCCGGAAACAGAGTTGCCATATGGTCGTCTGTTTTTTAGTGAAAATCTGAAACTCTTCAATGAAACAGAGGGTTCTGGGTTAAGTGGACTATTACAGGATAAATATTTATTTTATCAGGGAGTAACTCCCAAGCTGGCGTCGCTGGAAACAGGCTGGTTTTTTCTCTGGAGAACATACCGTTTTGCTACAAATGCGACCTCTATAGAGAAAGGCGCTCAGCTCAACCGTTTAGTCATGAATGATCCACATAAGGACAGTGATGGTGCTGGCCCTTTGAATTCGCAGGGGGCAGCGGGCGTTTATCCGGGCGGTGGAGTTAGTAGTAAGCTTTTTCCCGACACAGATCATGAGGAGTTTTATGGGTCTGAGGCTCCACAGCGAAATGAAACTACCAAGAATAAAGGGAGAATGATTGCCAAGGAAACCTTCACTGACCTCGGACTCACCCGACCCAGGAGTCAGTGTCCGGTTTTGGAGCTTGAAGAAATAGACAATCCGGATACATTGATCCTGGAAGGCGAAATCGTATTTCCCATTTACAGTATGGCGGAAGGGGGCGACGGAAAACCGGGTAAGCGCATCAGCCGCATGGATGCCAGGCTGGACGCGAAGGATGCTCCGGGATTGCTTAATTCCATGTTTACTATCGAAGAGAATGGCGAAATTCGTTTTACTATACCCTCCGCAGAGATTCCTTCCTCAATTGATACATTGTACATTGTAGCGATTCTAAAGGACAATAGTGAAGTGTACTTTGGCATGGATTACGAAGGGCAGGCGAAAGTGTACAACAAGACCTGGAAAAAATGGTACGCCACGATCACCACCGCTACGGAGCAGGCAAGGGAAGGGGACACCATTCTGGTCAATCCGGGTGTGTACAAAGAATTCCCCATCATCAATTTCAAAAATTTACTGGTCAAGAGTGTGGATGGTGCCGAACAGACCATTCTCGACGGGCAGGGTGGAGGTACCGGCTTCCGTTTAAATAACAACAACTCCATCATTGAAGGCTTCACGATTCAGAATTACTGGAATGGGATTTTTCTCAGGGAATTTGGGGGAAATACGACTCCTTTCCGGCCTACGGTGAGGGATTGTATTATACAGAACAACGATGGTACTGGCATAGGAATTAATGAGAACTGTGCGCCTGTTATTGAGAGAAATAAGATTGTTTCGAATAAGTACTATGGGTTGGATATTGAGAAACTGGTATTTTCAGATGAGAACCCTGTTGTGGTACGAGAAAATATTATTGAGAATCACAACCGTGGAATTCGCATCCGTGGGTATCATACAGCTACGATTGAAAAAAATCAGTTTTCAGGTGGTGACTGGGGCATTGAGTTATTGGGTAATACGGGTGCTACCATCTCACAGAATACTTTTTCAGATCATAGTGCGGATGCTGTTCGTATTTATTTCACATCCGGGTTGTACGCGACCCGGATACATAATAATACTATGCAACGGTCAGGGTTCGCTATTTCTGCCGATGCCAGTGGATTAATTGAAATAGTAAACAACCAGATTCTGAATAATCTTTGGGGAGGAATACTCCTTGGTTTAGGGAACAATGGTTCTGCCAATGCCGATATCCGGGGTAATACCATTTCTAATAATGAAGGAAGAGGCCTACAAGTTGGTAGGGGTACAAACTCAACTGGTTTTCAGTGTACCATTATGACAAATATAATAACGGGTAATTCTGATGGAGGCGTCGGGGCATGGGCAATGGCGGGCGAATCGATACAAATTTCGGAAAATAGAATTGAATCAAATACAGGTCAAAGTGGTGGCGGATTAGGTATAAGTGGCAATGTCACGGTAAAGAATAATCAAATTTTGAATAACCAGTCTCAGTTTAGCGGGGGTGGCGTTTCTGTAGATGATTACAATGGCGTTCAGGCGACTATTCAGGATAATATTTTCCAGGGAAACAGTGCCGGCAATGATGGTGGAGCGATTTACAGCTCTGCGACACCCGACATTTCCGGCAATCAGTTTGTGTCCAATCACGCCACCCAAAAAGGAGGCGCCATCTACGGCAAAGCCTCCAACTGGAATGCCACGGAGACGGTCACTGTGCAAGGTATGCCCAGAGTGGTACCACGCCACGTACCATGTTTTAATGAAGGAAGCAACTCTTACTCCGGAAATACGCACGGCGTGCTGGGAGGTGAATGGGGCCCGGGCACGGACAACTGGTGTTCGGATGCCGGATTTAATGTGTATAGCAATTAAAAAAACATAACATGAAAACTTTTGACGCAATGAAAACCATTCTTCCTTTTATCCTTGGCTTTTTAAGTCTGGGATTGATGGCGCAGCAGGCCTCTTTCAATGCAGCCACCGGCACGGTTCAGGGACGGCAATACGTAGGTGGACTCATCGGCGGGGCCTCCGGTACAGCCTCCAGTGTGACCCATAGTTATGCCAAAGGAAATGTTGTAGCACAGAGCTATGCCGGAGGTCTAATTGGTAGCAATGCAGGAACAATTTCTGAAAGTTATGCTGTTGGTGTGCCATCTGCAAGTTCTTTTTTGGGTGGCTTTGCCGGCAATAATACAGGAGATATTTCCAGCTCATATTGGGACACTGAACGATCTGCGCAATTAACATCTGCGGGGGGTATTGGCCGCAATACCGATGAGATGACATGGCCATATGCGCCAAATGCATATGTGGGTTGGGATTTTTCCAATATATGGGTAGCAGATGAGGTGCCATTTAGTAATGATGGCTACCCTGTACTACGTCAAAACAAAGTCCATCAACTACAATTGCGTGCCTATCCACCTGATGGAGGTACTGTTGCAGGAGGCGGTTATTATTTGTCAAATCAGATGGTTAGACTAGTGGCCACGGCTAAGCCCGAGTTTAATTTGTTAGGCTGGTATCTGGGTACTCAGTTAATAACCGCGGATCCTTCGCTGGATTGGGTGGTTTCGGCCGATCAAACACTTACTGCGCGTTTTGTTCGCCGGCCCACTTCTGTATTAATT
Organism: Saprospiraceae bacterium; assembly: GCA_022841345.1. Taxonomy (GTDB): domain Bacteria; phylum Bacteroidota; class Bacteroidia; order Chitinophagales; family Saprospiraceae; genus SLDF01. The sequence continues at coordinate 42,919 of JALHRR010000020.1, forward strand.
AACGAAGAAGCTGAAGGCATACCCCTCGTCAGGCTTTATCCCAATCCCGTCCGAGAATTTCTTTGGATTGATATACAAAGTGCAAAAGAGGATTTGCGTGTTATTCGCATTTATAGTGCATTGGGCTATGTTCTTAAAGAGGAACGTCCGGCCATTCGTGGTGAATTGCGTTATAATTTGAATGTTCAAGGCTTGCAGAGTGGGATATATTTTGTACACCTGCAGTTTGAAACCATGCAAATCACCAAAAAAATTGTAGTTAAATAATCGCCTGCTTTCACTAAATATCTTTCATTTTTTACAAAGATTCCATTTTATGAATAGAGTGTCGAAAATAGGCGGTCTATATGTTCTGTTGATAATCATATCTATAACGAATGTGCTCAACGCTCAAAATCAACGTGTAGGATACCGGGATTTGGCCATTAAGGAAACTCAGGTTGTAGAATTAGAGCTCAAAAAAGAAGAACATTTACTCTACCCAAATACATGGTCGGCCCAAAGTCCCCTGTCAATGATGCAAACCCTTTCAGGCGGGTACATTTTAGGCAACAACCACCTGGAAGATGTAGAGCATGGTCAGGTATATTCAATGGGCAGAAATAAACTACTTAGTGGTGTGTATATCGGTGTGCATGCACTGGGGAATATGAAAGGAGTGGTTCGTATTCGCGTTCGTAGTTTTGGTCGCTTGCCTGGTCAATTATTAGGGGAGGTGGTGTGGTCTGTGGATTCATTATCCGAAGGAGTAAAGTGGCAGAAATTAGAGTTTCCAAAGAAAATATTGCTTCAGGGATCAGTAATCATCAGCCTGGATGTCAGTGATTTGGAGTCTGGCCAGATAGGACTTATGAGCCAGCGTACTAAGGTTGATCAGATTTGGACAAAAACTTCAGAGCGTAAATGGCTGAAGCAGGAAATCTTATGGAATAAGCCACCATTGGTGGCAACTTTGTTTCCTGTGATGTTTAGCAGAGCGTCCTTTGCGGATGGCTCTGGAACCAGGGACGATCCCTATCAGATCGCCTCTCCTGAGCAACTCGATGCAGTGCGGGATTTTCTATCCTCGCACTTTGTCCAGGTGGCTGATATCGATATCGGGGTCAGCCCATGGAATGAGGGAGAAGGTTGGGCGCCTCTGGGTTCTGCAACAGAGCATTTTACTGGTAGTTATAATGGAGGTGGTTTTCGCATAAGCGGATTAACAATAGACCGGCAGGGAACTGACTTTCAGGGATTGTTTGGCTTGACAACCGGAGCTCATTTATGGAATTTGGACTTGGAAGGAGCGAGCCTGATTGGTGGTAACTATACAGGTATACTCACCGGCAGGTCATTGGGTGGAGAAATAATTAACGTAGAAGTTAATGGCGTTGTAGAAGGGCATAATTTTGCGGGGGGTATAACAGGAGAAATAAACAGAGGCTGGATCCGGGATTGTATTTCATCTGTACAGGTAGGCGGAGAAAGCCACGTCGGCGGTGTGGCGGGTAGCGGTCAAATATCGTCGTGTATGGCATCAGGAAACATTACGGGTGTTGCTTCAAGCTTTAGGCTGGGGGGGGTGTTGGGGGAAGGTTTAGCTATTAACAGCAAATCAACAGGAGCGGTAACCGGTGGATCGGAGCTTGGTGGAGGAATTGGACGGGGCGAAGCCTTCGGATGTCAGGCTACCGGCGCGGTAAAAGGAAGCGGGGACTTTGTAGGCGGGTTGATTGGAGAACTGACCCCTTCCAGATTCTCAGAAGCCGATACAGAGTATGGTGCTGGTGAGACCGTCGCAGGAGATTCGGCAAAATTAATGGATAGCTTGAATCTTCCGGGAAGCGGAAGAATAGAAATTGTACTGGAAGACGGTACGCGGTTTGTATTGGAGGGCAATGGTTCGGAGATGGAGGCCGTGGCAAGCCGGCTACCTGTAGACTTTAATTTGTCAGACTATATACCGGAATGGGAAGGGTTTAGAATTACCGGGTCAATGCGGGAATTGAAGGTGACTGGTGCAGGAAACCCTTCTGGCATTAAACCTATTATTAGTATTCCAATTCAAGAAATAGGTTCTGTTAACCCGGAGACCGTTGTTGTATTGCGAATCGGTGATCTGAATATAGATGGAGAATTGTTGGTAAGTCATGGAATGATTTTGCCCATCATTACGATAGCTGATGGAAAGTTGAAGTTTTTGGATGCATCATTTCCGGAGTGTGTCGTGCCCGCCGATGAAGTTGAAGGCTCTGCGGAATTACGGGTGGATACCTGGGTTGGCAATGTGAAATATATTTTGCTCACTTATGATAATTCTCTAAACTGGAGCAAAGCGCCCCGAATAGAGCGAATGATTCCGGATACTCTTAAAACATCTCTGGGCTACAGGCATTGGATAGGCCGGGCCAGCAAATCCGAAAAGCTGGCTTTAATAAAAAAACCTGTTTGCAATATCATTCTGTTAGTGCACGGACATAATGAATTGGAAAAAGACGGATATGTTCCTCCTTCAGCAGATAATCCCTGGGAAGTGGGATACAAACGTTTGCTGTGGGAGTTGCTTTATTCAGAGTTTCAAAAGAATGGTATAAAAGATCTGCCAGATGATTGCACTTCATTTTATGAATTTATATATCCTACCTATAGGCCTATTTTCTCGCCTGTTCTCGAAAAATCAGACTTCAGGATGTCAACCTTAGGTGAAGATCTGGGAAGAATGGTGAATGATGCGCTACTCCAGGACCAACAGATTAAAAAAATGTTGGAAGAAAACATGGAGTTTAATCTGTACGTAGTTGCCCATTCCCAAGGCGGATTGGTAAGCAGGGCCGGGTTTCGCTTTATGGATGAGCGCCTGCTCAGGAAATTAAAAAAAGTGATAACTTGGGGATCTCCTCATGGCGGAGCGGGTTTGTATTCATTGCTCTATGCGCTAACAGTTGGCCACGATATTGTAATCGATGGAATTCGATTTCCATTACAAAATATAGGCAAAAGTAAAGCTTATCAGAATGAAATATCCGGAATTGCTATTGATGCACCAGGCATCCGGGATTTGCGGTGGGATGTTTCTAAAAAAGAAATGTTGAGATTGGGTGATTTACTGCAGGAAAACCCAAGTACTTTAGATGAATTTCCAAATACGGAACTTCCATATGGCGGTTTGTTTTTTAGTGATAATCTGAAGATTTTCAACGAATCAGAAGGTTCAGGTATGAATGGTTTACTGCAGGATAAATACTTTTTCTATCAGGGTATTACCTCAAAATTGGCAGAACTGGAGGCAGCCAGTCTTTATTTTATATGGCAATTTTATCGATTTGCCACAAAAGCCACTTCTATAGAAAAGGGGGCACAGTTAAACCGGCTTGTCATGAATGACCCTTACAAAGATAATGACGGGGCCGCACCTGTCAATTCCCAGGGCGCTAATTTTGTTTATTTCGGTGGAGGAATTCAGCGCAGACTTTTCCAGGATGTCGATCACGAAGAGTTTTACGGATCGGAGGAACCTCAAAGAAATGAAACTACAAAAGCCAAAGGAATAATGATAGCCCGGGAAACTTTTACAGATTTGGGTTTAAGGTTGCCCAAAAGCCGGTGCCCAAAACTGGAATGGCAGGAACGTACCGAAAACGACTCTCTGAAATTCGATGGAAATTTTCTTTATCCTGTATACGACATAGTCCAGGGTGGCGATGGTAAGCCGGGAAAGCGTATCCGTGAATTTCAAGCAAGGCCGGATGGGCGAAATACGCCTTCGTTGACAGGTATTATTTTCACAGTGGCGGAGGATGGGCAGTGGAGCATGGCTTTGCCCCTGAGCATACTAAATTCTGTTCAGGACTCCCTTTTTATAGTAGCTGTCCTGAAGGATGGAAGTGAGGTCTTTGGAGGGATTAAAGTTGATGGTAATGCCCGTGTTTTCAACCGAACCCTTAACAAATGGTATGGGGGCATTCAGGCAGCGGTTTCTGAGGCGCGGAGCGGAGACACTATTTTGGTGAAGCAAGGGATTTACAAAGAAAGCATAAGTCAGGTTTCCATATTTGACAAAGATTTGAAAATTTGGAGTTATGACGGTCCCGCAAATACCATATTGGAAAGCCCCTCCCCCCGACAATACAATGGATTTATCGTTAGTAGAGGAATAGAAATTAAGGGCTTCAGTTTTCGCAATTATAAGGATGGCATTATTTTATCCGGCTCTTTTTCCGGCGAGAACTATCCAAAAACGATAAGAGAAAACAAATTTGAAAATTGTGAAAGGGCTATACATACTACTCAGATCGAAAAAGTTGATATATCGGACAATGAATTTATAAATAATGAGACCTATGCCATTTCTATATTCCGGGATTATTATGCTACATTCTCTGACAAATCTTTTACCATTAATAACAATAGAATAGATGGAGTTTTTCAGGGTATACGGCTTCGGGAAAATCTTCAGCTACCTCCGGGGGCCGATCCATTTCGTGTGGACATTTCTGATAATTATATAACAAATTGCTCTGGACCAGGCATTTATTTGTCGGGTAACATTATGCCTGAAATTGTCAATAATACTATCAATCACTCCCAAGCGACAGGCCTTGAGCTTAATAATTTGAATGCCAGCAGCACTACCAGCCTTGAATTTAATACCCTTAGTTTTTGTTTGTCGGGCATTTATCTTGGCGGATACGGACATTATCAAATTCATTCCAATACAGTTGTAAGCAGCATTGAAACAGGTATATCTGTTTTACTTGAAAATGGATCCGCAAATTTTACACAGAATGTGTTTGATGGGAATAGTAGTGGGGGGGTTGTTCAATGGCCCAGCCCCGCTTTATCCTTGCAAACTGGTTCTAATCCTGTGACGATCATTTCTAATCAGTTCTTTAATAATAAAGCCGGTGGCATTCATGTTCTTTCGGGGTCGAATGTGTCGATAAGGCAAAACACCTTTACTGGTAATGAGGCTGAACATGGTGGCGCCATAAAACTGGACACTGAAATAATTAGTTTACAAAGCAATGTCTTCCAGCAAAACCGGGCTGCTGATGGGGGTGCTATCTTTGGCTGGGCACAACAGATTTCGGAAAATCAATTCATAAATAATTATGCCACCAATCGCGGCGGGGCTATCTATGGGGGCCAATCAAATTGGCCTGTGACTGCAACTGTAACCGTGGCGGGACAGGTGACTCAGGTTCCCAGATATGTTCCTTGCTTTCCTGAAGCAACAAATACTTATTCCGGAAATAGTCATGGTAATGTTTTAGGTGCATGGGGACCGGGTGCAGACAACTGGTGTCCAGATTCGGGGCACGATGTGTTTTTTGATTGATGATTGATTAACTGAAATCAGTTTTAGCATTTTAAATTCAATTCGCTAAAAACTCTTGTGAAAATTGATGTAATATTTAATTCGTTCTCTATTTATGGTTAACAGATAACTCATTACTCTGACAAGGATTGTCTTTTTTGTATCCCTAAGTCTGTTGCCAGACCATGGTTCTTTATTACTTAAATATGCCGGCTTTTGACCTTACAATTTATGCAACGACATAATATTTAGGAAGATGTAATTAGCACAAGGCCATAATCTGCCGGAAAAATAAGGGAGAATTCCACAAACAATTGCTTTATACAAAGCAAATTCTAGTTGTATTAAATAATTACAGCGGAGATATATCATGTTGCAATCCTAATCCTCATGAATTATATCTGCGCTTTTTTAAAGGTTGATTTGAGCACCCTCATGCTTCTAAATGCCGTGATGTATCAATTAAATAAACTAAGCTGCTTCTCGTTTCCTTCATCATATTCAAATGGTTCTATCAAAGATGGGTTATTATTGCTCACTTTGTTTACAGCTTCGGAGACGGTATAATATCTCAGCATATCATCCGGCAAAGGTTGCAGCATTTGCAATACTTCTGTTTCAGCTATATCTTCACTGAGCCACAGTTGTTCCTGCTCTTTCATCAAAATGGCAGGCATCCGGTCATGTATGTGCGCAATAGATGCTGATGCCGCCTGGGTAATAACAGTGAAGCTTCCTATGATTTCTCCATTGGGCGCTTTCCAGGATGCATACAAACCCGCAACAGCAAAAGCGCCTGAGTCCGCTAAAGTGATCCTATACGGTATTTTCTTTTTGCCGGACTTCATCCATTCATAGTAACCATCAAATGGGACCAAACAACGGTGTTTTTTGAGATTACTTTTAAATACACTTTTCTCCAAAATAGTCTCAACTCTGGCATTAATCATCTTACTGCCAATACTGGCAGCTTTGGCCCAAAAAGGAATCAGTCCCCATTGTTTATATACAAAATGTTCAGGAGCCTCCATACTTATCACCGGGTGCATATGTGTGGGTGCTATATTGAAAGAAGGTAGTGGATTATACCTTTCAAGATCCTCACTATAAAATGTGGAGCCGAATCGTTCTTCAAGCTGCTTTTCATTCAAAGTAAGTGATGATCTTCCACACATATTTTTGATTTGATGGTAATACAATTCTTACCTTAATAATGTTGTATTGCCCTCTTTCGTTCATTCCAATTTTCATAAAGACGATTAGGAACACGCTGGCTTTACGTTTAATTAACTACAATTTAAAACATTCATAATCATTTGCATATGATGAAATAACAGCCTGATTTTACTTTTGTGTAAGCATTTGAGGAACTAAGACTCAAAGTACGATAAGAAAACAAACAAAACTCCATCACATGCATGTAAGATCTGCTGAAATTGTAGTCATATCAGATGTCCACCTCGGTACATATGGCTGCCACGCGAAAGAACTGCTTCTTTATCTCCGCAGTATTAAAACAGAGACGCTGATTATCAACGGCGACTTCATTGACGCCTGGCAATTCAAAAAGAAATATTTTCCAAAAGAACACTTACAAGTTATCAGTGAGATTATCCGAATGTCTGTAGAAGGAACCAAAGTATATTATATCACAGGAAATCACGATGATGTTCTTCGCAAGTTTTCTGATGTTTCAGCCGGTTCTATTCATTTGCGGGATAAGTTGATTTTGATGCTTGGCGGTAAAAAACACTGGTTTTTCCACGGCGATATATTTGATGCTTCCGTCCTTGTATTGCCATTTATTGCAAAACTAGGAGGGAAAGGATACGACTGGCTTATTCGAATAAACAGGTTAGTAAATAATGTACGGTCAAAGATGGGCTTGAGTAAGTATTCCTTTGCCGGTAAGATAAAGTCCGGAGTCAAGCGGGCCGTTAAATTCATTCAGGATTTTGAAAATAAAGCCATTGAAGTAGCAGCAGAAAAAGGATATGAGGTAGTGATCTGCGGTCATATTCACCAACCTCAAAACAGACAAATAACAATTGATAATAAAACCATTCATTACCTCAACAGCGGAGATTGGGTTGAAAACCTAACCAGTCTGGAATATCGTTTTGGAAAATGGTCTATTAATAAATTTGATGAAATTGATTACACTTATGTCAATAGCAAACTCACAGTCGAAGAGGAAAAAGAAAAGAATCATATCGATCAACTTAAAACAACCAGAGAAGTTATCTTCGAAAAAATTGTTCCCCACAACGAGCGGGAAAGCAAGATCCTATATTAATTATCAATTATACACTGCAACTTCATTTGTGTCCAGACAATATTAAACGACTTGAGTCTGTCTTTACAGTGAATATTTGGCTCCTGCAGCTACCCCATTTTCCAACTTATTACACGTGATTTTGAATAAATTATATAATGTTTCATGCAACATTTGTAATAGAAATTGTGAAATAGTTATGTCATTATCGTAGATAAAAGTGTATTTTTCACATATAATTAACATTTGAAGGAATTATTCTGTAACAATGCGGGTTTATGGAGATCGTAAGCGTTACTGTAATAAAATGAATAAGCTTTAAGGGAACAAGTATGCTTAGAATTGCCTCGAAACCTGAGAGTATAGCCTCTGTAGAACACTTTATCAAGAGTATCATAGATAAACACCATATTTGCGAAGATAAATATGCCTGTATATTGATCTCTTTAACGGAAGCTGTTAATAATGCTATTATTCACGGAAACAATCTGGATGAAAATAAAAAAGTACACCTTTCATACACCTACAACGTAAAAAAAGGAAGTATTACCTTCTCTGTCAGCGATGAGGGTAAAGGATTTGATTTGGAATCCATTCCTGATCCTACCTGCAGGGAGAATATAGAACAATGCGGAGGTCGCGGGGTACTTATCATACAGAATCTTGCTGACCGTATCAAATATCTTGATAACGGAAGAAGACTGGAACTTAGCTTCCATTTGTAATATGTTTATACTTCCGGATGAATTCAACAATGCTCCTGAGGGCATTTCTCTGGATTGTGCAGATGTACCTTTTCCCGAAATCAATATTACTGAAATAGAAGATTGGTTAAAAACAATCATCTCGGATCATTCCAAATCTTTGGGTTATATCCAGTACATTTTTTGCAGCGATGAATTTTTGCAAAAAATAAACTGGGAACATTTACAACACGAAGAACTTACCGATATCATCACTTTTGAATACAATGATGATCCACTTGAGGGAGAAATTTATATCAGTACCGAACGAGTTTTGGAAAATAGTCAGCTTATTAATCTTTCTTATGATGATGAAATGTTGCGTGTGATAGCGCACGGGGTACTGCACCTTTGTGGTTACCGTGATAAAACGCCAACTGATGTAGCAGAAATGAGAAAACAGGAAGATCGATATATTCAAATATTTAGAAAAAACATATAAGAAAAATCTTGTTCTTTCATTTTAAGCTATTATCTGTCTGATAGTATATTATTCCGGCTTAGATGCTAGTTTTGCAGCATAAATTGAATAAATATTATGGCTGTAGCCGGATTTAAAATCGCAGTGAACCACTGTTTAAGACCTTTTAAGGATGTATCCATTTCTTTGTACACAGATATACCATTAGCTTATATTAAGTGCATCCCGGAGGATATTGGCAAACATACTATTAATGATAAAGATGTATTTTCAGAAAACATCCTTCCCGACGTCGATCATTGGGTTAAAGATTTTCTTGGCAAAATCGGACAGTCAAATAAAGCTTTTCGTTTTGATATCAAATTACAGCGTCATCCACAATTCTCAAATGAATTCCAACTAATTTCTATTATTAGTTCCATTTGTACAATCCTAAATGAATGGTTGCATCACCCTATGGAAAAAAATGAATTGCTGGGATGGTTAATTGAGAAAAATCAATACAAGGATGCAGATATTATTTCTGCCTGCATATATGGAGGAATTATGAGTACCGTTCATCTCCGGCCCTTCAGAATCTATCAACCTAAAGGATTATACTTTTATATTGAAACCGTATCAGATCTAAAACTTGTCAAACCCCTGCCTTCATCTTTGGTTCCAATTTTTGTATTAGCTTTGGAACGCACTGACTTTGATACCGTCCACGATCTGTTAAACGAAATTCATCCGGTTGGAAATATGCAGGAAAGCTATCTGGGAGTATTAGATATTCCTTATACTACATCCAGACTACATATTTATAATGTATCTACTGCTGGACCCTCTTCTATAAATACTGATAATCCTCTTAGTGAAATGTTTGGAATTGATAGTAGTGGTTGTTCTGTTATCTAATAATGTTCCACGTGGAACATTACATAGAATTTGTGTCATAAATTCCACGCCTTTCTTTATATACATAAAGGGTATAGAGAATACTTAACAAAACAAATATAGCAACACCCTGATGGAGTACTCCCCACAAGACCGGAATCTGCCCAAAACTTAGTACAAGCGTGATAATTCCCAAAATCACCTGAACAGCAATAACAGTGCCCAATAACAATAAAGATTTGTAAAAAGGAGTATCCAAAGTAAAACGATTTCTATAAGCCCTTATCATAAAATAAATAAATACCAGAACTATTATATAAGCTGTTGATCTATGCAAGAGTTGCACCAATGCCGGCATAAATGCTGTCGCGTCATAATTAATCAAACTATTAATACTCCATAGTGATGAATCAAATAATACGGAAGGTATAAATTCATTATTCATATCCGGCCAACTCGGATATACCATTGCAGCTTTCATACCAGACATAATTCCCCCCAAGAAAATCTGAATCAGAATTAATGCAAATAAACCTTTAAGCCATTTACTGCTAAAACTTACATTAATATTTCTTATTTGAAGTCGGGAAGTTTTGAGATAGGTCCAAAACAGATATCCTATAACTGCCAGTGCAACTCCAAGGTGAAGAGATAATTTGTAAGCATTGACCCAGGGTCTGTTTACAAGTCCACTAGCTACCATGATCCAACCAAAAGCAGCAGCTAAACCCGCTAAAAAGAAAACGACCATCATTCTGCGCAGTAATTCCCCTTTTAAATAACCTTTGAAATAAAAGAGTATAAAAGGAATGATGAATACAAAACCCATCAGTCGTGCCCAAAGTCTGTGAATGTATTCCCAGAAATAGATAAACTGAAATTGACCCATACTAAGGCCCTGATTGATCTTTTCATATTGCGGAGTCTTTTGGTAGAGTTCATATTCCTCTTGCCAGGCCGCTTCATTCATCGGAGGAAGAGTTCCTGTTACAATTTCCCATTTGGTAATGGAAAGTCCGGAACCGGTCAATCGCGTTATTCCACCAACTATCACCTGAACAAACAACATCACTAATCCTGCCATTAACCATAGGCGGATCCATTTTCTTCCATTGTTTAGTTCTTTCATCTTGTTTTTTTACTTCTCAATTCGTTCTCAAAGATACCTGAATTTTCCGGCTAAAAAATTGGGTCAGGCTAATCTCATCTAATAATCTTCTTTAATACATTTATATAAAAACCCTATTATTATTAGGGATGTTAGTCCGTTAGTAAATAGATATCATCTTTCTTTGTTTTAAACTTATTAACATTTTTTTGTCATAGTTCAACAGTATATATTTTTCCTATTTTGCTGTAATTCTGTACTATATACACTAGTTAACATTTAAACAATAATTCTTTTTTGCAAGACTAACACACAAGTTTAATTCAGACATTTGTTAGTTTGGCCATAGCAGTGATATATATAATCAACACATATATTTAATTATTTTAATGTAATTTTGATTTTTGAACGGCGCTGTTTATAACTATCAATAAACTCACATCCGGATGTTAATAAGTAATTTTTTTGGGCAGCTGATGCCCTGCATATAACACATGAAAACTTTAAATTATGTTAGTAATATTTATATACAAAAATTCAATATGATATGCGTGTAGTGATCCAAAGAGTGAGTCATGCAGAAGTAAAAGTTGGGAGTAAAATAGTAGGTAGTATAGACACTGGTTTACTCATACTTTTAGGTATAAGTCATGATGATACTACAGAAGATATGGAATGGCTGCTAAATAAGATTACTCAACTGCGTATATTCAATGATACAGCCGGCGTAATGAATCTCAGCATTAAGGATATAAATGGTTCCTTTTTAGTAATCAGTCAATTCACCTTATATGCTTCTACAAAGAAAGGAAACAGACCTTCTTATATACGCGCAGCTGCACCTGAAATGGCTATTCCTTTATATGAATTATTCTTACAAAAATTGCAGCATCTTTCAGGATTGAGGGTAGAAAAGGGGATATTTGGTGCAGATATGAGGGTAAGCTTGACAAACGATGGTCCGGTCACAATCATTATGGATTCAAAAAATAAGGAATAATGGAATTAAAAGATGCACAGCATAAGGTAGACCAGTGGATAAAGACAACAGGAGTCAGATATTTTAATGAATTGACCAATACAGCCATTCTGGCTGAAGAAGTCGGTGAAGTAGCCAGATTGATGGCAAGAATCTATGGAGAGCAATCTTTCAAAGTGGATATTCCGGAGGAAGCGGCAAAGGAGGCTCTGGCTGACGAAATTGCTGACGTTTTATTTGTATTAATATGTATCAGTAATCAGACGGGAATAGATTTGGAAACAGCATTTGAAAAGAATCTGATAAAGAAATCAGAACGTGATCATCAGCGTCATCTGGATAATTCAAAGCTGAGACAATAATGCATAAAGCTTCTAAGCTGCTGATACGATTGGTAAGGTTTTTCCAACATACCCATATGTGCACAATTCTCAAGAATACAGATTTTGCTTGTCACAGGTAGCAGTAATTGATTGTAGGCATGATCAGCTGAAATGGCTGTGTCAGCTTTTCCAAGAATAAACAGTACGGGTACTTCCGTTTTATTAAATACTTCTTCATAATCATTCCTCTCTATCATAGCATTGAGATAATGTGTCAACACTACTGCATCCGAACCTTTCATTTTGTTGGTAAATTGCAGAATCGTTTGTTGATTCTGCATCTTATCAAAAAACAGTTCAGGCAACATTTCTTTCAAATATGGCCTGAGCCCTCTGGATTCAATAAAATCAATACTTTTTGTCCTGGCTAATTTTTTCTCATCTGTATCTTCATAGATATGGCTATGGAACAGACATATACCAGAAAGTTTCTTAGAATAGCGGGAATGATAAGCGGCGGCAATATATCCACCCATTGAATGTCCAACCAGAACCAGACTTGGTATTTCTAAATGCCCCATTAATGCATCAATACTTTTGGCAATAGAATCTAAAGATGCATTTTTATCAAAGGGACTATTGCCAAATCCGGGCAAGTCTACGGTAATTACCTGATAATGAGGGGAAAGAAGCGGTTTTATTTTATTCCATATAGTGCTGTCAAAACCAAAGCCATGAACAAGTACCAGCGTATCTCCTTCACCTGCGATTTCATAACTTAAGGCACTCAGTTTCTTATCAACAGGCACATAAATCTTACTCTCCGTTCTGATGTCAGAAGAAAGCTGATATAAAGGAGCAAATTTAGACTGTTCGATTACAGACATAAGGATACCTGAGTGTATGATTCGCCAAACACAAAAGTAGCCCGCCCAATCTGGAATATACTTTCCATTGAGTCAAGTGCTCATTCCAGCTATCCAGGACCCTGTTTTCAATAGTAGGATGATAATGAAATATTGATGGGAACATGATTTGACTGAGAAAATGATAGCTACCAGAATAATTATTAAAATTCACAGTTTTTAAACAGCTTCCTGAGGGCACTAAACAGCAGAAACAACGCACTCGTAGAAGAAATGCCACAAACTAACCTATGATACAACTGTATTCGTATCTTTATTTTTTGATAATAATCTATATATGTCGGCGGAGTTAAAAAGTCTTGAAAAAAATCTTAGTGAAAAACAGCAGCAAATAAACTGTCTGTTTAATATCACGCAAGCCATTAATTTGAACGACTCTGCCGATACCCTGTTCACTATGTATAGTGATTATTTGAGGGATGGAATGGGTATTGAAAAAATGGTATTCTTTACCCGTGAAGAGGAGGAATGGGTGATTGCGTCCGAAATCAATTTTGGTAATCGAGCCATGAATAAAATGGATGTAATTCTGAATGAATATAAGGATGTTACAAAATTAAAGCTCTCACCAAACCATACCATCGCTGCATTTGATTATATAGTCCCGGTATTACACAAGAATTTGGCAATTGCCTATGTTTTACTGAAGGATAGTAATACTACACAGGACAGATTAAACTTCATAACTACTATTACCAATATTATTGCAGTAGCTATTGAAAATAAAAGATTGTTCAAGCGCCAAATTGACCAGGAAAGATATAGAAAGGAGGTTGAACTGGCCAGTGAGGTTCAAAAGATGTTAATTCCCGGAAAGTTTCCGAGAAGAAAATATCTTGAATTGTCCAGTATCTATAAGCCGCATCTCAATATAGGAGGTGATTATTATGATTTTTTTGAAATCAATGAAAACAGTTTTATCTTTTGCATTGCTGACATTTCGGGTAAAGGAGTAGCTGCAGCTTTGTTAATGGCAAATTTTCAGGCAACACTGAGAAATGCTATTATGCATAATACAGACTTGGTTAAACTGGTCCAGTTTTTAAATAAAATGCTGGTTCAGTTGACTAACAGCGATAAAATCATAACACTTTTTGTTGCAGAATTTAATACCATTACCAGGACACTTTCATTCGTGAATGCGGGACATTCACCACCTTTTCTTGTGACAGAAAGGTCAATGCATCGATTGGATACTGGATGCACATTGCTGGGAGCCTTCGATGATCTGCCTAAAATACAACTGGGTCAGCTTACGTTAGAATCAGACACATTAATCATGGCCTATACGGATGGTCTTACGGATTTACGCAATGATGAAGGTGTGTATTTTGATGATAAATTAATTTCAGATTTTTTACTGGAAAATGCGAAATCCACAGCCGACCAGATCAATAAAAAGTTATTGGAAGCAATGGATTCCTTTAAAGGTGAGCAAGATTATCCGGATGATATAGCTATTTTGACTTGCAAGCTTCATCTTAGTTTAGCTGAATAATGCATTTCAAAATGGGAAATAACCTGTAACTTTGTTTTTTGCTTGGTGTCAGATAACATAGAATGAGAGACAAAACTTTATCAACAATATTCGCTTTTTTCCTGGGCACATTTGGCGTTCACAGATTTTATCTGGGACAGGTAGGCCTGGGAATTTTCTATGCAATATTATTTTTCACGGGGATTCCTACAGTACTGGGCATCATTGATGCGCTCGTAATGGCCGGGATGAGCCAAAGTGACTTTGATTATAAATACAACAAAATAGCCAGAAAAGTCCAGACCCGACCGGATTACCAAAGAAGGACAGAGACGGCAGAGTACAATACAAGAACTTCGTCTAATCCAGCCAATGCAAGACGTACTACAACGGTACCACCCAGGCAGCGACAACAGAACCCTGCCAACCGGACCACAACCTCTATTACAGATAATGTTCATAAGAAAAGCGGCATAAGAAAATTCAAAGAGTTTGATTACCCCGGAGCAATTCTGGAGTTTACAAAAGCGCTGGAATTACAACCGCGGGATATTGCGGTTCATTTTAATATGGCCTGTGCCTATTCACTGACAGAAAATGTCGCAAAGGCATACGAACACCTGCAAAAGGCCGTGTCGCTGGGATTCAACGATTTGGATAAGATACACACCCATGAAGCGCTGTCATTTGTTCGCATTCAACCACAATATTTAAAGTTTAAAGAAAGCAATTTTACAGAATACGCCCCATTTGCAAAGACGGAAGAGCAAGAAAATAAGGAATGGGAACAGCAAAATGCAGAACCGCTTGAACTTCCTGAAGCAGACCAATCTGATCTTCTGGAAGAGCTGCGCAGATTGCAGAATTTGAAGGAATTGGGCGTTTTGACGGATGAAGAGTTTCTGGAGCAGAAGCGGAAGCTGGACGCGTAGGGGGTGAATCTTTTTATCCTTTTCTGTTTTATATCGCTTTAGGGCAGATAAAGTTGACTATCGCCCAAAACGTTGCAGGTTTTTTTCCGTTATAGTATTAAATACCATCCACATGAACGCCAGCGACCTCATCACCCAGAAGATCCCTTATCTGAAAACCTCCCTGACAGGAGCAGAAGCGCTGGTATTAATGAATGATGCCAGAGTTCGCCATTTGCCCATTGTCAATAGCCGCCAACTTCTGGGCATCATTTCAGAGGAAGATATCCTGGCACAGGATGTAAATGAACCCGTAGGTTCCTACAACCTCAGCCTGAACAGATCTTATGTTAAAGCCAAAGACCACATTTTTGAGGTCTTGCAAATCATGTCCAATTTCAAACTGAGTTCGATTCCTGTCGTAGATGATAAGCAGGAATATTTGGGCAGTATTGTATTGGAGGATTTGCTGCATGTTTTTGCGGGCAGTTTTTCTTTCACAGAACCGGGAAGTATACTTGTGCTGGAAATACCGGCCAGAGACTATTCCCTTGCTGATATTGCACGCATTATTGAGCAGGATAATGCGAAAATCTTGAGTGCTTTTATTACCAGGGACCTCATGAAAGACCAATACTCCATAACGTTAAAAATAAGTGCACAGGATAATAAGAGAATTTTGGCCTCACTCGAGCGCTACGACTACAAGATTCTGGCATCCTATACAGAGGAAGATTTCGCAGATACGCTTAAGGAAAGATACGACTCCCTGATTGCATATCTGAATGTATAATTTCAAACTTTCCTGCGAGAATTTTACAAATCAAACCCTTTATTCTAGATGCAGTATTATTGCATCCATGCACCTGACAGCAATAAATCCTGCACAGCATCGTATATTTGGGACTCATAACATCTAGCGAGTGCCCCTATTCAGATCAATTTTCTGCTGTTTTATCTTCTTCCTCTATTCATTTCCTTTATTGGCCCAGGAGCTGACAGATACTATATGTGTTGGCGAAATTGAAGTAAAAGGGACCCGCAAAACAAAGATTTCTTACATTTTAAGAGAGCTGGATTTCAGCCCGGGAAGTAATTTCCCGGAGGATACCTGGCTGACACGACTGGAACAAAATGAAAAAAGACTTCTCAATACGGGGCTATTTTTTCATGTGGATATCCGAGAATCAGAAAGGGAGGACGGATGCAGAAATGTGGAAATTATGGTAAGGGAAGCAGGCCGGCTCAGCCTGACTCCAATCGTTGAGCTAGCTGATAGAAACTTCAATGTGTGGTGGGAAGAAAAGGATCATATTTTGGATCGCCTCAACTTTCGTCTGACTACCCGATGGTCCAATATGAGAGGCAGGAATGACTTTGTACGGCTGTCATTGCAGTTGGGTTACACTCAGAAAGCGGAATTGCAGTACGTTTTGCCTTTTATGAATAAATTTCAAAAGCTCGGAGTCGGTTTTGGTTTATTGGCGACCAGAAATAAAGAACTATACTACGCTACTAAAGAAAACCGGCAACTGTTCAGAATATTTGAAAATGAATATTTATTACATCGCATGAGAGCGCAGACGTCTCTTTTTTACCGGCAAAAACTATACTGGACACATACGCTCACTGCAGAGTGGAATCATTTCCAGATTAATCCATATGTCAGAGACTCGTTGAATTTCAACTATCTGGGGGGCGCTCTCAGGCAGCGCTTTGATGTATTAGAGTATAGTGTCACTTTTGACAATAGAAACATGATTCCCTATCCGGAACAAGGTGCGTATTGGAGAAGCGCATTAAACAAGCAAGGCCTTTTTATTACTTCAGGAATAGATGCTTTTTATCTAAATTCTGAATGGAGACAATATTATATGCTCAGCAGGAAATGGTCTGTGGCACAGTCCATTCACGCAAGGGTCGGACTTCAAAGGAAAGATTTGCCGTATAATAATATACGAGCCATAGGATTTGGTGAGACGTATATACGCGGCTATGACCTGTACCTGATTGATGGCCTGGATTTTGCTTATATTAAAAACAGTCTCCGGTTTAAAATTGCGGACGACGAGATTAATTGGGGAAAATGGATGCCTTTAGAGGGGTGGAAAAGAATGCCCTTCCGGATTTACATTGTTGCCAATGGTGATTTGGGATATGTCAACAACCCTTTTAACGCTGAAACCAACAATTTTGCTAATCGAATATTGATTGGCGGCGGTTTCGGAATGGATTTTGTTATGTACTATTCCAGAGTAATTAGAATAGAGCTTAGTGCCAATCATTTATTGGAACCGGGCATATTCCTGCATTACAGATTTGGTATTAATTAATACACAGGAAAGACACTAATTTCCTTAGCTATTCAAGGGGAAAACCCACAGAAAATGAGAGTTTGTTTATACAGTAAAATATTGACCCAAAGTCATCTTCCATTCGTAGAAGATTGCATCAAAGCTTTGATGGAAGAAGGCGTCTTTCTGTTGGCATCTCCGGTGGTGTATGAATTTCTAATTGCCAACAAATTACTTGATCCGGAAATAGTGTATGTAGAAGATTACGAAGACTTCAAACAACACAAGGTAGATATCCTGATGACACTGGGAGGCGATGGCACTGTGCTCAATGCAGTGACTTTTGTCAGAGACAGCAATGTACCCATACTCGGAGTGAACCTGGGCAGACTGGGATTTTTAACCACCACAAATTCTGGTAAAATCAAGTCAATCATCAAGCAGCTGGATCGCAAAATGTATCATATTGAAGAAAGAAGTCTGCTGTATCTGGAATCTAATCTTCCCATTTTCGCGGACATGAGGTTTGCATTAAATGACTTTACTATTTTGAAGCGGGATACTTCTTCGATGATAGTGTTGCATACTTATGTTAATGGAGAATTTCTAAATTCTTACTGGGCGGATGGTGTGATAGTGAGCACCCCTACAGGTTCCACGGGATATAATCTCAGTTGCGGAGGACCGATTGTATTTCCTACTTCTAAAAGCTTTGTTTTGACCCCGGTTGCTCCACATAATCTCAATGTTCGCCCTTTGGTTATTTCAGATGATGCGGTGATATCTTTTGAGGTTGAAGGAAGAAGTGAAAACTTCCTTTGTACACTGGACTCCAGATACGAAAGCATTCACGCAGGATATCAGCTTGCTATCAGGAAATGTGATTTCAGTATCAGATTGATTCAACTTTCTGACAGGAGTTTTTTGCATAATATGAGAGAAAAATTGAAATGGGGAGATGACTCCCGTAACAAACCCAACGTTTAGTGCATCTATGCATTTACCATAGAACAAAAACAAATCCAAAACACGAGTAATGAAAATTTCATTCGGGCGAAAAGGGAAAAAATATACAGCAGCATTGGATAAATGCCTGGATATTTCGCTTGGATTAAATCCGGATGAGGTGGGAGTTAATGCATTTTATGCACCGGCATTTCAGGCAGAACCTGTAGTTCATGGTAATTTTATAGGTTCTACAAAAAGAGGCGGACCTGTAAATTTTCTGAACTTAAAACTCAACCCGCACGGCAATGGAACCCATACAGAATGTGTGGGGCATATAGCTACAGAAGCAGTAACTATAAATGAAACACTGAAAACCTTTCACTTCCCTGCAGAACTCATTAGCGTGTATCCTGAGAAGCTGGAGAATGGAGACAGGGTCATTACCCGGCGGCTGGTGGAGCAGGCTATTCAATACAAAGGCATTGCCGAAGCACTCATCGTGCGCACCTTACCAAATGAATCTGACAAAAAAAACAGAAACTATTCGGGAACCAATCCGCCCTATTTTGACGTATCTGCTATAGAATTCATTTTAGATCAGGGCTTTAGGCATTTGTTGATTGATTTGCCAAGCGTAGATCGGGAAGAGGATGAAGGTAAGCTGGCAGCGCATAAAGCATTCTGGAATTATCCCGGAGAGATTACATCCGGAAGAACAATAACAGAGTTAATTTTTGCAAATAATGAAATCAAAGACGACCTTTATTTGTTACTTTTGCAGATTGGATCATTTGAAGTAGACGTAAGTCCGTCAAAACCCGTATTATTTGAGGTGAGAATAGAGAAATGAGTACACATCAATATACATATAAACAGGAGATTTATCTTCAGTTCAAAGAGCTGGACAGAACTTCTTTGCGCAATATTGTTCAGTATGTAGAGAAGAACCGGGATGCCATAGAAGACCTGGACAGTGAAGAGTTTTTCGAAGTGTATGCTACTTATTGCAGAGCCTTGTTTGATCTGGGCAATTATAGCAAGTATATCATGGAATCTGAGCAACTGTTGTTCCTTTCCATCGATCAGAATATTTACGAATTTGAAGGCGAAGACATATATGCCAGCACCTTATTCAGAAAGGCGGCAGGATTATTCAATATGGGTAATCATTTGGAGGCCAAACAAATTCTGATCCAATTGCTAAAAATAGATCCTGAAAATAAAGATGTAAAAGCATTTTACAAAAAAGTGATCCGCTCAAGATATACACTTAGCAAGATCACCCGCGCGATTGCGATAGGCATGATTTTGGCGTCTGCTCTGGTAATTTGTCTGGAGCTTTTAGTCATCAGACCATTTTATCAGGAAAT
The DNA here is from genome assembly GCA_022841345.1 of Saprospiraceae bacterium. Taxonomy (GTDB): domain Bacteria; phylum Bacteroidota; class Bacteroidia; order Chitinophagales; family Saprospiraceae; genus SLDF01. The sequence continues at coordinate 62,869 of JALHRR010000020.1, forward strand.
CGTTTTTTCTTTTGAGTTGGCCAGAAATTTGCTGTTTGCAACAGGTCTCCTTACTTATTTATTTGGCGATCTTTCCCATTTTCTGATTGCTGAGATACAGGCAATGAATGAAATTAAAAACATTCTTGCAACAAAAAAGAAAGATTAAGCCATCCTGCATTAAGCGTGTTTTTCGTTAATTTCTGAAGAAGTAAATTTTAGAAATAAGTTCCAAATGTTTCGCCCGAATAAAGCTGTCAATTGTCCACTCTTAATAAAGTAGATAAATGTCATATGCTATGATTTGTATTAGAAACATCCCGTTAATACGTGCCAGAGCTCCCACAATTATTGCGGAAAAAGGACATGATTAAACAACAAGTTCTAAATACAATGAGTTAAGGTATTGTTAATCAGATACACTTATGAAACACCAATCAAACCCCCTGCGTTTGAACACCCAAACAAAACAATCTAACACTAAAAAGTAATAAGATGAAAAAAGTATTGTCATTAATCATTTCAGGAGTCTTTGGAGGAGTGCTTGTTTTGGCAGCAATCTGGATGTTTGCTGACAAAATCCTGCCACAACCTTCAGTGGAAGCACCGGTATATACCAAAATGACCAGCGCTACAAATAGTTCGGCAGCTCCTTTTGACTTTACAGTAGCAGCAGATCGTGCTATGGATGCGGTCGTTCATATTAAAGCTTCAGAAAGTAAGAAGGCTGTTCAGGAAAGAGGACAGCAGCAAAGACGCAGCCCGTTCAGTTTCTTTTTTGATGAAGATTTAATGTTTGGTAATCCTTATGGAGGCCCCAGACAAGGAAGCGGATCAGGGGTGATAATTGATACGGATGGCTATGTAGTGACCAATAATCACGTAATAGCTTTTGCAGATGAATATGAAGTGACTACCCATGATAATAGAAAGTTCAAAGCAAAGTTGATTGGAAGGGATGAAAATACAGATATCGCAGTTTTAAAAATAGAAGCCAGTAACCTTAAACCCATTCAATGGGGCAATTCTGATAACTTGAAAGTTGGTCAGTGGGTGGTAGCTGTAGGAAATCCATTTGACCTGACCTCTACCGTTACAGCGGGAATTGTAAGTGCAAAAGGCAGGAAACTGGAATTAAACAGGAGCATCGGTGCCATTGAAGCTTTTATTCAGACAGATGCTGCAGTAAATCCAGGAAACAGTGGTGGCGCTCTGGTTGATACAGAAGGCAGACTAGTAGGTATTAATACCGCAATTGCTTCACAAACAGGAAACTTTGCAGGATATTCTTTTGCTATTCCCTCTGATATTGTAAGCAAAATAGTAGAAGATATCATTCAATATGGATCATTTCAAAGGGCGTATCTGGGCGTAGGAATTTTTGATAATGATAGTGATTCTGCCAAAGAACTGGGTATTTCACAAACTACAGGCGTAGTTATCAAAGAAGTATATGATGGAGGGTCTGCACAATATGCAGGTCTCTTACCGAATGATGTGATTATGAAAGTGAACACGAAGGAAGTCAGAAATGTACCACAGCTACAAGAATTGATCAGCAGATCCAAAGTTGGTGAAATAATTCAGCTCACTGTGCTAAGAAAAGGAAAAGAAAAAAACATTGAAGTGAAGTTAAGGTCAGCGAGTTAATCAGCTTTGAAGAAAAACTTCGTATATAAAAGTGAGAATAAAAAGTGGATGAAAGTCCATAGAAAAGTAAGATGAAAATCAAGAATTGGGGTTGAAGTTGGTTTTTCGTTTTGTTTGGCGTCTGCCCAAAGTTTTTTGGGTAGACGTTTTTTATTTAAGGATCAGAAACGCCCCTAAGATTTGTTTGACACGAACGTATATTTTGTCAATTCGGTAAGATTGACATTTGAAGACCCAAAACTAGTATTAATTTAATGTACCTTTGTCCCTTTAAATCGAATCATAAGAAGGCCCATGAGTGATCAGATCAAGCACGAATGTGGAATCGCGCTAATCCGGCTATTAAAACCGCTTGATTATTACCAGGAAGAATACGGTACGCCATTGTACGGTCTCAACAAACTGCAACTGCTGCTGCAAAAACAGCGCAACAGAGGCCAGGATGGGGCAGGGATTGCTACAATAAAACTGGATCCAATACCCGGAGCACGCTTCATCAGCAGAAAAAGAAGTAATAGCACCAATTACCTCAAGGATTTATTCGACGGTGTCTTTGAACACTTCAAAGATTTGTCTCCTGAACATAAAGCGGATGGCAACTGGCTCAAAAACAATAAACCCTATACAGGGGAAGTCCTCATGGGACATTTGCGCTATGGAACACATGGCGTAAATACAATCGAAACATGTCACCCCTTCCTTAGACAGAATAACTGGATCACCAGAAATCTCGTGTTGGCTGGCAACTTCAATCTCACAAATGTCGATGAGCTTTTCACAGAGCTTATAGAGCTTGGGCAGTTTCCCAAAGAAGTGTCGGATACGGTGACTGTCATGGAGAAGATAGGCCATTTCCTGGATGCAGAGGTTCAATATCTTTTTGAGCACTATAAAATGCATGGTTATTCCAACCGGGAAATCACGGAAGCAATCATGGAAAACATTGATCTGCAGCGGGTACTAAGCAGAGCATGCAAAAAATTTGACGGAGGATACGTGATGACCGGAATGCTGGGACATGGAGATGCATTTGTGATCAGAGACCCGAATGGAATCAGACCGGCGTACTATTTTCAGGATGATGAAGTAGTGGCTGTCGCATCAGAAAGACCGGCCCTGATGACAGCTTTCAAAAAGCGCATAAAAATGATTAAAGAAATCCCAAGAGGATATGCTTTGATTATTAAGAAAAATGGAACTGTGCTGGAAGTTCCTTTTACACAACAAAAAGAAAAGAAAGGTTGCTCATTTGAGAGAATTTATTTCTCCAGGGGTAGTGACAGAGATATTTATACGGAGCGCAAAAAACTTGGAGAACTACTGGCGGCGCCGGTGTTGAAAGCAGTCAATTATGACTTTGAAAACACAGTGTTTTCTTACGTTCCAAATACTGCAGAAAGTGCCTTTTTTGGTTTTATGGAAGGCATCGAGTCCGAGCTTGATAAAATCAAAACGCAACAAATTCTGCAACTGAACAATCAGGGTTCCACAGAAGAAATCACGAGAATACTTAGGCAAAATGCACGTTTTGAAAAGCTGGTAGTAAAGGACGAGAAGATAAGAACTTTTATAGCTGATGACGCTTCCAGAGATGAAATGGTAGCTCATGTATATGATGTCACTTATGGCATTGTAAAAAATGAAATAGATACACTCGTTCTGCTGGATGATTCTATTGTAAGAGGAACGACTCTCAGAGATAGCATCATCACTATAGTCTCCAGACTGTTTCCAAAGAAGATAATCGTGGTATCCTCGGCGCCACAAATTCGATATCCGGATTGTTATGGTATAGACATGTCTGTTTTGAAAGAATTTGTTGCATTTCAGGCATTAGTTTCCTTGTTGAAGGAAAGCGGACAAGACTATCTGCTCAATGAAACATATGACAAATGCATTGCTCAAAAGGACAAACCCAAAGATCAAATCAAGAATGAAGTCAGCGCACTGTATGATTTATTTCCCTATGAAGTGATTTCCGATAGAATTGCAGACATGGTGACTCCGGAAGGAATTAAGCCAGAAATACAGGTAATTTATCAGACAGTGGAAGACTTGCGCAGCGCTTGTCCGGATAGAGGAGACTGGTACTTCTCCGGAGAATATCCTACCGCCGGAGGAAATGCTGTTGTCAACAAAGCTTTTGTAAATTTCATGGAAGGCAAGGTCGTTCGGGCTTATTAAGAACAATTTCCATGTTAAGTATCACGGGTATTCAATTTAATTCAACGTTTTCAGATAATTTAATTTTTCCATGAACCTCCCATCGAACTCAACTTTTCCTGCAACGATAGTAGCTTTTACCTTCATTTTGCTGCTTTTTTCCTGTAAAACAACTCAACCTGCAGTTGCCACTCCGCCTATAGAACCTGTGGAGGAAATAGAAATTGAAGACATGGAAATTACGGAAGAGGAGCCGATGGACTATGACAGTCTTGAAGATTTGGTACGCACAGAACCGGAAATAGAGAATGATCTGCCTGTTTACCAGGCTACAAACCGGAGGACCTGGGATTTATTACATACAAAACTGGATATTTCATTTGACTGGATACAGCAAAGAGCAAATGGTTCTGCCCAGCTTATATTGCTGCCTTTTGCCAAAGCTGATTCTGTTCTGGTGCTGGATGCAAAGAATTTTGACATTAAAAGTATTCGCACGCTTAAATCTTCTTCTGACTTGAAGTTTGATTATCAGGATAGCATTAAGCTGATTATTCAGTTGGGCAAAACCTATACGTTAAAAGACACATTAAAACTACAAATCAACTATACGGCTAAGCCGGCTGAAAGGAAAGACATCACAGGAAGCGCAGCGATTACTTCCAGCCAGGGATTGTTTTTTATTAATCATGATAATGCCACGCCCAATAAGCCTCAGCAAATCTGGACACAAGGAGAGACTTCTTACAGTTCTTGCTGGTTTCCAACTATTGACAGTCCCAATGAGCGATCAACACAGGATATCTCCATAACCGTAGAAGATAAATTTGTAACGCTTTCTAATGGCATTCTTAAAACTTCAAAAAAGAATGCAAATGGTACCCGTACGGACAACTGGGTGATGGATCAGCCACATGCACCTTATCTATTTATGATGGCGATAGGAGAGTTTGCAGTAGTAAAAGAAAAGTGGAAAAATATAGAGTTGGGTTACTATGTAGAGCAAAAGTACAAAGAGCATGCAAAAGATATTTTTGCTCATACACCCGAGATGCTTGACTTTTTCTCAAATAAATTTGGTGTGCTTTATCCATGGAAGAAATATAGCCAGGTAGTTGTCCGGGACTACGTATCAGGAGCAATGGAAAACACTACGGCCGTGATATTTGGTGATTTTGTACAGAGAACCAGGCGCCAACTCATTGACAATTCCAACGAAAAAATAGTTGCGCACGAAATGGCTCACCATTGGTTTGGCAATTATGTTACTTGTGAGAGCTGGTCCAATCTCACCCTGAACGAAGGATTTGCCAATTATTCAGAGTATCTGTGGCTGGAGCACAAACATGGATTACAGGAAGCAGAAGTGCATCGTCAGGAAGAAATGCAAGGCTATCTGCAGTCTGCTCCTGCAGGTGCGACCAAAGATTTGATAAGATTTGGATATGGCAACGAGGAAGAAATGTTCGATGCGCATAGCTACAACAAGGGAGGACTTGTTCTTCATATGCTGCGCAGGCACCTGGGAGATGAAATATTTTTCAGGGGATTGACAAAATATCTAAAGGACAATGCTTACAGTGCGGTCGAAGTACATCATTTGAGACTGGCATTTGAGGCTGTATCAGGAGAAGACCTTAATTGGTTCTTCAATCAGTGGTATCTTGACAAAGGTCATCCGATTTTGAATGTGAATTATACTTACGATGAGAATGCCAAAAAGTTATTCTTAATGGTATTCCAGGTTCAGCCTGCGGAAGACCATGTTCCGGTTTTTGAATTTCCATTGGAGATAGACGTACTATTTGCTGACGGGAAGAAGGAGCGAAAAACCTTTCATATCAACCAACGTTCTCAGGTAGTTGAGCTGGATGCCTCAAAAGCGCCCGCGGAAGTTGTATTTAATCCTGAAAAAACACTTTTGTGTATTCTTGAAGAAAACTTTACCAGCACAGAAGCGGGACTTAAGCTGCGGTATGATCATCAGACACATTATCGCACAAGGCTGGAAGCAATAGCTAAAGCAGCAGCGCTGGATGACGATAAGCTATATATTGAATTGTGCAACAAAGCAATTGTTGATTCTTTTTGGGTCATGCGGGCAGTTGGTCTTAGTTTTCTTCCGCAAGATAATTTGTCTGAAGAATTAATCCGGAAAGCAATGAATATGGCAGATTCCGATCCGCATTCTGTTGTGAGGGCCCAGGCCTTAGAAATGTTGGCTGGCGTAGAACTAAGTGAAACACAGCTGCAATCACTCATCAGTATTTTGAGGAAGGGTGAAAAAGAAACCGGTCCGGTTATTGGTGCGGCACTGAGTGTATTACAAATGAACAATCCTGAACTGACAGCAACTGAAATACCTGCACTCGAAAAAGACGAAGATCCATCGGTCATTACGGCCATTTCACAATACTATGCAGGAACGGGAGATGTGACCAAGTTGAACTACTTTGTAGAAAAACTCGGCGTAGTTGAAGGTTATGAGGCCATTACCTTTATGTCCAATGCATATGCCCTGGCGTCAGCTACCGGTAACCTTAAAGAACAACTGAGAACAGGAGAACTTTTCTATCAAAAAGCATTGAAAGAATTAAGTGCTATACAGCGATATGGGGTCATGCAATATTTTGCAGGGTTTATAGCTGAATACGCTGCTGTTGTTTCTGCAGGAACCGTTCCCAATGTTCCGGAGTACAAAAGTGCACTGGATACTTTCGTTGGGTATTTTGAGAACATCAAGGAAAAAGAAACTGACCCGCAACTGAAATCCGCCTACGATTATTTGAGATAAATTAAAATGAAGAGCCTTCAATCAAGGATACATATTTGCATAATGGCCGGAGGAGCCGGGACACGGTTTTGGCCCATGAGTACAGAAGCCCTGCCAAAGCAATTCATTGATATTCTTGGAGAAGGTCGCTCTTTATTGAGAGCTACTTTTGAAAGAGCGCAGCAACTTGTACCGGCGAGTCAGATCTGGGTAGTAACGCACAAAAAATATTCTGATATTGTTCAGGGGGATTTGCCTGAAATAGAAGATAGCCACATTCTTTCTGAACCCCAAAGGAAAAACACAGCACCGGCGATAGCTTTTGCAGCGTATGTTATTGAAGCTGCTGACCCCGAGGCAATTATGATTGTATTGTCTTCTGATCATTTGATCCAAAAAGAAGATGCTTTAACTCAGGCATTGCAAACAGCGGCCGAATTTGCTGATAATACAGAAGGATTATTTACGCTGGGAATCCAACCGGATACGCCCCATACGGGTTATGGGTATATAGATAAAGGCCAAAAAATAGCAGAATCTGTTTTTAAAGTCAGCCGTTTTGTAGAAAAACCGGATTCCAATACAGCGAAAGAATATATTCAGTCAGGAAGATATCTCTGGAATGCAGGGGTTTTTATTTGGAAAATATCTGCATTAAAAAAAGCTTTAATGTTATATGCAAATGAGCTTTTTCTTACTTTTGAAGCAGCAGCACAAAGGATTGTGGATAAAAGCCAATTTCCGGAGTGGGTTATTCCTGTTTTTGACGCATGTGAAAACATTTCTATTGACTATGCTGTGCTTGAAGCAGCAGACAATGTTTACACAATTGAAGCAGACATAGGCTGGAGTGATTTAGGGACCTGGGGCGCTCTTTATGATTATTCTGAAAAGAACGTTCAGGGGAATGTAATTTTTAACCGCACGGTTGTTCAATCCGATTGCACCAATTGCATCGTACATCTTACAAAAGGTAAGAATGCGATCATAAGGGGCCTGGATGGATTCGTCGTCGCGGAGACACCAGAAGGGCTTTTGATTTATCCGCTTGATCAGGAGCAAGATATCAAGAAGAGTCTTGATGAACTTCGAAACCTAAAATAATTTAAAAGCCGCAGAAAGTATTCATTGTGTGCTTTATTGTAAAATGGTGTCAATGATTAAAGAGTTAAAAGGTAAGCTATTAGTAGTAGCCAATAATACCTGGAATATTTACAATTTCAGGATGCATGTGCTGAATAAGTTTCTTCAGGAAGGTTGGGAAATATATGTGGTCGCCAGACCAGATGAATACTTCAGATATTTGCAAGGTATTCCCCGCGTTCATTTTATTCCACTCAATGAAATTTATAGAACAGGTAAAAGCCCGGTTCAGGACTTCCGGTTTTTGAACGAACTCATCGGTATTTATAAAAATGTAAAGCCTGATCTGGCTATTCATTATACCGTCAAGCCAAATATATACGGAGGAATCGCAGCGCAATGGGTAGGTATTACTTATATCGGAATTATTACGGGTCTGGGTTATCCATTCATACACAATGGCTGGCTCAAAAAACTGACAAGTTTATTGTACACCATTGGTCTCAGAAAAGCGAAGTTTACATTATTTGAAAATGAAGAGGATCCTGTACTTTTTAATAAGCTTGGAATTCTTAAATCACATAAAGTGATCGCACTGAAGGGCTGCGGAATTGATACCACCCATTTTTCACCGAGGCCCAAAACCAGAAAGGACAAACGCTTCATTTTCACTTATATCGGGCGACTACTGTATGACAAAGGTTTGCAGGAATTTGTAGATGCAGCAGGGTTGATCAGAAAAAAGTATCCCTCTGCAGAGTGTTGGATAGTCGGAGCTCCGGATCCGGAAAACCCGGCATCGGTTTCTTTTGACAAATTGACGGAATGGGTTTTTAGCCAGCAAATTACCTATTTTGGTAATGCCAGGGATGTTCGCCCTTTCATAGCCAATAGTGATTGTATTGTGTGCCCATCCTATAGAGAAGGCAACCCCAAAGTACTTCAGGAAGGAATGGCAATGGGGATTCCGATTATTACTACTCAAACGGCAGGGTGTAGGGAAACAGTGGACAATGGTGAACAAGGGTTTTTAGTAGAAGCAAAATCTACGAAGGCTTTGTATGAAGGAATGGTCAAAATGCTTAATATGGATGACCTTGAACTTCAAATCATGGGCCAGAAAGGGATCATTAAAGCCACTGAAGTCTTCGAAGCAAATATAATCGCCAGCCAGGTTTTTGAGATTTCTATGGCTGCCTTGAATGGCACCAGATATGTGCTTAGAAAGGTTCCGGGTACTCCACAAGTTACTTCAAATGCCTCCTGACGGCAGAATTCCGGTATTACTCATTTCATATTATTTTCCACCGGCATCAGTGGGGGCAGCGCAAAGAGCCTATGGCTTTGCTAAGTATCTGGATCCATCCAAATATAAGGTTCATGTGTTGATTCCTTCAAAGGTCGAAAGTGCGTATCCATCCGATTTGGAAGTTGAAACGCCTGAAAATGTCACCATACATACTGCATGGCAAGCCAATCTTGGATTTTTTCGCCGGAATAAACAAAAGCAATTTCTGAACCAAAACCAGCCTGCCGCCAGAGCAAAAAGGAGTGCTGCACTTCGCTGGCTATCCAATCAGATTTGGCCGGACAAGGGAATTATTTGGGCCATTTTTGCTTATTTCAAAGCGAAGCAATTAATTCGAAAATTGAAGATAAAAACAATTTGGAGCACAAGTCCACTCGTATCTGCGCACTTGCCTGCTCTTTGGCTGAGGAGAAGATTCAATACTAAGTGGATTTGTGATTTCAGAGATTTCTATTGGACACACAACAGTACTTTTCAGGGGCATTCAAAATGGGCAAAAGCCTTGGAGGAAAATTGCTTTAAACACGCAGATCATATCACATTTGTCACTCCGGCCATGAAGGATATTTACACATCTGCATACCCTGTATTAAAGGGCAAATCAACGGTGATTTGGAACGGAACAGATATCACTACTGTCTCAAAACAAAATGCTCCTGGCCGTGTATTTAAGACGATTGTTTATACAGGTACTTTTTACGATGGACTTAGAGACCCAGCACCTTTTCTAAGTTTAATGAATGAATGGCTGGAAAGCGGATTACTGAATTTATCAGAATGGCGTATTGTCATTGCCGGGAATATGGAAGCAGAACTGATCGCACCTATTATCGGAAAACCAGTCATGTCAATTCTTGATTTCAAAGGGCCCCTAAGTCGTATACAAGCTACAGCATGTATGGAAGAAGCTGATTTTTTGTGGTTGATTGTACCGGATGTGGATAGTCACAGAGATACCGTTCCGGCTAAATTATTTGACTATCTGGCTTTTCAAAAACCTATCCTTGCATTTGTCCCTCTTCAATCTGCCGTGTCTGAATTGAGCAGGGAATTTCCTCAGGTGTTTTTATTTCAAACCGGGCAACTTGATCCGTCAGAATCATTGCGATTGCTTCAGATATTAAAGGAAGATCCGCAAAATATTCCCTGTCAAGTTTCGAAGTATACCCGAGCTTCGCAGACTTTGGTGTTGGAAACAATATTTGACGACCTATGATTACGGGCTGCAATTTGAGCCGGGGTAATCTCGTAGAGAGAATAGGAGTAGCGCGCCTAGGGCGCGTTAGATAGGAGCTCCATACCCGGTGTGTGAGCTCGGGCGAAGCCCGGCTCGTGTGAGCTTGCGACCTACGGCCACGCGGGATGTGGTTCACTTCGTTCACGGGATGTGTAACAGCCAATGATCGCCAAAGGCGATCAAATTAGACACTCACTCAACACGCTCCACCAGGCTGCTTCCACACTCGTACTCACCACTCACAATTCATCCCGTGAGCTGAGCGAACCACATCCCGCAGACGCTACGAAGCAAGCGGCTGCACACACGGCGCAAGCGAAGCGCAGCGACACACACGATCTCTACTCGTATCCAAAAGGCGCAGCCTACCTCAACCCCGGCTGTTTGCTTGCAACGAGCTTTCTAGTAGCGCAGCGACACACACTATCTCTACTCGTATACCGAAGGCGCAGCCTACCTCAACCCCGGCTGTTCACTAGTCACGAGCTTTCACCTGGCGCAGCTAACCTCCACCTTGCCTCCGTATTCAGGCAATAACTTTCGCGTGTATCGCCTGCACCTTCTGCTGTATATCGCTTAGTTTTTCATCAATCATATTATTGATCAATTGTCTGGAGTCAGAGAAGCTGAGATGGGCAAAGTATTCCCAGATTTCTTTGATGTCTGTAAAGGGTACGATGTAAGGAGCAAAGAGTTCATTGTCTGAGAACAAGAGCAGGGATTTTTGTGCAGTATTTACCTGGACCCGTTTGTAAACCAGACCTTCTCCGCGGGTGACGATGACATAGGTTCGTCCGGGCTTGATATAGGAGATTTTTTCAATGAAACTGCAGATCACAATCGTACCTGTTTCCATGGGCAACATTGAATCTCCCTGAATTTCGAAACCCCTGTAAGTTCCCTCGGGGATGTTGGGAAACCAGATTTTGGGCAGATCGCGGATATATTCCGGATCCTGAGCGCTTTCCAGATATCCTGCTTCTGCTTTAGTATCTACCAGTTCTATATTGCTGCGATTGTCGCGGTCCACTGTGATGGCAAGGACGCGAAGGTCTTTGTTGCGGATGATTTCGTATTCGTGATGTTCGAGATTTTTGCGCACCAGATCATCCAGGCTTACCTGAAAGATTTCTGCCAGCCTGATCAAAGTGCCCATATTGGGCTCTGCTTTTCCCCTTTCATATTCTGCCAGCGTGGATCTGCCCATTTGCAATTGATCAGACAGCTCTTGTTGAGAAATTCCTTTTTTATTTCTGAGGAACTTAAGATTGCTGTGAAATTGTGACATGTAAGTAGGTTTGAGTGAGGTTTTACCTGCAAATGTATAAAAAAATATGCACCGACAAAATACACGACACAAAAAAGTCGTATATTTCGACCATGTTTGAGCGGGCAATTGTACATATGGACCTGGATTCCTTTTTTGTATCCGTAGAATGTCTAAAAAATGACGCGCTGCGAGGCAAACCTCTGATCATTGGCGGGGCCGGTGGAAGAGGAGTAGTGGCATCCTGCAGCTATGAAGCAAGGCGCTTCGGCGTACATTCAGCTATGCCGGTCAAAATGGCCCTCAGACTTTGTCCCGATGCATTGGTACTCAGGGGGGATATGGAAGATTATTCAAAGCATTCAGCCATCGTGACAGATATCATCGCAGAACACTCCCCGATGTTTGAGAAGACCTCGATTGATGAATTTTATATGGATCTGAGTGGAATGGACCGTTATTTTGGTTGTTACAAATGGTCCAATGAGTTGCGGGAGTTCATCATAAAGGAAACCGGACTACCGATTTCCTTTGGCCTCTCGGTCAATAAGACGGTCTCAAAGATCGGTACAGGAGAAGCCAAACCCAACGGGAAGATACAGATAGCGCCCGGTGATGAAAAGCAATTTCTGGCACCTTTATCTACCAGTAAAATTCCGGGAGTGGGCAAAGAGACCTATAAGCGATTGAGTTTTATGGGGGTGCGCACCGTAAGAGTGCTCAGCGAGATTCCTGTAAAACTGTTGGAGCGGGAATTTGGTATCATGGGCAAGTCGCTTTGGCAAAAAGCCAATGGCATAGACTATGCCCAGATCGAGCCCTACACGGAGCAAAAAAGTATGAGCAGTGAACGCACGCTGAGCGAAGACACCCTGGATCTGGAGAAAATCCGTCGTATGATTCGTGACATGACTGACAAGCTGGCTTTTGAACTGCGCAAAGATCAGAAGCTCTGTTCCTGTGTGACGGTCAAAATCCGCTATGCCGACTTCAACACATATACCAAACAAAAGAAAATAGCTTACACGGCCAGCGATAAAGAGCTGTGCAAACAAGCACTCAGTCTCTTTGAATCTGTGTATGAACGCCGGCAACTAATACGACTGATCGGTGTAAAGTTCAGCGGAATGGTGCACGGCTCGCCGCAGATAAGATTATTCGAAGACACAGAGGAGCAGATTCATCTGATGCAGGCCATGGACCGGATACGGAACCGCTTTGGAAAAGACTCTATTCAGTGGGCTTGATGATATTAATGCCTCTTAGGAAAAGTAAGAATATTCCCCATAGAAAAACACTTGCGGCAACGCGGTTCATAGCTGTCCTTAGCACCGAGCAGAACCGTCTCTTCATTCTCCACAAGACGATAGGAATGAGTGGCCAGATTACCACAATGCGGACAAATAGCGTGTACCTTGGTGATATATTCAGCCACAGCCAGCAATTCCGGAACGGGTCCGAATGGAAGGCCTTTAAAATCCATATCGAGCCCGGCAATGATCACACGTTTTCCATTCAGAGCGAGTTCCTGAGAAACTTGTACAAGATTTTGTTCGAAAAACTGCGCCTCATCGATACCCACTACTTCGGCATTCTCAGCCAGGGCAAACATGTCGCGGGTATGATCCAAAGGCATGGACAGCATCGCATTTTCATCATGAGAAACTACTTCAACAGTGCTATACCGAACATCACGGGCAGGTTTAAAGAGGATGACCTCCTGATTGGCAAATCTGGCACGCTTTAAGCGCCGGAGGAGCTCTTCGGTCTTTCCGGAAAACATGGACCCGCAGATCACTTCTATCCATCCACTGCGCTGACCTTTGAAAAACGGCTCCAGAAACATGCCAAATTCTTTGTAGTTGAGGTAATAATCCTGCGAAGATTGCTGTTTTAAATTCGTCCATCGCAAGAAGGGCTACAAATATTATAAAAAGCTGTAATTTTATCTTGAAAATATATTAGAACTTTACCGGGAGAGACTAAAAAGTAAGCTCAGCCTGTAAAGCCAAAATAGATTTACAAATACGTATTCAGCATATAATGCACAAAAACAAAAGTTATTCATAGGATGAACCTGACGAAGACCCGACAACTATCAGCCGATCTGCTCAAGCTACTCAAGCAAGTGTACGAACAAAACGGTGCCAGCAATCTGGAAAAAGACCTTCTCAAAGAAAATTTGAGAGAACTATACAAAGCTATAGACGAATCCGAAGTAGAAGAAAATAAAAACTCCAACGGGTATCATAATCATGCATCCACTCCGGAAATTCAGGTTCCCGAAAACAAAGAAATTATTTCTTCTCCCGAAGCAGTTCAGGAGCTTATTCAGGAAATCAGAGCGGAAGCCATAAAAACAGCAGAACAACCTATCATAAGCTCCTTTACCTTTCTGGATGAACAGCCGGTAGAAATAGAAGAAATAACGAAAGAAAGAGAGCCGGCGCAGGAAAGCACACAGAAAGTATTCACCGCACCGGAACTGGTCATTGACAAAGCAGAGGAACTACCCGAACCCGAACCGGATCCTATTCCGGAGCCAGCTCCTATGCCCAAACCCGTGACAATTCCCGATCCGGAGCCAATAAAAGAACCTACCCCGGTCCCCGAACCCGTGACAATTCCAGACCCGGAGCCGATTCCGGACCCCACACCTGTCCCGGTACCTCCTCCTGTATCTGTACAAACAAGCCAGGAAAGAGAGCAGGTATATCAGCCAATAGCCCAGGAGCCGGTGAAAGCCAACTATTACATGTCCTCAGAAACAGAAGAACTGTTTACGACCAGGGTAGCAAAGGAACTTTCCGACAAGTTGAGCCAATCACATTTGCCTGATTTACACAAGGCATTCGGACTCAATGACAGATTACTGACGATCAGCGAATTGTTTGGCGGCGACCCGGCATCATTCAAAGAGACAATGGATACACTGAATTCATACAGCCATTTTGATCAGGCAAAAAGATATCTGGCAGAGAATGTTGTGGATAAATATCGTTGGACACTACCTGCAAAGAAAGATTCAGCCAGGCAATTAATTCAATTAATCCGGCGTAAATACCTATAGAGTATGGCACTCTTTCAATCAGGAACAAAACGCTTTGGCTGGAGCCTCAAAAAAGCATTCCAGATCATCATAGTCCTCTGGGTGATTCATTTAATTCAGGTTGCACTGGGCACCTCTTTTTACCAATACGGAGGACTGTATCCTAGAGAAATTTCCGGACTGAAAGGAATCCTTCTGTCACCACTACTGCACGGTGACTTTAGGCACCTGATCTCCAACTCAGCACCGCTATTTGTACTGACTACAATTATATTGTTTTTTTATACTTCTGTAGCCTACAGGTCAATTTTTCTAATCTATATATTAACGGGACTGACAGTTTGGTTATTTGGCCGGCCGGTTTTCCATATTGGTGCCAGTGGAGTGGTGTATGGAATGGTTGCATTTGTATTCTGGAATGGAATTTTTCTCAGAAATATTAAGTCAATTGCGCTTTCTTTGATTATAGCAGTCTTGTACAGTGGAATGTTTTACGGTATCCTGCCCAATGAAGAAGGCATTTCCTGGGAGAGCCATTTGTTGGGTGCTCTGGTAGGAATAGCTGTGTCATACATGGTAAAGAACAGGTTAAAAAAGGAGTATATAGAAAATCAACCGGTGATTTATGATACTGACGAGCCGGCAAGGCCTTTTCTGAACCGCGATGTTTTTGACAGAAAACGGAATGATCCCTGGACGTAAAAATCAATTAATTAAGACCACCTCTCCGGCGTAAACAGCGCGTGTTCCATCTACAAATTCCAGCAGAAAAGAGTACGCGTAAGTGCCCGGTTGCATTTTCAGGTTTTTGTATCTTCCATCCCAACCTTCATTTTCCTGATGCGGTAAAAGGTTATTTTTGCTAAACAGTTGATTACCCCAGCGATCAAATATTTGCATGTGTATAATTTCCTTTAACTGTTCATTTCCATAAATAAAAAAGAGATCATTGATATTGTTGGCATCTGGTGAGAAAGCCTGAGGGATAAAAATATTTTTCTGTATTAGAACATTTATAAATGTAGCGGCAGAAACAGTACAACCAGCCAAAGTTGTGATTTCAACATGAATTGTTTGATTCTGATAAATCTGAAAATCAGATAAAGAAGACTCCGGGCAAGCATTACATATCAAACCAGAGCTATCACCCATCCAAACAATATTCTGAATGTCTGATTCTGAAAAATTCAAAGAGGCAATGATATCAATGGATTCACCCGAACGGATCGTGTGAGAAGCTGGAAGGGAAACATGAATGCGCTCTGGGTTTGGAAGCGAAATGTTTTCCTCCCATTGGCAGCCCGTCACATCCTCAATTTGTAAGAAGTAATTACCTGCAGGGAGCTGAAATGCTTCCAGGGTTTGTTGAGTCTGACCGTTTATGCTAAAAATAAAGGGCCCTGTACCGCCCACAATATTAGTTATTTTGATAATTCCGTTAGTATCACCATAACAGGAAGGAGGATTAAATTCAAGCTCAATATTTGTAAACGGTGTAACATTATTAGCGACAGTCAAAGTATCCAGACTAAAACAACCAGTAGCCTTATCAATGGCTTCCAGAATATAGATTCCCGCCTCTGTGACTGTAATAATTTCTTCACCGGGAAGAACAGCAGTTGACAAATCATTGAAATACCACTTAAAGTTATAGATATCTTTTAATGAACTCAGGTGGGAACCAATCAGGAAAGAAGTATCCCGGCAGGTGAGACTCAAATCTTCTCCAGCCTGGACATCTGGTTCCCCACTCCCGCTTAATACAACCTGAACAGAAGCGGTGCAGCCTAAATCATCTGCTACAACATAAGAATATACACCGGGTGCCAGATCCGTAAACTGTAACTGCCCGGTAATGAAAGGTTCTATTACGCTGTATGGCCCCACTCCGCCCCCGACAAGCAGGGTAACAGATCCGTCATCAGAACCACATTCCGGGTTTCGAACCTCAGTAGATATTGTGATGGCGTCATTTTCTTCTATTTCAATATTCAGAATGCCGGTGCATCCGTTGTTGTCTGTGGCTGAGACCGTATAGATTCCTGCGCTAAGGTTCTCCACTCGGAGCAGGTCTTCCGGACCATGGCTCCATTGAATTTGTAAAGTGTTGGCAGGTACAGAAGTGGAGATTTCAATAAATCCGGTTTTGGTTGAAAAGCAATCTATGTTGTTTTTGCTGATCAGGCTTATTTCAGGACTGTCCTTGCTGCCAATTTCAATAGTTATAATTTCTTCACAAGAACCGGCATCAGTTATCGTCAATTTATAGGAGCCAAAAGCAAGATCATTTCTATTGCTCGTTTCCATACCATCCGGCCAGCTAACAACATAAGGAGCCGAACCTCCGAAAATATTGATAGTAGCAGAGCCATTTGATACCTGACAATCTGTAGGCTGAAGCGCCGTCATGATTTCAAGTGGATCAGGTGCGTTTAATTCTGTTTGGAGTGTCACCAAACAACCCAGCTCATCCTGAATGTTAATTGTATAAGTCCCTGGGCCAAGATCAGAAATTAACAAATTTTCAATTGAACCGCCAACACCTCCCCACGTTATATCTACATTACCAACTGCATCGAGAAGATTGATTTGAATCATTCCATCCATTGCATCGGCACAGCTTATATGTGTAACAGATTGAATACTGGCAGCTAAAACACAGTTGGAAGAATTAATGGTAAAACTGCAGGTGCTGCTGCAACCATTGGAAGTTGTCAACAAGACCATATATACACCCGGAATCAGATTCTCCATCCTGAGATCATCCGAATCAGCGAAAACTATTGTGTTGTTGACAGGACCGGTCAATTCAATGGTAACAGGATAAAGAATATTCTGAACCACAAAACTTACCGAACCGTCTCCCAGGTCCGGAGCACTCTCATGAGTGGGAGTGCAAATCAGTAAAATGGGATGAGGATTGTTAAGTTCGATTGACAAACTGCTCTGACATCCCAATGCATCTGTTATATTGACCTCATATGTACCTGAGGCAAGATTTTCAACACTCAAAACATCGCTTGCTATGACACCGTTATTTTCCCAAAGAATAGACAACGGGGCAGTACCTCCCATTGTTGTAATTGAAATGCTACCATTGCTGCCATTGTGACAATCCGGATCAACAGACGCTGAGACAGCGGCACTCATATTACAATCTCCGGGCAGGATGGTCAATTGGCAGCCGGCGGTGCAGCCAGAAGCATCCGTAACCAGGATATTGTAAGTACCCGGCACCAGATTGTTAACTGTATTAATAAATGGAGCCATACCCTGAGCTGTAAAAACGGGGGCAGGGTTTCCAGACCTCAAAATTTCGATGCTATGGATTCCTGTTCCATCAATGGAAGTCACACTCAGAATTCCATCTGATGCACCTGAGCCGGTCTCATTCTGTATGACAGTACAAGATATTTCAAGCACTTCAAGTGGAAAAATAATAATTTCAAACGTACCGGTACAACCTATTACATTGTCTATAATGTTCAGAATATAATTACCGGCTTCTACATTTTCAAGCATAGAGACATTCATACCAGGAAATGCTTCCCAGTCAAAAGTATAATCACCGGATCCATTTTGTGGAATAACAGAAACGCTTGCATCATCAGGCGCACACCTCAGTGGT
>JALHRR010000020.1:81016-86303 GCA_022841345.1 Saprospiraceae bacterium
GTTATATTTGTTTGAATGATTATAGCAGAAGATTGTGGCAGATTTGCACTCAGAGTAAAGTTGCAGCCATTAGCTAAATCTGTGATCAGAACCTGATAATTGATTCCTCCGGCAAGATCACTTGCCACTGCACCATTCAGCAGGGGGTTATGAGACCAGGAATAGCTATAGTTTCCCGAACCGCTTATAGGAATAACCGTAATGGAGCCATTGGAAAGGCCACAAGAAGGATTTTGAACATCAAGATCTGCATCAAAAGGTTCGGAAGAAGGGACGGTGAAAGTCTCTATGACGTCACAGTTAAAGGATAAGTCAGTAATGGTTACTGTGTATTCACCTCCCGATAAATTGTTGACATCGCCGGAATTAACAGCAGAGTGCGACCAGGAATATAAATAGCTTCCGGAACCGTTCTCAACAGATAGTGAAATCTGACCATTATTTTCACCGCAATCAGAGGGTAAAATATCTGCTGTTACAACGATCACTTCACTCGGTTCAATAATGAATTCAAGTTCTAAAATGCAACCTGTCACCATATCCTGAACTTCAATTTCATAAATCCCGGCTTCCAGGCCAGAGACCTCTGATCCGGAATATTGGCCATGTGAAACCCAGTTATATTCAAACGAACCGGAACCATTAGCTACGAAAATAGCAATACTACCATTATTTGCTCCACATGAAGTAGACTCCAGGGATGCATTGGCAATAAGCGCGTCAGACTCCGGCACTTCCAGTTCTATTTCCATGAGACAGTTTGTACTCAGATCAAGGATCTGCACAAAATACAAGCCGCCGGAGATTTGATCAGCGATTAAACCATTGCCACTTGTTGGCCCTGACCATCCTGCCTGGAATGGCCCTATTCCTCCTGTGATCTCAATGAGGAACCCTCCGTTTGATAATCCGCATGTTGTTTCAAAGGCTTCGAAAGAAATTTCAAAAGTAATAGGTTCTTCAATTTCAATAATTAATACTTCTTCACAAAGATTTCCGGCATCGCTTATTGTGATTTCATAGATTCCAGGGGGTAGATCCGAACCGATATTTTGATTCATGGAAGGATCATGGCTCCAGCTATACTGATACAGCCCTGTTCCTCCGGAAGTAGTGATTTGTATAAACCCCCCGGGATTATTACAATCAGGCTGAACTACAAAATAATCAGTCTCTATAGGAACAGGAGGTTCAAGAACCACTGAAGATGAAACGGTGCATCCTGTTTCAAGATCGGTTACTGTTAACTGATAATTGCCGGAACCCAGATTTGTTGCATTTTGATTTTGCAGCAAAGGGTCATGTGACCAAAGAAACATAAAGTTTCCACTTCCTTCTGAAACATTGGCAAAGATACTTCCATTAGCGCCAAGACAATTAGGGTTTACGGGTGCTAAAAATAAAGAAGGTCCTTGCTGAGGAGGAACAGTCACTTCCAGTGTGCCAGTACATGCAGGATTAGTGATATCCGTAACCAGAACTGTATAGGTACCTGCAGGGAGCGTAATAGCATTAGCAGAATTTTGCTCAGGAACAGTATTCCAGGAAAAAGTATAAGTTCCGGATCCACCGGAAACAGAGACAGTAGCCGTACCATCAGACAGACCACAATTCTCAGGCTCAATCCCGAGCTCTGTGACAGTCAGGTCACAAGGTGCATTTTCACAAGAACCATCATCTATAGTTGCACCCGGATCATAATTCGGCGCTTCTGGATCTGTGCACCCACAAATACCCTGACCCGGGAAGACGGGTTGTATATTCTGAGCAAACCCTGCAAAAGCAAACGCATGATCCGTGATGCAGATAGAAAAGGTGTAAGGCATTGCACCACAAGCGGCGGCCAATGCTGCAAAAGAGTTCACGGTATTGACTCCACAGGGATCACCGGACAAGCCATATGTTCCTCCTGTCGGATTAAGCCCCAGATCAGGATTGGGTCCCAGCCCATCGCCAAACAAATATTCTCCGTTAACCTGTGTATTATTACCAAATGGTCCGCCCGCATTGCAACTTCCCCCACCGGGACGAGTCATAACCATGAGTGTATTTCCACAAGCTTGAACCCTGATCGTTAAATCACCAATAAAAGTATGCATCAAATCCATAAATATTCCGATAGGATGCCCGGTAACCGCAGGGTTGATATCAAAACTGACACAATACATATTTGAAGGGTTGATAATTGGCTGATTAGCATCAGGTAAATCAACAGACTGCCCACCATTACCAATGCATTGAGCAGAAACATCAAATACAAATGAAACAAAAAATAGTAACAGGCAAATTTTGTACAAAGAGTAGGCCACAGGTATTACAATTAAAAAATAATATTCTAATCATACTGCTCTAAAACAATACAGTATTTTTAATGGACGGAAAATGAAAGAATTTCGTTTGCACAATTATAGAAAGCTCAAAATTAAACAAAACAACAAATTCCAGTAACAACTTTACATGCTTTGAGTCAATTAGAGGGGAATAAGTTTCTAATAAAACCTTGAGCTGACTGTCGTGAATTTCTTTAAATGGTAATACGCATATCCATGTAGAATCGCCTAACTATCAAATAAATATCTCAAAAAAATATTGATTTGCAATAATCAGCCTGCGATACAGGTTTTATGGATGTTTCAAATCAAGAATACATCCTACTTTTTATTCATCCTAAAACCTGCTTTCATGAAACGATTATTGTTCATCGTGCTTTCCTTTTATTGCATCAACATTACTGCAGCGGCGACTGATACCTTACAAATTTCATCCGGCATTGATGCTGTTACGGTCTATCGTAGTGGCGCAACAATCAATAGAAAAGCCAGCGCTCAATTACCCAAAGGAATTTCTGAATTGAAACTGACAAAACTTCCGGTAGGTTTGGATAGTAAAAGTTTTCAGGCGATGGTTAGTAAAGGGTTTTCAATACTAAGTGTTACTCCGGCAATGGACAAGGCGACACTTACACCAAGCGTGGAAATAGATGATTTGGTAAAGAAAATCAAGGACTTTGAACTTAAAATAAAACTGGAAAGAGCTACTCAGGAAAGTTTGAAAGAAGAGGAAGCCCTTCTCATGGCCAACCGCCAAATCGCATCTTCGACTTCAGGAATAAGTGGCTCTCAGCTTGAACAAGTCTCTACCTATTTCAGGACAAGGATGAGTGCCATCAAAACGGAGAAAGTATATTCTGAAGAACGACTCGCTGAACTACAATTGAAAAAGGATTCTCTGAAATCAGCGCAACAATTGATCATTACCAGGCAACCGGGAGAATCCACAAAAAGTATGACCCTGAAAATCATGGCCATTAATGGAGGAAAAGCTGAAATCAATATTCAATATTTTATGCATAATGCATCATGGGTGAGTTCATTCGATTTGCGAGTAGCTGACATCACACAGGCAATGCAGATTGATTATAAAAGCGATATCAATAACAGCACAGGTGAAAACTGGGACCAGGTCCAGCTTACTTTGTCAACCGGCAATCCGGTCAGAAGCAATATTGCCCCCAATATTCAAACATGGTGGCTTGAATATCAATATTATGTCGGTCAGCAAAAAGCTTCAATGGAAGATCTGGCCAATGTGAGATACAGAACTCAGATAAGAGGAAATGAAACAGCAGAATCCATGGTGCCTCCGATAGCAGATGTGTCTGAAAATATAACCGCCACGGAATTCAAACTGAGTGAAAAATATTCAATTCCTTCGGGAACAGGATCGAACCTGATTTTGCTGGAATCGAAAGATGTACCGGCTATTTACTCCTACACAGCCATTCCAAAGAAAAATAAACTGGCATATCTGACAGCCGCCCTGACAGATCTTGAAACACTGAATCTAAGCTCCGGCAAAGCTAATATATACTTTGGTCAAAGTTTCGTTGGTGAAACATTAATTGATTTATCAGCAGCAACGGATACGCTGAGTATAAGTCTTGGGGCGGATATTGCTATTGCTGTTTCCAGGGAGAAAGTCAAAGATAAAAGCACAAAAAACTTCTTTGGAACCAAAGTAGAAGAGACTCATACCTGGCTTATCAGGCTTAAAAACAACAAGGCAAGAGATATTCAAATCAAAATCCAGGATCAAATTCCGGTCAGTAAAGCAGAAGATATTGAAGTTAAATCTGAACTTTCGGACAATGCGCTGCTGGATACTGAAACAGGAATTGTAACATGGAATCAAAACCTGAAATCCGGCGAGACGAAAGAATTGAGGATTTCTTATAAAGTGCGGTATAGCAAAGGCAAAACACTGAATCTGTGAAAAAGCTGTAGCAATTGGCCATTAACCAACAGCCAGGTGAGGAAATCTAAGTGTGAACCAGAGAAGCCACGAAGATCTTGTTTGTCGTTGAAAATGAGGCATATGTATATTAATTGATTCTAAAGTGGCTCCATTCTTAGGCATTTTCAAAGCTTAGGGCTTATATTTAAACCAAAATCAGATATGCAAAGGAAAGTTCGTACTACGGGATGCGCCCGTTTTTTTCTGGTGCTCATTGTACTCATACCACTGGCATTCATTGGCGCTTCCATATATCAGGGTAAAAATCCGCTTCACGCATTTGGAGAGCTGTTTGGAACTCAGCAAATTGTAGAGGAGGGACCATCCGATGGAAATAATGCTGCAAGTGAAGTCAGTATAGAGGCACTACAACAAAAAATTGACTCACTTGAAAAAGAGTTGAATGATTGTAAGAACAAATAATACAGTCTCAGCATTTCAGTGTTAAACGGATCCGGTAACAGATTTACTGAAGTGATTAAGCATCAGTTATTTCAATCTTTTTTACTGATTCCTTATATGAATCTGTATAAATTGTATTCTTTTGCGGTGGAATTGTACCGGGAGTGAAAGTTGTACAATTTTTCTCCGCTGCAACAGGCAAAATAATCACGAAAATACTCCGGCAAAAGAAGCCGCAAATTAAACGAAGACACGAATACAGACACATAAAATTAAACGACTCATGATTAAAATTCTGGCAAATGATGGTTTGCATCCTGATGGTAAACTCCTTTTGGATGAGGCTGAAGTGGAAGTAGATATTGTAAAATATCCACAGGAAGAATTGGCAAAAGTATTGCTCAATTATGATGGTCTTATCGTGAGATCTGCTACCAAAGTAAGAAAGGAGCTCATTGATGCTGTTCCTAACCTGAAAATTATAGGTCGCGGAGGAGTAGGAATGGACAATATAGATGTAGAGTATGCCAGAAGCAAGGGAATCCATGTATTCAACACACCCGCTGCATCATCCAAGTCGGTTGCTGAACTC
>JALHRR010000021.1:0-28372 GCA_022841345.1 Saprospiraceae bacterium
AAAGAGATCATATTTTCGTAAATCCGATTTTTCTATAATCTGAAGAGGGTCATAATCACATACCTCACAGGCAAATTTTGTTTTGAAATGCGTCGTATCAAACCTGGAAATGGGTTTGGCTCCGCTGACACCATTGATGAGTCCGTTCCAAAAATCTTTCACATTATTTCCAAGGGGGGTGATAGCTCCAATCCCGGTCACAACTACTCTCTTCATGATTTATCTTTTAATTTCTATTTTATGCAAATTTGAAATTCCTTTTGCAGGCAATCTTGATTTATCTGCATTCCAGCTTATATATACGAATTCCGGGTGAACATCTTCTATTGAGAGAATAGTCGGTTCCGGCCAATGCGTAAATGGCGACGGTGAAGCCGCAAACTTCTTTCCGATGCAGGATTGTAATGCTTCCAATCTATCCATGATCATTTTTTGATTAGATCTTGTTTAATTGAATTTTTTACTGTGTCAAAGTCCTGCTCGTTTGTCAGTCTTGATAGTTGAACAATAGCCAGCATATTAGTTACAATCATGATTGCTTTGGTTCTGGATGATCCTTCAAATTCAAAGAGTTCAGTGCTTCTTCCTTCTTCCAAAAAATCGCTTACCCAATCCAGCATCAGTTCTGAAAATGTCTTTAGTTTCTCCCTGACCTGCTCATCCAATGTATTAAAATCGGTTGCTAAGGATCCTACCAGACAAATCTTATTGTCTTTTTGGATAGCAGTATAGATAGACAGAAACTTGTCTAATCTTTCTACCGCAGATTTGCTCTTGTATTTTTCGATCACAGCGAACAGTCTATCAATCTGTTTTTCAATAACCGCGACTCCCAGATTTGACTTAACCGGAAAATGATAGTGGATGGAAGCCGGCTTGATACCTATTGTTTTTGCAATGTCATGATAGCTAAAGGCATTATAACCTTTATCGCGGATCAAGGTATCGGCCAACTGTATGATATGAGCTCTTGTGTTCAAATGTCAGAATTTGGACAAAGATATATATCTATTAGTAGGTAGGCAAATATTATAGAGACTATTTAATTATAAAGAGAATGGTCTTAGATGTTGCAATGTCACTGGCGTTATCTTTCAAAATCCATCCGGAATATATGTGGAAACATATCAAATCTAACTTCGAGTGAATGTATGTAGTAAATTAACGACAGTTTAACTTTTTGTTAACAGAGAAAATATTAGATTTTCAAAATTTAAAACCTATACTTGCTTATAATTTGCGCAATTGTTCAGAATTAACTCCTATGCTGATCATACAGGAAAATTCTTTTTATTTCATAGCTTGTTTATTGCATATCATTATTTTTTTTAATTTAATATTTAAACAAGTATTATGAATCGACTATTAAAAAAGAGCCCTTGTACTCACCCTTTTTCTTTTAAACTTTTATAACATTTCAATTGCACAGAAGGATTGTAGGACTTGTGGTGACCACTACACTTTAACTCTTCCCACTTCTCCAGCCTGTGAAGGAGCCGAAATTGTATTTGATGTAATACAGCATTCTGTTAATGCAAATATTTTCAGTGTGGAGGTGCTATTAGATGGCTTTCCTTACCAACAAAGTACAACTGAACTTGATGATTTGATATTTACTGTTGAGTCTACAGGAAATTACACTGTAATTGTAAAATGCTATGTTACACCTCAAGTAAACGGATCTATTACAAAAGACATACCTGGTGGCTCGACATTAACAGGAACTTGTTACCATTATTTTACTATTAATACAATGATATTCCCTATTAATGCCAGTCACTCAGTAAATGGAATACGCTCTGATAACACTTACTATTTAGGACTTACAAGATGTGAACTTGCTGAATTAAGAGATCAATGGGCAACATCCCCTCCTTTTGAATGTGGACATGCATCAACACAACATAGATATTCAATATATAAAACTGAAAGTGGCGGAGCTTTTCCCACTTTGATAGCAAACAAGCCCTTTGTTGCTGGGTGTCCACCTACAACAGAAGTTGCGCTTGACTTTTTTGATGTTGTTAGTGTTCTATCAACGGGCGATTTCTTTGAAATACGGCTTGAAATTGAATACCAAGGTTGTTTATATTACAGAGGAGTAAGATTCAGATATCTTGGAGATGATGAAGATGATCAGTTAAGATTAGGAATGGGTAGAATATGGGTTAACTCTATAGATGGGACAGATACCGGTTTCCCTGCCCCTCCTTATTCGGCTCCTGTCAATGCTGTAAATAGATATGTTATTCCCACTCAGCTAGACACTCCCCAAGACAACCCATATTATGCAATTGAAGAATTAGGGGCTGAAAATCAGTTTTTAATTATTCATAATATAATGCAAAAATCCCTACCTACTTCATCACCTTTTGTTCCATATTATGAAACAATTAAAGAAAATATCGTTCAAATTGATATACAATTAAAAGGAGATCTTGCTGGATTTATTATGAATCATACTATATATCCGGTAGACGGAATATATAATTTTTGGGAGCATAATTTTGCTGATTTTCCTATTCCAGATGAAGATCAGAATGACATATTGGCTCCATTGACAGACATAGAAGATGATTATTTTGATAATGCCTGGACCAGGGGACAAATTATTCCGGATGAAAAAGCTCCACAGAATAATGTGTATACAGCAACAGTATATGTCCATGTTGCTTGTGAGAGTGCTCAAATTGACATTGTATCTGGTTCGGTTGATTTCAGAATTGTAAATGGCAATTACAGGCCAATACTCGATGATGATAAAGTTATTGATAGTGTAGTTAATATTAAATCAGGAAATTTTGATGAAAATTTAATTCAAGTATTTGATTTAAATGGCAGACATATTAAAACTGTTCAAAACGTAGCCAATTGGAGTAACGATCTAGCAGGGAATGTTGTAAGTGGAAATTATATTTATCGACAAATGGTTGATTCAGAACTAAAAGTTAGTAAGATTTTTATTCCATAATGTGTTTAATCAGGGAGTTTATTTTATATTAGCACAAAATAAACTCCCTATTTTTTTATTGTATGAAATATTTTTTTTTAGTATTTTATCTTTTAAATAGTAGTATGTCTATTTCTCAAAATTTGATAGTAAATCCAAGTTTTGAAGATCGGGAATGTAAATCAACCAATGACTTGCCTACTAGATACATGGAAAGAAGTCTTAATTGGAGTGAGCATGAATTTGTTCAATTTTTTTCGGTCAATGGTTTTTGTCCTAATGCAGATTTGCTAGATACTTTGCTTCCTAGAATTCCAAGTCCAATTTCAGGCTCAACATTTGGACATTATTTTATTGGCTTTCCTGCATTCGTGGAAAGATTAGCCCATGGAAATATTAGAAATGAATTGGT
This sequence comes from Saprospiraceae bacterium, assembly GCA_022841345.1. Lineage (GTDB taxonomy): Bacteria > Bacteroidota > Bacteroidia > Chitinophagales > Saprospiraceae > SLDF01. The sequence goes on from JALHRR010000021.1 coordinate 3,363, forward strand.
TGAACCATTGGAAAAGGATAAAAAATATTTTTTTAGAATGTACAGAATGTTGGCCCCTTGGTCAGAATTTACTGTAAGTCAATGGGAAGTTGTTTTATTTCAGTCACATTCTGATTGGCTACAAGCAAGAGATGATATACGCGATCATCCAAATGTTTTTTATCATTCTATCATTCCCCCCGATACTAACTTTATAGAAACTTTTCCTCAAAATTGGGAAAAATATGAGACCTGCTTTGTAGCTCAAGGAGGAGAATCTATTTTAAGTTTTCTCTATATTTTGCCAGGTGAAAATATTAGTTCTTTAGTTAAACGAAACCCTCATTATGAAATACAACCCGGCTTTGGTCAAAGCAAAGCTACAAGAAATTCCTTTGCAATTTTCATGGAGGATGTTCAAATTGAGGCGGTACCGGATGAAGTCACTGTATTGGTTGAGTTTTGTGACAACGATTATGTAAGAAAACTGGATAACAGTAACTTTAATGTGCCTGATATGGTGACTATGGCAGGTTCAACTTATTTATGGCAGGATGGTAATCAGGAATTATATAGATCCATGGCAGGGATTAATTTTGCTACATTAACAGTGAATATGCCATGTGCTACTTTTCCGGTAAATGTAAGGGTCACAGAAAAGGAATGTCTTGTGCACGAAGGTGTTTACATTCCTCAAGCATTCTCGCCCAATAAAGATGGTATAAATGATGTGTTCAAGCCACTTGGCAGATTATTTGACATTTTTCGGTTCACTATATATGACCGATTCGGAGGCGAACTTTATAGCGGATCAGGTCCTGATTCTGAATGGGATGGCACTTCTAGAGGCTATGAAGTGCAACCAGGTGTTTATACTTGGATACTGGAGTATAAAGCAGAAAATAGTGAACCAAAATTGATTAGTGGAGAGGTGCTCTTGAAGAGGTAAAACCCAAAAAATATTTTAAATTATACCTCCTTATTAGGTGTTCTGTAAGATCGGTGGAAATTATACTTAATCTTTGCAAATAATTTGAGAAATTAAGGATATTTACCTGCTGTGTGCAATGGGAGTGGTGGTAAAACTTATATATTTGTAGTATGAAAGTGTTTCTCGCGCTACTTACGTTTCTGGGGGTGCACAGAATAATTGAAATAATCCAATACATGCAAAACACTATAAAATATTTGCTGATCTTATTTGTCTTTCTGTTCTTATCTTGTAATAAAGATACTCAAAAAGAGGCCGAGGAAAGCATTACTAAATTTGGCGTCGATTCTAATGGCATGCCAAATGTTGGATTAATGCGCAGATTGGCTTTTGGAAAATGCGTTGCCATAGCTCTTAAGAATGTTTCCTTTAGAAATTATATCGCACGAAATTCTCATGTAGATGAGGAGAATTATTTTCTGGAAATAATTTTTGACCAGCACAAAGATAGTCTGGTTGATGCAAATAGATCCATGAGGTAATTATTAACAGATGCTTTGGATACTGAAATAAAGGAAATCTTCGGAACACGTTTAATTGATGAAATATTAGATCATGATCCTTGTGTAGTAATTAAAATCCCGGATGTATTTAAAAACCTTGATTGGGATATTGAAAAAGTTATACCTCATGTTTATGTCAATTCATCAGTGAGAATAAAAAATGGAAATCAGCCCAATTCAGAAAACGGGTTAATCTCATACCATTACAGTGGTAAACATGATTTTATAAGCTATTATGTTCCCAATTTTGTATCTGTCAGGCATTTTCATATAACTGTTAAGTATTCAGAAGATTATGTATTAGTTAATAATAACAATTTGAATGAATTAGGATTTTCTCTATTTGATATAATTCCTCAACTTGAAAATTGCTGGGATGATATATCACATGATGTTCTAAATGTAAGCAAGCCTTCAAACAATCCCGGATGGATGTACATACCAAAATTTCGTGCTTTCGAAATTTGGAGAGAGAAATGCGGAGAAAAAGGTCCATATATTATTGATGACCCTGATTGTATTGCATTAAACTGTTACAGAGATTGTGAAGAGGATGGGGGAAAATTGGTTTTAAGTAAATTAAAACCATCAGAACAAGCATTTATTAATTGGTTCAGCATTTATGAAGAAACTTTTAGTATGGGATTTTTGTATACGGATCCATCAGAAAGTATTATTTCTCCATTGTATTGTGTAATACCTGCATGGAGAAAGTCTGAAACGGGCTGTAATAATATCACTGAAATAAACCTTAAATCTGTAAATTATTCATTTAATGGGCAATTATTCTCTTCGCCAGAAGTAATAATAAATGAAGATGGGGGGACTTGCAAGTTAGCTCATACACTTGAAATTAATTTTTTGGCGGCAAACAAATTCCCAAAAGACTTAAATTTACTCGAGTCTATTGTAATATTCAATGTAAATGATGCTTCGAAGCTTATAAATATTTCACCATTTAGGGAATTTAAAGTCCTGGGTTCTGATTTATATTCTGATTTTCAGCGTAATTTTATTTATTGTGCAAATAGAGACACTTTAATCAATTACTTATCACATGAGGTTCATTATAAATTCTAGCCTTGTTTAAGCACAAGATCCAGATTTCGAATTAATATATTTACACTTCAATCGCACGTTTTCCGCCGGGTATAAACCATTATACCCATGAAGCGCAATATAAGAAACAATTCCCGAGAAAAGCAACTCCACGAATCCGTGGTTCAGTATATATCCCTCCAATACCCAACAATTTGGTTCCAATCGGACAGATCAGGGGCTAAAATGGAAGGCTCACTGGCTATTTCAACACATTCTTTATCTAAAAAAAAAAGCGAGACCATTGCTTTCGCTCTGATGCTCGCTTTGATAAAGTACCCGGAGCGGGACTTGAACCCGCACGCCCAAAAGAGCACAGGATTTTAAGTCCTGCGTGTCTACCATTCCACCATCCGGGCGATGGGGTGTGAGTTGGTGTGTGGGTGTGGGTGTGAGTGGAGTGTGAGTTGCTTGTTTGCGTTGCAAACAAGTGTGTAAGCGTACAGAAATTACTATTTCATTCTACCTACAGGCTCATCCCCAATATCACAGCACATCAACACGATCAACACATACACCGCTTTTTGACAGCTTGACAATTTAAGTATCCCTACTTAGCAAATCTGCCAAAAAATAAAACCCTCTACTAGCAGAGGGTCTTGTTGGAGCGAAAGACGAGACTCGAACTCGCGACCCCGACCTTGGCAAGGTCGTGCTCTACCAACTGAGCTACTTTCGCTTAGAGAGCGCAAATATATACTAAGTCCATCTAATTTTGCAAGCAATCTGTATGCATTTTTTTATTTCAATAGTACATTTTTAGTAATGTTTTGATCTTGAAAGAGATACGTACTTACTTTTTTTGCACTTTTTGGTAAATTGACTGTTTGGATAGACAATTTGGTAGCTATGCCCGGAAGTAATGCAGCCAATTCCGTGATTGGGTGCGTAAGGGAGGTGATGTCTTTCTGCGGCTACGCCTTGAAAGGTGATGTCTTTTCATGGAGCAAGCCAAGAAAAGGTGATGTCTTTATATTTTCTGCTGCTTCGCTTTGAAAATATAAAGGTGATGGCTGACGCAAAAACGAAGTGTCAACTTCTTACTGACAGTTCCCTTGTAACATTTGGCTGGTGATTTGATCCTTCTTTCCCGCTGTAGATTCAGAGGACAAAGACTAACCAGAAATCAGCTCTATCAACAAGCAAAGCTGACCTGGAAAAACCTTTTTCCTCCATCTGCAAAACATATTTCGTAATTTTGCATTCAAATGTGATTAATTATCTAGTTAATGAGTAAGAAAGGAAGAGTATTGGTGGCCATGAGCGGGGGGATTGACAGCACAGTCACTGCCATGATGCTGCATGAAGAAGGCTATGAAGTGGTGGGAGTGACCATGAAAACATGGGATTACGCAAATTCCGGTGGAAATAAGAAAGAAACCGGCTGCTGCAGTCTGGATTCGATCAATGATGCGCGTCAGGTAGCTGTGGATAGAGGATTCCACCATTTTATAGTAGATATCAGAGATGAATTTGGTGACTATGTCATTGACAATTTTGTGGATGAGTATATGGCTGGCCGTACTCCCAATCCCTGTGTACTTTGCAATACACATATTAAATGGAGTGCTTTGCTGAGAAGGGCGGATCAACTGGACTGTGAATTCATTGCAACTGGTCACTATGGTATCATCAATCAACTTGACGGAAGATATTATATCAGTAAAAGTAAAGATCGTAAAAAGGATCAAAGCTATGTACTGTGGGGCCTGAGCCAGGAATGTCTTGCCCGCACTTTATTTCCGCTGGGAAATTATGTAAAGGATGAAGTCCGGCAAATGGCATTTGACTGGGGATATGCAGATCTCTCCAAAAAAGCAGAGAGCTATGAGATATGTTTTGTGCCGGACAATGATTACCGCGGATTTCTGAAACGCCGGGTAGATGGTTTGGAAGAATCTGTCGCCGGAGGAATGTTTGTCGACAAGTCAGGCAATATACTGGGTCAGCATGAAGGGTATCCTTTCTATACTATCGGACAGAGAAAAGGTTTGGGTATCGCTTTAGGTAAACCAATGTTTGTGACTGAAATTCAACCAGATACGAATAGGGTAGTGCTGGGTGAAATAGACGATCTAATCCGAAATGGGATGAGTGTCTATAAAGTCAATCCAATGAAATATGCTGCAATTCCTGAAATGGATGATTGTGTAACCGCCATCAGATACAATGATCCGGGAACCTTAAGTTCAGTCAAAACGCTTGAAAATGGTCAGGTGTCTGTGGAATTTCTGGCAAATGTACGGGGTGTAGCACCCGGACAGTCTGCAGTTTTTTATGAAGGTGACGATGTGATGGGAGGAGGGATTATTCATAAAAGCTATCTGGATGATGCGTCATAATATTATTTACTTTCTCCTTGCATTCGTTTTGCTTCTTAATGCTTGTGAAAAACAAACTGATCCGGATGATTTCACCATTGAAAGCCTTTATGAGTATTTTCCCGCCAATATTGACACCGGACTTGTCTATCAGGTAGATTCCATGCTATTTAAGCGGGGAATTTCCGGACTTGAGATAGATACTCAATCCTACACCATGGAAACTTATTTGACAGATTCCATTGATCTGCCCAACGGAACTTCCTATGTCTGGGAGAAAAAGTATCAATCAGCTGGATCTCCCTTCAATGTCCAATATCAGGTTGTTTCCAAAACTATTTCCCAGAACAGGGCGATTATTCAGGAAGATAATCTTTCCTTTATTTCACTGGTTTTTCCTCCAAAAGATCAGACTCGCTGGAATGGACTATCTCTCATAAATGCCGATAGCGTGGAATACACCATAGTGGGAGAGCGCATTCGTCCATTTAAAGACTGGAATGATTTTAGAATTCTGGAAACGAATGGGACTTACACGTATGGTGATATGACATTCAACAATGTGGTTACTGTTTTGCAAACTGATACTGAGAATGCGATTGAAAAAAGATATTCTCTGGAGCGATATGCGAAGAATTTTGGATTGATTTATAAGGAGTTGTGGATTTTGGACACGCAAAATATTTCAGATCAACCCTGGGAACAAAAGGCAGAAAGAGGATTTATTCTTAAACAATCTTATCTGCGCAGACGCTGATGGAAGAATCATTTGTAATCATCGGCAAGATCCTGAAAGTCCACGGAGTCAAGGGTGAAATGAAGATCAGCATTGCAGATGCTGCTGAAAAGGATGTAATGAAGCAACCCTATTTACTTCTGCTCCATAATCGTCAGAAGATACCTTACTTCATAGAATATATCAGAGGTGCAGGTACAGCAATCCTTAAATTGGAGGAAATCAATTCTCCTGAAGAGGCCAGATTGCATATCAACAAGGATATTTTTCTGAAATCTTCCCAACTCTCGAAGGGAACTGAGAAACGAGTGTTACAAAGTGACACAACTGCTTTTACTTTTCTGGAAGGTTATGCTATTCAGGATGAAAACCTGGGAGCATTGGGAACTATCCGCGAAATTCTCTCCCTCCCCATGCAGCAAATGGCTGTAATTGATTATGGAAGCAAGGAGATCTTACTCCCTCTGCATGAGCAGTTTGTGCTCAGGATAGATCGAAAAAATAAAGTGATGCATACTTCGATTCCGGATGGCTTGCTGGATCTGTGAGATGTGATGTCTTTCTGCGGCTACGCCTTGAAAGGTGATGTTTCATCTTGGCTTCGCCGCGAAGAAGTGAAGTCTTTGTTCTATTTTCTCCTACGCCTCTATAGAACAAAGGTGATGTGCAAACGGAGTTTGCGATTGAGTGAAGAGCATTTGGTGTGAGTTAGTGGGAAAGAAGTTAACCTCACAGACTGCACCTCAACGAAGTGCTTTTCAACTATTAAGCACAACATCTCAAATGCTTCCGGTCTGTAAGCAGCAACAAGTAACTTGTACTGGCTTTTCACTTACAGCTTGCGGCGGTGACACTCATACTTCGGTCACCATCTGGGACTTGAAGCTTCTTTCAGGAAGTTCAACTGGCTGATCCGGCTGTTTGCCAAAAACCAATGGCCTCCCCAAAGGGTTGGGGACTGTCGAAAACCTAACAGCTAACAGCTTCTTTCCAGCTGTTCACTAAACCGTTATCCTTCTCAACGCCTCAGCCTATAAACTCGACTATCGCCTTATACATCGACATTTGCATACTTGGCATTGGCTTCAATGAATGCTCTTCTCGGCGGTACTTCATCTCCCATCAACATGGAGAAAATACGGTCAGCTTCAATAGCGTCATCTATAGTAACTTGTTTCAGGATGCGGCGCTCAGGGTCCATGGTGGTATCCCATAATTGCTCTGCATTCATTTCTCCAAGACCTTTATATCGCTGAGTTTTGATATTGTCATCTTTACCGCCTTTTGCTATTGACTGAATGGCTTCCTGTCTTTCCGCTTCATCCCAGGCATAAATGGCTGTTGTACCTTTCTTTACGAGGTAAAGAGGCGGATTTGCAATATAGATATGGCCGTGTTCGATCAAAGGCTTCATGAATCTGAAGAAAAACGTTAAAATCAAAGTCGTAATGTGACTACCATCTACGTCGGCGTCGCACATGATGACTACTTTGTAGTATCTCAGTTTCTCTATGTTCAGGATTTTTTCGCCATCCTTTTCTTCAATGCTTACGCCAAGAGCGGTAAACATATTTTTGATCTCTTCATTTTCGTAAATCTTGTGCTCAAGCGCTTTCTCCACATTCAGGATTTTACCTCTAAGGGGAAGAATGGCCTGGAAATTACGGTCACGGCCCTGTTTGGCTGTACCACCGGCAGAATCTCCCTCGACAAGAAAAATCTCAGAATCGTATGGATTTTTAGAACTGCAATCTGACAGTTTACCGGGAAGACCGGAGCCAGTCAACACATTCTTGCGCTGTACCATTTCCCGGGCTTTTCTTGCAGCGTGACGGGCAGTAGCAGCTATGATGATTTTGTCTACAATTCTTTTGGCTTGCTGAGGATTTTCTTCCAGATAATTTTTCAGGACTTCTCCCATACATCTGGATACAACGCCCAACACCTCTGAATTACCCAATTCACCTTTGGTCTGGCCTTTGAACTGTGGTTCAGGTACTTTGACGGAAACTACTGCCGTTAGTCCTTCGCTAAAGTCTTCACCGGAAACAGCAAAAGTGAGTTTCTTAAACATATTATTGTCCTCTCCGTATTGCTTGAATACACGTGTGACTGCTCTGCGGAAACCGGATACGTGTGTACCGCCATCTCTGGTAGTGATATTATTCACAAAAGAAAATATGTTCTCAGAATATCCGGTATTGTATTGCATCGCAACTTCTACCTCCACATTGGATTCCTCATCACGGGTTTTCACGTAGATGGGATGTTCGATTAGTTTTTGGCGGGACTCGTCGATATACTGCACAAATTCTCTCAATCCACCTTCTGAATGAAAGACATCAGTTTTCGGCTCACCTTTTTCATTCACATGTCTTTCATCAATCAAAGTCAGCGTCAGACCGGAATTCAGATATGCGAGCTCACGCATTCTGTGAGAAAGGGTTTCATACTTATATTCCAGGGTCTCAAATATCTCAGCATCGGGATGGAATTCTATGATAGTTCCATTGGATGTGGATGTACCTATGACTTCAACTTGAGAAGTAGGAATACCCTGACGGTAAGTTTGCTGGAATATTTTCCCTTCGCGATGTACTTCCGCGCGAAGTAAAATGGATAATGCATTTACACAGGAAACACCTACTCCATGCAGACCACCGGATACTTTGTAGGTATTTTTATCAAATTTACCTCCGGCATGCAGTACTGTCATTACTACTTCCAGGGCTGATTTTTGCAATTTTTCATGCATTCCGGTAGGGATACCCCGACCGTTGTCAGTTACCTTAATCCCATTATCCGGAAGAATTACTACTTCAATGGTATCACAATAGCCGGCAAGATGTTCATCTATGGAGTTGTCAATCACCTCATACACAAGGTGATGAAGACCTTTATAATCAGTACTTCCAATATACATTCCGGGACGCTTACGCACAGCTTCAAGACCTTCGAGGGCTTGAATATTACTGGCATCGTAGTTGCCATTAGGATCGTTGCTCATATATATTTTTTTGTAAATAAATCGCTTCTAAGCGGCTGCAAAAGTAAGGAAATTTCGCTACATATTGAAGTATTATTTAAACAAAGTTTTAGCATTTATAGTTGTCTGATTTTCAGGGTTTTTTGTGGTTGTTTTGGAAGTTTGAAGCAGGTTAGAACCCAACTTTCTAAACTACTCCTCTTAGGGTACAAGTGAGTGTGCGGGTATCCGTATTTGGAAGCTATGGAAAGCGGAGAGTAGGCAGCTCGAATTTGTCTTTTATACTACGACCAAATTTACCCCCCAGTTGCTCAGAGTAGCTTTCAGCTACGTCCTTAGTGGTTCATACCAGCTGGTAATTGTGTGGGTGTGGGTTCCGTAGCTGAAAGCTACGGGAATCATCGAGTCTGAGTGGGCTGTTAGACAGAAGACAGTCCCCAAAGCTTTGGGGAAGAAGCCAGCAGCTAAAAGCCGGCTGTCCGATTACCGATCCAGCCACTTCTTGAATACCGGTGCTTTTTCTCTGCTGATGTCCTGTTCCATTTTTAAAGGTGGCTTCAGGGTTAATGTTAATTTGGAGTTCTCATGTGGTTTGACGCTTTGAATGGCGTCGATATGTACAATCGATTGACGATTAGCCCGATAGTATTTTGAAGGGTCTACCAATTCTTCGATTTCTTCTAAAGTTGAAAAGTCGAGCACATATTTTTCACCGGTGAAGGTATAGATATAATTGATGCTTTCTCTTACAAAGCATGCAATTTGCTGTATATCAATAGCAAGCCACTGTTTACGAAACTGAACAATGAATTTTTCTTTGTACTTTTTGCCGGGAACTGCATCTTTATTAACAAGATTTTCAAGGATAGATTTTAAATCCTGAGGGTATGCTGATTTACTTTCGATAATAACTCTTGCTTTTTCAATGGCGCGTTTAAGATCCTGTGAATCAATAGGTTTAAGCAGGTAGTCGATACCATTTACTTTAAATGCCTGAATGGCATATTCATCATATGCCGTGGTGAAAATGACGGGACAATTCAATTGGTATCTCTGGAAAATCTCAAAACTTGTTCCGTCACTTAACTGAATGTCAGCAAATATCAGATCCGGCTCTGCATTTTCCAAAAACCACTTATTGGCGGTTTTAACGCTTGGAAGCACTTCGATGATTTTAATATCAGCGGAGATCTGATCAATCTTGAATTCCAGATCTTTTGCGATTAATTTTTCGTCTTCAATAATGATGGCATTGATCATAACAATGGAATTTTGACGGTGAAAAAGAATTCTGTCTGTTCTATGAGCATAGGTCTTTCACTCAGGTATTGGTAAAGGGACTGCATGTTTTTCAGGCCCTGCTTATTGGAGGTTTCTACAAAGTTTTTAAGCTGAAGATTATTGCGAACCTGAATCATGTTGTCTTCGATAAATATTTCGATGATTAATGGAGATTCATCATCTGCTACATTGTGTTTGATGGCATTTTCTATGAGGTTTTGTAAGGTAACGGGAGCTATTTTTCTGTGATAAGACTCCTCGGGTACCCTTATTTTTACTTCCAGAGCATCTTCAAATCTGGTTTTTTGAAGTTGAATAAATCCCTGAATAAAGCTCAATTCTTCTTTAATAGATACCTTTTCATTGTCTTTATTTTTCAAAATATAGCGGTACACCTTGCTCATTTTTTCTAAAAAATCACCGGCCATTTGCTGATCTGATCGAATCAAACTTCCCAGTGAAGTCAAAGAATTGAATAGAAAATGCGGATTGAGATGTTGCTTCAGATTCTCATACATGACCTGTGTTTTCTCTTTCTCAAGAAGCTGCGCTTTTTGTTTGAGGTCGCTAAGGTTTCTCATGTTTTGTATCCGGGATTTCAGTAAATAAATTCCAGAAACTGTGACTAAACTGAACATCAAAATCAAAAACCACCAGGTATTATAGAAATGTGTCTGAATATGGACAGGGATGGAAAGCGTTTCTGAGACCCAGTCGTTGTCAGGTGATACAGCTCTCAGCTGGAAAGTGTAGTTACCGGAAGGCAATTTTGTGTAAACTGCTTCTGCATTCGTTCCAGCATTTACCCAATCTTCATTGATTCCTTCCATTTTGTATTCAAATTGAAACGGGAGGATGTCCTTTGAGATAAGAATCCCAAATTTGAAATTGAGAAAATTCTGCTCCGGCTTTAAAAATAAGGCTTCATTATTATAGTTAACTTTTTCTTCATCTACTATGCGGATAGTGCTGATACGTGGTTGTAGCTGACTGGGTTTAAATTGAATTTTTTCCGGAGAAAATTCAACCAATGTTCCTCTCACATTACATAGGATATGACCATTTGACAAGTACTTGAGATAGTTGTAATAAATCTGATTGTTGGTGCTGATGGGTATTGAAAAGTTGAAGAACCTTTTTGTTTTCTGGTTGAAAACTGTGAATTTATTATAAGAAGCGCACCAGACCTGATCATTCATGGCAGGTAAAACGGAGATTAGAATATTATTAATAAGACCTTCATTTTCTGTCCAGTTAACTAATGAGTCCGTTTTTGGATCAAATGAATACATTCCCTGTCCATAGTAAGAAAACCAGATAACACCGTTTTTATCTACCTCAAAGCTTTGAAAATAACCGCTTTTTTCAATAGCCCTGCCCAGGTTGAGTGATTTTGTTTCCCACTGATCATCTGGCAGAAGTTTGCTGACATGGCTGGGACTGGAAGTCACCCAGATATTGCCATCCAGACCTCTGGTCAGCCAATTGGTTCTGGGATTTCTTCCATTTTCAAGCTGAACCGGTAAAACAAAGACTTCTGTTACTTTATCCGTTCTGATATTCCATCTGAAAAGTGGATTCGAATTGTTGCTGTACAGAAAAGTGGAATCACTTTCCTGCACCACTGCTACCGGTTGGAATCCGGGGAATTGAGTTTCGAAAGCTTGAATAGATTCCAAAGAATTTGTTGCTGTATTGTAGAGCAATGGATTATTTCGGGTATTACAAATCAGAATTGAATCACCATGGAATATGAAGCTGGTAATGGAGCCTATTCCTAAGCGTTTATCTTTTGTCAGATAATCTGTTTCAATGACCTGATATGTGTATAGTTTTGGATTAAATCTGATTAGTTCTCCCTTTTTTGTACCGATCCACCATGTACTATCACGCGGGTGCTCTGATATACAGGTTATAGCCCAATTTTCATCGAGTGATGGAATCAGTTCAGAAACTTTATATTGTCTGAAGAATGATTGGCTGGGGTTCGTTAAGGAAATCCCTCCCACAGTACCCATCCAAATTGTACCATCCTGATCTTCCCAGGCTGACGTGAAATAATCACCTGCGATGGATGTGGGATCATTTTGTCTGTAAAATACTTTTTTGATCACCGGCTCATTCAGGTACTGGATAGAAAAAATTTCATAATCTGAAGTGGCAATAAACAAATTGGATTTTTTCGACTCGAAAATGGAAAGAACCTTCTTATTTTTGATTGGAACGAAATCCAGTTGAAACAAACAAGTGTGCAAATCAGGATGAAAACCAATAATCCTGGATTCCTGCATATCAAACTGCCAGATAAATCCACGGGGCGAGACATGTAGTTCAGTGATGGGGTGATTATTGAACAGATAGGAATTCTTTTGATTGCGATGATTTATAAATCTCATACTTTCAAACTCAAGAAAGTTAAGACCATTGGGGGTTCCTATCCATATTCCTTTTCCTCCCGGATCCAATACTATCTGATTTTCAACTCCTAAATAGGAGGACAATGAGTAAATATCATTTTCACTGTATTTGTATAACCTGAAATCGTCTGTTTCAGGATCATATTCCAGCAATCCTTCATATCCGGTTGCCCAAATTCTTCCTTTATGATCACAAATGATGTTTTGAATTCTTGGATATGAATTGCTATGACCCACAAAATAATTTCTGAAGATTTGTTTTTTCTTATCAAAGCAAAAAATACCGTCTTCAGTGCCTCCCCAAATGTTTCCAGTCAAATCTTCACAAAGACTCAGCACAGAATTATGCAAAATCGAGGTGCTGTCTAATGTTTTTTTGTAAATATTGAAATGTGATCCATCATATCTGTTCAATCCCTGCAGTGTGCCTATCCACAGAAATCCATCTTTATCTTTTAAGATAGCTGTAACATGGTTGTAGCTGAGTCCATCATTCTCAGTGATATGATGAAATGAAAGTGAAGAAGGAATTTCGCTTGCAGAATTAAAAGCCTGGGCAATCAAATTAACAGAGCAGCCAAGAATCATGCTGCATACAATGATAAATCTGATACCTGAATGTGCCCAATAAAATGTCATGCTACAAGATAGAAAGACCTTGCATTTTTTTGCTTTCTGATTACAGCGAAGCGTGGAATTTAAGTTCTCAGTTGTGCATTTTTTCCATTAAAATGGCAGAGGAAGAGGCCATTTATTTTCAGAAAAAAGAGATGTTTAAGAATGGAGAGAATCTTATCGGACAGGCAAGGCTCTCTGGTAAAATGGCTTTGTTTGATTCATCAGGTAGTCGCTAATTTTGCTGCGCCTGTTAAGTACCACTATATCTATAGCCTCTTTTGGAGGTAAGGCTTCCATCGCAACATCACAAGCTGCTTTTACCAGGTTTTTAGAATCATTATTAGCCTTTATCCCAATGATATAATGTGGTGCTTTGTTGGCACTGGGATTAAATATCCAGCCAATGTAAGCAGATAAAACTTCTCTCCTTGTGGAGAAGAATTCGGATAAATTTCTAATTAAATCATTTGGATAGCTGACAGGTTCCCCTATCTGAATATCAGAAACTTTCTCCATGGATAATTCGCTTCTGGATTCAAATTGTTTCAACCACAAGTCAATTTCCTCAGGCAAGAATTCCTTGCAAGTATCTGAATATGGATTGATAATGAAGGTGGCACCATTTGTCATAGTGAAAAGATCATGCCCGTTAATTTTAATATATTGTACTTGCTCCCGGATGACAGCTTTATCATAGATTCTTTCTATGGATGTGAAAACAGGAATTTGTCCCTCAGGGAAAGTAACAATATTGACTGAGGATTGCTGATGAAGATCATGCTGACCTTCCGGTAATTTATTATCGTGGGTAATAATTATCAGATCTTTGTTCAGAAGCTGACTAAATAGTTCATTGATATAGGCTGGATTCTGCTTGCATTTCAAAAGCAAAAGCTCCAGGTCAGATTTCTCTTCGTCCTGTTTTTTATGTCTCTTTCTGAATAAGTTCCGTATTTCCATTGTATTGTCAATTTTATGGCGCATCCTTCTTGTTATACGAAGTGAATTGACAATCAGGAACTCTTATTGTGGTTAAAGTTTATAAAATTTACTCAGGCAAGGATATTAATAATCATTCATTTTTTCAGCAATTCGGGCATACAGCAATGACCAGGATGCTTCCAGATCTTCATTCCAATCCGAACCCAGCGTTTGCTTTAAGGTCCAAATCAAGGTTTTTCCTACTGCCTCATAATCACTTACCTGGACGCCATAGCTTTTGTGTCTTTCTCCCATCGTTTTCAATTCCGGATTCAGACTTTCCAGATTGTCCACCCGAATGATGATATGATTGAGCATTTGCACAAACTTTATGGATTGAGCTTTCATGTCATGGGGAAACATGTGCTTGTATTTGGGATTTCCGATGAATAATTTGCTATAAAATGCATCTCCGATCATGATCGGATCTATTTGTGCCAGTATGCGCCAGCTTTTTTTTATAGCTTTTATTTCTGTTTCACTCAGAGATCTTTGGGTATCTATGTATTTATTTAAAATCATCGGAGAGATGTTTTGTGGAAAGGGGACAATCAGTTTGATTTCAACAAAACAAATATATACGGGGATATAAGGGCTTCAAATTATAAGGTGCTCATGCTGGTGAAATTCAATTTAAAAGGTTGGTGATTGCATTTAAAATGTAAACAGATTTTCCTCCTATTATTATAAAATAAAAAAGCCGACACAAGTAATTGTATCGGCTTTGGGGATTTTGGTAAATTCCTTTGTTATTCTTTGCCTTGTGGTGTCGTAATGCTAGCCAGTGTGGTCACAGTTGCTTCTGTCTTCTGAGCAGGTACGGAGCAGGGAGCAAATAAACTCACTGCAGTTACAACTGTAGTCGCTGATTTTGCATCTGCAGCACAGCACATTTTTTGGTTAGTGCTTACTTTTGCATCTGCAGCACAGCACATTTTAGAATCTTTGTTAGTTGTCAGGCTTGCCTTAGATGCGGAAGTATTGCATTTAGAGATATCGCATCCCATTTTTGCGCAGTCTTCAGGAGTGCAGCCTTTGGTTACGCAACATCCCGGAGGGCATGGCTGGCAAGAAGCAACCTGAGCATTTGTTTGATTAAGGGCAAATCCCACCACCATCATTAAAGTTAAAAGCATTGTTTTCATAGTCTGTGAATTTTTTACGGGTTTAACAAAATTGTCAGGTCAAAGGTATTGCGGCTTAATTGTACTTTTTGTTTTTCAGGTGTTACAAACCTGTTAAGCACTTGTTATTCTGAAATGTGTCACTACAAATTTAGTGATATTTGTCCTGTTATACAGCCTTTCACGTTAGATATTACGATATTTATATTCATATGAAACCAGATATTTCCAAAAGCTCGGTTCTCCTGATAGCATCTGCCTTAGCAGTAGTAGGTCTGGTAATTTTCCAGGCTATGTGGATGCAACATTCCAAACAACAATTGGAAAAGACATTCGATCAGCAGGTGTGTATGGCAGTTTGTTCCTCCCTGGAAGCATTCGGCGCTACTCCTGTATGTGAAAAGAAAGCTGCACATTGCTCAGCTGCTGTAGAAACCGCAGGTGAAAATCCTGGTCAGGCATGCTGCAGCAGTCTTCCCGGTACACTGGCAGATGATCCGAATTTCAGAGAACAACTTAGACAATCTCTGGCTTTTTATCAGATTGATCTTGAGTTTGAAATCACACAGATTCCCAATCAGGGAGAAACCTTCCGCGATATTCTGAATTCTCATGTTGTTGAAGTTCCTTCCAATACTGATAATGTCTCATCAGCTGCATTAGAGGTGACCTTTCCCGGAAAGCCTGCATATTTGCTTCGGAAATTAAAATGGATGATTGGTGCTACTATCCTGATTATTGGTTTTACCGCATGCGTTCTGTTATTGGCAAACCTTATGCTAAGCCGTCAAAAACGTCTGCTACATACTAACAAGGATTTTTTCAATCAAATGGCACATGAATTCAGGACTCCATTATCCAATATCAGTCTGGCTCTTCAGATATTAAAAAAGAAAAACCAGCCTTTATATAATGAAAATCTGGTGCAGACCATTCAAAAAGAAAATGACAAATTGAGAAGGCAAGTTGAAAGTATCCTTCAAATGGCTCAATTTGAAAATGGCGATATTCAGCTCCAGAATGAAGAAATAAATCCTGCTAAAATAGCAAGAAACGTGAAGGATGAGCTGAGTCTCAGCGCAGAATCAAAAGGGGCGTTTATAGATATTTCTGCTGTCTCAGAGGATGTCAGGATTATGGGTGATCCTGAACATTTGCAGAATGTGTTAAGGAATGTAGTAGAAAATGCAATTAAATATTCAGACAAGGATCCTGTGATAGTAGTATCTTCAGCATTGGAGGAAAATATGGTAGTCATTAATGTTAAAGACAATGGACCCGGTATTCATCCGGCAGATAAAGACAGGATTTTTAAGCAGTTTCAACGTGTATGCCATACTGAAGAGGGGAATGTAAAAGGATTTGGTTTGGGATTAGCATATGTAAAAAAAATAGTAGAGCTTCACAACGGAAAGGTATGGGTGGATAGTCAGCCGGGTGAAGGGTGCAATTTCATTGTTAAAATTCCCGGATTTTTAGTGGAAAAAACTGAGAAAATACATGCACAAGAAGATATTGTTGGTTGAGGATGATACCAGTCTTGGATTCCTTATAACTGAATTGCTGGAAGATGAAGATTTTGAGGTAAAGCTTTGCCGGGATGGTCTTACCGGATGGAAAAGCTTCCAGGCGCACACCTATGATTTATGTATTCTGGATGTATCTATGCCGGGCATGGACGGATTTCAGTTAGCTGAGAAAATTCATAATGCCAATCCCAAGGTTCCTTTTTTGTTTCTAACAGCCAGAACTCTCAAGGAAGATAAATTGAGGGGCTTTGCTTTGGGTGCGCAGGATTATATCCTGAAGCCCTTCGATCAGGATGAATTATTGTGCCGGATGCGGGTGATGCTACAACGACATGACCAAACTGTAGTAGCTGAAGAGCTTGAAAATCCATTCCAGCTGGGAGACTATTCATTTGATCATTCCCGCCAGGAACTTCGCTGGAATGATGAAGAATGGAGGCTTACCGAGAAAGAAAATTCAGTCCTGAAGTTGCTGTGCCAAAATATAAATCAGATATTAAAACGAGAAGAAGCTGTGGAGGCTATCTATGGGAAAAAGGATTATTTTCTGGGCAGAAGCTTTGATGTTTTCATCTCACATCTGCGAAAAATGTTGGCTCATGATCCACAGATCAGTATAGACAATGTGTTCAAAGTTGGGTTTATTTTGAATGTGAGGAAGGTGGAGAAGGTGGTCGGGGAGTGATCAGTTGAAAGTTGAAAGTTGAAAGTTGAAAGTTGAAAGTTGAAAGTTGAAAGTTGAAAGTTGAAAGTTGAAAGTTGACGGGGAGGCCCAAATGCATTTTCTCTGAATTATCAAATTTCGTTCGTCAGTTGTGAGCAAAAAAAAAGAGCCCGACAGAATATCTGCGGACTCTTAAATATTTATCTTCCAGAACTTTCTTATCCCTTTGGAGAATTAGTGAAGATACCTTTGTCTTTTGGAGCAGGTACGCTTTCAGCTGATTCTTTCTTCTTTACTTCTCCCTTGATGTATAGAATTCTGTTTTCGTTAGCAACTTCATTCGTAGTTACTGTGATAGTTTTATTGATAGGACCTACGCGGTTTGTATCGTATTTCACTTTCAGGATTCCTGATTCACCCGGCATGATAGGATCTTTTGAATATTCTGGAACTGTGCATCCACAGCTACCTTTTGCATTCTTGATCAAAAGTGGCTCAGTACCATTGTTTGTAAAGTGAAACTCTCTGTATGGCTCATCGTTTTGTTGGATGACACCGTAGTCAACAGTAGTCTCTTTGAAGTTCATAACAGGACCGCTAACTTTAGTATCTTTTTTTGCTTGTGCAAAAAGACCTGCAGAAGCAACAGTCATCATTAAAAGAAGTGTGAGAAATTTTTTCATGGTTGTAATAGATTTGATGTAAATGATGATACAAAAATAGTATACCTTTTCCATACTTATCATCAATCAATATATAATGGATGTTAATGATAAGTTAAGTATAAGATTTTGATAATTGTGCGATTTGAGGAATAAAATTGTATGGTAAGTGAAGGAAGGCAGAAAATAAGTAGCGTTTATTCTGAGAACTTAAACAGTTTGACTGATCTGATGTGCCTGAGCATAATCTTCTTTTAAATGGATGAACATAGTCAAATGAAAGATGTCCTGCCTTTTGGAGGGTAAAAATTCTTCCCTGAGAAGTAAATTTGAATTTGAAAGCAAATGCAGCCAAATTTTATTTTGTACATTTGTAGCTTCAAAGCCCAATTAGAGTTGATTACTCACTACAAGAAAAAGGACGAAATATGACAGACGTACTGGGAGTACATTCAGTGGTTCCTCAAATGATGGAAATTGAAGATCCGTTCATTCAGGAAGTTCTGAAGGATTATTATATAGCTTGTGTCAGCAGGGAAACATCTATTCTTTCCAGAAAAGAGGTACTTACAGGCAAGGCAAAATTCGGGATTTCAGGTGATGGCAAAGAATTGCCTCAATTAGCACTGGCAAGAGTTTTTCAAAAAGGAGATTTTCGATCAGGATATTACAGGGACCAAACAATCATTTTTGCATTGGGATTATGTAGTGTGGAAGGATATCTTGCTCAATTATATGCCGATCCTTTCAATGATCCATTCAGTGCGGGCAGACAAATGAGCAGCCACTTTGCCACTCCGTTCGTGGACGCTGAGGGATCCTGGCTTCCGCTAAAAGATTTGTACAATATTACGGCAGACATATCTCCTACAGCCGGACAGATGGCAAGAGGTTTGGGTCTGGCCCTGGCATCCAAAAAATTCAGAACGGTACCTGAATTGGCTGCATTCGATCAATTGTCAGACAATGGAAATGAAGTTGTTTTTGTCACAATTGGGGATGCAAGTACTTCTGAAGGAATATTTTTTGAAACGATGAATGCCGCAGCCGTAACCAAAGTGCCCATGGTTGTTTCTGTCTGGGATGATGGATACGGAATTTCTGTTCCTAAAGCCTTGCAAACCGTCAAGGAAAGTATCTCAAAAGCGCTGGAAGGATTTCTTCTGGATGAGGATGGAAACGGCATATATATATATACTGCAAAAGCATGGGACTATCCTGCTCTATGCGAGGTCTATGAAAAAGCTGCACAAAAAGCCAGAGAAAAGCATATTCCCGTATTAGTGCACGTTCAGGACGTTACCCAGCCACTGGGACATTCTACATCAGGGTCTCATGAACGTTATAAACCTCAGGAGAGATTGCAGTGGGAACTTGACTTTGACTGCATCAGGAAAATGGCTGAATGGATCATTGCCAATGAATTTTCAACTGAAGAAAATCTGGAGTTAATCCGAACTAAAGCCAGGGAATACGTTCGCGAATGCAAAACCAGGGCCTGGGAAGCATTCACCGCCCCGGCAAATAAAGCATTTGCTGAACTGAAAGCATTTTATCATAGTATTGGTAATCGCGAAAACAACGAGGGTATCCTTGCACTGGAGAAAGAAATTTCATCAGCTATATTGCCCGGCATTGCAGAAGTAATTGGGAATGCAAGGAGATTAAGATATCTGCTTCCTGATATTGATACTGAAGCAGCATCCAATTTAGATAGCTGGCTCAAGCCCTATCTAAGCACTTACAATGATCTTTATACAAGTGAATTATACGCCAGTGGGTCACGTTCAGCACTGTCTGTTCCGGTAATACCTGCTGCTTATTCTGAGGAAAGTCCGGTTTTGAATGGGTTTCAGATATTGAATCACTTTTTTGAAAAGACATTTGAAAAATATCCAAATACATTCGCATTTGGAGAGGATGTGGGCAAAATTGGTGATGTAAATCAGGGTTTTGCCGGATTGCAGGATAAATTTGGAGTGGAACGCATATTTGATACGGGCATCAGAGAATGGTCAATTGCAGGACAAGCCATTGGAATGGCCATGCGTGGACTCAGACCTATTGCTGAAATGCAATATCTTGACTACCTGATCTATGCATTACCTGCATTATCAGATGATCTTGCAACAGTAAGATACAGATCAAACGGCATACAAATTGCGCCTGCCATTATTCGGACAAGAGGTCACAGGCTGGAAGGTATCTGGCATGCCGGTTCTCCTATGGGAATGATACTAGGTTCATTAAGAGGCATCTATATTTGCACACCCAGAAACATGACGCAGGCTGCGGGAATGTATAATACACTACTGCAAGCCAATGATCCGGGACTCGTTATAGAGTGTTTGAATGGATACAGACTGAAAG
Source organism: Saprospiraceae bacterium (assembly GCA_022841345.1). Classification (GTDB taxonomy): domain Bacteria; phylum Bacteroidota; class Bacteroidia; order Chitinophagales; family Saprospiraceae; genus SLDF01. The sequence continues at coordinate 23,623 of JALHRR010000021.1, forward strand.
AACGACTTCCTGATAACATAGATTCATTTACTGTTCCATTGGGATCACCTGAAATCATGAGAGAAGGAAATGATCTTACGATTGTCACCTATGGATCATGTGTAAGGGTTGCAGAAGAGGCCATTCACTTATTATCAAATGTAGGTATTGGTGTCGAACTGATTGATGTTCAGACGCTTGTGCCCTTTGATTTGGAAGCACTTATTCAATACTCAATTAAGAAAACAAATCGTATTATCTTTCTTGACGAAGATGTACCTGGAGGGGGAACTGCCTACATGATGCAGCAAGTCCTGGAAGTTCAGAATGGATACCAATATCTCGACAGCCAGCCGTTGACAATAACTGCTAAAGCTAACCGACCACCGTATGGTTCTGATGGTGATTACTTCTCTAAACCTAACCCTGAAGAAATTTTTGAGGCTGCATATACACTGATGCGGGAGGCAAAGCCTGATTTGTATCCACAAAGGTTCTGAGAGAAGAGAGGTGTAAAATTCAAATATGTAAGAGATTTTATATCAGTTCGTTAAATCGTGTGAGAGCTCAAATAATTCTATTTGTGCATACTCGTTTTTCGATTATCTTTGCAACTTCTAAATTTAAAATTTAATCTCATTGAGCGATAGTATCGTCATTATTCCTACTTACAACGAGATAGAGAACATCTCCAAAATGATAAGGACAGTATTCTCTCTCGAGAAAGACTTCCATATTTTGGTAGTGGATGACGGATCCCCCGATGGTACGGCCCTGCAAGTAAAAGAATTGCAAAAGGAGTTTCCCGGAAGCCTTTTTATTCTAGAAAGAAAAGGTAAATTAGGCTTAGGAACGGCTTACATTAAAGGATTCAAATGGGGCCTGGAAAATGGATATGATTTTATCTTCGAAATGGATGCTGACTTTTCTCATAATCCCTATGACCTGATCCGTTTATACAGAGCATGTAATAATGGGTTTTATGACGTAGCAGTTGGATCCAGATATGTAAAAGGGGGCAAGATTGAAAACTGGCCTTTCAAGCGGAAATTACTTTCTTATGGCGCATCACTTTATGTTAGACTGGTAACATGGATGCCCATCAAAGACCCCACAGCAGGATTTGTTTGCTATACCAGGAAAGTATTGGAATCTATGGATCTGGATAAAATAAAATTCATAGGATATGCTTTTCAGATCGAAATGAAATTCGCTGCCCGATCATTGGGGTTCAAAATCAAGGAGATTCCCATCACCTTTGTGGACAGGGTAGAAGGGGAGAGTAAGATCAGCGGGGGCATTGTGAAGGAGGCCATTTTTGGAGTTTTTAAAATGGCGACTGTGTATCCCCTGAAGAATTATATAAAGAACTGAATAGGAGCATCAGGTTATTGGCCGGCTATTTGCTGTTGGCCTTTGGCTTTTGGCAAACAGCAGGTGTGAGCTGCAAGTTGTGTGTGGGTTGAGGGTGGAGAGTTTCTTGTGTGGTTCGTTGAAGCGTGTAAGCGTTGAAGCGAAGTGAGGGTGTGGTTTGGAAGGGTATCGTGTGTGGTTTGTTAAGGCAATTTGTAGCTGCTGTATAGCCGGGGAATACGACCTCGTAAGGCCGCAAGGCCGTGCAGCCGTCTCTACACAAATATCAGTTGAAAAACAATTTGCTTGCCGGTTGAAACAGCCGGAACAGCCATTCGACAGCCGATTGCTCCCTTTCGGGACCTACAAAGCCAATATCGGTGCCAGTCTGATCAAATCCTTGCTCAGTTCCTTATGCTTGGTAATGGCCTCCTCAAATGGCGTATAAACAATTTCATGATTGACCATGCCCACTGCTTCAGCTTTATGGCAATTGAGCAATCCTTCCACCGCTGATGCACCCAGTATACTGGCTAATACTCTGTCTCTGCAAGTGGGAGAGCCTCCCCGTTGCAAATGACCGATAATGGTCACTCTTGCATCGAAATCAGGAAACTTCTCTTTCACAGCTCTGGCAACCTCAGTAGCTCCACCATTATTGTCACCCTCCGCTACTATAATAATATTGAATAGTTTATTCCGCTTATAACTCTTTTTCAGGGTTTCAAAAAGGGAATCCATTTCACCTTTGATTTCCGGTAAGAAAATACTACCTGCACCACTGCCGATACCTGTTGCTAATGCGATGAAGCCTGTATCCCTGCCCATTACTTCTACAAAGAAGAGTCTGTTGTGAGAATCTGCTGTATCCCGGATTTTATCCACAGCCTCAATTGCAGTATTAATGGCAGTATCATATCCTATGGTATAGTCTGTACCGTACAAATCATTGTCGATCGTACCCGGAATTCCTATGATGGGCATGCCAAATTCCTCTCCGAATATCTTAGCTCCGGTATATGTGCCATCTCCTCCTATGGCAACTAATCCATCGATATTGAATGCCTGTAATGATTCAAATGCTACCTGACGCCCTTCTTTCGTCTTGAACTTTTCACTGCGGGCAGTTTTCAGTATGGTTCCTCCCCTGTGAATGATATTGCCTACATCACGCGTTTCTATACGTTTGATTTTACCCTCAATCATTCCTTCATAACCCTGATAAATCCCGTACACGTGAAGGTCGTAGTATGAAGCCGTCCTTACCACTGCTCTGATGGCAGCATTCATTCCGGGCGCATCTCCACCTGAAGAAAAGACTCCAATTCTTTTAATTTCCTTGTTCATCTGATTATCTTATATTTTTGTTGTGTAAATGAAATTGCCACAATTGACCTGAGGGTTCCTGCAGCACTGACCCCAATTCCAGACCATACTTTTGTAAACATCTTTCCAGATAATCTTTAAAGTACCAGGCCATTCCTCCTGTGAAATGGACCTTCTGACCGCTGATCGGGTTGTATCTCAATAATATACGTTCTATAAACTGATTAAAATTTGTGTGGATGATGTGGCTGATGTAACTGTCATCCTGATTTTCCCGCGCAAATATAGCCCATTTTGCTGCGTATTTTCCTGCTGATTCCTGAGAATAAAATGCACTTTTATATGCAATTCTATTCATTCCTGTCCATTCTTCAGCTTTTTGAGCCAGTGCATTAGAAAATTCACCATACAGCCAGGAGCTAATTAACATCCTGCCAAGATTTGCTCCTGAACCTTCATCGCCCAGGATGAAACCTGCTGATGGAACTTGTTCTGTGATTTGTTTCCCGTCATACTTGCATGAATTGGTTCCGGTTCCCAGAATCACTGCAATTCCCGGGTTATTTCCAAGTAAGGCTTTGACACTTGCACTCAGATCATCCTTTATTTGAATAAAAGACTGTGGAAAGTGCTTTGAAAATATAGTGGCTATTCTGTTAGAATAACTTAAATCAAAACAGCCAGCTCCATAATAGTAAATTTCTTTTGTCTCAGATGGGAGTTCATTTTTGAGCTGCAGGATCATGGCATCCAGTACCTCATCAGATTGAAACACTGGATTAAATCCTGACATAAGCCGGAATACTGGAGACTCACTATCTCCGTACAACCAATTAGTTTTAGTACCTCCGGCTTCTACAACAAGCATCATGAAAATTGATATTGTAAATTATACACTAAGTAAATATATTTTTGACAAATATATATACATATTTGCTTAGGAAATCTCATCCGCACTTTAAATATAGATTATATTTGAATATGAGCCTGGTTTTTTAATCCAAGTGCCCGCCATTCAGATCATTCCATGTTGAAGCACAAAAACTGCCGCACCAGCCAGGTATCCTAGCAGAGCATACAGACTTATGTTTTTCAGGTACCACATGAAATCAATATTGTCCATACCCATTGCAGCGACTCCGGCTGCAGATCCAATAATGAGGGCACTGCCTCCCGTTCCGGCGCAATAGGCCAGAAAATGCCAGAATTCGCTGTCGATTGGAAATATACTTACGTCATACATTCCCATTGCGGCAGCTACTAATGGAACATTGTCCACGATAGCAGAAAGTAAACCGATAGCCACTACTATGATTGTCTGATTGCCAATAGACTCATCCATAATGTTCGCCATTTTTGTCAGTTCTCCGGCAGATTGAAGCGCAGATATTGCCAGCAAAATTCCCAAAAAGAAAAGTATGCTGGAAGTGTCTATTTTCTTGAGTGCATTGATCACTGACAGGCCATGTTTGACCTTATCGGGTTTTGATTTGTGTATAATCTCTGACAATAACCACATCATGCCCAGACTAAATAGCATACCCATGTATGGAGGCAGGTGTGTGATTGTTTTAAAAACCGGTACAAATAATAAGGCCAGTATACCCGCATAAAACATCAGTTTCTTCTCGCTCTCCTTCAGGAGAAAATCCTGATCACTTGTTGCATAAGCCGGAGCATGAATTTCACCTTTCAATTTATTCCTCAATAGCAGCACAGGCAGCAACAGACAAACGATACTCGGTAAAAATACATTTTGAATGACTGCTCCTGAAGTAATCAGGCCTTTGATCCATAACATGGCAGTAGTGACATCCCCTATGGGTGACCAGGCACCTCCCGCATTCGCTGCTATAACGACAATTCCCACCATTAGCAAACGTTCTTCCTTTGTGCGGATAAGTTTTTTTAATAAAGAAATCATAACTATGGTAGTGGTCAAATTATCCAGTACTGCAGAAAGGAAGAAAGTTAGAATGGCAATAATCCAGCTTAACTTCAGCTTATTTTTTGTAGTAATTTTATTTGTTAATACCTCAAAACCACCATGTGTATCCACTAGTTCTACAATAGTCATGGCTCCTAGTATAAA